>JBNKFV010000010.1:0-106396 GCA_050289485.1 Cellvibrionaceae bacterium
CGTTAAGCAATTTGTACTCATAATTTTTCCACAAAGAAATATTTTCAGGGCCAATCTCGAATCGAAGGCCTATCGGACTATTGTAGAAAAGCGGTCTTTCATATTTCATATGACATTTCTATCTGGATGAATATAACGCCGGCATCATGAGAGCCAGCGGAGTGGAGCCCATTGTGGTAGAGTGCGCTTAGCGCACCAAAATGGGCGCAACGTAGATGGCTTCCCATGCATGCCATTGTTATACGCTACCGAAAAAATCACGCATGAACTCATTTGTTTCTTCTAGATCAAAGACTTCTGGGCCAAGGAAATAGTCACCTGCCCACTCAAGAACATCATCATACTCAGGGTCGCTTTCATCCTGCCACTTTTCGAGGAATTCAAGATAGCCATGTACCCCGCCAACATCTTCAGGAGGACAAGACCGCTTGCCTTTTATACACTGAGGAAGCACAAGACTCGGTTCAAACGGAGTGACCTTCTCTAATTTTATCTGGTGTAACCAGCCATCACCGAAATCATATTCATACGAGAGAGAGTCACCAACTTCACTCAATAGATCTTTAATCTTGAAATTCGACTCATCAAGTAAATCATCATCCCAATCCATTCCGAATTCTGGGTCAGTAAGACCATATCTTCGCTTGCCTGATATAAATTGATGCAAATGAGAGTTTGTCCAGCCCATCGAAATTTGAATTGCATGATGAAATTCATCTAGCGACGACGTATTGGACACCAATATTCGTCGCCAAATAGGCGGCCGCACACCGTTGAGCTGAATTTTTATCTGGTACACGTACCTTAGACTGCTAACCAAAATTGCACTCCGATCTTTTCATTCGTATAACGCCCCGCACAAGGGCGGCCAAATAAGCGCAGCGTTTTGGACGTCCCAGCGACCAACGGGAGCGAATGCTGCGGTTTGTTATAAGAGCGCACACCCAAGCCAAATGCCACCACGCTGCGAAGCCACAGCTGAGCTTTAGCCGGACGAATGCAAAACCCACAAAACATAAATTGCGCACTGAAATTTAGGCAGTGAGATGCCCAAGCCAAAACGTACAAGACGGAGTGGAATCGAGCTGAAAAGGTGCTAATTGTGACCATGCTGATATGAAAACTCCCTCTAAATCCTTGTGCAAAACGCCTTAGTGCACCAGATAAACCTAAATTTACTACGGAATGGCTAAAAACGAAAACTTACGCCTTATAACGCCGCTGTATGGGGCATTTTTTTCGGTGCACCTTTTGGGTGTAGAGTGGCGAAGCCACGCCCAAAAGGTGCACCGAAAAAAATGTCCCTATGACAGCTTTGTTAGCGCACATAGTTAAATGCAATGCCTAGGCAAATTTAATGGGCCTAACACTTGTATTTGTGATCTGAAAATCAACCTATTACCCCAATAAACTTCTATATAATAAGGGATATTGTTTAGAGGGATATTAAACAACTGAAAGTGTCCATATTCATTTGTATACGCAGGAGCACTACGACCTAACTTAGGGTGAACGAGAGACACCATAAGACCAGGTGCAGGCGCTCCATTCTGTGCACTGCAAAAAACACCTTGAACTACTGTAGATGGGCCGTATTGAGAATTCGCCTCACTTGATATTAATATCCAGAACAAGAATGCAAAAAAGGGTAAAATACTCAACCTGTTTTTCATTGAGCACCTCCAAAAGATGGTGTAGCTGTGATGGGTTGAATATTTTCAGATGCATCCACAGGAATAATATTTTGCATGCTTCCTACAATTGCTGTGATCTGTTGTTCAAGTTCAATTGGTTCAAATTTTAAAGTTCTGTTTTTCAGTTCATTTAGGCTAAATGTGATTCTCTCTGGCTTGTACCCTGGTGCGGAAATCTCTAGTGTAATATCTTCAACATGCGGGTGTATTCTGCCTCTGACAACACCGTTAGTGCCACCATCCAGAGTCCAAGTTGACGACCTTGCTCGTATTGTCACGGGTTCTGTAATCTCTACAACTTCTCCTTCAATGGTTATTGGTTCCACTGAGCTTGGCTTCGAAGCATAGATTGATATAGACGAAAAGATGAGACCAATTAGGAAAAAAGCTATACCCGGAGCTTGTGTATTAAGTCTAAAGTCCTGCTTCCATTCAATGCTAAGAGCTGTGCTTGAATCAGTCGCAGCCAGAACTAGAGCCCCTTTATAGATGAGAATAATACCGCCCACCACCATTATTAGCCCTGCAAAAGCAGCCAAAATTACGGCATAATCAAATGTGCTCATATTTACCTCCCTTTCAAAAAGATACTAGGTACCCCCACCATGGACAGAATACATCAAAACTTAATTTTCATTTTTATGATTTTATTTTCATTAAGCGCAGCTTCCGATCCAATCAAATTCATCGTAGAAAATAATACGTCGGCAACACTAATTGCATTACAAATATCTGCCAATAATTATTCATGGTCGTCATTTGGCTCTGTAAACCTCAGTCCATCAAATTCAGCCGTCTTTGAATGGATTCCCACACCCGAATCCAATTGCGTTCAATATGTTCGAGGCAATTTTAAAAAAGGAGGCTGGAGCGCTCCCATTAAGATAGATTTTTGTAAAAACCCAAATGTTAAAATCACTTTTGGCTCCTAGTCGCTAACGCCGTGGTTTGGGGCCGGAACGAAGCGGCAGCGTAGTGGAGGTCCCAGCCGCGATAGCGGCGAACAACACCACTTTGTTATGCATCGCCGCCACTTAAAATCATAAGCCCTTTTGTAATCGCTAACTTCGCCCCATTTTTAGCTGCTTCGATAGCACCGCTCTTTACTGACTCCACAATTTTTTCGCCAAATGAAGGGCTTTGCGCTTCTAGCGAAGCTGGCAGTTTGAGTACCTCCAGGCCTTTAGCTGAGAGGACAAGACCAAATGCTGTTTGATTATTCACTACACTGGCATTCACATAGCCAGCACCAACTAACCAGTTTACCGTATGCTCATATATGAAAAATTTATCGAATACTTCTTCTTCAGATTCTTCTTCATCAAATATTTCCAAAGGAACATTCGAGAATTCTATATTTATAGGAACAGGAAATTCACTATATAAGGAAGCAAAAATGCTCGCCGTACAACGGTCAAAAGCTTCGATATTTTTCATGCTACATCCTTATGCATAACGCCTTGCTCTGCGGCAGATTTGGAGCTGTTTGGATTGCGCAACAATGGCGAAGCCATGCGCAAACCAAACAGCGAAAAGGCTGTCCGACAGGAGCAAATTGTTAGGCGAGCCGCTCCAATACACTGCAGTAAAATAGCTTATATTTCTCATTTATGACCAATGTTTGCCACTTTCTTTTAGTTCGGTTTATGGGTATCTCTAACTCGAAAAAGTGAGAAATATCCTCGTTTACTTGCCACATGACCTCTACATTGCAAACCGTAGCACGATAAGAATGAGCTACTTTAAAAATGCCGCCATCTGTCGTATAGAATCCATTCGTGATTTCCCTTTCCAAGGATTGAAAGCTGCATTGACATAAGATTTCTTCGCCTTCGTAAAGCACAAAATTAGTGACGATTTGCTCTTGATTCACAAAGTTGCCTAACGCTTCAATCAGCCGACGCTTTAGCGGTCGGCTGCATTGATTTGTTATGCTTGACTTTGATTCCTGCTGATTCGTATGTTTTAACCATTTCAATGAACTCAGGAAGAATGTAATCGTAGTTTTGTTTTGCAAATGCGCTAACAACCAAGGTAACTACTGACTCGCCCTCCTGCACATAAGCTACACTCTCAAAGGGCTGTTGTTTTGAGGTCGGATTAATAAACTCGTTGATTAATATTTCATTTTTTCCAGATAAGGTATCAACAGACGAAACTCTTACTTTAACTTCTGAAGATGAGCCAACAAACTTCCCAATATCGTGCTTAGACGCTTCACTAACAAGCTTATTAGAATACACAGCTGAATATATAACGGCTGGAGCGCCATTAAAATCATAGCCATTTGGAATAAGTAAGAAAACCGCACCAATTCGCATAGCAGTAGCAGAATCCTGATAAAACCCTTCAGGTAAATTTACCCAATATGAGCGATCATCAAAATAGCTAAGAATTGATTTTTCTTCCGCATATGCATTAATAGATATGACGATCAACAAAAAAATTATTTTTTTCACTAAACATCCTCAGAAGCATAACATTTTATTAATGCGCATGCGCATTTTTGCTTTTCAACAATACGCGCCATTTCTGACTTATCTATTTGATTTAAAAAAGATTTTTTCATGATTGAGCATTCCTTCGTTCTGGAAAAACGAGCGTGCGCGTTTTTCTGGTTCCCTTTGCGCATTATTTCAGGCGGGGAATTTGGTAACCTGCTGAAAGGTAAGACTTTATTTGTAGCACTATTTGGAAAAATGAGCAAACTTTACGCGCCAGTACCAGAAAAATGAGCACGCTTTTTTGCTGCTGGGAAATAGACTGTATCTCAGTACAGTAAGCGTAAGGTCAATGGTCACCTTTGGGAAAACGACGCTTGGCGAGCGCCATCAGCAACCGTTTTATCGCTGTGGCAGTGTTGAGAACCCTACAAACCGGGTAAGTATGGCTTGAAATTCGGCTTCGCTGATGTCTACCAGTTCTACTACCCGACCATAGAGCATAATGGTAGGCACATTGCGGCCGCCGAGCTCTTGCTGGGCTTGTTGTAGGCAATAGAGTACAGCGCGCTCTTTTTCGGTAAGACCGTCGCGCACATCGGGTATGTTGGTATAACGTTTTTCAGTGCGCTTTTGCGCCATTACCTTACACCCTTTGGGGCAAATTTGTGTTTATGCCGTGTAATTTGCAACACCGGTTTGCGCCGTATCGTCATTTGCACTGGCAGTGCCAGCGACTTGGTGATTCTGCGCCAGCATGCCATATAAACAAGGCAGTACAAACAAGGTAAAGAAAGTACCAATAAGCATACCTACTACGAGTATTACACCAATGCTGTTACGCGCCTCGGCACCGGCACCGGTCACCAGTACCAGAGGAAAATGCCCCAGTACAGTGGCAGCGGTTGTCATTAACACCGGGCGCAACCGCACTTCGGCTGAATGCCGCGCAGCCTCTAGTTTTGAGTAGCCTTGCTCTTGCAGATGGTTAGCAAATTCAACAATCAAAATGCCGTTCTTGGCAACCAATCCTACCAGAGTGATAAACCCAATTTGTGAATAGATATTCACGGTTGTTAAACCCAGAAAAGGAATCAACAAAGCACCAGATAGCGCCAGTGGCACCGAGCCTAGCAACACTACCAGGGGGTCGCGAAAGTTGTTAAACAAGACCGATAGCACCAGATAAACAAACAATAACGCCATACCTAATACACCGGCCAAGGTATTACCTTCGGCTCTGATCTGTCGAGATTCGCCCGCGTAATCAAGTGTGTAGTTTGAGGGCAAAATGTCAGCGGCCGCTTTTTCCAGTGTCGTAAGCCCCTGCTCTTTGGTCACACCTGGAATCACCCCACCCATAATGCGAAAAGCATTTTTTTGCTGAAACTTACCTAGCACCCGTGGCGATACCAGGTGCTCAATATGAGCAATACTGGAGACAGGAACCAGTTCACCACTAAGAGTACGCAATTGTAAATTAAGTACGGCTTCGGGATTGTTGCGATGGTTACCCTCTACCATAGGGATAACTTTGTAGGCTTTTCCGTTATAGTCGAAACGATTGATGTAATCGCCCGATAGAAAAAACGCCAGTTGGTCACTCACGTATTGCAGACTCATGCCCAAATCGGCGATGCGCTCTTTATCAAGCACCAATCTCACCTGGGGCATATCAATTTTCAGGTCTGTTTGCGCAAAAATAAAATGGCCGCTGGCATTAGCAGCCTCTACCATTTTTTGTGCGTAGGGCTGCATATCAACCAATGAGTCTGGCGATTTAACCACTAGCTCAATGTCGAAATTACCGGCCGAAGGCAGCGCTGGGGGTAACATTGGCATCACGTTTAAACCGGTAATAGCCGACAGCGACTGGTAGGCTTGCGGCACCAGATCTTGGGTACGCACATCACGTTCGGAATACGGCTTCATGTTGAGGCCACCAAAACCGGCGTTGGGCTGTATGAGCTGCCACACCAAATCGCTACCCGGTAATTGCAATAAGGTTTCGGCGGTTTTTAGACTGTAATCGTAGGTATATTCCAAGGAGGCATTGGGTGGCCCTTCGATAATTACGAAAAGATTGCCTTGGTCTTCTACCGGTGCCAGCTCTTTTTGTGACAACAGGTAAAACGGAACAACCAATAAGGCCACAAACAGGGCAAATACCAGCATCTGAAAACGCCAGTTAATCACATGGGCAAGCACCTTGGCGTAACCTGCCTGCAGTAGCTCAAAACGCTTGTTAACCCACTGGGTAACTTTGCTTTCGCGGCCACCGTCGGGGGTGACATAGGCACTCATAATGGGGGATAGCGTGAGTGCTACAATACCCGATATCAACACGGCTACCGAAAGGGTGAAGGCAAATTCTTTAAACAAAAATCCTGTCATGCCCGACAAAAATCCAATCGGTGCATACACGGCAGCGAGGGTAATGGTCATACCAAAAATGGGGGCAGCCAGCTGCCTGCAACTCTCAAGGGCAGCATCAATTCGGCTTTTCCCTTCACGGCGAAAACGGGCCACGTTTTCCACCACCACAATGGCATCGTCCACGACTAACCCAACCGATAATACAATGGCCAGGATGGTGAGCAGATTGAGAGAAAACCCCATTAACGCAATGGCAGCAACGGCCCCCAAGAGAGAGATGGGAATCGTAATCAACGGTACCAATGAGGTTCTGAAAGCACCCATTAATGCCAATACCACCAACCCTACCAGCAAAATGGTTTCGGCCAGCGTTTGAAAAATTTCACGGATGGCATCACGCATGTAAACAGTGTCGTCAGCTGCAAAATTTATCTCCATGCCTTCAGGCAAGGTTGCATTAATTTCGTCAACGGCGGCGTAAATTTTATTGCCAATTTCAATTTCATTGGCACCGGGCTGCGGCCACACCCCCAAGTAGGGTGCTACTGCAGTATCTTCAAGCGTATGTACTTCGCCCTCTTCTTCACCCAGCTCTACATCAGCAATATCACCCAATCGAATCAGGGCGCCGTCGACTTCGCGCACAATCAGGCGGCGAAAATCGTCTGGTGTTTGCAATGTGGTATTGGTGAGCAAGCTCATGCGTTGCTCAGCATTTTCAGTTTGCCCTACGGCAGAAATGATATTGTTGCTCGTTAACGCAGTACGCAGGTCTTGCGTACTTACACCATACGCAGCCATTTTTTGCGCATCCAGCCACACACGCATGGCCGGATAGCGGCCGCCGTACAGTTGAACACGCTGCACGCCTTCAATCGAGCCAAGCTGTGGAATGACATAGCGCTGCATATAATCAGTAATTTCAGCTTTGGAAAAACGATCAACGGGAATACCCAGATAAATCAGTGCCGCGCTACGGTCAGCCCGCTCGACTTCAATCGAGGGATCTTCTGCACCTTCAGGCAGTTCGTAACTGATTTGGCTTAACCGCGAGGTAAGCTCGGCCAGTGCCGCAGTGCTGTTTTCATTTAACTTGAGCCAGGCAGTTACCGTACTCAGGCCAGCGGTCGTCGCCGAGTCGACGTAATCAACCCCTGGAACAGTGGCGGCTACCCGCTCGATGGGGTCGGTAACAAACCCCTGCACCACGTCTGCAGAAGCCCCCACATAGCTGGTGGAAATAACCAGCGAAGCACTTTCTATTTTAGGGTACTGCAAGGTTGGAATTTGCGTCGCCGCCTTAAGCCCCGCAACAATCAAGATGGCTGCAATCACCACGGCAATGACCGGGCGACGAACAAAAATTTCGGTTACAGAATGGCGTACCGCTTTCATATTACTGCCCCTGCTGCCCATTTTCGCCAACGCCGGTAAATACCAGTAAACCCTCTCGTAGTTTAAAGGCACCATGGGTGGCAATAAGCTGACCAGAATTTAATCCTTCACGAATCACGACATGGTTTTCGCTTTCTTTGCCGATTTCTACAGGTAATCGTTTTGCGCGATAACCCGCCGCGTCTTGTTGCGGCTGAAGAACAAAAACATAAGCGCGTTGCTTGTCACGCACGATCGCTGTTTTTGGCAACTGAATGCTTTCCTCTACGCCCAGCGATACTTTTATATTGACCACCAGGTTAGGTACCAGCGCTGGCGCGATAGGCGCACGCGCGCGGTAGCGACGATTACGCGATTGCGCCGACAAAGCTTGATCGCTGGCAATAATCGTGGCTGCAAAAGGGGTGTCAATACCGGGCACAAACGCGTTAATCGACGAGCCAAGTGCCAATACGGCCTCTTCTGCGGGCATGGTAAAATCAACCCAGCGGTAATCATTTTTACCCACCAGCCCTACCAAACGGGTATTCGCAGTAAGGTATTCGCCTTCTTCCAGATTATGCAAACCAACGTAAGCATCGAATGGCGCGCGAATAGTTTTTTTCTCAATCATTGCTTTTAAGCGTTCAACATTAGCCGCCGCAACAGCATATTCTGCACGGGCGGTGTCGACCGTTTCCTGACTGGTAAGGCGCTTTTTAATCAGGCCTTCTTCGCGGTCGAGATTAAGTTTTGCCAGTTTGGCGCTGGCTTGTGCGGCGTGAAGCTGGGCCGTTTCTTCACTGACATCAAGCTGCACCAGCAGATCACCTTTGGCTACTTCGCCACCGGCTGTCATCTCAAGCGCTACAATTCGCCCACCGACTTCATTACGTAATTCAATACTCTGTGGCGCAATAACCTCACCAATTGTGGTGGCAAAAAACTCCACTTTCGAATATTCGCTGGTGGTGACCTCAACCGTAGCCGACGGCTCCGGATACGACTTACCCATAGCGATAGCGGCCTGTATTTGCTGGTATTTAAAAAGAGCCAGGCCAGCAAACAAGACCACGATCACTACACCGACAACCAACCAACGACGAATATTCATACCGCTCACTATTAATACTTGTTTATGAAAAAACGTTTACAGCCATGAATACACAAGGCAGCAGACGCTAAACCCAACAGGATAGATTTACTACTACGTAAAAATCTAGAAGAAGGAGGCACAACGATACGCCATGATACGTTAAAAATAAGTTACTGCCACCAAAGCACGCATATTAACTTTTTGGCCACAAAAACGCTCATTATTCAACACGGCAATGGCAATTAGCATTACCCCGATTAATTACTTAAACTATGCGTAACCAATTATCAACGCACACGCCGCTTCACTTTTATCTATAGAAAATACCATTATGCAACGTGAATCTATCAATCATATTCAGTGGGAATGTCAGCAGTTTCTGAACAAGGTAACCACACTCATTGACAATCACGACTGGGAAAACCTGGTTCTGTGCTATACCGAAGATGGCGTGCTGTATCGCCCTAGCGATCCTAATAACGGTGTACAAGGGCGAGCAGCCATTCTCGCATCATTTAAAGCGCGCCCGCCACGCACAACGTGCCATGTGCTGGCCAACTGCGTGTTTAACGTAAAACGCACCGACCTTGTCGTAGCGACCAGCCGCGTATGGTTGATTCAAGGGGAAGCAGCCGCCACTCTGCCGGTTAAAGCCGACAGCAAACTACTGGTGGGGAGTTTTACCGATGAACTGGTATTAATAAATGGGCAGTGGTTTTTGCAAAAACGCCAGGGCGGCATTGAATTGAGTTACAACTACGACCAGTAAATGTTGACTAGCCCACTACTGATAGCAACAGTACGGGGCTAGTCAACCTTTTACGAGTAAGAAGGTGTTAATCGGCGAGCACAAAAAACGGCGCTATTTTACCGTTATCTGCCTTTTGCATACTCACCTTTACCCGCTGCCCGATGGCAATGGTGCTTAAGTCGTCGGCCACCACATTGCTGAGCATGATAGGACCTTCATCGAGCTTGATGTAGGCAATGCAAAACGCTGGATCTGATCGGTAAGACACACTGCAGGAATACACTTCACCCAGGCCAGAAGCCTCAAACCATTCTGTTTCCCCCAGTGTAAATGGGCTTTTTTCTCGAGGATAATAGAAGGCCATGCCGGTGTCGGTGCATTTTTTCAATAGAAACTTACCCTCTTCACAGGCGCGCCAAAAAATTTCCTGCTCTTCATTCAATACCGGCATTTGGTTCTCAGACATATTATTGCTCCCGCTCAAGAATCAGGGTTGCACTGCCATGGCGGCCGCCCAGCTGCCCACCCGTACCATGAGCCAATGCTAATTTGCAGCCTGGCACTTGTACTGCGGGATGCGCTTCGCCGCGCAATTGGCGTACGGCTTCAATCACTTTGGTCATGCCACCACGGTTGCTGGGGTGGTTGTTACACAAACCGCCACCGTCGGTATTAACCGGCAGTTTTCCCACACCGGAGATAAGGCCACCATCAGCAACAAACTTGCCGCCCTCGCCGGGTTTGCAGAAGCCGAGGTTTTCCAGCTGTACCAGTACAGTAATGGTAAAACTGTCATAAATAGAGGCGTACTGAATATCTGCCGGAGTAACACCGGCTTGTTCAAATGCCTGCCGGCCGGAACGCACACCACCCGACATTAAAATATCAAAATACCCACCATTAAGATGGCGCAGGTGAAAACCAGAACCAATGGGTGTTATCAATGGGCGATTCAAACGCTTGGCCACATCCGGGTGGGCAATAATTAAGGCGCCACCACCATCCGACACCACACAGCAGTCTAGCCGGTGCAACGGATCAACAATCAGCGGCGAGTTAACGACATCGTCTACCGTTACCACATTAGGTAACATGGCATGGGGGTTGTGCTGGGCATGATGCGATGCGGCCACTTTGATCCACGCCAGTTGTTCCGAAGTGGTGCCATGTTCATACATATGACGCTTAGCCACCATGCCGTACATGTTGGTTACCAATGGCTTAAAGGGCGACTCAAACGAAAACTCAACCGTATCCATTTCGTTTTTATGCGCAGCATCCGGCCGAGTCGCTTCGGCGCGTGGCCGCCCGGCCAAGGTAATCAGGGCAACGCGGCACTTGCCAGCGGCAATCGCCTCAACAGCATGAGCGACGTGGTTGATGTAAGCCGAACCCCAGCTCTCGGTGGTATCGAGATAACGCAGGTTCAAACCCAGATATTCCACCAGAGAAAACGGGCCGGTACCGGGTGCTGACCAGCCTGGGATGTCGCCCGCACAAAAATAGCCGTCGATATCCTCCAACGACAAGCCTGCATCTTTTATTGCGCCCAGCGCCACGTCAGCATGAAGCTGGGCAACCGTTCTGTCGGTGGCTTTACGGGTAGGATGCTCATAAGCACCCACAATATATGCCTTGCCCTTTATCATCTTTATCGTCTCGTCAGCGAATAACCGATTAAAAACTCTGTAACCCAATCATCACGGGTAAGAGAAGGCTAGCATTTTTAGTTGCTACGTCAACTATATGATTAACATACCAACCACTTGGAACGCCTCGTTGCACAACTGGAACAGCTACCTAGTAGCTACCCGTTGTGACCGGCGCGCGGGCCGATCAATAAGATGGAAGATGACAATTACCCCCCCCGGTGTACCTACTTGCTAAAGCTTTTTGAGGGGCCTAGGTATCTAAAGGAAGATACAGCCATACAGAGCCTAAATAGGGCCTAGCAGGCCTTGGTAAATGTTTTAAAGCCTTGCATGCTCTCAACATAGCCCAGCGATT
The DNA here is from genome assembly GCA_050289485.1 of Cellvibrionaceae bacterium. Classification (GTDB taxonomy): domain Bacteria; phylum Pseudomonadota; class Gammaproteobacteria; order Pseudomonadales; family Cellvibrionaceae; genus JBNKFV01. The sequence goes on from JBNKFV010000010.1 coordinate 11,740, forward strand.
TGTACAGCGCTTGGGCTTTGGTGTTATCGATGGCGGTGTTCAAATCAATGCGCTTAGCGCCCTGTTGTGTAGCGTATGCTTGAGCTTCTAGCATTAAAGCTTTACCAACCCCCTGTTTACGGGCCTCTGCAGCCACAAAAAGATCATAGAGAACGTATATTTTTGCCGCCTCTACCGAGCAAAACGTTGGATAAAGCTGCACAAAGCCCAGCCCGCGCTCACCTTCCGTTGCCAGGAAAATCACTGATTCATCGTTCGAGAGCCTGCTTTTAATATAGGCGGTTGCGAGGGTCAAATCAGGTGCTTGTTGATAAAACTGGCGGTATTGATCGAACAGCCGACCAATAACGTCGGCATCCTCAACGCTGGCTTTTTTAATCAGCATTCTTCCTCCCTCTTGCCATGATTGATTCGTATAACAATAAACTAGAGCATAAACCCTGCAATCACAATCATTATAGAAATGGGAAAGGAAGCAACGCGATAGCCAAAGGAAGGATTAACAATTACGTTATAACAACAATGACATCTGGAGAGTAGCCAGCCCAGAACCGGGCTGGCTATAAGAAGAGGATCAACACTAATTAGTTAACGACACGCGAGCCTTTAAGACCGTAGAAACAGATATACAGGTAACAGGCGATAGGCAGAATAAAGGCCAGCTGAATGCCGATGCTGTCGGCCAACATACCTTGCAGCACTGGCACAATAGCACCGCCTACAATCGCCAAGCACAAGATACCAGAACCCTGGCTGGTATGGGGCCCAAGACCTTTAAGTGCCAAGCTGAAAATAGTTGGGAACATCACTGAGTTACACAAACCAATCGCCAGTATCGCCCACATGGCAACACTACCCTCACCTAGCATCGCAATCACCAATAGCACTGCAGCACACACGGCATTAAAACCTAACACGGCACCGGCAGAGATCCGCTGCATTACCGCTGCGCCAATAAAGCGGCCTACCATCGCGCCGCCCCAATAGTAGGCGACGTAAGGCGCGGCTTGCGCTTCGGTGAAACCAGCAATATTGCTCTCGCCTAAAAAGCTGATCAGAAAACTCCCAATGGCAACTTCAGCACCTACGTATAGAAAGATACCCACAGCACCTAACACCAAGTGCCGATGATGCAAAGCGCTGCCTTCTATCTCTACCGCTTCATCTGTTTTTTCTTTGATTTCCGGTAATTTTAAAAAGGCAAAAATAGCCGCAATCACAAAGAACATGCCAGCCAACAACGCATAAGGCAGCTTAACCGCGTCGGCTTCGCTTTGCTTGTAGATGGCCAATTGCTCTGGTGACATATCGGCAATAGACACCGCAGTGGCCGAGAGAATCAGCATGGCACCAAAAAATGGTGCCACCGTTGTACCCAGTGAGTTAAATGCCTGTGTGAGATTTAAACGGCTGGAGGCAGTTTCTGGATTACCCAATACAGTAACGTAGGGATTGGCTGCCACCTGCAACACGGTTACACCGCAAGCTAATACAAACAAGGCACCCAAAAATATACCGTACACTTGCATACCTGCAGCAGGAATAAACAGCAAGCAACCTAAACCAGCAATTAACAGCCCAACCACAATACCTTTGCGGTAACCTACTTTCTTAACCAAATTACCAGCAGGAATAGAGGCAATAAAGTAAGCACCAAAAAAGCAGAACTGAATCAACATTGACTGTGTATAAGACAATGAAAACAGGTTCTTTAAATGCGGTATCAGAATATCGTTAAGGCAAGTAATGAAACCCCATAAAAAAAACAGCGAGGTTAACATGGTAAGCCCAAACTTTTGGTTATAGCCATCACTGGCAATCGCAGTTTGCGATACGGTTGATCCACCAGACATCATGCTCATAGGGGTAATTCCAGCGTGTAGTTGTTATTTCGCCATTGTTAAAGGCAACTTAATCGTTTTACGCGCTTTAATATCGCGCGACGAAGAGCCAATAGCAAATTCATACTTACCCGCTTTGGCATACCATGCAGCCAAAGTGGGGGCATATTCTGCCAGATTATGTGTATCAATTACCAGTTTAAGATTTTCTGATGCACCAGGCTTGAGCAATGAGGTTTTCTTAAACCCTTTCAGTGCCGTAGCGTACTTGCCCATTTTTTTACCTGCATACACCTGAACAACTTCTTTACCCGCATAGTTGCCTGTATTTTTTACAGTAAGCGTAACAGCAACATTACCGCTGTCATCAGGGTTGCTAACTTTTACATTGCTAAACGTAAAAGCGGTGTACGACAACCCATAACCAAATGGATAGGCTACTTTGTCTTTTTCAGCATTGTAATGGCGATAACCCACTTCCCCCTTATCGGTGTAAACCACCGACGCAGGTTGTGAACGAAACAAACCTTCTGGCTTATAGTTAACGTCGTCTACCTTTCCAGGAAAGCCTTCCGAGGCAGGCGCATCACTCAAGCTTAGCGGGAATGTAGCAGCCAGCTTGCCCGAAGGTGTTACAGCACCATCTAGAATATCGGCAATAGCATTGCCTGCCTCTTGGCCCGGCTGCCACGCTAAGAGAATAGCGTCGACCTTATCACGCCAGCTAACCATTTCTACTGGGCCGCCAATGTTCAGTACCACAACCACAGGCTTTTTAGCCTTTTTGAATGCTACCGACACACGGGCGATCAAGCCTTGTTCAAACTCGTTAAGTTCAAAGTGCGCAGGCTCGCGATCAGCAAACTCACCCGAATTACGACCAATAGTAATCAAACCAATATCGTTGTTTTTAGCCGCATCAGCAATAGCCGCGTCACTAATCATGTACTCGTCGATAGGGGGATGAGAGAGAAAGGCCTCGATACCTGTAAGCTTGGGTCTTTTTGCCTCTTCTGCAGCAATATACGTGGTGTACTGCTGCCCCAAACCTGCATCAACGACAAAACCTTGGTTCTCCAAACCGTCAAGAAGTGATACAGAATAGGCTTCGTTCACATCACCACTGCCGGTGCCACCGGTAATCATGGCATAGGATGTATTGCCGAAAAGAGCCAACTTTGCATTTTCAACTAATGGCAACACGCTGCGTTTGTTTTTCAACAGCACCATACCTTCAGTGGCAGCACGACGAGAGACATCGGCATTGGCTTTAAGGTTTGGTTTGTTGCTGTACTTATAGCCTTTAAACGTAGGCGTGCGCATAACAACGCGCAAAATATCTTCTACACTGCGATCCAGTGCTTGTGTGTCTAGCTCGCCACTTTTACTACCCTCAAGCAATTGCTTAGCTTGATCCTTAGTGCCAGGCATCAACAAATCGTTACCCGCTTCAATTTGGGCGACAGCATCTGCACCACCAAACCAGTCGGTCATGACAAAACCATCGAAGCCCCATTGATGGCGCAAGGTTTCAGTTAACAGCTCATAACTCTCCGAAGTATAGGTACCATTCACCTTATTGTAAGACGACATTACCGTCCAGGGATCACTTTCTTTAACCGCAATTTCGAACCCCTTGAGATACAATTCGCGCAGTGTTTTTTCATCAACCTGCACATCAATTTTATTTCGGTTCCATTCGTGGTTATTCGCCACATAATGCTTAATCGACGTACCTACACCATTGCTTTGCACACCACGCACCATGGCAGCAGCCATTTTTCCCGTCAGCAAGGGGTCTTCTGAGTAATATTCAAAGTTGCGTCCACCCAGTGGGTAGCGCTGCAGGTTCATTCCCGGTGCCAATAAGATATCAACACCGTATTCTTTAACTTCCTCCCCCATTGCTGTACCAACATTTTCTATTAGTTCAGTGTCCCACGACGAGGCCAACAAGGTAGCGATAGGGAAAGCCGTACAATAGTACGTATTATCAGGGTCATTTTCACGGATAGGCTGAATACGCAAACCAGCAGGACCATCAGCCAGCACGATAGAAGGGATACCCAGTCGAGGGATCGCATAGGTATTGCCCGCTGCACCTTCAACACGGCCAGTATCCGTTTCACCTACAGCGGGGTCAGTTTCTTCTTCATTTGCACCAGAAATAGACATCCCAGTACCATGTACCAGTTTGATTTTTTCTTCCAGTGTCATTGCCGCAATCACTTCTGGCAAAGGGTCTTTACCCAAAACAGGTTCTGCCAGCACGCTTGGCGACAAAGCCAATGACAGGGCTAACATCGAAGCTCCGCCAAGCTGATTAGCAGAAATAGTAAAACGCATAACGTTCTCCCTAAGGCTTTTTAGATTGAGTCACAAATTTTTCTACGGCATCTAACCGTTCTTTAGCCGGGTCTGCCACGTTTTCTCCAGTGCCATTAGCAAATAAATATACTTTTGGCTTTGCGTTATTAAACGCTTTCCAGTTTGAGGTCGGCTTACCTGATTTGGCAAACGCTACCCAGTTTTCGTGCATTGCTTGGGCCATACGCCAATCTTCCTTAGATAGGTTTTCGTAGCGTGAACTAATGGTTTTAAATACAAAGGGAATTTCTGTAGCGTGGTAAGCACCAATCGCCTCGTCGCGAATACTCTGCGCAACATAGTCAAAGCGGTACAACCACGACCTGCTGCCTTGGTTAGTCATCGTGCTAACGACATAACGCGCGGGTTCCAGAAACATTGAATCGCCTCGGATCAAGCCCCCCAAATAAGCTAATGGGGCATCGTATTTGGCAACATCAAATCGCTGGAAGGCTTCGGTATCTTTTATACCAGTTACCTGTAAAAAATCAGTCGCCAGTTTGTTGGCCATGTCTGGCATAAAGGTGGCCATAAAAATCCACTCAAAGCTGTTGGCACCTGCCATGTAAGGCACTTTTTGATAGTCGCCTTTACGAATAGCGTCTTCCGTAGTTTGCACTACCAGCTTGCCATCGATCATAGGACCAGGAAATGTTGAGCGGTCACCATTTGCCATATTCAGGCCGTCAACAATCTCACTCGCTGGCAGTGCTCGCAACGCTGCCAAAACTTCCGTACCGGAGCCTTTGATACCTTTGTCGTTGGCAAATTTTTCGCCCATTTCTTCAGCTGATGGTCCAGCATTAGGATCGGTACTTGCGCCTTTCCGTAGCCGGGTAGCCCACCAACCGCGAGTCCTGCCACCACCAGATTGGGAAATCACCTTGCTAAACAATCCCGATACCACCTCGGGATTTGCCGTAAGCAAAGTATTCACTGAACCACCGCCAGCCGACTCGCCAAAAATAGTCACATTGTTTGCGTCACCACCAAACTTGGCGATATTGTCTTGTACCCAACGTAACCCGGCAACTTGATCCATAAAGGCATAGTTGCCGAGCATTTCGCCTTTATTCTCTGCGCTAAGCGCAGGATGCCCAAAAAAACCAAAACGCCCTAATCGATAATTGACACTAACAAATATCACACCGCTTTCTGCAAAGTGTTCACCACTGTATACAGCCGGTGAGGTTCCGCCGTTAACATAGCCACCACCGTATATCCACACCATGACAGGCAATGGTTTTTTTGAGGCTTTCGCGGGCTTCCATACATTTAAATAAAGGCAGTCTTCACTGATTGGCCCACCCAACGGCGCAGCATCACCTGGAAACGGGTTTTGCATACAATCAAAGCCGTACTCAGTCGCTTTACGCACACCTACCCAAGGTACCACTGGCTGTGGCGCACGCCAGCGTAAATCACCTACCGGAGCAGCAGCAAATGGAATACCCTTAAAGCTGACAACACCATTATGCTCGGCTCCCTGTATCTTTCCGCCCGTTACAGTTACAACATTTTCAGGCATATTGTCCGCCGCTGAAAAAAACGGGAGACAGCACAATATAGCCATAATTATTCTTTTCATGTTCTCACCTTTAAAACCAGTCATTTGTAGTTAACTTACCAACAAACTGGGTTCGCTATTTTTAAAACCTTACAAATGATCTACACCTACTACTTTTAGCCTCTTTAAATCATCACTTTAAAGATGCTAAAAGCCCGCTATATAGGCAATCTATATAGCGGGCCACTACTCCTAAAAAGCGCCGATTAGAAGTTCATCCCAAATTTAACACCATAGGTACGCGGGGTATTGGTAAAGCAGGTTCCTTCGTCGCCGCCAATTGATGCACACACTTGCTTGTCGGTCACGTTGTTAACAAAACCACTCACATACCAGCCATCATCAAGTGGCTTATACGCTAAAGAAACATCCATTTTTGCGTACGAATCCTGCACCTCGTTGGCAAGGTTTTCGTAAGTCATGAAATATTCATCAGACAACAAACCACTAACTCGACCAGTTAGCGCTGCACCATTCGATAAATTCCAGGTATGGTTATAACCAAGATTCAGCGTAAACCCGGGTGCTTTTGGCAGTTCATTACCCGTAAAATTAATAGCAGTAGGTACGGCATTAGGGTCTGTTTCATCAACGTTGCGCACAATATTGAAGTCAGTAAAATTTGAATGCAGCAACGCTAACGAACTGGTAAAAGTACCGTTTTCACCAACCAGAATCGTTGTTTCCAGCTCAACCCCAAATACTTCAGCTTCTTCAGCATTGTAAGTAACCAACCCTCTTGCGCCACCAAATGGTGGAATAGGATCTACCTCAGATACCTGAAAACCTTCATAGGTATACACAAATGCTTCTGCGTTAACCTGTACACGGCGGTCAAAGAATTGATTTTTGGCACCCAAAGACCAAGCCAAAATTTCTTCCGGGTCATACGAAATATCGTAGTCTTCGCTCTTCACACCATCGAAGTAGCCACCGGCCTTAAAACCAGTACCCACAGTCAAATAAGCCATAGAGTCTTCAGCGAAGTCCCACTCTAAACCAGCCTTCCAGGTCACCTTGGTCCATTCTTCTGCAGCGATATTCTCTGACAGCAATACGCCTTTCGCCACGAAACTGGGGTCTCTTGGATCTACACCGAACGACAAATAAGTACCGCCCGTACGGCTTTTTTCCTCATCGGTATAACGCAAGCCGGCAATTGCACGAACCGATTCGGTAATACTGTATTTACCTTGCCCAAATACCGACCATGAGGTGGAATTAACATCTGGCTGCGGAAAAGAAAGCCCAGTTCCAGTCGCTATCAAACTACCGAAAATGGCATCAATACTTTGGTTTTCATCAAGGTAATAAACACCTGTCACCCACTCCAGCGGACCATCGCCATTAGATGACAAACGAAACTCCTGACTTAACTGATCCTGCGTATTATGAACAAGGCCAATTTCGTTTTCGATTTCGTTGCCATCATTATCGGTATAGGCTCTGCGCTCGTTCTCGCGATACCCCGTTAAAGACGTAAAGGTAAAGCCATCGAAATCAATATTCAGCTCCGCACTTAAGCCCCAAAGGTCATTACTGATGTCACTTTTCATGGTAGCTCGGCGAACCAAATCTGGGTCTTCACCGGGTTGGTAAGGTACTGCAGAACTCGGCGTACCTTCAGTCTTCCAATAATCGGCAGAAATCAATAATGAGGTGCTATCGGTAGGGTTCCAGAGAAGATGTACACGACCGGCAATTTCATCGGCAGCATAAGAGTCTTCTATAAAAGCCTCATCGATATAGCCATCGTGCTCAAGATAGTTGACCGCGCCACGTACCGCTAATGTATCGGTAAGAGGAATATTGGCCATGCCGTAAAAGGTTTTCTGCGCATAATTACCCAAGCCCACTTCTACTTCCGCATCTAACTCTTGCTGCGGTTTATTGGTAATCACATTGATATTACCAGCGTTAGCATTGCGGCCATAAAGCGTACCCTGCGGGCCACGCAATACCTCAACCCGCTCAAGATCGTAGAAGGTACCTGTGAGCGACGACGGGCGAGCCATATAAATGCCATCGACGTGGAACGCGGTAGCAGAGTCACCAGATTCAACGAAGTTGGTGGTCACAATACCGCGCATGGCAATTTCAACGTTGCCACCGTTTTCTGAGACCATCAAACCCGGCGCCAAGGAAGACAGATCTTCAATACCTGTCACGCCCTGGTCACGTAATGTATCACCAGTAAAGGCTGAAATAGCCACACTGACGTCTTGGAGAGATTCCGCACGTTTTTCTGCGGTTACAACGATTTCTTCAATGCCACCCGAGCGACCACCGTCTTGTGACCAGGCAATCGGCGCAGTAACGGCTAGTGCAAATGGAATTAGAGAAACAGCTTTCTTATTAAATACAGTCTTCATACCAATCTCGCTATTGTTAGAATATTTGGCTATGACCCCTATAGTGGGACAGCCTCCGAGTTTAGGCTGAAGCGGTGAGATGTGTATGGAGGATCCTGTCAGATTTAGTGCTAAATCATTATATTCAAAAATATTAATATTAGAATTAAAAATATAATTTTATAGAAAATAACAAAACATTTTTAAAAAATATCTATACTTTTCAACGTAAAAATAGATTTTTAATTCTATTATTTTAGAAAGTTATTTATTCATAAGAAAAACCACTAAGAATAGCCAATAATTAGCCAGTACTGATCAAACCCTGGCGACCACGCTCCCCCCTTCCACCTGATGCAAACGTCTGGTACAAAGGTTCTTACAGAGCCGCGACCGGCGGCAATTTATGAAAATATTTTCTAAAAATCGATAAAAACCAATATCAAGCACTACCCGAATGAGCGCATTCCCATTCGTATAAAAACTGCCAGAAAAATTAACTCATGTATGTGGCAGCGCTTTACCAACAAAGAAGCAGTTGCAATAAATACGCCCAAAAAAATGGCCCTCATCAGGGCCATTTTTACTGAAAAAAGCTAAGACAGCTTATTTTTTCTTTCTCATATAACCTAAACCGGCTAGCCCCAAACCAAACAAAGCTAATGAACCAGGCGCGGGAACTTTACGAGTTTCAAATTCTATGGCACTCACGTAAAACTGCTCGCCAATAGCGCCTTTAATATTATTGAGGTTGTCAAAGAATGACACATTAAAAGCAGTGTTCGCAGCTACATTAAAAGAACCAAAGCCATATGATTTAGTAAGATCAGTGGCCAAACCACCTAACACGCCGTCAATAGCTTGATAATCCGCTCCATTAATATCGATGTATTCACCGGCCTGGAACCCACCATCATGGTTGTTGTTGAACCAGATATTAGTAATAGTTACATCATCATCAAACTTAAAGATCAGCTTTTCACCATTAGTGACATTGTCATCACTAGCTCCAGATGAGCAACGGTTTGAGCCTGAATTACCAGCTTTGCCAGTGTTGTTGACCAAGCCACATACCCCCAACCCCGCAGTACCTCGGTCCAAATAGGCAAATGCAGATGAGCCATTTTTCTCAGCAGTGACACTTAATATGCCGACATCCAGACTGGAATAACCACTTTCACCCCATTCAGTACCATCAGCCATTGCCATAAAGTTAATTAATGTTGCATTGGCACTAGATGCTGCCAATGCAAATACTAAACCGATCATTGAGTACAATGCCGTTTTGTTCATTTTCTTTCCTCTTATGCTTACCATTTTTCGCATATCAACTAGGGCTAGGCATATTTTGTGCCAACCTAAAAACCTTAAACAAAAACAAGCAGTTAATAGAATTACAATACTGACAGGGACTCCCTCTGTAAAAAATATCGTCACTTAAGGCAAAGACTGTAAGCTCTTGCATCAACAGCCCCACTTCAAAGAGGCGGGGCTTTACATACCATAATGACACAACGCAACAAGATTCAACGCTCTCTGTACTGGATTGACTCGCGCCTTCCCTGGCGCTCGGCCCTGTGGGCCAGCTGCGCTGTCCAAAGCGGCTATCCTGCCGCTTTGTCGAACCACACATCGAAGAACCAACCCCGTGCGAAAACGTCATAAACAAAAAAGCCCCACCTCAAAGAGGCAGGGCTTTTTTGTTTAATATGGTGGGTCGTACTGGATTCGAACCAGTGACCAATTGGTTAAAAGCCAACTGCTCTACCGACTGAGCTAACGACCCGAAGAGGCGCATATAGTACTGATTTTATTGGCAAAAACAAGCGCTTTTTAAAAATAATTTACGTTTTTTTGGTATTTTTTTTACGAGTTAAAGTGTCGCCAAAAAATACGTTTATTTGATGAGCGGCTTGGCCAATAACACATCAGGGTGAGAGTGTTTCAACCAGCTTCTCGATATCGAGTTGGATCTGCCACACCCGCCTGCTCAAACCCTTGCTTACGCAAGTGACAACTATCACAGTGCCCGCACGCTTTTCCGTCCATATCTGCTTGATAGCACGAGACCGTTAGACCGTAATCCACACCCAATTTCATACCCACCTGAATAATTTCACCTTTCGTTAAATGGATCAGAGGCGTATGAATATTAAATGGATGTCCTTCAACACCGGCTTTTGTTGCCAGATTAGCCAAGTTTTCAAATGCATCAATAAAGGCCGGACGGCAATCGGGGTAACCGGAGTAATCCACGGCGTTCACCCCAATAAAAATATCCTGCGCCTGCAGCACTTCAGCCCATCCGAGTGCAATCGACAAAAACACGGTATTGCGAGCCGGTACATAAGTGACAGGAATACCTTCGCCGCCCACTTCTGGCACATCAATGGCATCGTCTGTCAGCGCCGAGCCACCTATCGTGCGCAAATCGAGCTGCACCACTTTATGGGCTTTAGCACCTAATGCCGTTGCCGTTCGCTCGGCAGCAACCAGCTCGGCACGGTGACGCTGCCCGTAATCGAAGCTTAGGGTGTAACAGTCAAATCCTTGCTGCTGCGCCATTGCCAACACTGTCGTAGAGTCTAAACCGCCGGATACCAGCACTACGGCCTTTTTTATCTCACTCATTACATTCTCTGTCTGTTCTGCTTAACGACCGGGCTCGTCGCCCCATAACAGCTTGTGCAGCTGAACCTGAAAGCGCACGGGCAAATTATCGGCGATAATCCAGTCTGCCAGATCTGCCGGCGCTAATTGACCATAACTGGGCGAAAACAGTACCTCACCTACTCTGCCAGTCAGGCTGTACTCTGCCATTTTAAAACGCGCCCATTCATAATCCTGGCGACTGCACAAGACAAACTTCACTTGATCCTCGGCACCCAACAAGGCCATATTGCTGTAATCATTACGATGCACCTCGCCAGAATCCGGTGTTTTCAAATCCACTACCCGCGATACACGGGCATCAACCTGCTCAACCGACAAAGCACCACTGGTTTCCAAGGATACCTGAAACCCGGCATCAGCCAACATCGTCATCAATGGATAAACATTAGGTTGCGCCAATGGCTCACCGCCCGTTACACAGACATAGCGAGGAGAATAATCTTTGACTGCCTTAAGAATATCGTCCAGCGTCCGTTTTTCGCCGCCGTAGAACGCATACTCAGAATCACAATAATGACAGCGTAAGGGGCAGCCTGTCAGGCGCACAAATACCGTTGGCAAGCCGACAGTTTGCGCCTCACCCTGCAAGGAATAGAAAATTTCTGTAATACGTAACGTTTGATCAGACATCTGACTGCGCCAACAAAGCACCGAGCTAAAAGGGCGCGCATTTTACCCTAATTGGCGGCTTTAGGCATGTAAGGTGGTGTTTTTTCAGCAAATAAAGCCTATCCAGGCTATGGATAGGCTTTAGAGAGGTAAGTTTTTGCCAAACGAGCGGCAGAGGAACTGGATGAAGCCACCTCCTGAAGCAGTTTTTTGGCTTTCGCGTCTTGCCCAAGCTGATGATAGACAGTGCCCAGTTTATATTTGGCATCTGCTACTTTGTTGTGCTTGGGAAACTTCTGTAAGAGCTGATTAAACCAATCGGCAGACTCTTGCAGCTGACTGCGCAACAGCGATATTTCACCTAACCAGTACATAGCATTTGGCGCATACAACCCTTGCGGATACATATCGAGGTAGCTAACCAACTGCTCCGAGGCTTTATCATAATCTTTTTCTTTAAGAACCAGATTAATCGCCTGTCGATACAATGTACGCTCGTCTGCACCGCCGGACTCAGTAACGGTATCAGTTGATCCCGAGGAGAAACTACCCTGCTCGTCATCAGAACTGTTACTACTGCCTGCTGACACAGGTGCCCCACCCGACAAGGCAGCAACACGCTTATCCAGGTCAACGTAATCATCGAGGCGCTGCTGCTTCAAACGCTTGATTTCGTAGGACTGCTGCTCCACCAAGCCTCGTAGCTCAAGAACTTCCTGCTGCAACACCTGTAACTGATAATACAGTTCTGCCTGAGCATTACTGGCTTCAGAAACACCCGTTACAGCAACCGCAGTAGCGGCAACCGGGCTCTCACCCACCACAGACTCACCTGCGTTGCGCGATGACGCAGGCTCTGAATCAACTACACGAACCTGTGCAACACTGCTTAAGGAGATAGAAGCCGCAGCGAACGCTGCGGCCAAAAGCATCACTTTCATAAGCAAAGCAATTACGCTTATTTCAACTCAACGCGACGGTTTTTAGACCATGCATTTTCGTTGCTACCCAACTCGGCTGGGCGCTCTTCACCATAGCTGATGGTTTCAATCAGGTTACCGTCAACACCTTGCAGAACCAGGAAGTCACGCACGGCGTTAGCACGACGCTCACCCAGAGCCATGTTGTATTCACGGCTTCCGCGCTCGTCGGCATGGCCTTCAAGACGGATGCTGCGAGGTTTGTCTTTCAAACGAGTAGCGTGAATTTGCAATGCAGCACGTGCTTCTGCTGGCAAAATTGACTGATCGAAGTCAAAGTAAAAAACTGTTGGCGTGCGAGCATATTCTTCTTCCATTTGCTGAGCACGCAATGCAGCTTCTTCAGCAGCCTGGGCCTCAGCAGCAGCGGCTTCAGCACGTGCTGCGGCTTCAGCATCCGCAGTGGCCTGGTCATCAGCCTGTTGAGTACTGGAACAACCTGCCAAAAAAGCCAAGACCAACGCAAAACCTAGATTCTTATTGAGTACCTTGTTCACCATATTCCACTCCAGAATTTTTGTGAGTACAGAACACACGTTCCATTAATAATTTACACCGCGCCTAGTATGCCACAGTCCACGGGAAATACACCCCGTGAGACGACGCCTTACAGCATCGTTGTTCCTTTTCTTCAAATTTAATCAAAGTAAGGTGACCAAGCGGGCTCTCTAACATCACCACGCTTGGACGGCAGGCGGAATTTTACACCAGCATCCATAGAAACAGCAGCGAGAATTCCCTTGTTTCCCGCCTTTGTCGCATAAATCAGCATAGCTCCGTTAGGGGCGATGCTGGGCGATTCGTCTAGTTGCGTCTCAGTTAAGAGGCGCATATTTCCAGTTTTTAAATCCTGGGTGGCAATCTGAAATACGTCGGTTTCACGGTGCACCATGACCAACGTTTTGCCATCTGGCGATATACGGCCGCGAGCATTGTAATTACCCTCAAAGGTCAAACGCTCAACACGTCCGCTGGCCAGTGTTACTTGATAAATTTGCGGCTGCCCACCCCGGTTGGAGGTAAAGATAATACCCTTGCCATCTGCCGTCCAATTCGGCTCGGTGTCAATGGCAAAATGCCGCGTCACTCGGGTTAGCTGCTTGGTTGCTAAATCAAGCACATAAATTTCCGGGTTGCCGTCTTTCGAAAGTACTACGGCAAGTTTGGTGCCATCCGGTGACCAGGCAGGTGCACCGTTCAAGCCCTTGAAATTAGTCACCTGCTCACGCTTTGCCGTGGCAATTTCCTGTACAAATACCGCCGGACGACTGGTTTCAAATGACACATAAGCTACACGCTTGCCATCTGGCGACCAACTGGGCGACAGCAATGGCTGCTTCGACGTTAACAGTACTTTTTCACGTGCACCGTCGGCATCTGCCAGCATTAAACGATATTGCGACTGCCCAGGCAGCTCGCTAAGCAGCGCTTCCACATAAACAATTTTGGTAGAAAACGCTCCGCGAATACCGGTAATCGCCTGATAAATCTTGTCTGCAGCAAAGTGCGCCATGTCGCGCAATTGAGCCGCAGTACCGCTGACCGATTGCAGTGGTAGCACCCGGCGCTGCCCCACTACATCATAAAGCTCAAAATTCAGCTCCCAACCACCGGTTACCGCGCTCAATTTGCCAATAACCAGATATTCAGAACCCAACATGCGCCAGTCGCGGTAGTAAATCTCCCGCTCTGTTGACGGAAATGCCAGCATGTCGCGCGGTGCCATAGCGTCAAACTGGCCACTGCGTTGCAAATCTGCTCGCACAATCGATGCAACATCTTCGGGGAGCCTAGCACCACCTTGCACAGCAAAAGGCACTACCGCAATAGGGGTGGGGTTATCGGTGCCCTTGTCAATAACAATGGTCAACTCTGCCTTCGCCAGCAGAGGCACAAATACTATTAACAGCAAACAAGTACGAATCAATCCTGTCATCACAATCTCAAATCCTGAGGGTTAAACTCTAAGCGAAGTTGCCTGAAGTAGCGCTCGAACACTTCAGGAGGCATATCTTTTACCTCAGAAAACTGTTCGATTTTTTTCACAGCCTGCTCCGCAGAGCGGTCAAAGGCTGAATTACCACTACTTTTTACCACACTCACGCTAACCACCCTACCGGTCGGAACCAGTTGCATCAACAACTCACATTTCATGCCGTTGCGTGCAGAAGGCGGTCGGCTCCAATTTTGTTCAATGCGCTGCGCAATGACAGCAATATAACTTTGTGCTTCCTGCGCCTGCTCCTGCGCGGCGATGCGATTTGCCTCTTCCGCTAGCTCGTCGGCCATCGCTTGCTCTCGTTCGCGGCGCATTTGCGCTTCACGCTCAGCTGCGGCTTTCTTTTCAGCTGCGGCTTTTTCCGCGGCGAGACGTTCGCGTTCTTTCTGTTCGCGCTGCTTACGCGCTTTTTCAGCCGCAGCTTTTTCTTGTTCACGCTTTTGCCGCGCCTGTTCAGCGCGCTTCTGTTCCGCCAGTTTCTTCTGCCGTTCCTGCTCCCGCCGCTGCTTGGTTAAATCAATTTTCTGCGGCTTCGGCTTCTGGGCTGCCGGCTTTTTAACCGACTGAGGTTTTAACTCTACTAATTTAGCCGGCACGTAATTCGGTCTTACATTGCGTTCTGGCTTTTCTGTACTGACAATACCCAGCAGCAATATAGCCGCCAGTGCTCCGTGCATCGCAATACTGATGCAAGCGGGACCAAGATAGGTGCTAAAACCGGAAGATTTGCGCATAATCAGTTGCCGCCAGCCCCTAAGGATTCTGCGGCGGATCAGTAACCAGCCCCACCGATGGGGCGCCGGCATTCTGCAGCTCCGACATCAACTGCACTACTTTACCATAGGGCACCATATGATCACCCCATACCAACACGGGCGTATTAGGCTTTTGTTTGAGCACCTTGGCTACCGTTTCTTTTATCACCGCCAGTGGTTTTTCTTTCTCACCATCACCACCCACGTTTAAAAAATAACTGCCGTCTTTTTTGATCGATACAATCAAGGGCTCATCATCTTTTTGATCGATCGGCGTGGAAGGTGCCTGCGGCAGCTCCACCTTTACCCCCTGCATCAGCAACGGTGCCGTGACCATAAACACCACCAGCAGTACCAACATCACGTCGATGTATGGCACCACATTGATTTCAGCCATGGGCTTGCGGCCGCTTTTCTTGGGCTTATTCATAGACAAACCTAGTGCGCTTTACCGTGAACCTGGCGATGCAAAATTGACGAAAACTCTTCGGCGAAGGTTTCGTAATTGCTGCGCAGGGCTTCGGCACGGGCGGAAAACCGGTTATAGGCCAGTACGGCTGGAATAGCGGCGAACAAGCCCATTGCTGTGGCAACCAAGGCCTCAGAGATACCTGGCGCTACCGTTGCCAACGTTGCCTGATGCACCGTGGCCAATCCGCGGAACGAATTCATAATGCCCCATACGGTACCAAACAAGCCGATATACGGACTCACCGAGGCAACGCTGGCCAGAAAAGGCAGGTGCATCTCTAGCTTTTCTTCCTCGCGCGCCAGAGCAACACGCATGGCACGCTCGGTACCTTCCATAATTGCATCAGCATCTACACCGCTTTGCTGGCGCAAGCGCGTGAACTCTTTGAAACCTGCACGAAAAATATTCTCCACGCCGTCGGCAGGCTGGTCTTTGCTACCACCCTGACGATAAAGCTGAGTAAGATCAATGCCTGACCAAAACTGGTTTTCAAATGCGTGAAAAGACACTTTGGCTTTGCGTTGATAAGCACCGCGCTGCACGATCATTGTCCATGACACAACGGAGGCTACAAACAGTAACAACATCACCAATTGCACCAGTAAACTGGCATTGGCGATTAAGCTGAAAATCGATAACGGCTCTGCCTGACCCATAATATATTTGCCCGATTTATCCCAAAATTTGACGGTTTACGTAAACACTTGCAGCCCAGACCCGCATGGCTAGACTGCCGCAATTTGCCACTGGCGAATAGCGTTGTACAACTCACCCGGCATTGCCTGGGGTTTCATTGCCTGCTGCGACACACACGCTACTTTGATCTCACCCTCACACAACAATTCGTCATTACGCCAGGCTCGTTGCTCAAACACAACGTAACTTCGCGCAAGCTGTTTAACCGAGGTGGTAATGTGTAACAAGTCATCAAGACGCGCAGAGCGGCGATAATTGATAGCAGCGGAATGCACAACCAGTAATTTATCGTCCTCTAAAATTGCGGGCTTATCATACCCTAAGGTACGTAATAATTCTGTGCGTGAACGCTCCATGAACTTCAAATAGTTTACGTAGTAAACGATTCCCCCTGCGTCCGTGTCTTCGATGTAGACGCGCACCGGTAGAGAAAATTCCCTCATATGTTTGCCGCTCTATTGTTAGCTTGCGTTAGCTGAATGCAGGATTAATAAACCTGAACAACCATTAATTATTCAGAAAAGGTTGTAGTTTTTCCGGTATATCGAGCCCAAAATGACGGTAGGCGTGTGCTGTTAAGATTCTGCCCCTGGGAGTGCGCGCGATATACCCTTGCTGAATCAGGTAGGGTTCGAGCACATCTTCGATGGTATCCCGTTCTTCACTGATTGCCGCCGCCAAGGAATCAATACCCACAGGGCCACCACCAAACTTTTCCATCATGGCCAACAGCAGGCGGCGATCCATATGATCAAAGCCACTGCTGTCAACATTCAGCATATTCAATGCCTGGTCGGCAACATCGACGGTAACCTGTCCGTCAGCTTTGACTTCGGCAAAATCGCGCACCCGTCGTAACAATCGGTTAGCAATACGTGGCGTACCGCGCGAACGCTTGGCAATCTCGGCAGCCCCCGCCTCATCCATGGCGATACCCATTAACCGAGCCGAGCGCGACACAATGTGAGTCAGGTCTGCCACATTATAAAATTCGAGGCGCTGCACGATGCCAAAGCGATCCCGCAGCGGTGAAGTAAGCAAGCCCGCCCGAGTAGTCGCTCCCACCAGAGTGAAAGGCGGCAAATCAAGTTTGATGGATCGCGCCGCCGGGCCTTCACCAATCATGATATCGAGCTGGTAGTCTTCCATTGCTGGATACAAGACTTCTTCTACCACGGGGCTGAGACGATGAATCTCATCAATAAACAAGACATCACCAGGCTCAAGGTTTGTCATCATGGCAGCCAGGTCACCGGCTTTTTCCAGCACCGGGCCTGAGGTGGTTTTTAAATCAACGCCCATTTCAGCAGCAATAATGTTAGCCAACGTGGTTTTACCCAGCCCCGGCGGGCCAAATACCAGCGTGTGATCAAGCGCTTCGCCGCGCATCTTTGCGGCACTCATAAAAATTTCCATCTGCTCGCGCACCACCGGCTGACCAATGTAGTCTGCCAACCGCTTTGGCCGTACGGCGCGATCTTGCACATCTTCCTGCACAGTGGTCGCTGCGGGGCTAATAATACGGCTGGTGCTGAGCTGATCTTTTTCGATCATGATTGTACAAACTCGTGTTCAACAAGTGGAAAGGTAAATAGCACAGGTAAACGCTATTATGCCGCTTATGCCGGGGCCATACTACGCAGAGCCTGCCGAATCAGGGCTTCACTGGTGGTGATGGTTTTGTCTTTACTCGCCACAGCGATCATTTTTGCTGCTTCAGTAGGCTTATAGCCCAATGCGATCAAGGCACTTTCTGCTTCTGCCAGCTGATCGTTGGCGGCGCTGGACTGCGAGACTTCACCATTACCGGCAGTTGCCATAATAGGCAAGTCAACCTGCCATTCTTTAAGCCGGTCGCGCATTTCAATTACCAGGCGCTCAGCGGTTTTTTTACCCACACCCGGCACTTTCACCAAGGCGGATACGTTGTCGTCCATCACGCACTGTACGAACACCTTGGCCTCCATACCCGACAAAATGGCCAGCGCCATTTTGGGGCCCACGCCACTGACCTTGATCAAGGCGCGAAACAGGCGACGATCATCGAGACTGACAAAACCAAACAACTGATGCAGGTTTTCACTGATACTCAGATGGGTATGCAAGGTGACCTTCTCGCCCACGCCAGGAAGCTGGTAAATACTGGTCATCGGGGCCTGAATCTCATACCCCACACCATTAACATCAACCAGCAGCTCCGGTGGCTGTTTGTGCAGAAGTACGCCGTGAATTCTTCCGATCATGTAAATACCTTTTCTTGTTGCACCATACCCTGTTACACCATGCGCCCGCGACGAAACGAGCGCGCGCTACTGATGCGGATCATATGCTGTTGGGTGTTGGCATGGCACAGCGCCACCGCCAACGCATCGGCAGCATCTTCCTGCGGGCAGGCGCTCAGCTTGAGAAGCTGTTTTACCATGTGCTGCACCTGAGCTTTATCAGCCGCCCCATAACCCACAACTGACTGCTTTACTTTTTTCGCTTCATATTCAGAGACCGCCAACCCGTGATTAACACCAGCAACAATCGCTGCACCTCGCGCCTGCCCCAGTTTTAGAGCTGAGCTTGCACTTTTAGCCATAAAGACCTGCTCAATGGCCATCTCCTGCGGGCAGTACTCTTCAATAATCTCGGTGATCGCATCAAAAATCACTTTTAGCCGCTCGGGCAAACTCACGGCAGGCAAGCGTATAACACCACTGGAAACGTACTCGCATTTAGAGCCGATCTGATTGACCACGCCAAAGCCGGTTTTGAGTGAGCCGGGGTCCACCCCCAAGATAAGCGCCATGCACGGATACCGTACTGAAAATTACTGTGAATTTATCCAGTGCGCAGTGTCCCAAGGCTGCCGGATCAGGTCAAGCAGAAGCGTATGGGAGATGTCTATAGCAGAATAAAAAACCGGTGTTACACAACGTAGCGGTGCACACCGGTAAAGGGGGATCAGGCTTTGGTGATAATCCAACTCACCATCGGTACAGAGCGCTGGGTAAGCACAACTTGCCCGCTAAAGGTCTGCGCCACAGGGGTAAGCAACTCAGCAAGCCGCAGAGGCCAATGGGGGCCAGCCGCGGCAAGCTGGACCGACACGGCTTCGAGCACGCCCTCGCCCTTGTGGGTTGCAAGTGCTCTGCCGGTGTGAACGATATGCCCGCTCACTTGGGCCCGACAATCTTTTGCGGCTTCACACAACAATAGAAAATCGGCGTAGCTGCATATTCCCATTATGGCTGTACTTGTTGTGGCTGTACTTGTTGTGGCTGTACTTCGGGGGGATAGCAGGGAAAATGTGTCGCGAGCAAACCGAAAGCGATCAGCCCCCAGTGGCTCAATTCGAGCACCAGCAGCCTCTGCAACGACGGCAAAAGCCCGTGCAGCGGGCAGCTCGTGATCATAGATTACATGGGTAATCGGCAAATCTTGCTCATTGGCACTGGCAGCGGGCAGTGCCATAAAGGCTGCACTAGCTGCGCTTGCAGCAACAAGAAACCCTCGGCGCGTTATGCTTGGCGATGCTGAACCCTTCGAAAAACTCGTCATGGATGCCACCTATTTTTTCTTGTGCGCGGTTGCCAGATACGCTGCTATTGCGCGCAGTTTTTCATCACTGACTTCACCTCGGGGAATCGGGGGCATGTTGCCAATGCCATTGCGGGCAAACATCATCACGTAATCCACCGTAAGATTGTCTCGCTCGGTTAAGACGGCGGGCTGAACACGGCGCGCTAACAACCCAGTCCCCATACCGAACTGGTCATGACACATGCCGCAATACTCTTTAAACAATGCCTTACCATTCAAGGCCGACGTATTAAATTCACCCGCATTTGCGCCGCCTGCGACAAGCAGCATCACACCGCAGATCATCAGAGTTAATCGTTTCATACTTTACACTCCCTCTTATGCTCCTCTGCCTGAACTGCCTGGAGTAGGGCCTGAACTGCTGGCGTAAGCGCCAGGCCAAATACCACTTTTACCGGGCGCAATAATTCCCCCAGGGTCTAGCGCATTTTTGACTTTCTCGTTGAGGCGCTGCAACGCATGATCATTAAAGTCGTAGGTATCGGCAACCGCATCCATCAAGTCGAGGTGAGTACGATATTCGGCATAACCCGCTTCGCGAGTGACTTTAATCAGCTCACGAATAAACGGGTCAACCTTGGCCATCATGGCCGAATCATCTTTGTTGAACAGTGCGGCATTCACGTTGACTAAGTGACGCTCACCAAAGGCAAAGCTCGCTTGGTAATCCATTCCGTACTCTTTATAAATGGCATACGTGCGCCGGAACTGCTCCATCGCCAGCTTGCCAGATTGCGGCAATACCGGTGAAAAACCTATATGGCCACCGCGCCCTCCATGCCAGTTAGCATTTTGCATGGGGAAAGTGAGGGGCACACCCATCCAGCCACCGGCTACCGGTGAAATAGGGTCACCTTTACGCCAGATGGAGCGTTTCATGGACAAAGGCTTCAGTTTCGCCAGCTCTTTTTCGAGAATACCCAGCTTCAACTGATTAATCTCTTCACGCTCATACAAGCGTAAACTCACGCTCCACCATCCCATGTTGTATTGCTTGCGAATAGCGCTGATCACCTCGTCGGAAAGCGCACCGGGCTTGTCCGTCCACTGATCGCGAGTGGTCAACACAGCAGCTGCCCGCAACCAGTTACCAATCGTAGGCGATTGCTGCAAAAACCCTTCACGACGCAGCGGCCCTAAGGTGTCCACCAGAGGGCCAAGGTCGGTCTCGTTATCAAGTTCAATATCGATACCCATCACTGAGTCGGCGGCGGGCATCAGCCACATGCCCATTTTGGTGACCACACCAAAATTAGACTGGGCAAAGAGATGATCCCATGAAGGGCCATAACCGTAGCGGTATAGCTGCCATGTATTACCACCTTCAATGGCCCCCATGCCGGTACGCACCAGATCACCATCGGGCAGTACTACTTCGAGCCCACAGATATTTTTGGCATGTTCACCATAGGGGGTATAGCCCACACCACGGTCCAGTGCATTACCCATCACCGAACCCCAGCTGTTGCCGGGTACCGAAAGCCAAAGAGGAATATTGCGCGACTGCAGATAATCGTACAGGTCGTAAAAGCCCACGCCCGGCTCCAGCAGCACCGTGCCGTTTTCAACATCCACCTCGATTTTCTTCATGCGCGACATATCGAGCACGACACTGCCGCTCAATACCGGTGCAGAACCGCCGTAACCCAGGTTTTTACCTCGGCCAATCGGCCACAACGGCACACGGTATTCGGCGGCAATTTTGACAATCGCCTGCACCTCTTCTGCGGTTAACGGCGCTAAAGCACCCAGTGGGTGGTGCAGGCTGTCGTTAATAGCAAATTTATCCTGATAGGTCTGACGATCCAGCGGGGTAAAAAATACGTTGTCACGGCCTATCACCTTCTCAAACCGGCTAATGGCAATGGCCAGTTTGTCTTCGGTAAGGCCCGGTGGCATGGGGCGATCGGACATAGTTTCTCCTTCGGCCAGACACCTGTAAAAATTACAACTGCGTGTATCAGGCCCTGCTTTTATTATGGCTATGCTGGCTACAAGACTTTGCTTACATCACTACAGCGTGGGCTCACCTTCTAAAATAATCGCTTTGCGCTCAGTAAAGACATTGATACTTTCAACACCACCCTCGCGCCCCACACCAGATTCTTTGAAACCACCAAATGGCAGCGTGAAATCGAGACGGAAGCCGCCCTGAGCGATAGTGCCAGTGCGAATTTTTCGGGCAATTTGATAGGCTTTATTGGTATCGTGAGTCAGCACGGAGCCAAACAGACCATAGCGGGAATCGTTGGCGATACGTACAGCATCGGCTTCGTCTTCATAACCAATCAAGCACAAAACCGGGCCGAAAATTTCTTCTTGCGCGATTGTCATGCCGCTGTCGACATCAGAAAACAGCGTGGGCTGAATATAGCAATCACCCTCGATACCTTCCGGCTTACCGCCACCGCACACCAACGTAGCGCCCTCGTCTACACCTTTCTGTATAAGTTCACGCACTCGATCTGCCTGACGCTTCATGGCCAGAGGCCCCATTTGCGCTGCGGGGTCGTAGGGATCACTCACTTTTACAGCATTCAGTTCGGCGGCAATGGCCTGGGCATATTCTGCCTGCAAATGCTTGGGTACCAAGGCTCGACTGAGTGTCATACACACTTGGCCAGAAGCAATGGTAATGGTGCTCGCGAGCATCTTGGCTGCGGTTTTTACGTCGAAGTCGTGAAGCACAATGGCCGCCGATTTGCCGCCAAGTTCGAGCGTGCAACGCCCAATACGCGAGGCCATGATTGCGCCAATCTGCTTGCCTGCACCGGTGCTGCCGGTAAAACTGACTTTATCGATACCGGGGTTGCGTACCAAGTGGTCTGACGCATCACGATGGCCTGTCACTAAATTCAAAACACCAGCAGGGAGGCCCGCTGCCTCACCCGCCTCAGCGATCAAATACGCTTCCAGTGGTGTCTCTGGCGCGGGCTTCATAATCACTGGGCATCCAGCAAACAGCGCCGGGGCAACTTTACCCACCATGGTACTGAACGGCGCATTCCACGGGGCAATAGCTGCCACCACACCAACGGGCTCTCGCACCACATAGGCTTTGGTGGCTGGGTCCATCGCCGGATGAGATTCCACAAACTGATATCCGCCAGCACCATCGGCGATAAACTCCATGGTCATTAAACCGACACCCGTCATCATTGGCGCGGCGTTAGCCGGCATGCCCATTTGCAGGGTGGCAGCCGCAGCAATATCGTCAGCACGAGGGCCTAGGTAAGCCAGCATTTTACCGATATAGGCGGCGCGCTCCTCAGGCGACAGGCTTGGCCATTCGCCCAATCCACCATCAAACGCAGCTACGGCAGCGCTTGCGGCTTTATCCATATCGACCGCCGAGGCCTCTGCAACCGTAGCGGCCACCTGACCATTATGCGGACTGACGATCTCGATAAGACCACCCAGGTGCGGCGCAACCCATGCGCCATTGATAAAGAGCTTGTGCGGGTGTTGAAGAGTGACACTGGTTTTATTGTTGTCGGTCATAAGCCCTCCTGTTAAGTCTGTTGATTGCCATGATTTGTTATTCGTATAACCCAAGGGCAATACGCTGTATAGGCAGCACGCAAATAAATTATAACATTTGTTACGATAATACAAACCTTATTTAACGTTTATCATTGGCCTTTAAAGCAACAGCGCAACAAAAACCGGCAATAGAATCAGGCTCAAGAGCGTCGATAAAACCACTACCCCCGCCACATCGTCTGGCGCCTGACTAAAGCGTAGGGCAAATAAATAGTTGTACACTGCCGCTGGCATTACGGCCTGTATCAGCACAACGTCACGTACCAGTCCTTGCAGCCCCATTAATTCACACACCAGATAGGCGACAACCAGCATTAACACTTGGCGAGCCACCGACAACCATACCGCCCGGCGCCAGCGATGCACTTTCAAACTGACCAACGATGTACCCAGCGTAACCAGCATGAGCGGTATGGTGGCATCACCAATAAGACGGGTTGTGTTTTTAATCCAGGCCGGTACCTCCCAACCTGAAACCGCAACCACCAACCCAATAATCATGGCGTAAATCATGGGCTGTTTCAGTAAGTTCAGTAGAGACTGACCAAAGGTCAAACGCCCGCCTTGAACAATCATCATTCCCAACGTGAAGTGGGCCAACATCATAAACAGGAAGTAACTGATAGCCAGGGCCAGCCCCGGCTCACCAAAGGCAAACAGACAAACAGGCAACCCCATATTGCCTGTATTGGGAAATAAAAAAACCGGTAGATACGTCGCATTACTCAACCCGGCCACACGTAATACCAGGGCTGCGGTAACGATCATCCCAACCATTAACAACACGCCGATGCCGGCAATGGACAGCAGATCACTCATGTGAATGGAGGTTGACGTAAGGCCATTAAGCACAAGACACGGCCCAGCCACGTTCATCACAAAACTGCCGATAAAATCAGAGGGATAAGGCAGCTTGCGGTATTTCCAGCCAGCACCCACTAGCGCGCAAATAACAATTGGTGCTACCACGGCCATCACGTCTTGCCACATATAACAACTCGTTCAACAATGCAAAATGAAAAGACAAAAAACGGCACTTCGATGTGCCGTTTTCAAAATGAAGTGTAGCCCTGTATGCGAGCTTTTTAGTCCAACGCTACCAGCACGGTGTCGGGAATATCTGCGTTGGAATAGACGTTTTGTACGTCGTCGAGGTCTTCGAGCATATCGACCAGGGCGAGAATTTTTTCCGCGCCGTCTTTGTCCATCGTAACTGTCGTTGAAGGGGCCATGGTAATCTCAGCATTCGCGGGTTCTAAACCCGCCGCTATCATCGCCTCTTTCACATTGAGGTAGTCTTCAAACGCGGTAATCACATCGATTGAGCCATCGTCGTTAACGACAACGTCTTCAGCGCCGGCCTCTAGGGCAACCTCCATTACCTGATCTTCATCGGTATCGGGTGCGTAGGCAATTTGCCCCTGCCGAGTGAACAGGTAAGCGACCGAACCATCAGTACCCAGGTTTCCGCCCCGTTTGGTAAATGCATGGCGTACTTCGGCCACAGTGCGATTGCGATTGTCGGTCATGCATTCCACCAACACTGCGACGCCGCCCACACCGTACCCTTCGTAGGTGACCTCTTCGTAATTTTCATTGCCGTCATTGCCCGCACCGCGAGCGATAGCCTTGTCGATGGTGTCGCGCTTCATGTTAGCGCCAAGGGCTTTATCAACTGCGGCACGCAGGCGTGGATTATCGGCCGGATCGGCGCCGCCTTTGGCTGCCACCGCCAATTCACGAATCAGCTTGGTGAATACTTTTCCCCGCTTAGCGTCCTGAGCTGCCTTACGGTGTTTGATATTGGCCCATTTACTGTGTCCAGCCATACAACTATCTCCAGAATCTGTAGTGCTACACGCCGTAAAATCTGGATTTACGGCGTGTTATTACCTGATGCTACGAGCTATGAGAACTTATCAGGCTTTTTCTTCGCCTTCTTTTTTACGCAGGCGAATATGCAGCTCTTGCAGCTGCTTGTTGTCCACCGCGCCAGGCGCGTCGGTCATCACACACGCCGCCGTTTGCGTTTTCGGGAAGGCGATAACATCGCGAATGGATTCGCTGCCTGTCATCAACATGATCAAACGGTCGAGACCAAACGCCAAACCGCCATGTGGTGGCGCACCGTATTTGAGTGCGTCGAGCAGGAAGCCAAATTTCTCGCGTTGTTCGGCAGCATCGATGTTGAGAATATCGAATACGGCCTCCTGCATTTGTTGATTATGAATACGAATCGAGCCACCGCCCAATTCTGTACCATTCAGTACCATATCGTAGGCGCGAGATAAGGCAGTAGCCGGATTGGCCCGCAGTTCTTCCGGCGAGCAAGACGGCGCCGTAAACGGGTGATGCAAGGCACTCAGACTGCCGTCGTCATCGATTTCAAACATTGGGAAATCAACGACCCACAGCGGCGCCCACTCACAAGTGAACAATGCCAAATCGTGGCCCAGCTTCACGCGCAACGCGCCAAGCGCTTCGGTCACGACTTTAATGGTATCGGCGCCGAAGAAAATAATGTCGCCATCTTTGGCTTCAACACGCTCAACCACTTTCAGGGCAACATCTTCGCCGAGAAATTTCACAATAGGTGATTGCAGGCCTTCTGCGCCTGCAGCCAGGTCGTTCACTTTGATCCACGCCAAACCTTTGGCACCATAAATACTCACGTATTTGGTGTATTCATCAATTTGCTTGCGCGACAACTCCGCTCCGCCGTTAACCTTCAACGCGGTAACGCGGCATTTGGGGTCGTTGGCTGGGCCAGAGAATACTTTGAAATCAACGTCTTTCAACAGATCTTTGATTTCCACCAGCTCAAGCGGGATACGCATATCTGGCTTGTCGGAGCCATAACGCAACATGGCTTCGGCGTACGTCATGTGTGGGAACTCACCCAGTTCAACGCCTTTGACGTCTTGAAACAGTTTGCGCACCATGCCTTCGGTAATACTTTGAATACCGGCTTCATCCATAAACGACGTTTCAATATCGATCTGGGTAAATTCAGGCTGGCGATCTGCACGCAGATCTTCGTCGCGGAAACACTTGGCAATTTGGTAGTAACGGTCGAAGCCCGACACCATCAACAACTGTTTGAACAATTGAGGCGACTGCGGCAACGCAAAGAATTTGCCATCGTGGGTGCGCGACGGCACGAGGTAATCACGGGCCCCTTCGGGGGTGGCGCGTGTCAGAATTGGCGTTTCGATATCGAGAAAGCCGTTGTCGTCGAGGTAGTTGCGAATAGCCGTCGTTACCTTGGAGCGTATGCGCAGGTTGTTCTGCATAGCCTGACGACGCAGGTCTAAATAGCGATACTTCAACCGTACATCTTCACCCACATGAGTGTGGGCATCCAACTGAAACGGCGGTGTTTCAGCGGCATTCAGAATCTCCAGATGCAAGCCATACACCTCAATTTCGCCGGTGGGCATATTGGGGTTTACCGCTTCTGCGGCACGGGCACGCACTTTACCCGTCACTTTCAGCACATACTCGGGGCGAACCTTGTCTGCCATGGCGAAGTTATCTTTGGCATCTGGGTCGAATACCACCTGCACCACACCATCACGGTCGCGTAGGTCGATAAAAATAACCCCACCGTGATCGCGACGGCGGTCAACCCAACCGCAGAGGGTGACTTCTTGATCGATGAAGGCGGCATTGAGCGCACCACAGTAGTTACTGCGCATAGGAAGATCCTGTTACTGAATTCTTAAACATCTATATTTAGGCCCCAACAACATGCTGGGGCATGGGCCATTAGCTCGCGCTGGGTGAGCTGCCGGATGAACTTTTTGCACTGTCGGATTTGGCCGAAGCGCCACTATCACCCGCCAGGTTCTTTTTATTGCCTGACTTAAAGTCAGTCTCGTACCAGCCGGAACCCGCCAAACGGAATCCCGCAGCAGAGATGCGTTTACGCAACTCTGCCTTTTGACACTGAGGGCAATCCACTAAGGGTGCATCACTCATTTTCTGCAGAGCTTCGAGCTCGTGGCCGCAAGCCTGACACTGATATTCATAGATTGGCATTGTTATCACCTCAACTAGGTCTTAATCGTTACCGGGGCAACCGCCGGCAAGCCAAGCAGGACCATACCCTCAAGCTAAAAAGCCGGGCATTATACCCCACCTCTTCCCCAGCAATAAACAGGTGGCAGCGGCATTTGCAAGGCCTGACCCAACACAGATCAGCTGCCGATGACAGCAAATGGTGGCGGCCTTCAAAAAAACAAGCCCAGCCCTTTAGCTGGCGCTTTGGCCAGCATCACTACCAGTGTTAATGCAGAAACCAATGAATTTAGCCTTGAAATATGGCTTAAGCACACTTTTACACCTGTTTTTTTAGGGTTTTTGACTTTTTATTGTTGCGGGGGTGTTTTTTATACTATATATATAGCGTCAGCTGAAATGCAGGTGTAAAAACAGCTTATATATAAGTGTTTTAACCATCACCCGCTGGCCAGCCCACTGAATACCGAAGCAGTTTACTTTTCGTCCATTAAAACCGCATAAAGGAAAACAACATGGCCGCAAAAAAAGCAACCGCCAAGAAAGCTCCCGCAAAGAAAGCCGCCGCTAAAAAAGCTGCACCAGCAGCAAAAGCCGCACCAGCAGTTAAAGCGGTAAAAGAACGCTACAACAAAACCCAGATTCTGACCCAAATCGCAGAGCAGACCGAACTGAGTAAAAAGCAAGTACAGGCTGTCTTGGACGAGCTGACCAATATTATTGAAGGGCATGTGAAAAAACGTGCTGTAGGCGAATTCGTTCTGCCTGGTATTCTGAAAATTACCACGGTTAAGAAACCCGCGCGCAAAGCACGCAAAGGTATCAACCCATTTACAGGTGAAGAAACCATGTTTGCAGCCAAGCCGGCCAGCATTCAGGTGAAAGTGCGTCCTCTGAAAAAATTGAAAGAGATGGCCGACGCTTAAGTCAGTGTTCAGTATAAAGTGACAAAAAAGGCAGCCTGGGCTGCCTTTTTTATTGGTACAAGGTGCACATCCAATTCTCAATCAAGGGCTGAACATCTCTCCTGAGGAAGTCTTTGGTAACTCGTCACATTGGGTAAAATCGCTGCGCGCCAACGCACTACGCAAGCGACTCACACGATCCTGCAGATCTGAAGCAGAATAGCTGGCTGGCTCGACAACCCCCCAAACCGCGCGCGGCCAGGCCGGGTCAGTTTTGAATCGGGCTACATGATGCAAGTGCAACTGCGGAACACTATTACCCAACGCGCCGATGTTCATTTTGTCCGGCGCAAACAGGCTATCCATGCCCTCAGCCAGATAGCACGACTCGCGAATCAATTGTAGGCGATCGTCTTCATCAAGCTGGTAAATCTCGCGAATGTCTTCGCGCATGGGAACGAGAATACACCAGGGGAAATTAGCATCTTTACTCAGCAACACTGCAGACAGCGGGAAATGCCCCAAAACCACAGTATCTTTAACCAATTGAGGATCCAGCGTAAACATAAGGGATTCCTTATAATGTCGTGTGTTACATCACGCAGACCTTAAGGCCCGCAAACAATGAGTGGTAACGCCAATGGCGCCAACCTCGTTGGTTTAACAGCCTATTAAGTGTAGCCGCTAACCACCGGCACATCACCCCCACTGTATACCACTTAGGGCCTACCACCCACTATTTGCTACCCCCACAAAAGCACAGACCTTGGGGTAACTACCCAGCGTAATTCACTTCACCTCTGTACCCGCTTTGCTTGGCACCGTAAAATAGCGCCTTTTAACTCACCCGTTATCGAGATAAAACAACCTATGCGAGCCAGTGAATACCTGATTGCCACCCTCAAAGAGACGCCTGCAGACGCAGAGGTCATCAGCCACCAACTCATGCTGCGGGCTGGCATGATTCGCAAACTAGCATCAGGCCTTTATAACTGGCTGCCGCTGGGTTTAAAAGTGTTGCGCAAAGTTGAGGCTATTGTACGGGATGAAATGGACAAGGCCGGCGCGCTGGAAGTACTGATGCCCGTTGTGCAGCCTGCTGAGCTATGGCAGGAATCAGGCCGTTGGCAGCAATACGGCCCCGAGCTACTGCGCATCAGCGACCGGCACCAGCGGGAGTTCTGTCTGGGCCCAACCCACGAAGAAGTGATTACCGACTTGGTACGCAACGAAATCAGCAGTTACAAACAACTGCCTGCCAACTTTTATCAGATACAAACCAAGTTTCGCGATGAGATCCGCCCACGCTTTGGCGTGATGCGTGCTCGTGAATTTTTAATGAAAGACGCCTACTCGTTTCACCTATCTCAGGAGTCTTTACAGCAAACTTATGACGTGATGTACCAGACTTACTGCAATGTTTTTAGCCGTATTGGTCTTGAGTTTCGCCCAGTTCTGGCGGATACAGGCTCAATTGGTGGCTCCAGTTCACACGAATTCCATGTGCTGGCCAGCAGCGGCGAAGACGATATTGCCTTTAGCGACTCAAGCAGCTATGCCGCCAACGTTGAAATGGCCGAAGCACTGGCACTGAGTGACAGCCGCCCTGCGGCAACGGCGGCATTGAACGAGGTTGCCACACCCAACCAGCATTCTATCGATGGTGTGAGTGCATTCTTGAAGGTGAGCCCAACACAAGTGCTGAAAACGCTGATTGTTCTGGGTGCTGAAGATGAAAATGGCAACCAGGGCCTGGTTGCACTGGTACTGCGCGGCGATCACCAACTCAATGAAATTAAAGCCGAAAAACTGGCTCAGGTTGCAGCGCCATTAACCTTTGCCTCCGACGAGCAAATTGAAAAGGCCATTGGCTGCAGCGTCGGATCCATCGGCCCCTGCAACCTGCCCTTCCCCGTGATTGCCGACCGCACGGCTGCAGTGACTGCCGATTTTGTCTGTGGCGCCAATAAAGATGGCTTCCACTTCACTAACGCCAACTGGAATCGCGATGCGACGTTCACTGAGATAGCCGATATTCGCAACGTGGTTGCCGGAGACCCAAGCCCAGACGGCCAAGGCCAGCTGGATATTAAACGCGGCATCGAAGTGGGCCATATTTTCCAGTTGGGCGATAAATACAGTCAAGCGATGAACGCCAAGGTACTGGATGAAAATGGCAAGGAGCAGGTCATGACCATGGGCTGTTACGGTATTGGCGTGTCACGAGTAGTGGCAGCAGCCATTGAACAAAATCACGATGCCAATGGCATTATCTGGCCAGATGCGATTGCACCGTTTCACATTGCATTGATTCCCATTAATGCGCACAAATCACCGGCGGTTACCGAAAAATGTGAGGCGCTTTACAGCGAACTTAAGGCAGCAGGCTATGATGTACTGTATATGGACGAAGCCAAGGCGCGCTTAGGTGTAATGCTGGCTGATACCGAACTGATGGGCATTCCACATCGCATCGTGGTCGGCGATCGCGGCCTGGAAGCGGGTACGTTGGAATACAAAAAACGCAGCGATGCCGACAAACAGGAGATTCCAGCAGGGAGCCTGATGGCATTTCTGCGTGAGCAAATCAAACTGGCCTGATAACCATGCACATAGCCGCGCCCTTTTCATTACCTGTTAAGTCACCAAAAAGGGCGCGTCTTCTGCCAAAGCCACTGCTTTTAGCAGGTTTGCTTTGCGTTGCAATGCTCTGCTTGAGCATCAACAGCTACGCCGGACCTGACGTCGATCCAGAACTACGTGAGCTGCTACGCAACGCCATTAACGAGTCTGACAGTTTCGTGGATAAATACGATGCCGAAGTCTGGTTAACGGCCATGTCGTCGCGACTGCAACCCTTTATTCAAGACAACGAACAACGCCTGCACTTTTTGCGTAATGTACATTACCACGCAACTAAAGCCGGGCTGCGCCCGGAAATTGTCTTAGCGGTTATCGAGGTGGAAAGCCGTTTCGACCGCTATGCGGTGTCGCGTGTTGGCGCGCAGGGAGTAATGCAGGTTATGCCGTTTTGGAAAAACGAAATTGGCCGCCCAGACGATAACCTCATCGAACTGAATACCAACTTACAATATGGCTGTACCATTCTGAAACATTATCTCGACAAAGCCGAAGGCCGTTTGGCCGAAGCATTGGCCCGCTACAACGGCAGCTATGGCAGCTACCGTTACAGCATTAAGGTGATGGATGCCTGGGAAAAACGCTGGCGTTAAAATAGATTAGCCAGGGCCTTTTAACAGGTCCTAAGAGCCTGCGCCATCAGCAGCTTCGGTTTGATTGGCCAGGCGGTGCCCACAGTTCCAGTTACTGGCAAAATCTAAACTTGCATCATACAAACGGGTTTCTACTGACATGAGCCCCAACACCGAGTGCGACAGCATATCCTGGCTCACCCGCCCCTCCGGTTTTCTCATACAGTGCGATTGCCAGCGCTTATCGGTTTTAAAAGGCTCAGATACCCACACTAATGCTGGCACATGAGTCTGTTCCGCAGGCGCTACACTGTATGGCATACCGTGCAAGTACAAACCGCTTTCACCCAGTGATTCACCGTGGTCAGACATGTAAATCAAAGCGGTATCGTAGCGGTCCTGCGCATGGCTCAAACGCTCCACCATTTGCGCCACCATGTAGTCGGTATAACGAATGGTATTGTCGTACGTATTGCGCAACTCTTCGGCAGTGCAATTTTGAATATCGCTGCGCTGGCAATCCGGCACAAAATACCGATGTGCTTCAGGGTAGCGACGATAATAGGTGGGACCGTGGCTACCGATAACATGCATCACAATCACACGTTCGTGAATATTTTCATCCGCTAATAACTGATCCAGGTAAGGTAACATGACCTCGTCGTAACAATATTCGCCATCACAACCGTCATGACTGGCAGACAAGTCCATATTGATAGACGACACTCGATCACACACGCCTTTACAACCGCTGTCGTTGTCGATCCATGTCACGTCGACCCCCGCTTTGGTTAATACATCGAGCAGGTTATCCTGATTGGCAGCCACGCGTTTTTCAAAGTTTTCGTGCTTTAAAAACGAAAACATGCAGGGCACCGACACCGCCGTTGCAGTACCGCAAGATTCCACTGAACCCAGCGACACCATATTTAATGGTTTGGTAAAACTATTGGTTGCACGGGGGTAGCCATTGTATTCGTAGTTGGCTGCGCGAGCAGTTTCACCCACGACGATCACCAAAAAGCGAGCTTTCGCCTGATTATCAGGTTTAACAATCTTTGCATCGTTACCTAACGACAAGTATTTTAACGGTTCCGACAACACGTTGCGATTCAAGTAATTCGTACTACTGTACAGATATTCTGTTGGCACAATATAGCGTTGCACTCCCTGATTATTGCGCCCCACCGCAGCGTAATCTTCGTAAAACCCCCAGGCGATCCCCAAAATCATCAGCACAGAGGCAGCAATACCGGCAAAACGGAATCCAAGCTCACCCCAGAAGGAACGATACTCTATCGATAAACGCCACAGGAGCCCGGCAGGAATCATACCCAACACCAGCACAAACGAGATAGAGGCCAGATTAAAATAGCTCGCCGCCTCACTGGCATCCGTCTCAACAATGTTTTCGATCATCCCGTAATTGAAAACAATACCGTATTCATAGGATGCATACGAGGCCCCGGCAGATACAATCAACAGCGGAATAAAAAGTAGTTTGGTTACCCCTTTAATCACCAACAGTGAAAACAATATATACAATATGCAAAACAGAAAAACGGGGACCGTTAGCGCAAACCAAAGATTGTAATTTTCCAACGAGAAAATGTAGCCATAAACACGAGAGAAAAACGGCCAATTTAATACGCAGGTAAAGTATCCAGCTAACAAAAGCAGTAGGTAGTGACTTTTAAGGCCTGCGCGGCGCGGCATAACGGTTCTCCATCTGAAGGACTAGCTTATTAGGGCATGTCATTCAAACGATACCGTGGTCAACTTAAAAGTAACTTAATGGCAACTTAAATAAAACTTAAGGTTAGCTTAACAAGGCTCCGAACGGCGTTAAGATGCTTCACATTCGTAGATATGATACTGATTACGGCCTTGGGCTTTGGACTCATACATCGCCATATCGGAGTTGCGAATAAGCTCATCAAAATCATAGCCTACATCACCGGCATAGCTCACACCAATGCTCGACGTAATATGCAAGGTATGACGTTCGATAGAAAACGGCCTCCGCAATGCCGTTACGATACGGTCGGCAATATTGATGGCATTTTTGCGGGCGTTGGTGCCGGCAATAGACAAAGCAAATTCGTCACCGGATATGCGGGCAAAATTCACCACAAAACCGCGTTCAATAATCACTTCGTCGGCACGCAGCAACGCCGTAATACGCTGCGCAAACGCCATTAATATTTTATCCCCCACATCATGGCCATAGTGATCATTGATTTGTTTAAAATTATCCAGGTCGATAAAAAACAACGCCACCTCATGACCCATCTCTCTGCGCTGCTGTAAATCCTGACGCAGCCATTCGGCAAACCCTTTGCGATTGTATACTTTCGTAAGATAGTCGTGATTGGCATCAAACTCTAATGCCCGCTTCTGTCGTTCTACCAGCCAGGAAAAATTAGACGCTAACAAAATAGTTAACACCAATGCCACAACAACCCGTATAAGCAGATCAGGTGGCATCACAAAGCTGGCAGCCACTAAGTTGACGGTAACGAAAACTGCACAAATCACAATGGCGTAGTAAAAAGCAAATACGTAAAAGAAGGCACAACAAATGGGAAATAGAAGGATAACGCCACGAATGCCATAAAAGTAGCAGGTTAACGTAAGTGTTAACAGCTGTAGGAGAAAAAAGATGGCGTACCACACTACCATCGGCCGGTTTACAGCCAGCTGACGCAAAGCAACAACACAGACCATAGCCGAACCAAATGCCAGCACTGCAATAGTGTTTGTACCCGAAAACCAATGGCTGGCGCTATAGCCTAGCGAGATCAAGGCAGCGGCAATGTGCAATACAAAGGCATAGCCTCGCCCAAGATTGGACATTATTGTACTGTTAAAAATCACAACCTTACCGTACCTTCACAAATAAACCGTCCATTGGGCGCTTGTTTTATTATTTTAGCACTTTATTTATGACACCAGTGGCGGCAATGGGCAATCCAGTAATTCTGCCACCGCACGCAGCATTAATTGTTCCTCACACTGCACAATGCCGTCGGCGTTAATGGACGCCACCATGGCTTTTAGCACCACCGGCTTATGCAATGGCCGTAACCGACGCAAGCTTTCCACGGCCTGCTCAAGCTGTTGAATACTCACGAGCTGCTGTGGGAAATCTTGCCGTTGCCGCATTGAAAGCTGTGTTAATCCAGCATTCAGCGCCTGTAACGGGTCAATCGATTGACCATGTTCGGCCAATACCGTGAGCATTACCAACAATGGTTTTTTCAGCTGCCCCAATGACTTGCCCAACCCCACATAAGGCTTGCGCCGATGGGTGAATAACAAAATGTACAAGCACCACTCAGTAAAATCCACAACTTTGTCATGGGCAATTAACTGGCGACAATTCTTCGAAAAAACATCGTACTGCCGATCGGACATTCTGCGCAACGCTGGCATGCATAAGTGCACAATGGAGAGAACATCCCATTCTTCCTTCAATGCTAATAGCTTACAAATCGTCTCCATTTGTTTGTAGGTAGCAGGGTGCGCCGACTGCTGTAAAAATGCCAGTTGAGACGCCTTAATCTTCGCATCCCCACTCAGCAGCAACCCGTAAATCACCGCGCGCGCCAAATAGGGCTCGTGACACGCCGCATGTAATGCCTCGGGTAAACCATCAATAAATGCATCAGCTGTGGCAATCTGTTGGGGTGTGACAGCACCCACGTCGTCGGCAATACTATCGAGGGTAAATTCGATAGGTTTACCACCGTGATGCGGCTGATCCAATGTACCTTGATCCGTTGTACCTTGCATACTGGCTGCAGCAACGGCCCCGGTGACTACCGCACCCACCACATCCATGCCAGCCTGGCTTTTTTTCTGCATACCTTGATAATCTTCAGCATACACCCCTACGTGCCCGCGATCTGGGGTGATATATTGCTGGTCCCAGTTGGGCTGAATGCGCTGGATACGCTCTGCCAGTGGCGGGTGCGTGTTGGTCCAGCGGAGAAAACTGGGCTCCATGCTTTGGCCGAAATACAAGTGATTGTAGGTTTCTGCCTCGGCCGTTAAAAATCGCGAGCCTTCGAGATGGCCGCCGATTTTTTTCAGGGCATTGCCGATGCCGTCTGGGTTGCGGGTAAACTGAACTGCCGAGGCATCTGCCAGAAATTCACGCTGACGACTCACCGCGGCTTTGATCAGACCACCAAAAAACGTACCGCCATAACCAATGGCCATCAGTGCGAATCCGGCGAGGATTGCCCTGCCGTCACTTTTGCGGCTGCGCCCGACAGCGCTGCCACGCACAATAAAATGCCCGATCAAACCAATCAGTAAGATCCCGTGTAACAAGGCTACCAGGCGCATATTCAAACGCATGTCGCCGTTGTAGATATGACTGAACTCGTGGGCTACCACCCCTTGCAACTCATCTCGGGTAAGATGATTAATGCAACCTCTGGTAACCCCGATGACCGCATCGCGTAGCGTGTAACCGGCAGCAAACGCATTGATGCAATTGTCGTCGATCACATAAACCTCTGGTACCGGGCTGCCGGAGGCAATGGCCATTTCTTCCACTACATTGAGTATTTTGCGTTCGGCGGCGTCGGTGGTATTGGGGCTGATAGGTACCCCTCCTAATGCTTCGGCTACGGCACTACCACCAGCACGAATCTCCAGCCATTTATAGGCGCTGCCCATTAGCACCACGGTAACAACGGCTAGCGTGGTCCACAACCCCACATCAGATAACAGCAAATCGGCAAAATGCTGAAGTAACCCATGGCCCTGCCCATTGATCAGGGCCTGGCCGGCTTCAGGCTTGCTGTAAAAATAAAAACCGACTGCTATCACCCATACTGTAACCAGAATAAGTGTAGTAACTGCAAGCAATAGCAAAATAACCAGTAGACGCGTGCGCTTGCGCGCAACGTCCTGGTGTTGAAAGAAGTTCATGATGACGCCCCGGAGCCTGCTTGTGGAAAATTAGAAACTCACGTTAGGGGCAACCTGAATCGCTTCAGAGTCAGCAAACTCAAGCAACTCAGCATCGCGCTTATGGCCTAGCAGGTTGGCAAAAAACACCGGTGGAAAGCTCTGGCGATAGGTGTTGTATTCAGTTACCGAGTCGTTGTATCCCTGGCGGGCAAACGCAACCTTGTTTTCGGTACTGGTGAGTTCTTCTGTAAGTTGGGCCATATTCTGGTTGGCTTTCAGATCTGGGTAAGCCTCAACGACCACGTTCAGTTTACTCAGGGCGCTGGACAACATGCCTTCGGCACCGGCGAGCTGTTGCATCAACTGCGCGTTACCCGGATCGCTGGCGGCAGCTTGTAAACCACCCAGTGCAGCGTTACGGGCCGAAATAACCGCTTCCAGGGTATCTCGCTCGTGTTTTAAATAGCCCTTTGCAGTTTCGACCAGATTGGGGATTAAGTCGTAACGACGCTTGAGTTGTACTTCGATTTGGGCAAAGGCGTTTTCATAGCGCTGACGCAGTGCCACCAACTTGTTGTAGATGGCAATAACGTAAACAACCAGCACTGCCAGAACAATGAGAGTGATCATACCCGAAGACATAGTGATTCCCTATTTTAGTGAACGTTAAGATGTACATAACCGCTTTTTTTGAATGATCCTACAACTCGGACGACCTTTCTTGTGCTTCGTGCACATTTTTTGATTTACCAGGGTCAACCCAGCGCAATGGCGTGGGGTGTAACTCTGATAACGGCATCGACAGGCTGTTAGCCATGACTACCCGCACGTGCTCGCGGCGCAATTGGCGCGGCTCCGGCACACCGCAGGAGTGAGCCAGCACGGCAACAGCGTGGCTGGTGTTAGCATGATACTGTGCCACTCGCTGGGCTTTATCCGCTGGCACAAGGCCATACTGCAATTCTTTGTTATGGGTAGTCACACCCGTAGGGCAGGTATTTTTATTACACTGCATGGCCTGAATACACCCCAGTGAAAACATAAAGCCGCGGGCGGTATTGATAAAATCAGCACCGCTGGCCAGTGCCCAGGCAATTTTAGCCGGTGTAATCAGCTTACCAGAGGCAATCACCTTGATGCGGTCACGCAGGCCACGGGCTTCGAGCTGATCTACCAGCCAGGGCAAACTTTCATTGATAGGCAGTCCCATATAGTCGAGCAACGGCTGCGGCGCCGCGCCAGAACCCCCGGTGGCACTGTCGAGCGTAATAAAGTCTGGCGCCTGTGCCAAACCACGTTGGCCAATTTCCACCAACAGGTCATTGATCCAACGCTGCTCACCCATAACAAATTTAAAGCCCACTGGTTTACCCGTTACTTCGCGTATTTCATTGATGCGGTCAAGCAGCTCAGTCACATTGTGAATATCATGATGGCCATTCGGGCTGATGGAGGCCTGCCCTTGGGGAATACCACGAATTTCAGCGATTTCAGCAGTCACTTTTTCGGCCGGTAAAATACCACCCTTGCCCGGCTTGGCGCCTTGACTGAGTTTGATCTCAAACATTTTGATCTGTGGGTTTTCGCCCAGTGCTTTCAATTTGTCGAAATCCAGTGAGCCATCGTCGTTGCGCACGCCGTATTTGGCCGTACCAATCTGCATCACAATGTCGGCCCCGCCCGACAAGTGGTAAGGGCTTAAACCACCCTCACCCGTATTTAACCAACAGCCTGCCTGCGCGGCACCAGCGCTAAGCGCCTCAACAGCCGGGCGTGACAACGCGCCGAAACTCATGGCCGAGATATTAATGAGTGATCGTGTTGTATAGGGCTCGCGACAAAAGGGCCCGACGGTAACCGGCGCAGGCAGCAGTGCGTCTTCATCCTGTACAGGAAAACCCGCATTCATAAACAAGTAAGAACCGGGTTTGCTCAAATCAAGGGTAGAACCAAAGGCTAAATTGGTGTCGAGGTTTTTCGCTGCACGGTAAGCCCAGCCGCGCTCGGCACGATTAAACGGCAGCTCTTCCCGATCCATGGCAAAGAAGTATTGGCGAAAAAACTCACCCAGGTGCTCAAACAAATAGCGAAAACGCCCAATTACCGGATAATTGCGGCGTATAGCGTGGCTTTTCTGGCGTTTGTCGGTGAAGTACATGCCGGCCACCCACAATAACCCCACACCAATAACAAAGACAAAAAGAACGGCCAAACCAGAAAAAATATTGAGTGTGTAATCAGACATGCCAGAATCCTTTTTGCGATAGCGCTACAGACGGTTAGATTTAATTGCCAGCGTAAACCCGGGCTACTTCATCAGCGATAATAGCAATGCCGCGTGCTAGTAAGTCAGGCGGCAAACAGTAACTTACCCGCAAACACTCTTGCCGATGCGGCCAGGGCTCAGACAACCCCATAAAGAATTGTTCTCCGGCCAGCACCAGTACCCCACGCTGTTTTAATCGCTGGTAAAGCATCTGGCTGGTAATGGGCAAATCCTTAAACCACAGCCAGAGAAAAAAGGCGCCTTCCGGCTTGTGGATCTGCACCGGATAATCTTTCAATGCTACACGAAAACCATCCAGAGCACGGTCGCAGCTGCTGCGGTAATGGGGTAATAGCACCTGATTGCAAAGCCGGTCGAGTTCGCCGTTGCTAAAGAACGGCGCAATAAACTCGGGCCCGGTACTACCCACAGCCAAATTCATAATGGTATTGGCCTGTACAAACGCCTTAACAATGTCGGGCCGAGCCACCACGATACCGGTACGCAGTCCGGGCAACCCCAGTTTAGAAAGGCTCAATAATAATATGGTGTTATCGTTCCAGTGCGGCTGCGCCTTTGAAAACATAATATTGGGAAACGGCGTACCGTAGGCCCCGTCGATAATCAGCGGAATATCGCGCTGTTGCGCCAAGGCATCCAGCTTGGCCAACTCATTGTCTGACACCACATTACCCGTCGGGTTCGTGGGGCGTGATAAGCACAAAACACCGGTGCTGTCGTCAACCTGCAGGGCCGAAAAATCGACATTGTATTTAAACAGCTGATCACCCAGGTCGGTGATGGCAGGGCGCGCTGCGCGGAAAAAATCCGGGGCTAAACCGGCATCGGCATAGCCAATATACTCCGGCGCCAGCGGCAACTGCACTCGGCGCAAAATGCCATCGTCACCTTCACCGCAAAACAGATTAAACAAAATAAAGAACGCCGACTGACTGCCGTTTGACACCGCAATATGTTCCGGCCCTACCGGCCAGCCAAAACGGCTACGCAAATAATCGGCTACTGCGGTTAAAAAAGCCGGGCTTCCTTGCGGCGACTGATACTCACCCAATAGTTTACGACTTTGCTGTGGCGACGCTGCCAACGCCTGTAAACGCTGCTGAAAAACCTGCGCTGCGGCCGGAATATGAGCAGGATTACCGCCCCCCATCATGATCATATTGGGGTTAACGTGCAGCGCTTCACCCAGATCATCCATTAACGAGACAATGCCTGAATCGGCGGTTAGCAATTTACCCAAACGGGACAACTTCATGTTTTACCCTGTTCCTTTGCCTGTGCGCGTGAATTACGCCTCTGCGAGCGAACCCCATAAATCGTATTCGTCAGCATGCTCAATCAACACCTTCACAATATCACCGGGCGCCACGTTGAACTCTTCGTTGAGATAGACCAAGCCGTCAATTTCTGGCGCATCAGCCTGCGAGCGGCCAATCGCGCCCTCATCGTCGACTTCATCGATGATTACGTCTACTACCTTACCGATTTTACGCTGCAAACGTGCGGCAGAAATGGCCTGCTGGGTTGCCATAAAGCGTTCCCAGCGCGCTTGCTGAACATCTTCTGGTACATGGTCTGGCAAGTCATTAGCCGTAGCACCGTCAACCGGCGAATATTTAAAGCACCCTACCCGATCCAGCTGGGCCTCTTCGAGAAAGTCTAACAGCATTTGAAAGTCTTCTTCGGTCTCGCCGGGAAACCCCACAATAAACGTGGAGCGGATGGTTAGATCCGGACAAATCTCCCGCCATTGTTTGATGCGCTCAATCACTTTTTCACTGTGTGCCGGGCGCTTCATT
The DNA here is from genome assembly GCA_050289485.1 of Cellvibrionaceae bacterium. Classification (GTDB taxonomy): domain Bacteria; phylum Pseudomonadota; class Gammaproteobacteria; order Pseudomonadales; family Cellvibrionaceae; genus JBNKFV01. Next base: position 52,330 of record JBNKFV010000010.1, read on the forward strand.
AACTTGAGAATTCGGGGGCTGGCGTGCTGAAACGGAATATCCAGATACGGCAGAATTTTACCTTCAGCCATCAAAGGGATCACCTTATCTACGTGGGGATACGGATACACATAGTGTAACCGCACCCATACCCCCAGCTCACCCAGCGCTACCGCCAGATCCTGCATGCGGGTTTCCAGCGCCTGGCCATCGATAAAGTTCAGTTTGTAACGAACATCAACCCCATAGGCACTGGTGTCTTGCGAAATCACCAGTAGCTCTTGCACACCACTGGCCACCAGTTTTTGCGCCTCTTCGATCACGTCGGGCAAAGGGCGGCTTACTAAATCACCACGCATGGCAGGAATAATGCAAAACGTGCAACGGTGATTACAGCCTTCAGAAATTTTCAGATAGGCATAGTGCTGCGGCGTTAATTTGATGCCTTGGGGCGGCACCAGATCAATCAACGGGTTGTGTTCAACTGGCTTAGGGGGAATGTATTCGTGCACTGCATTCATCACCTGATCGTAATCGGCCGGGCCGCTTACGCTCAGTACGGCTGGGTTTGCTGCCTTAATCACCTCCGCATCGCTGCCTTTGCCCATACAGCCGGTCACAATAACCTTACCGTTCTCACGCATGGCCTCGGCGATAGCATCCATAGACTCCTGCTTGGCACTGTCAATAAAGCCGCAGGTGTTTACCACCACGACATCGGCCTGATCGTAGCTGGGCACCACCTCGTAACCTTCCAGTTTGAGTTTGGTGAGTATCCGTTCGGAATCCACCAGTGCCTTGGGACACCCCAGGCTGACAAAACCCACTTTTTGGGAAGAAGACGCGGAAGCGTTAGACATAAACAGTACCAAAACGATAGATTAGCGAGGGCCGGTATTGTACAGAAAGACCCCACCACCCACCATCGCCTTTACCCTCTGCGGTTGGCGTCAAACCATACAAAGTAGCTCAGCGGTGACTGCTTATTCTCACCAAGATAGCGAATCCGTATTGCTTCCCGTTAGAAACCATTAAGGGCTGGATGACCAGCCCTTTGCCATACCCGGAGCCTTGTCGTAAGCGGCAACGGATCAGGATTTGTTTTTATAGCCACTGAGCATCGCTTTAACCAATGATTCCTTGTGCATCAAACTCGACAGCACCACCCCTGCAATATGTAATATCACCAGCAGCAACATGATATTCACCGAGGCTTCGTGCACTTCCTCCCAAAACTCCTCACCTTCTTCGTCTTCGTCATGATCGCTATGTTTTTGATGGTCGTCGTCAGCATAAACCGGCGCCACCAACGCTACGGTTGTATTGGCCAAGGGACCTTTGCCTTCTTCAACGGCATACAACTTAAGACCACTAAAGGCAGTGGTTAGCAGCACCAGTAGCATAACCAACACCATTAGCCCACCCAGTGGGTTATGCCCGATGTACCGAGGAGGTTCACGACGAATCATCTGCTGAGTGTAAGCCGCCACCTTTTTCGGCGTATAAACAAACTCTCTGAAGCGCGCATAATGAGACCCCACAAAACCCCATACGATCCGCACGATTAACAGCAACGCAATACCGTAACCAGAATAGATATGCAGATCACTGTGTATGAATTCTCCCGTGATATAACTGGTGACAAACAAGGCAACCAGGCCCCAGTGAAATAGCCTTACTACCTTGTCCCATACATAAATTTGTTCAGACATAACCCTTTCCTTCTTAACCAATATCAAGTCACAGAATACAATCAAGGATTACCATACAAAAAAAGCGCGGCACGCGCATCGGGCATATGTACTATCAATCAACCCATTGATTTAAAAAGGCTTTTCACTGTGAATACAGAGCGTTACTCAAATATATTTTTAATGATTTTTCTGGCCTTGGTGGTATTTGGCAGCTGTGCCGACATCGCTGCCGACCTCTCAGAAGGCAGCAGTACCAGCCACATTGTGCAAGAAAGTCTGGTATTAGTTTGTGCGATTGCCGCACTGCTATGGTTGAGTTACGCGTTTGTGCGTACGCAACATACGCTGGCTGGGTTACGGCAAACATTGGACGATATTCGCACTATGCCTCAGCCTGAATCGCCCCTGGTAGCCGATGCGCGCCACAAACTGGGCGAAGCCATTCTTGAGCAGTTTCGGCAATGGCAACTCAGCCAAAGCGAAAAAGAGGTGGGCCTGCTATTACTTAAAGGCTACAGCTTGCAGGAGATTAGTGCTCTGCGTGGTACCGCCGAAAAAACCGTGCGCCAGCAAGCATCTACCATTTACCAAAAATCTGGCCTGGCCGGGCGCCATGTGCTGTCGGCCTGGTTTATAGAAGACCTGCTATAAGTATGTTAAAACCACTACCCTACCTGTCACCTACCTAAACGGACATAACAACATGACAACGTACCACTTTGACACCACCCATGTCGGCAGCATGCCGCGCAGCCAGGAACTGGCAAAAATGCTGATCGCCCTCGACCACCACGAAGCCGTCGACATGCAGGCCTTCGATGCACGGGTACAGCAGGAAGTTACGGCGGTGGTGCAACATCAGGCCGATGCCGGTGTGACCATTGTTAGCGACGGCGAATTGGGTAAGGTGGGTTATTCAACCTATATCAAAGAACGCTTAAGTGGGTTTGGCGATGGGCACCAGGCCCGCAAACCTGCCAAAGATCTGGCGGAACACCCCGATCTGGCCAAAAAACTGGCCAAAATCATGGGCGATCAAGAGTTTGTGCGCGCCGCGTGTGTCGACAAGATCAAGCTGGTTACACTGGAACCCCTGCACGACGATATTCGTCGTTTTCAGCAGGCACTCAAGGCCTGTAACAAGCCGGTAAGAGGCTTTATGAACTCCGCATCGCCTGGTTTGATCACCGCCTTTCAGCCGAACCAGTACTACCCTAGCCACGAAGCCTATTTGGCTGACTTAGCCGATGCCATGCGCCACGAGTATGAAGCCATCGTCAACGCCGGCTTCGATGTACAACTCGACTGTCCAGACCTGGCCATGTCGCGCCACACCGGCTATCAAGACCTAAGCGAAGACGAGTTTTTGAAAGTAGCCGAAGCCAACGTAGAAGCGATTAACAATGCAACTGCCAACATTCCCGCAGAGCGCATTCGCATGCATATCTGTTGGGGTAATTACGAAGGGCCGCACGATCACGATATTCCCCTGAGCCGTGTCATCAACACCATACTCAAAGCCAAGCCTGCAACCATTCTGTTTGAAGGCGCCAACCCTCGCCATGAGCATGAATGGACCGTATGGCGCGACACCCCCATACCCGAGAACAAGATACTCGCACCAGGTTTAATCGACACCTGCTCCAATTACATTGAGCATCCAGAGTTGATTGCCCAGCGTATTGAACGTTTTGTGAATATTGTTGGGCCGGAACGTGTCGTGGCCAGTACCGACTGTGGTTTTGGTACCTTTGCCGGTTACGGCAAAATCGACCCAGACGTGACCTGGAAGAAACTGAGAGCCCTACGCGAAGGTGCTGATATTGCGGCAAGTCGCTTGAAATAAGCTCAATAAAAAAGGCAATGGAATTGCCATTGCCTTTTTGCATCACCGAGTGGGCTAGCGCCTCAGATGTATCAGTCTTTAAACACCACGGTTTTGCTGCCGTTGAGCAATACGCGGTCTTCTAACAAATAACCCACCGCACGGGCCAGCACACGGCGTTCGATATCACGACCTTTACGTACCAGATCGTCTGGCGTATCGGCATGGCTGATATGCTCGATGTCTTGAGCGATAATTGGGCCTTCATCAAGATCGGCCGTTACGTAGTGCGAGGTGGCACCAATCAGTTTTACACCGCGCTCAAATGCTTGATGATAAGGTTTAGCCCCTTTGAAACCTGGCAACGAGCTGTGGTGAATATTCACGCAGCGACCTTGTAAAAAGCGGCACATATCGTCAGACAAAATTTGCATGTAACGGGCCAGAATCACTAACTCTGCGCCTGATTCGTTGATAATTTTTTGAGCCTGGGCTTCTTGCTGATCCTTGGTATCTTTGGTGATCGGCAGGTAGTGAAAGGGAATATTGTCCATTAGGGAAATATTCAGTGACTCTTTCGGGTGATTGCCAATAATCGCCATAACCTCCATAGGCATTTCACCAATACGCATACGGTAAAGCAGATCACCTAAACAGTGATCGTACCGCGATACCATAATGACCACTTTGCGTTTCTGCTCGGCCAAACGCAGGTTCCAATCGATACCAAACTTAGCTGCCGGTCCTGCGAGCGCCTCTTGAATCGCACCCGCTTGGTAATCACCTTCGCTGGCGTCGAACACAATGCGCATAAAGAAACGCCCCGTTGCGGGGTCATCAAACTGCTGGGCCTCAGTAATATTGGCACCCGCCTCAAACAACGCGGTGGAAACACTTGCTACGATGCCGGCGCTATCGTCACTGCTCATCGTCAGAATAAAAGATTTTTTCACGACGTATCGACCTCTTATTAAACATTACCCCTTAAGGGCTGAATTCCAGCTACTACCATGAGCTTAATTAACAGCGCAGCAGCTTAGTTTGGATCCCAAACACATGCAAGATATTATAAATTGTATCCAATATCCATGATAATTGGGTAGAAAACCAACTTTTTTGTATTTTTTGGATACAAAAAGTATTGTATTTGCCAAATGAGACAGTTAATCTAGGCTCAACTAATGAACGGCTTCTCAAGCGATCATGCATAACACGGGGCACTCGACTGTTTTTGTCACAAACGCCTACACCTGGTTTCAACAGGCTAGGCATAACGAGCAAAGCAGCGCATCTGCGGTATCGGGTGGTCTTTTATTTCATAACACGACAACACTGGAAGCGAGTCATGTCATATAAAAATCTAGAAGAGAAACTTCAGGCAGCCGGCAATATTGTCGACATGCTGCGCAATGCACAGGTTGGCCCTAACGTTTACCCAGGTGTACCGGCCGAATTTACCAACTGGCGTGACGAGCAACAGGGCTGGCAGAAAACCTGTGTTTTGTTCGACCAGTCTTACCACATGGCTGACCTGTTAGTAGAAGGCCCAGACGCCTTCAAACTGCTGGAAAAACTGGCCATCAACAGCTTCAACAACTACAAGCCAGGCAAAGCTAAGCAGTTTGTACCTTGTACGCCAGACGGCTACGTGATTGGCGACGTAATTCTGTTCTACCTGGCAGAAAACAAATTCAACCTGGTAGGCCGTGCCCCTACCCTTAACTGGGTAATGTTCCATGCTGAAACCGGCAACTGGGATGTAAAATGTACGCTCGACCAGCGCACCGCATCACGCCCCGACAAAGAAAACCGTGCGTCTTACCGCTATCAGGTGCAAGGCCCTAACGCCATGAAAACCATGGCCAAAGTACTGGGCGCACAACCACCTGAACTGAAATTTTTCGACATGACCGAGATTACCATTGCCGGTAAAACCGTAGGTGCATTACGCCACGGTATGGCTGGCCAGCCCGGTTTTGAACTATACGGCCCATGGGAAGATCGCGATGCGGTTAAGCAAGCCCTTGTTGAAGCTGGCGAAGAATTTGGTATGAAACAAGTGGGTGGTCGCACCTACGCCTCGAACACCATTGAATCTGGCTGGATTCCCTCGCCACTGCCCGCTATTTACACTGGCGACAGCCTCAAAGCCTACCGCGAGTGGTTGCCAGCAGAAGGCTACGAAGGCACCTGTTCTCTCGGCGGCAGCTTTTTGTCTGACAACATTGAAGACTACTACCTGACGCCATGGGATCTGGGTTACGGCGCGTTTGTTAAGTTCGACCACGACTTTATTGGTCGCGAAGCGCTGGAAAAAATGGCCCAGGAAAAACAACGCAAAAAAGTGACTCTCAAGCTCAACGACGAAGACGTAGCCGCCGTGGTGATGTCACAGTACGGTAAAGAAAACGAGCGCGGCAAGTTTATGGACTTCCCCTCTGCGGTTTACTGTATGCACCCGTTCGACCAAGTGGTTGCCGATGGTAAAGTGGTTGGCTTATCTACCTGGTGCGCCTACACCTCTAACGAACGCGCTATGCTCACGCTGGCCATGGTGGACCCAGAATATGCAGAGCCAGGCACCGAAGTAATATTTGTATGGGGTGAAGAAAACGGTGGCACTAAAAAGCCAACCGTTGAACCACACAAGCAAATGCAAATTCGCGCCATTGTAAGCCCGGTACCTTACGTAGAAGTGGTACGTAAGAACTACTCAGGTGTGAAAGGCTGGCGTGAAGAGCAGTCGCAATAATACTCATCTGAGTCTTAGCCTTTAAGGCCTATCAGCCTTGCAGTACCTTGGTGCTGCAAGGTGATCTTGGGCCTGTTGACACTAGCAACGGAGACCCCATGGCGCTCGACAAACCTTATCTCGATATTCCCGGCACCACCGTATTCGACGGCGAACAAGCCCGCAAGGGGTACCATCTTAATCAGTTTTGCATGTCGTTAATGAAGGAAGAAAACCGCGCAGCTTTTAAAGCCGATGAGCGTGCCTACCTCGACAACTGGCCTGTCACCGACGAGCAGAAACAAGCCGTGCTCGATCGCGATTTCAGCAAGCTGATCGAACTGGGTGGCAACATCTATTATCTGGTGAAAATAAGCTCTACCGATGGCTTAAGCGTTGCAGCAGCGGTATCAACCATGACCGATCTTTCAACCGAAGATTACATGGAAATGATGAAAAACGGTGGCCGCACACCCGAAGGTAATCGTTACATAGGGGAAAAGAAATAATGGCACGCATTACAGCTGGCCTGGGTACGTCTCATGTACCGTTGCTGGGCCGTATTATCGATATTAATCAAACCGAAGCCGAAGAATGGCGCCCGGTATTTAGCGGTTTCGACTTTACCAAAACCTGGATTGCCAACGAAAAACCCGACGTGGTGTTGCTGGTTTATAACGACCACGCCACCGCCTTCGATATGAAAATGATTCCAACCTTTGCGATAGGCTGTGGAGAATCGTTCAAGCCTGCCGACGAAGGTTATGGCGCCCGCCCAGTACCTACGGTACAAGGCCACCCCGAGTTGGCTTGGCATATCGCCCAGTCGGTTATTCAACAAGACTTCGACCTTACCATTATTAATGAAATGGAAGTTGACCACGGTTTAACCGTGCCCCTGTCGTTAATGTTCGGCCAACCGAATGCATGGCCATGCAAGGTGATTCCTATCGCGGTAAACACCGTAGTTTATCCATCACCCAGTGGGCAGCGCTGCTTAAATCTGGGCCGCGCATTACGCAAAGCCGTTGAATCCTTCGACGAAGATTTGAATATTCAGGTGTGGGGCACAGGTGGCATGAGCCACCAACTATTAGGCAAACGTGCCGGGCTGATTAACCAGGAATGGGACACCGCCTTTTTAAACAAACTGGCAACCGACTACGAATCACTGGCGCAAATTCCGCAAACCGAATACATCCGTGAAACCGGCACCGAAGGTGCAGAAACCGTGATGTGGTTGATTATGCGCGGCGCACTTAATGAAAAAGTGACAGAAATTCATCGCCATTACCACGTACCTATTTCGAACACAGCGCTCGGCCACATTGTGTTTGAAAACTACTGTTAACCCGACGATTAACTATTGTCTTCCCGACACCGTTAATCGTTGCCCAGTAAAAGCTAGCGCAGATACGTGGATCTGCTTGATTTTACTGGGCTCGCGCCATCCTCCGGTTGGCGGTGGCACATCCTTGTGCAAGCAATAGGCCTTGCCGGGTTAATAAGCAGCGACAAAAGAATACAACGACGTAACATACGCACCACCCATAACAACTAAAAACGCGTTGTAAACCTGAGCTCGCATCACCCACGCTGAAACAGTGTGGGTGATTGCCGAGTTCTTTCATTGTTATACAACTATCTATTTTAAATATGCTTTTAAAGATGTAGAGAACCCCTCAAGAGATACCCATGACACAACCTTCAGCAAAACCCTCCTTAGTTTTACTCTCTGGCTTATTGTGCGATCACACTATGTGGCAAGACATTGCAGAGCAACTGAGCAGCAGCTTTGACGTGAGCATTTTCAGTTTCGCCGGTTACAACAGCCTTACCGACATGGCCGAGCATGTATTAGCAGAAGCACCCGCACATTTTGCGCTGGCGGGCCACTCGATGGGCGGGCGGGTTGCGCTGGAAGTCTATCGCCTGGCACCAGAGCGCATCACCCACCTGGCACTACTCAACACCGGGGTACACCCAAAACGTGAGAGCGAAGTACCTGGCCGTATGCGTTTGTTGGAACTGGCCGACACCCAAGGCATGCAAGCCGTTGCCGATAGCTGGCTGCCCCCTATGATGAGCGAAACCGGCAAACAAAACATCGCCTTGATGAATGATCTGAAGGCGATGATTTTGCGCCACACGCCGCAAGATTTTCACGGCCAGATCAGTGCCCTGCTCAATCGCCCCGACGCCGAAGCCGTATTGTCGTTAGTGAATGTGCCCACGTTATTACTCAGCGGCGACGAAGACCAGTGGAGCCCGGTTTCACAACACGAAGCCATTCAACAAAAAATTTCGGGAAGTCAACTGGTTGCCGTGCCCGCCGGGCATATGTCGACGGTAGAAATACCGGCGGCCATTAGCACCATCTTCAGGAAATGGCTAAAGCCTGTCGAGGCCTGTTAGGGGCCGCTCGATACTCTCCTTCCTCTATAGCCTGTTTTGGCTAATGCCGGGAAATCAGGGGAGTTAAACAGGCCCTAACGGCGCTTGATTTTCTCCCCTTCCTTCAAACCCGATAGAATTTCGATATTAATCCCATCAGATATGCCGGTTTTCACTTCGCGCTTTTCAAAGACTTGGGGCGCGGTCTCCACCTCTACAAACTGGCCCTTGTCTTCGATTATTAAATTGCCTTCGTTAATCGCCAGAGTATCGGTGCGTTTTTCCAAAACTATGTCGGCATTAGCACTGTAGTTTGCACGCAGAAAATGCTTGTTCTGCAGTTTTACCGCGGCGCGAATCTGGAACTTGATAGTGCCCTGATCCGTTACCCCTTTGGGTGAGATATATTCCAGCTCGGCGGTAAAAGGGTCGCCTTCCAGTGCGCCCACGTCCAGTACCAACTCCATGCCCTCGCGGATTTTACCTACTTCGGATTCGTCGACCATGCCTTCAAAAATCATGTCTGTCATATCGGCCAAGGTGGCAATGGTAGTTCCTGCACCAAAGGAGCTCGTTTCAACAATAAAGGCACCTTCTTTATGGGGTAAATCCAGCACCATCCCACTTACGGTAGCGGGAACCAGGTTGGATACTTTATCCGACTTTTTGGTGGCCCCTTGTTTCATTAGCAACAAATTGTTTTCCGCAGCGGTTAATTCTTCGCGCTGCAAATCGTATTGCAATAAAAACTTATTGTACTCGGAGGAAGAAATTAATTTTTTCTCATATAATTTTTTCTGGCGCCGGTATTCGGCAGTTGCATTGGCGACGTTGATACGCGCCTGCTCCAACCGCGACTCGGCCTGATTGAGCTGAACCATACTGGGTGTAAGGGTAATCTTGGCAATGATCTCGCCTTTTTTTACCGTTTGACCAGCTTCCACAAATAGTTCGTCTACCACACCCGACACTTGAGACTTAATTTCCACTTCGCGCCTGGGCACAACCTTACCTACCGCTACTGTCTTTTTTACAATACTGGTGGTAAAAGCTGCATCTGTTTGATAGACCACAGGCTTGGCCTGCGATTTATCAAATAAAAATATGGCCGTGCCAATAAACACAAAGACAACAAACCCAAGCACCAAAACCCAAAGTAACTTTTTCATGGTATCCTTTTTTAACTCTCTCAATGTCGGTTAGTCGTTTGGCCCCAGCGCCTATTCATCTTGCAGTGCGGTAATCGGACTGACCGCGGCCGCCTTGCTTGCTGGCAACATCGACGCCAGCAAGCCGGAAATAATTAATATCGCCAATGCGCTCAGCGCTGTATTAAAATCCACCTCGGGGTGACTGAAAAACCCACTCTGGCCCGAGCCCTTATCCAACAATTTGCTAATACCTTCGAGCAAAAATACACCGCACACCAAGCCAGCATAGCCAGCTACGGCAGTAATCAATAAAGCCTCCTGCACTATCATGCCCACAATGGATGCTGGAGTAGCGCCTAGTGCTTTACGCAAACCAATTTCGCGGGTACGTTCCTTCACAACAATGAGCATAATGTTACCTACGCCTATGGCACCGGCAAGTATGGTACACACGGCAATAAACCAGCTGAATACTTTGATCCCGGTAAACAACCCCTGGATCTTGTCGTACTCATTTTGCAAATTAAAACTACCAAAAACACTGGTGTCATCCGGGTTAATTTTTTTTATTTGCTGGAGGTATTTTTTTACATCCGCTTCCGCCACCCGTGCATGTAAACCGGGTTGGGGTAATATCACCAAGCTGCCGATCGAACCTGTCTGGTTAAAGGCATAGCGCAGGGTATCGTTGGGGATATAAATTTTTTCCTCTTCCTGCTGCTGATTGCCATTGGAGAGCGACTCGAATACACCAATCACCAAAAAACTGATGCCATTGACGGTGATATGCTTGCCAATGGGGTCCATGTCGTCGCCAAACAATTGGGTACGCACCCGGGTTCCAATAATGGCAACCTTGCGTTTGTTGTCGTCATCTATTCGATTAATACTGCGGCCGGTTAAAATACGTAGCGACTTCATATCATCCATGCCCGCGTGAGTACCTTCAACATAGAAGGTGCCATTTTTGTCCTCGTAAACGGTATAAGGTGGTGTACCGCCCCAGATGCCAACTGAATTTTGTCCGCGAATAAAACCAACACTGGAAACGTGTTGCTCAATCTCTTTTACATCACCGGGTTTGAGTTTAATTTGACGCCCAATAGGCATACCCTGGTAGGGCATTTGGGTGGTACCCTGTATCCAAATAAAAACCGCATTAGGCACACGTGGAAACCCATTATTGACACCGTTTTCCAATCCCTTACCTGCCCCAAGCAGGACAGTGAGCATAAAAATACCCCAAAAAACGCCAAAAGCCGTGAGCGCAGTACGCAATTTGTGTTGCGCCAGGGTTTTAAATATTTCCTGCCACTTTTCGGTATCAATAATCACTAACGATAATTCCTATTCGGCGCGCATGGCTTCAACCGGTGAAACTTTTGCCGCGCGCAATGCTGGTGCCAGCCCAGCCAGGGCGCCAATAACGACGAGGAAAATAATGGCAGTAACGGCAACCTGAAAATCAACCTCAGGGTTGGCGAAGTAAGGCATATCCGCACCGGAAACACGAAGGCCAAATGCCATTAATTCAATCAGGCCCACCCCCAGAACCAATCCAGCGTAACCTGCCACACCAGTCACTAGAACAGATTCCAATAACAGGGTACTCACAATATTCAATGGGGTTGCCCCCAATGCTTTACGAATACCAATTTCGCGGGTGCGCTCTTTCACCGTAATAATCATTATGTTACTCACGCCAACGATGCCAGCCATTAAGGTTCCCAGGCCCACAAACCAGATAAAGCCGTTAATGCCCAAAAATAAGCCGCTAACCGCTTGTGTTGGCTCGGCCATATTAAATGAGCGAATCGCGCGCTTATCGTCCGGTGCTACATCGTGGCGACGTTTCACTAACTGGACTACCTGCTCTTCCAACGAAAAGCCATCCACCCCTTCCTTGGGACGCAACCAGAATGAGCCTATTTGATTATTAACCCCAAACATTTTTCGAAAGGTAGTGGAGGGAATGTAAACCCGCTCGCTGTTACGGCCGCGGTTGCCCTTGTCATAAAACATCCCCACCACTTTCACTACCACACCATTGACTTTTATATCTTTGCCAACCGGGTCTACTCCCTTGCCGAATATTCGCTCGGCAACCACGGTGCCCAGCAAGGCAATTTTGCGGATTTCCCGCTCATCAAACGGATTTATTTTACGGCCTGAGGTAAAAGGCACATCTTCTTTAATTTTAAAATATTCATCGGGTACACCGTGTAATGCAAAGTTACCCTGCTTGGTACCATACTTTATAGTCACACCACCACGCTGGCTCTCAGGGGAAATAACGCGTATTCCATGGATCTGTCGTTTAACGGCCTCAACATCGTCCAGAGTGAGTTGAATTTTTCTCCCCGGCCCCATTCCGTGATATGCGACTGAAGTAGTACCCGAGTAAACTACCACGAAATCCAATACTTCCGAGCCAAAATTCTGACGTACTCCGTTTTGCATTCCGCGCCCTGCACCGAGTAAGAGTATCAGCATTAAAATTCCCCAAAATACCCCAAAGGCGGTCAATGCTGTGCGCAGTTTGTTTTGCCGGAGGGTAAAAAGAATTTCCTGGAAACTGTCCATGAATTACTCCAGGTTTTCTTCTTCATTGGTGAAGGCATGGCTCGTGTTTTCATCGTGGTGCACTTCGTGCCGGGCATTTTTTCCTGCAACAACCAGCCCGTCTTTCAATACAATTTGGCGTTCGGTTTGATCAGCAATATCTTTTTCGTGGGTAACGATGATGATGGTGTTACCGAGCTTATGCACCTCTTTAAACAGTGCCATAATCTCCTGAGTAGTGTGGCTATCCAGGGCGCCAGTGGGCTCATCTGCCAGAATCACTTTGGGTTTGGTTACCAGCGCGCGTGCTATGGCCACCCGTTGTTTTTGGCCGCCGGATAATTCATTGGGCATATATTTGGCCCGGGGGCTCAAACCAACCATCTCCAAATATTCCTCAGCGCGCTTGTTACGTTCTTTGCGCCCTATCCCCTGATAATAAAGCGGCAGGGCTACATTTTCAGTCGCATTTTTAAACGGTAATAGGTTGAATGACTGAAATACGAAACCGAGCAGTTGGTTGCGCAATCTGGCAGCCGTTTTTTCCGAGAGTTTTGTTATTTCGGTGTTTGCTAAAAAATACTCGCCCTGGTCATGATTATCCAAAATACCCAGAATATTCAACAGTGTGGATTTCCCGGAACCCGAGGAGCCCATAACAGAAATTAACTCGCCTTCGCGGATATGCAGGTTAATTCCCTTGAGCACATGCAGAGGCTCATCACCTGAGTAATAGTACTTGTGGATATTGTGTAACCTGATCATGGGTGATTCCTTTGGTGTAGGGCTCTGAGTGCCCAAGGACTGGTTCTCTGAGTCGGACAGCCAGGTGAGCTGTTAGTGCCCATCCTGCTGGCTGCATCCCGTTTAACCTTGATTATCATTCATTTTACCTATTCCCTGGGTTAATGAGTTTTATAGTCTTACCTATGGAAACCCCAACCACTCTGGCCGACCTATTATTTTGTAACCATAAGGTAGCTCAAACTGAGGGGATCTACCTGGTAGATAAAAACATGAAAACGTCGAGATGTAAACGATTACACCTTGGCGTGAGCGATCAATACGATGCCGAGAAGATCGGGTTGAGGCTGAAACAGGGTGAAGGCAAACAGGCTCAAGGGGAGGTCAAAAGGTGTTGGTCGCCTTTTCTGAACCCGACATTCAACTTTAGCAAACCGTTTTAAGAGATTGCACTTGCTCAATACATTTTTAATGTTGCTTTTGGAATTGAATTGGTTGCCAGGTAGACACAGTGTCGGGCCGGATTGACACAAATCCGGCCCGTAAATCACTGCTTTAATCCCGTTGCCAAGTTAATGAAGGTACCGTTTTAAAAAGTCGGTAATGGCTTTTAGTGTCTTTTCACGATTGGCGACGTCGGTAAAGCTGTGATCTTCGCCTTTTATTTTCACTTGTTGCACCGATTTTCCAGCCTTTTTCAGGGCTTTGTACATGATTTTAGATTGCTTGGGGGACACAACCTCATCTTCATCACTGTAAATCAGTAATGCCGGCTGGGTAAATTGTTCCGCAAACTCGTAAGGTGAAATTGACTGCATGAACGCCTTGTCCAGTTTGCCATCACCAATGACGCTTTCCCAGTATCTATAAACATCGCCCCAGCGGTTTTTTTCTTTTTTCTCCTCTTTCATCATGCGGTAAATATCTGTCACTCCGTTGACAGAAACAACGCACTTGTAATTGTCGCCGCCAAAAGCCCCTCCGGCGAGCGCGGCATAGCCGCCATAGCTCCAGCCAACAATGCATACATTGTTTTTATCCACAATCCCACTGTTGCTGAAAGCAGTAATCGCATCGCTTAAGTCGGATTGCATTTTCTTGCCCCATTCGCCATGCCCGGCCATGTGGTGCTGATAACCAAAACCAGTTGAACCGCGAAATTGTGGCTGAATAACCAGATAGCCTTCGTTGGCGATGGCCTGCGCCAACCAGTCAAAGCCAAACCAGTCGTGTGCTTCGGGACCTCCATGCGGAAGAATCACGGTTGGCATATACTGGGGTTTGTCAGCATATTTTTTGGGTATGGTCAGCAAGGTGGGAATATTGAGACCGTCTCGCGCCTGATAGCTAGACTCAATCACCGTCTGTAAATTGCTGGCATTAAATTGTGGGAAACTATTGGCGATAAGCCTTGCTTTTTGGTTTTCGGAAAATAGGTAATAGGTGCCAGCCGTGGTTGCTCCTTCAACGTGTACGACGATATGTTTCCAATCATTGGAATGACTTGTCAGCCAGACGGATTCACCGGGAAAAAGCTGTTGAATTTCACCAACACGCTTAGTCAGGGCCGTGTCAAAAAACTCGTAGCGCGGATAAAATCCCGTGTAGGTAACTCCATAGACGACTCGGTTGATATCGGTGAGGAACCAGCCGATATCTGCATCATCACGGCGAAACAGTTCTTTGGATATACTGCCATCTGACAATGACATTGTGTAGCAAGCCACTCGGCCGGAGCTTTCAGCGTAATTTTTCAGTACCAATGACTTGCGGTCAGAGGTTACCCCCTCGATGTCAAACGGTCTTACCGGCTCGGTCGTTTCGTATATGGTTTGTCTGTCGTTGCCAGTAAATGAATCAATCCAGTATCGGTTATTATGAGTGTTGAAATAGGCGATAGCCAGTATCTCTCCTGCGCCATCCATAAAATAGTCGATTGCCCGGATGCCCGCGCGCTTTTTAACCTTGGGATGTGACTGTTGGGTAAGGTCAACCTCCATTAAGGAGTATTCAAAGGTCTGGGTTTTTCCTTTTTGTATAAATGCCGGCATGTAGGCCGTGTTGCCATCTTGGGAAATACCGACAATGTTTCCAACCCCGCTTTGCCGTCGGTATATGATGTCTCCGGGCACTAACAATTGGTGTAATTCATTATCTCGCAGGTTAAAAACAAAGGCGCTGCTAACTTCGCCCAGTTTCGAATAGCCCCATATTTCTTGTTCTTCGTAGACTTTTAATATCAAGCGCTCTTCGTCAAAAAAATAGATGTTTTGTGGATTGATAGCGCCGAGATCGAGCCCGCTTATCATTTTTCCGGTCGTTAAATCCACAACTTTCAGAATATCCTGGTCTTGCGCTTTTATACGCACGGCTAGCCTATTGCCGGAAGGCGAGATGCTAATGAAACCTGTTTTCGGGAATGTCGCGTAGTCGCTTAGCGTTACCTGGCTGAAGCTATTACTGGAGAAAAGAAGAATAAAGTTGCTTGAGAAAAGAATAAGCAGAGGGATTAACAAAGGTTTGAAAATCATTTTGCGTCCTTTTTGCAGTGAGATCCAGTAGTGATGCTTACCCCTGATGCGCGCTATCAGATTAACCCGATACCAATTATTGCCGGGCTACCAAGCAGACGCATGGATACGTCTATATTAGTTGAAAGCCAATCCCCGCAACAACATAGATAAGGAGATCCATGTTGTTGCGGGGTTAATAGATTACGAGAATTGCTTTAATTAACCGTTTATTATTAACCCGGCAAGCATTATTGTCGGGTTAATTGTTAGACGTCAGCTCAAGTGATCCTGCGGCAAAGGAAATCGTATAGTTGCCATCTGCATCAGGTTGAATAACTTCACCATTTTGTACCAGCTGATAACCATCTCCCTTCTCCATCTGTACCTTTAGATTGATATTATTGGGAAAGTAGCTTGGAACCGTCCAGCTATAACTTGTTCCAGTGGAAGTCGCATTGGGTGTAAGCTCTTCCAGTATTTTCTGCGCTCTCCAGTAACTACTGATGGTTCCATAAGGTGCAATCCAGATTTGAGATCGTTTTTGATCCAAATAATCAAGCGTTAAATCGAACTCTTGCTGTGGAAAACTGGTCCAGGAAAATTCGTCACCAACCTCGTGTATTCCAAATACGATCCAAGCTTCTTGTGCTATCGCATCATCTATCCAGGTCTTGTAATCGTTCTCAAACGTTCCCGTTGTCCCTGTAAATTGGCAAGGGATATTCAACCAATCGGGGGTAGACGAAGACTTCAAGTTACCCCAACTACCTCCTCTTGCTGAAACGTGTGTATCTCTCAGATATTTCACCAAAAATGGATCATTATTCGTGTAAGGATAAGCATAAGAGGAAGCCTTAATTCCCAATTCTAACTCTATCGCGTCTTGAGCTCCGATGGTTTCGTCGTAGCCTAAGGTATCGTCAAACGTTTTTTGATTACTATCGCTTGGATCTGGAGTATCGCTTGGTTGATAATGATGCTTAGAGTGATTGCCAATTTCATGTCCATTTAAAGTTATATTCTTCCATTCATCTTTTCGCCCCCCTGTCAGGGTAGGCTCTGAAATAAGGAAAAACGTCGCATCCATATCTTTAGCATCTAAAGCTGGAATTGCAATATCAAGATGTGAATTAGCCCCATCATCAAAGGTAAGAGAAACGGCGCTCTCAAAACCATTCCAAGGCACAACGGTTACTTCTGGTCCAGTGTATGGCGCAATGTATGTGAACTGAACGTTATTAATATAAACCGTAGTATCAAAAACATTTGCAAGACTAAATACAATTGCATTCCATTGTGCAAAATCAACTCCGGTAAAATCAGAGATATCGATGAAAACATGCTTCCAGGAGCCATCAAAAGGCGCGATGATATTTGTGGATAAACCATTATTGGCCCCATCAGTGGCTCTGATGGAAATCGTTTCGCCGCCTGTCTCTCCTTTTACCCAAAGTTCCAAAGTGTTGTAAGCAGATAGATCATGGGCCCCCCAGTCGGTGAAGTATGATTGATTCCAGCCTTGTTCTGCGTCGGTAAGGACCAGTTTTTGTGAGGCTACAGCACCACCTTCTGGTACTTCAACGGAATCACTGCTTACCGTTATTTGATTACTTGCTCCACTATAATTCACAATATAAGGTTCGATCACTGGCGTCGGCTCAGGGGTTGGCTCAGGAGTCGGTTCTGGCGTCGGTTCTGGCGTCGGTTCTGGCGTCGGTTCGGGCGTCGGTTCGGGCGTCGGCTCAGGAGTCGGTTCTGGCGTCGGCTCAGGAGTCGGTTCTGGCTGAGGTGCAGGGCCACTCACTATCTCGCCAGAATCGGAGCCAGAACCGCCAGAACTCCCTCCTCCGCATCCCATCAATGACAGTGTCATAATCGACACCAATAAAATCATGGCTCTGATCATTGTTTTGTTTTTCAAAGTCGTTAAAAGTAATTTGTTCATCTTATTTACAACACATGTTTAAAGTACTGCTCAAACTGCAAAGTGTTAAGCAAATTAAAGGAAAGCTGCCTTGAAATGTGCAGCCTGGCTAGGTTCGATTGGCGTTTACTGTTCATATGCTCAATTTCGTAAATTTGCTAACAGCCATGTTTGCGTTGACAACTATTACTGGATTGAAAAACCCTAATGAATCGTTTAATCACGAGCGGAACCGGGTTTGTATAAAAGAACAGGCTCCAATTACTTTAATGCCCGATGTTAACATCGAACTTCCTGTTAGCCCGGCACGAACTCTTACCGGGTTAACAAGTGGGGAAGGTCATCATTGATCCACTCCCCACTTCCATTTATGTTAGCCACATACATCCTACTGACATTCGTATTCCCTTCTATTTCTTCCCCATGAGTCTACGGTAAGAAGCGTACGTTATTAATGTAGAACGTAGCGGGACCGGTAACAGAGGTAAACGTAATGGTTTGCCATTGCGTCACGTCGAAACCAG
This sequence comes from Cellvibrionaceae bacterium, assembly GCA_050289485.1. GTDB lineage: Bacteria > Pseudomonadota > Gammaproteobacteria > Pseudomonadales > Cellvibrionaceae > JBNKFV01. Next base: position 70,371 of record JBNKFV010000010.1, read on the forward strand.
GCATGCTATCCACATTAATAGAAACATGCTGCCAGCTTCCGTCGGAAGGCGACTGTATATTAGTGGAATAACCATTCGTCCCGTCACTAACATACATGGAAACAACTTCGCCTCCATTGTCTCCTTTCACCCAAAACTCTAACGTACTGAAAGCAGATATATCATGCTGGCTCCAGTCGTTCGTATAAAAAGCACCATTCCAACCGCTGCCGTTATAGACAAATTTCTGCGATGCGACACCTGTATTGCCGGGCACAATGGTAGCGTCAGAACTTTCAGCAAGGTTATAAGTATTACTATAATTTACCGTGTATGAGCTATCCTTCAGTTCAAGTGATTTGGCATCGAAGGAGATCGTATAATTGCCATCTGTATCAGGTTGAATGACTTGGCCGTTTTGTACCAGCTGATAGCCATTCCCGTTCTTCATTTTTACCTTTAGGTTGATATTATTGGGAAAGTAGCCTGGAACCTCCCAGCTATAACTTGTTCCAGAGGTAGTCGCATTAGGTGTAAGAGCTTCCAGTATTTTCTGCGCCCTCCAGTAACTACTGATGGTTCCATAAGGTGCAATCCAGATTTGAGAGCGTTTCTGATCCAAATAATTGAGCGTTAAATCGAACTCTTGCTGTGGAAAACTGGTCCAGGCAAACTCATCACCAACATCGTGTATTCCAAATACGATCCAAGCTTTTTGTGCTATCGCATCATCTATCCAGGTTTTGTAATCATTCTCAAACGTTCCCGTTGTCCCTGTAAATTGGCAAGGGATATTCAACCAATCGGGGGTAGACGACGCTTTCATATTACCCCAACCACCTCCTCTTGCCGAAACGTGTGTATCTCTCAGGTATTTCACCATAAATGGATCATTGTTCGTGTAAGGATAGGCATAAGAGGAAGTCTTAATCCCCATCTCTAACTCTATCGCGTCTTGAGCTCCGATGGTTTCGTCGTAGCCTAAGGTATCGTCAAACGTCTTTTTATTAGGATTGCTTGGATCTGGAGCGGCGCTTGGTTCATAATGATGCTTGGAGTGATTTCCAAGTTCATGTCCATTTAAAGTTATATTCTTCCATTCATCTTTTCGTCCCCCCGTAAGGGCAGGCTCCGAAATAATAAAAAACGTCGCATCCATATCTTTTGCATTCAAAGCCGGAACGGCAATATCAAGGTGCGAATCCGCTGCATCATCAAAGGTAAGAGAAACGGCGCTCTCAAAACCATTCCATGGCAATACCGTGACTTGAGGTCCGGTGTACGGATCAACAAATGAGAACTGAACGTTATTAATATAGAACGTAGTATTAACGGCACCTGTAGTACTAAATGTAATTGTCCGCCATTTTGTAAAATCAACTCCGACCATAGCAGACATCTCGATGGAAACGTTCTGCCAGGATCCATCAGAAGGTGTCTGTATATTTTTGGAGTAGTTATTAGTCCCATCGCCAACATTGATGGAAAGCGCTTCCCCACCAGATCCACCTTTTACCCAAAAATCCAAAGTGCTGTAAGCAGATAAATCATGTGAACCCCAGTCCGTAAAAAATGCGCCGTTCCAACCGCTGGCGGAAACAACAAATTTCTGGGAGGCAACGCCGGTGTTTCCAGGTACAACCGTAGAATCACTACTTGCAGATAGATTATTGCCGCCAATGTAATCGACAACATAGGGGGGTGGTGCAGCTGATACACTCTGTGACACAAATGCTAACGTGGATAAAAAAATACAGAGATGTATAAATAATGAAAAATTTTTTTTCATTGAGTGTCATTCCTGTCGGGGTTTAGTACAGGTCTTGAACCTGATCACTAGAACCTACCTCTGAAGCAACCGCCTCGCTTGACTCGCATCTTTAGCGGCCTCGTGAAAACTATCGTTAATGTGAGATAGGTTCTAATTGTCAATTCGTGATCGAGCCATCCATGGCTCGGACCAGCTTACTGTTTTTCCACAGCTTGCTAGGGGTTGTACAAGATTCCTCGTCCATTACCAGCGAAATACACCCGCCCGTAAACCTTGTTGTCTGCGGCAAGATGAGTAATACCAGCAAACTGGTGATCATCATCGTTTATCCGTGTCCAATTCGCGCCCATGTCATCCGAGCGATACAAGCCCCATTGGTTGTTGATAACACCAACCACATAAACCGCTGCCGAATAACTTGAGCCATTGGCGGCTTTACCTACAGCAATGCTGGAGGCGCCATAAATATCCGGCCAACTATTCGAACCGTAAACGGATGCAGTCACATTCAACTTGGTCCAAGTCACCCCGGAATCCAGAGAATGGAATATGTTATGACCGTCGGCCAGCCAGATATCACCTTCGGCATTCGGGTTAACCGCGATGGATGTATTGCCGTAATCGGTAGGCTTCAGGTCCAAGTTAGGATCTGTGCTCTCGGTAAAGGTTTTACCCCCATCCGTCGAGTAGAAAAACTTGCTAGACGACCCCCACCAATGTCCACCGTGATCGAAGGCATAAACCTTGTTCGGGTTTTGACGATCTGCCGCCAGATGGTAGCTGCGAGGAAAGAAAGGATCGAGCTCAGGCAGATTAGTTAACTGCCAAGTCGAACCACTATCTGTGGAATAATAAGTTTTTGCGTGATTTGGCTGCCATACCGACCAAACAAGATTGTTGGGCGACGTCACTACGATGTTGTTTGGATTGTCTAATCCTGCACCTGATGGAATAATCCCCGCTGGCAGCGAGCCAAACGCGGTCCAGGTCACACCGTTATCTCGCGAATAGCGAGCAGCGGGCGCTGTAGAATCAATACTAAAATCTCTGGTACCTATGGTCACTATATAAGACGGATCAGACCAGGCCATATCACCACTAACACCGTTAGCAAACTTCAGGTCGCCACTTGGCGTGCGAACAGCCTCTTGATCTAGTGCGGTATGCACCCAGGTCCCGATGTCACCCGAAGCATTTAACAGCGTATAAGCTGCATTCGCTGGTGGCGTGGTTAGATTCAGGGTGGCGGTTTCTTCAAGGTTTTGCACCTTTTTGTACCAGATAGGATCAGCGTCAGTGGCGTTATAGGTCTCCCAAATACCACCGCCATAGACGTGCAGTACGTGATCCGGATTAAAGGGGTTTATTTCCACATCATCAATCCAGCCAGAGATATCTACGTCAGGAAAATGTGTTTTACCGTTGGAAATTTCTCTCCAGTTATTACCACCATCCGTCGAAAGCTCCACAACAGACTTACCTGCAAAGATGCCCCAGGTACCTGAGATGCCTAAAGCGATTTGAGTATTACTACCTGATCCGTAAACGGAGATACCACCATAACCTCCTCCATTACTTTGACGTAACAACGTCCAATTACTACCGTCAAAGCGATATAATCGCGCGGGGCCAGTGGCACCAGGACCCATACCACCGCCCGTGAAGATAAAATAGAAATCCCCATCATTTGAGCGCACTACGTGTGGAATATAGTAATCGGTGTTGTCGCCGTCCAGAGGTGTAGATACCCCCTGCCAAGTAGCGCCGCCATCCGTTGATTTATAAATCATCTTATTCAGACCTGCCGCATTGGCATAATCAGGAGCTACCCCCACATAAATGGTCTGAGTTGCCGAGCCAGAGCCCATAGTGTCGGTATCAAACACCACAAATTCTATACCTGCGGTAGTACCCTGGTCATTTGGCATTACGGTTGAAGATAAACTGGTCACCTGTGTCCAGTTATAGCCACCGTTGGTAGATTTCCACAATCCTGCAGTACGTGAACCATAGAACAAAGTCGATGACTGATTAGGATCGACCATCATGCGCTCACCAATAGCACGTCCGTTGTCATTGGCACCTACTGGGAAGGGTAAATCCACATGTGTCCAGTTATCACCACGATCATATGAAATATAGAGACGTCCGTTGCCACTGTTCATATACAGGCCGGTACTCATGTAAACCCGATAGGAATCGTTGGGATCCAGCGCAACGCTCTCCGCCCCCATATGGAAACCTTCTGTCACGTCCAACGAATCTGTTAAGGGAAGCCATTCATCTTGATTCCATCGGTAGATACCACCGATATCGGTACGTGCGTAGAACAGATCTGGAACAACCGGATGAAAAATCAGCCCAGGCACATAACCATGCCCACCTATTTTGACGTTCTTCCATTCAGTACCAGCAGGCGGTGATTCCAGCTTCCACAACTGATTGTCGTAGCCAAAACTCTCCCATAAATGGAGATTCGCGCCGTCATTAGGGTTCCAGCCCGACACATCAATTGCCTTGCCACTGTAACGCGAGATAATTCTGTAATAACCATCACCGTTATCAACAAAGCTCCATTGCTGATTGGTTGCGCCGGTATCAGAGTACTGTCTGAGATCGGCACCGTCGCCCGCATCCCAGCCCCAGACATCTATGGATTTGCCACTGTGGGCGGCCTTGATTGAAAAGTAGCCATTACCAAGATCCGTGACATCCCACTGCTGGTTCAGCATTGAGCCACCACTCCATTGAAAAATATTGGCACCGTTGTCCTGGCTGGCATCAGCGACCGTTATTGCCTTGTCACTAAACTTGTTGACCAAAACATAACGGCCACTGGCGACGTCGGCATTAACACCCGTCACCCAGGATATTGAAAAGAGTAAAGCGCTAAAAAAGAGGATCTTTTTATGCATCATCATTTCTCACTTATTATTTATCTATTTTATATAAGGATTTAAAGGCTGAATCTCCCAAAGCGGAACTTCACCCCCGATACATGCCATCCTTGACGCGGGAAGCACTGGTGGCTGTGTAGTTTTGCCCAGCTCACCACGCTACCCGCAGCCGGCTTACCAACATCAAACCCGCCCCGCGGACTTAACAAAGGCTTACCCAAAAGCAATGCGCTGATAATGTTGCAACGATTCTTGTGTAATCACCGCGCCATTCCTGGCGCGGGTAATAAGTGCTATTGGTTGTAAAGAATTCCTCGCCCTGTGCCAGCGAAATACAGCCGGCCGTAAACCTTGTTGTCTGCGGCAAGCCGACTAATACCAGCGTATTGGTGATCGTCGTCGTTGATCCGCGTCCAGTTCACACCCATATCATCGGAGCGGTACACACCCCACTGATCATTGATGACACCGACCAGATAAACCGCAGCCGAATAGCTTGAGTCATTGGCGGCTTTACCCACTGCAATACTGGAGGCGCCATAGATATCCGGCCATGGGTTCGAACCGTAGATGGATGCAGTCACGTCCAACTTCGTCCAAGTCACGCCGGAATCCAGGGAATGGAACACGCTGTGACTGTCGACCAGCCAAATATCACCTTCAGCATTCGGATTGACCGCGATGTCAGCCTGGTCAAAACCGCTGGCGCTCAATGTCAGGTTAGAGTCTGTGCTCTCAGTAAAGGTTTTACCGCCATCCGTTGAGTAGAAGAACTTGCCGGCTTCGCCCCACCAATTTCCACCGTGATCATAGGCATACACCTTGCTTGGGTTCTGACGATCCGCCGCTAAGATGTAAGTGCCGGCAGGGTCGGGCAGGTCAGTTGCCTGCCAACTGCTGCCGCTATCGGTCGAGTAGTAAGGCTTTGCATTGGCTACCGACCAAATCATATTGTCGGGCGAGGTCACCGCAATATTGCTCGCATTGGACAAACCTCCACCCGGCACCACGCCTGGAGGCAGCGAACCGAATGCTGTCCAGGTTAAGCCGTTGTCTCGTGAATAGCGGGCCGCAGGGTTATTGGAGCCAAAAGCCCAGTGCCTGGTGCCAATAGTCGCTATGTACGATGGATCGGACCAGGCCATATCCACACTCACCCCATTGGCAAACTGCAGGTCACCCGTCGGCGTGCGGACTGGCTCTTCATCCAGTACTGTATGCACCCACGTCCCGATATCACCCGATGCGTTCAGCAGTGTGTAAGACGCGCTTGGCGGCGGTGTAGTCAGATTGAGAGTGGCGGTTTCTTCAAGATTTTCCACCATCTTATTCCAGCTCGGTTCAGCGTCCGTGGCGTTGTAGGTCTCCCACGGCCCGCCACCCGTCACGTGCATGACGTGATCCGGATTAAAGGGGTCTATCTCCACGTCATCAATCCAGCCCGAGACGTCTTCGTTGGGCGTATGAGGTTTACCGTTGGAAATCTCTCTCCAGGTCACACCGGCATCTTCGGAGAGCTCTATGACAGGCTTATCTGCCCATGTACCCCAGGTACCACTAACGCCCAGAGCAATCCGGGTATTGCTGCCCGAGCCGTAAACCGACAGGCCTGAATAGCCAGCATTGACACCCGAAACCGGATCCCTTTGGCGCAGTAATTCCCAGTTGCTGCCATCATAGCGGTAAAGCCGTGCGGGGCCGCCGGCGCCTGGGCCAATGCTGCCGGTGAAAATAAAATAGAACTGCCCATCATCCGAGCGCACCACGTGTGGGATATAGTAATCGGTGCTGTCATTATCCAGAGGCGTAGTTACCCCCTCCCAAGTAGCACCGCCATCCGTCGATTTATAAACCATTTTGTCCAGACCGGCGGCACTTGCGTATTGAGGGCCTACTCCAATGTAAATAGTCTGGGTTGCCGAACCAGTCCCCATAGTGTCAGTATCGAACACCACAAACTCAACGCCCGCAGGAACGGAATCCCCCCAGTTAATTGACATCACAGCGGAAGACAGGCTGGTCACCTGAGTCCAGTTCTGGCCACTATCAGTTGATTTCCACAACCCTGCAGTACGTGAACCGTAGAACAGGGTCGACGGCAGATTAGGATCTACCATCATGCGTTCGCCGATGGCGCGTCCATCGTTGTTGGCTCCCACAGGGAAAGGTAATTCCGCATGGGTCCAGTGGTCGCCACGGTCAGTGGAAATATAGAGACGCCCGTTACCATTGGGAACATACAGCCCGGTGCTCATGTAAACCCGATAATCATCATTGGGATCAAGCGCCATGCTTTCCGCGCCCATGTAGTTAGTCTCTGTTACATCAAGACTGTCAGTAATGGCGTGCCACGCCATAGCATCCTTATCCCAACGATAAGCACCGCCGATATCGGTACGTACGTAGTACACATCTGGGGCAATCGGATGAAAAATCACTCCAGGTGTATAGCCATGCCCGCCTATTTTGACGTTCTCCCAGTTGTTACCAGCAGGCGTCGGTTCGGGTGTTGGTTCCGGCGTTGGTTCCGGAGTCGGTTCGGGTGTTGGTTCCGGAGTCGGTTCCGGTGTTGGTTCCGGTGTTGGTTCCGGTTGGGGAGCAGGCTCGACAACGTTATCAGCCGAGCCACCCGAACCGCCACCACCACAACCCGCCAACGACAGGGCCATGACAGACATTACAATAATAAATACTCTAACCATTTTTTATATTCTCCAATGCACTACGGGTACATCATGCATTTCTTGATGTGCAAACCTGCTAGCGGCCATCGCTGGCCGGGGAATCCATAGAGGGAATACTGATACAAGGGTCACGACTTATTGGCATGGCCGTTGATTACATTTTTTGCTCCAAACCACATGACACTTGCCGAAGCGATCAGGAGAAGCAGATATTCCAAACAATACACATAGTATAGTATTACTATATTATTATAAAAACCTCAGCACAGACACCCCCCAACCCAGATTTATCCAGGCCAAAGGGGGTTACCGGCCTCCAGCAAGTACGGCAGCCTATTCAGGCTCTCCATAAACAATGCCTCGGCCGGCAGTACTCATATACACACGGCCAAACACGTTGACGTCACCAATGACAAAACTGCCATTGGCCGGGCCACCAAACTGGTGAGCATCATCATTAACCCGAACCCAGCTGGCACCCTCATCAATCGACCGATAGAGACCACGGACCCCACCGATATCACCCCAGATATAAACTGCGGGGTAGCTCGCATCCGGCGCAGCCTTACCCAGGCCCACTGATTCAACAAAGGTGGGGCCATTCACAGTCACCCACGAACCACCACCATTGGTAGAGCGCTGCAAGCCACCATTATTAAGCGCCAGCCAGATATCCCCTTCCTGGTCTGGTGCCACCGCAAGGCGATTACGCCCATTAGCTGGCACATTACTGACGAAAGAGAAACTGATCCCCTTATCAGTACTCCGCCAAAAGCTTCCCGCCGGGTCATAGGCATAGAAGACATTGGCATTGACGGGGTCGGCCACCGGCCGGGCATTCGTGATATCCAAACCACCCACTTCCGACCAGGTGCTTCCATCATCGTCACTGCGGTATGTTTTGGCGGAACCGTTAGGCGAGTGCAAAATCACAGTTCCATCGGCGCTAACACCCAACGTTCCTTTAGAGCCATTCATACTGCTGGTCTGAGTCCAGGTTTGCCCCATGTCTTTGGAGTAATACATTGAATTACCGACACGAACGATCACACTGGTATTCTGAGCCGCAACCGCAAGCCCCGTGGTTGATCCCATGGATGGCGTATGGATGGGGGCATACTGGGTAATATCGTAGTGAACAAAGCCGTCGTAATCGCCGATCACTGAAACAAGCGGGCCATCCGGGATACTGACCACGTCAAGCGGCACAGTTTCTTCAAGCCCCCGGACTGCAAACGTCCAGGTATTGGGGGTCACGTTAATATCGCTATTCTTAAACAGCCCGTTACCCGAAATAACCCATACTTCATCGGTGTTAAACGGGTTAAATTCTATGGAGCCAGCCCAGTGGATTGACTTACCGTTGATCCAGCCATTGCCATCGTCATCCACCTGAAAACCATTCTCGACGACCAGATCAATCCAATTTGCACCACCATCTTCCGTCAGCAGGAAACGCTCACCGTAACCATTATTCTGGCCCTGCTGGAACCAGGTATTTAACGTAGAGACAATGACCCGTTGTGAATCATTAGGGTCAATCGACACGGCACCAAACGCACTGGAATATCCCGCCGGGGTAATATTGGTCCATTGACCATTATTGGTATTGTATTTGTAAACAGCGCCAGCTGAGACTGGCTCATTCAGACTACTATGCCCGTGCGGACCGGAGCCGTTCGCATAAGCGATATACAGAAAACCATCGTCCGACAATTTCGCACGCAACGGCATTAAATCGGTGGGACCACCGGTAATCTCTGTAAAACTTGCACCCGCGTCATTCGACACGTAAAGATTGCTGCCAAATTGAGAAACACCAACATACAGGGTGTCAGTACTGACACCACGGGCATCAAGTTCGACAAAACTCACTCCATTTTCATTATCAGTGGTATCTACCGGAAACGCGCTGAGCTTGCTCCAACTTTCCCCATAATCGGTACTTTTCCACATGCCGTTCCAACGAGTGCCGGTATACAAAACGTTGTTGCTGTTCGGGTCGACCTGTAGTTTTTCACCGGTATTGCGACCCATTCCGTTTCCATGCGCACGAAATTGAGACGTTACCTCTTTAACCGTAAAGGTTTGACCATAATCTGTAGATTTGAGAATGGCGGTACGACCACCACTGAAGTAACTGGTGCCGGCAAGAATATAAAGATTGTTAGGCGAGGATTCGTCAATCGCCAGGGATTCAACCCCCTGATAACCCAGATCATCTGCAGAAACCCAGTCCAAAAGTGATATCCACGAACCGGTTACGGCATCCCAACGGTAGGCACCACCTACGTCAGTGCGCACATACAATAGATTTTCTTCGGTTTTACTCGGAATAATACCCGAGACAAAACCACCACCACCGATAGGGACATTACCCCATTTATAAGGCGCCTCGGTCACCGGTGTTGGATCTGGATCTGGGTCTGGATCTGGGTCTGGATCTGGATCTGGATCTGGATCTGGGTCTGGAGTAGGCGTTACCACCGGCCCGGAATCCGAACCACCGGAACCTCCACCACCACAGCCGGCCAACGACAAAGCCATCAACGACATCACAATAATTAACACTCTAATCATATTTTTATTCTCTCCAGCGCCGTACGAACAACCCGCACAGAGGCTTACTCTGTTATTTTGTCAACAATACTCACCCAATCCATCTGGCCTACACGCTCCCCCGCCATTACAACCCACAGCTCTAGCGGAATATTTTTCAATCAAACACACGAAACCGATACGCCGTCGTTTGCTTAACTTCTTGCCCGGCTGGTACCCACACAGAGGGAAAATGAGGGTGATTGGGCGCATCGGGAAAGCCGTGGGTTTCCAGGCACAGGCCGGCGTGACGCACCATAGGCCGCCCCCTCTCATCAGTACGACTGCCGTCGAGGAAGTTACCACTGTAAAACTGCACACCCGGCTCCGTAGACAGGATATCCAACTGCCGTCCAGAGCCTGGGTCAGTCAGGCAGGCTATGGGCTTCAGCTCACCAGCACTGTGAGAATCTGCCACCCAGTAGTGGTCGTAACCGCCGAACACCTGGCCGATATCTCGCCCAATGGCCTTGGCCTCACGAAAATCCATAGCCGACGCATCGACCGAACGTAACTCGCCAGTGGGAATCTGAGCGGAATCCAGCATCAGGTAATGACTGGCGTTTATCTGCAGACCATGCGCCAGGACATCCCCCTGACCAGCCAGATTCCAGTAGGCATGATTAGTCAGATTGACCGGTGAATCCTGGTCACAATGCGCTGTATAACTGAGCGTAAGGGTGTCGTCGTCATCAAGCCGGTAGGTAGCAGCAACATCCAGATTCCCCGGATACCCAGCCTCCCCATCGATACTACGACAACTGAAGCGCACAGCGCTGTTGCTTATCACCTCAGCCTGCCAGCGTTTACGACTTAGCCCCTCCGGACCGCCATGCAGCTGATTCCCCCCCTCATTGGCCGTCAGCGCAAAGCGCCTGCCCTGCCGTTCAAAGGCTGCACCGCCAATGCGATTGGCCACCCGCCCCACAGAGACACCCAAATACCAGGAGTTATCCAGCCAGTGACAAGGTTCGCCGTAACGTAATACCACATTTTCACGCTGCCCCAGGCGGTCAGCTGCATACACCGACAACAGGCAGGCCCCCAAGTCACACAACTCCACGCGCAGACCACTACGATTTTCAAGGGTATAAACCCGTAGCGGCAATGCCAGACCTGGCACCAATAATTCAGATTTCTGAACGCAAGTCATGATAACCCCGAAGTCAAGATTTCACCGATCTGAGTACAGACAGCAGCATCTTCAAGCCATTGCTCGATATCACTAACCAACATCAACAAGCGACTACCAGCCGGATTCACCGCCTGAAGACCTCCAGCCAACCGTTCATCTGTGATAGCCACAACCACAAAACCGCCCTCAATATGTAAACGTTTACAATAATCTACCGAAACCCTTTTTGGCAAGCAAAAAGAAAGTTTCCGCCACACATGCCGTGATCGCCGCCACAAAGTTCGCTTTTTTTACTCAGAGCCCCGTCATCCACGTTAAATCACGCAATTTCATTACAACTACAATCTTTATATAAGCCTGACATATCATCTCAAAACTTATTGAAAACGTTTACACATGATGATAACTTTCCCAATAAATATGATTAAAAAGACCAGTCCTTCGCCAGCGGAAGTTCCGACTATTAAAAATAATGTTGCGGAAACGCTAAACGCCTACGACTGCGGGTGAGCCCAAGGCGTTATAACCAGTAATCGAGTGCATAGATTCAATAATGGTACGAATAGCGGCGAACTCCAGCCAACAATTCAGCATCACAACAAACATCACACGCCAGATAGTCGGCCTGCTTTGCCTTATCTGCACTTGCTCTTCTATGGCCAGCCCGACCCAAGAGCCCCTCCAGCTATGGTTCGATCATCCCGCCCAGGACTGGGAACGCGAGGGACTACCTATCGGCAACGGTGCGCTGGGTGCCGTCATAATGGGAGACCCCGCCCTTGAGCGCCTGCAGTTCAACGAAAAAACACTCTGGACCGGAGGCCCTGGTGCCACTGGTTATGACTTCGGTTTACCAGAGCAGTCCCAAACCCAAGCGCTGGCCGACGCACAGGCACAACTGGCGCAACATGGAGCAATGACACCTGAGGCCGCCGCTAATCTGCTGGGCCGTCAGACCACAGCCTATGGCAACTACCAAAGCTTTGGCGAACTGCAACTGGCCTTTAACCATACAGATACTATCAGCGATTACCGACGCGAACTGGACATTAGCCAAGCACTGGCCACCGTCAGTTACCAGGTCGATGGCATTCACTACACCCGCCAGTATTTTGCCAGCTACCCGGATCACGTCATTGTCGTGCGCCTGTCGGCGGACCAGCCGGGGCAGATCAGCTTTCAGGCCGGTTTCGAACTGCCGGACAACCGTACCGTCTCCCTGCAACAGCAGCGCAACGGCCTGGTCGTCAGCGGTCACTTACTGGATAACAACCTGCACTACGCTACCCAACTCAAGATAAAAACCGATGGGGGTCGCCTGACCTCTAGTCCAGAAGGGCTGCAGGTTCAAGGTGCAAACAGCGCCACACTGGTGCTATCTGCAGGCACCGATTATGCTCTCTCCTACCCCCATTACCGGGGCCAGCCCCCTCAGTCCCGGGTAACCGCCACGGCAGACAAGGCGCTGAAACACGGCTTTGATCAATTGCTGGCACGACACCAGACCGACTACCAGACTTTATTCGACCGAGTAACCCTGAACCTGCACGGCCAGACACCTGATCTCCCCATAGACGCTTGGCTGACCCGCTACGGTCAGGGAGATACGCAGGTGGACCAAGCCCTGGAAGCCCTGTATTTTCAGTATGGTCGCTACCTGCTGATCAGCAGCTCGCGCGCCGGCTCCCTGCCCGCCAATCTGCAAGGCGTGTGGAACCACAGTGCCGCACCACCGTGGAAATCTGACTATCACGTCAATATCAACCTACAGATGAACTACTGGCCCGCTGAGGTCACCAACCTGGCAGAAACCACCCAACCGTTGTGGGACTTCATCGACTCGTTAAAAGAACCTGGTCAACTGGCCGCTGAGCGGTTGCTGGGCGCACGCGGCTGGACGCTGTTCCTGAATACCAATGCCTGGGGATTTAGTGGTGTTATCAAGTGGCCCACCGCTTTCTGGCAACCGGAAGGCGGTGCCTGGCTGGCGCAACATTATTATGAACACTATCTGTTTTCCGGCGACCTCAGTTTCCTACGCAACCGCGCCTACCCGGCCATGAAAGGGGCCGCCCAGGTGTGGCTGGATGCGCTGCAACCTGATGCCGATGGTAAGCTGCTGGTCAGCCCCAGCTACTCACCTGAGCACGGCGACTTCACTGCCGGCGCCGCCATGTCGCAACAAATCGTGTACGACCTGCTAAACAACAGCAAAACCGCCGCCCAGCTGGTGGGTGATACCAAATTCGCGCGTAAGGTACAAACTGCATTGGAACAGCTGGATCCCGGCTTACGCATTGGCAGATGGGGCCAGTTGCAGGAATGGCGTGCAGACCTGGACGACACTAACAGCCATCACCGGCACGTATCACACCTGTTTGCGCTGTACCCCGGCCACCAGATCAACGACACCACCCCCGCGCTGCTAGAGGCCGCACGCACCAGCCTCAACGCCCGTGGTGACGCCGGTACCGGCTGGAGTCGGGCCTGGAAGCTCAGTCTGTGGGCGCGACTGAAGGACGGCAACCACGCACACAATATCCTGGCTGCACAATTACGCGAATCGACCCTGCCTAATCTGTGGAGCAATCATCCCCCCTTCCAGATTGACGGGAATTTTGGCGCAACGGCGGGTATGGCCGAGATGCTACTACAGTCCCACAACGGAGAATTGACCCTGTTACCAGCACTGCCCAGCCAATGGCCCACAGGATCAGTAACTGGCTTGCGCGCACGCGGCGGTGCCACCGTGAACCTGCACTGGCGTAATGGCGAACTGCAGCAGGCCCAAATTACCAGTAATAAAGATGGCGAACTGACCCTTCACCTGGCCAACCCGCGCCAGAGCGAGAGCGCCTTCTACGCACTGCGGCGCGCCAGTGACAACAACCTGCTTGACAAGGTCACACAGGGCCAAGCGATCACCATTCAAGCCCGCGCCGAAGAAATTTACCAACTAGACTTAATGGAGCCCCTGCCTAACCGGCAATTTACCGAAACAACCAAAACGCCGGCTAGCCGGCAACTAAAAATGTAACAGGAGAGCACAATGACTAATAAGCATAACAACACATTTGCCCGTAAACCCTTGCCTTACTACATTAAGTTGGCCTCAGGTTTATCCCTGCTGGCCCTGAGTGCTGCACCGTCCTGGGCACAAACAGAAACAAAGGAAGAGACGGATCTGGACGCGCTGCTGGAAGAAGTGGTGGTTACCGGCCAGCGCTACGCCATTATGTCTGCACAGGATATCAAGCGCGACGCCAGCCAAATCGTGGACTCTATCGTTGCCGAGGACATCGGCAAACTGCCTGACCGCAGTATCACTGAAGCCCTGGCGCGGGTTCCTGGTATAACGGTGACCCGTTACGACGATATGGGCGACCCGGAACACTTTGCCGGCGAAGGTTCTGGCGTAGCCGTGCGCGGCCTGTCATTTGTCCGCAGCGAACTCAACGGGCGCGACATATTTTCTGCCAGCGGCGGCCGTGCGCTAGGCTTTGACGACGTACCGGCCGAGCTGATGTACGGTGTGGACACCTTCAAGAGCCCCACCGCCGATATGATTGAGGGCGGCCTGGGTGGTGTGGTCAACTTGCGTACCCGCATGCCCTTCGATTCTGATGAACAGTTACTCAGTGTCACGGTCAAAGCCAACTACGGCGATCAAATAGATGACGTCAATGGCGAATATTCTGGACTGTTCAGTGATCGCTGGGATACCGCCATCGGCGAAGTAGGCCTATTAATCGACATATCCTCCTCTGACTTATCCAGCCGCGCCGACAATGTCTACTCGCGAGCCTACTTTCCACGCACTGATATAGTGGAAGGTGAAACCCGGTGGATACCCCGTGGTACAGATTGGCGCCGCAACGACTACCAGCGCGAGCGTGACGGTCAATACCTGGCCCTGCAGTGGGCACCCAATGATGAAGTAGAAACGTTCTTTACCGCCTTCCGCTCAGAGCACAAACAGCGCTGGGACGAAGCCGCCTTTTTCAGTGATGCCCTCAATACCAACTCTATTGTTCCTGCCACCGATGACTGGATGTTCGATAGCAAGGGGGCCTTGGTTTCAGGCACACTCACGGGCGTCATTACCGGTGGCGACAGTAATACCTGGATGGGCATGCCCTTCGGCACCAGTACCCGCCTGTCAGCCAACACCTCCGAAACCATGGACTTCTCCCTGGGTGTAAACTGGCAAGCGACCGACCGACTGCAGGTCAGGGCCGACCTACAGCGCGTAGAATCAGACGCCACCACAGAAGATTATACCCTTGGCCTGGTAGCCTTCCCGGGTGCCATCCGTGTCAGTGGATTGGAAGGCACCCCCTCGCTGGAAGTGACCAATCCAACATTCGACCCCGGTGTAGTAGGTACATACAACCAGCACGCCACCGACCTGGCCGACCCCGCCAGCTACAGCTATGGCCAGATGATGTCGCTACCCAGGGACAACGAAGCGGATTCCACCGCCGCGCGACTGGATCTGGAATACGACTTCGAAAACAGCATTGTAACCTCAGTGCAGGCCGGCGCCCGCTATAGTGAAAAGAACGCCACCAACCGTAGTGGCGGCAGCTGGTCTGCCCGCTATCAACCTTGGACCGCCTGGCTGTACCCTTTCCCGAGCGCCGCTGAAAGCGACCTCGTAGAATTCTCCTTCGACGACTTCCAGCGTGGTGACACCAATGTACCCACGACAGCCTATCTTCTGAACCCTGACTTGCTGCAAGACTTTATCGGCACAACCGACCGCATTGTCGCGAATACCGGGGGCTGCTGCGCACCAAACCTGGATGATCTGGACCTGAACAATCCGAAAAACATCAATAAGCAGAAGGAAACTACCCAAGCGATCTATACCAAAATCAATTTCGCCTTCGACAATCTGGCGTTTCCGGTGGATGGTAACGTGGGCCTGCGCTACATAAAAACCGAGAACAGCGCCAGCGGCCATTTCAATATTAATCAGTCAACAGTCGATGTGGGCGCCCCTCCAGCAGAAGGTCAGGAAGATACTCGCACAACCATCGTTCTGCTGGCAGAAGACAGTTTCGATTTCCCGGCAGAAAACGACTATAGCCACCTGTTGCCAAGTTTGAACCTGCGCATGAGTATCACCGACGACCTGTTATTCCGAGTCGCGGCTTCCAAAGCGCTCTGGCGACCCGAGTTTTCGAGACTGAAAGCCTATATGACCCTTTCCGCCGGACTGAAGGACGGTGTGGTACTCGACGGCCTCGATCCAAACACGGTCACTCTCGAATCGATCCAGGACAGCATCCAGTACACCCTGGATACTGGCGGAACCAACCCCTACCTAAAACCAATGGAGGCCAACCAGTATGACCTGTCGCTGGAATGGTACTTCGACAAAAATGGTGGCATGGCCCACATGAGCCTGTTTCGCAAAGACATCTCCGAATACTTTTTTGAGGGAGATACCACTGCCCAGGTTCAAGGCTTTGACGTGAAGAGCACCTGGATCGACAACAAAGGCAGCGCACGGATTCAAGGCGTGGAAATTGGTTTGACCAAGTTCTTTGACTTCCTGCCTGAGCCCTTTGATGGTTTTGGCATACAGGCCAACTACACCTATATCGACAGTGACCTGACAGGGCCAGAGGGAAGAAATACCGACGACTCGCTCTTTAGCGACCTTCCGGCAGAAGGCATCTCCAAGAATTCCTACAATCTAGTGGGCATCTACGAGAAGAATGATTTCTATGCCCGCCTGGCCTGGAACTGGCGTAGCGAGTATTTGGTAGCAGTTGGTGCCAATGGCTTCAGTGGTTCCACAAATGGTGTGGACTGGCGCCTGCCGGTCTACAACGATGACTACGGCCAGTTGGATCTGTCGCTGGGCTACAACATCAGAGACAACATCTCAATCAGCCTCCAGGCAAACAATATTACCGAGGAAGAAACCGTGGGCCTTCAGGACCAAGGGGTATTGGGCAAGCGACACGCCTATACCTACTCGCAAGACGTACGTTACTCCGCTAGCCTGCGTATGACTTTCTAAGCAGGTGGTGCCCCGGCAGATATTGCCGGGGCACTTGTCTCCCTCACTTTTTGGAACAGCAACAGCCCCTTTTCTGAACCATTCACATAGAACAACCGAGCCAGATGATCAAAAATGCGTTTTAAATGTTCCGCCTTCTTCCTGCTCGCTGCCTGCCTCGGCATCAGCGGCTGCATACAACACGCCAACACGCCCCATGACGTGGCACAACCCATACCCCATCTGGTCCAGCAAGATGGCCGCCACGCCTTACTGGTGGATGGCGAGCCTTATTTGGTCCTGGCTGCACAAACCAACAACTCTGCCAACTATACGGCTGCCTTAAAAGACGTATGGCCGATAGTGGACAAACTGCACGCCAATACCCTGGTCATTCCCGTGGCGTGGGAGCAGGTGGAAGCGGTAGAAGGTCAGTTTGATTTTTCCTTTGTCGACACGTTATTGGCCCAAGCCCGCGAGCAGGACAAACGACTGGTACTACTGTGGTTCGCCACCTGGAAAAACAACGGTCCGGCTTATGCGCCGGAATGGGTAAAACTGAACAACCAGCGCTTTCCCCGCGTAAAGTCTCGGGAAGGCAAGCTATTGGGCTCGCTGTCGCCGCACTTTCGCACCACACTGGAAGCTGACAAGCGTGCCTTCACGGCATTGATGACACACCTTAAGCATAACGACCCGCAGCGCACCGTGATCATGGTGCAGGTCGAAAACGAAGTGGGCACTTACGGTTCCGCACGTGATTTTTCCGCCACTGCCGAGGCGGTTTTCCAACAACCAGTACCAGAGCAATTACTGACAGATGTGCAACGAGCACCGGGCAACTGGCAGCAGGTGTTTGGCCAGGATGCCGATGAGTTTTTCCACGCCTGGCACATCGGCCGCTACGTCAACGAAATCGCCACCGCTGGCAAGGCCGCCTACAACCTGCCACTGTACGTCAACGTGGCCCTGCGCAACCCCTATTCCCCCGGCAAGCCCGGTCAATACTCCAGTGGTGGCGCCACCGACAATGTGCTGCACATCTGGAAATCTGCCGCGCCTGCCATCGACCTGATCGCACCGGATATTTACTTCCGCGACCACAAGACCGTTACCAAAGTTTTGGATCTTTACAATCGGCCCGACAATGCGCTGTATGTGGCTGAAATTGGCAACGACCAACCCTATGCCCGCTATCTGTTCGACACCTTGGGCCATGGCGGCATCGGTTTCGCACCCTTTGGCATGGACGACACTGACTACACCAACTATCCTCTGGGTGCCCCCGCCATGAACGACGACACCCTGGCGCCCTTCGCCGAGCTCTACCGCTTGTTCGGCCCCATGGCCCGGGAGTGGGCAGATATCAGCTTCCGACACAAGACCTGGGGCGTATCAGAGCCAGTGGACACAGTCGACGCCTCCAAAAAAATCTG
The DNA here is from genome assembly GCA_050289485.1 of Cellvibrionaceae bacterium. Taxonomy (GTDB): domain Bacteria; phylum Pseudomonadota; class Gammaproteobacteria; order Pseudomonadales; family Cellvibrionaceae; genus JBNKFV01. Next base: position 88,884 of record JBNKFV010000010.1, read on the forward strand.
GAATGCGCAGGCCTCCGACAATCCCGAATCAACCAGTGATGATTACACCCAACACATCGATCTGGGTAAGTGGACGGCCGAGGTCAGTTACGGCCGGCCGATGTTCTACATCGATCCGCCCACCGGTAACCAACCGGCCTCAGGCGGCGCCGTCATCGCCGACCTCGGTAATGACGAATACCTGGTCACTGGCCTGCGGGCCCGTGTGTCGTTCTACCCCAGCCGCGATCTGCACGGTGAACAATTTATGATGGCACGGGTAGAAGAAGGCCACTTTAAAGACGGCCAATGGGTGTTTGATCGCGTCTGGAATGGCGATCAGACCGACTGGGGCCTCAACTTCACCAGCCGACCACACGTATTGAAGGTAAAACTGGTGACCTACAAGGTCGACTGACGATTAATTGGTAATGGTGATTACGCAACGCATCCGGTTGCCGCAATCACCAGTAAACCACCTATTTAACCACTAACTTAATCATAGAAAACTTGGATGAGTACATGAATACAAAAAAGACGTTTACCCGTTCACTCCTGGCGATTGCCATTGTTCCCTGGCTCTATGGCTGCGACAACACCGCTAAAACCTCCTGGCAGAAAACGGCGGATGGCGTCGTGGTAGAACTGCCCGAGGGTGACTTCAAACGTCTGCGCCTGCAGGTAATGGACGATGAGATCATCCGTGTTACCGCTACCCCGCAGACCGATTTCAACAACCTGCCCGACACCCTGATGGTGATTGCCAAGCCGCAAGCCACAGAATTTACCGTTAACCAACAGGGCGATCACCTGCTGTTAAAAACCGCAGAAGTGTCAGCGGACGTGACATTGACCACCGGCACCGTGCAGTTTATGGATGAAAATGGTCAGCTGTTGCTAGCAGAAGCCGAGCGCAGCCTGGCACCAGTTACAGCAGACCCCGGCCAGGTAGATGCCGACTCCTTCTCCTTTCGCCAACAATTCACACGCGACCAGGAAGAAGCCATCTACGGCTTCGGCCAACACCAGGATGGCCGGGTAAATTACGCCGACGAAAACCTTGAACTGACCACTTACAATCTGGAAATCACCATTCCTTACCTGGTATCCAGCAAAAACTACGGCCTGCTGTGGAACAACACCGGCACCAGCCGACTGGGCGATCCACAGCCGCCACAGCCGCTGACGGCTGCCTTTGACCTGTACGATGCCGACGGCAAGCCGGGCGGTCTGACCGCCCGCTACTTTGATGGCGATGAACTGAAACTCTCCCGCGTAGAAGCAGACCCCAATTACCAGTTCTATGCGCAGGGCAATACCCTCGAACACCCGCTGCCCGACGAAGTAGCAGACGCCAAGGACCTGCGTATTGAGTGGGTAGGCAGCATTGTGCCCAAGCAAAGCGGCGAACATGAACTGAAAATGTACTCCAGCGGCTACGCCAAACTGTGGCTGGATGACGAATTACTGCTGGACCGCTGGCGCATGAACTGGAACCCCTGGTACCACAATGCCGAGCGGCAACTGAAAGCTGGCGAACACTACTCCATCAAGCTCGACTGGACAGTGCAGAGCGGCTTCCTGCGCCTGCTGCAGCATGCACCGCGCCCAGCGGAGGCACAACGTCTGTCACTGACCGCTGATACCGGCAAGGCCGTGGACTATTTCTTCGTCGCCGGCGACGACAAAGATGACCTGGTAGCGGGCTATCGTGAACTCACAGGCCAGGCCACCATGCTGCCCAAGTGGGTCTTCGGTTTCTGGCAAAGCCGTGAGCGCTACAAGTCTCAGGATGAGCTACTGGACGTCTTGCATGAATACCGTGAGCGCAAAATCCCTATCGACAATATCGTGCTCGACTGGTCCTACTGGCCAGAAGACGCCTGGGGCAGCCACGACTTCGACACCGCTCACTTCCCTGACGCCAAAGCCATGGTCGACGAAGTGCACGAGCTGAATGCCAATATCATGATTTCTGTGTGGCCCAAGTTCTACCCCACCACGGACAATTACCAGGCGCTCAATGCCCAGGGCTGCATGTTCAACAAGAACATTGAACAAAATAACCTGGACTGGATTGGCAGCGGCTACCTGAATACCTTCTACGATGCCTACGACCCCAAATGCCGCAGCATCTATTGGCAACAAATCAAGGACAAGCTCAATAACAAGGGCTTCGACGCCTGGTGGCTGGATGCGGTGGAGCCGGATATTCACTCCAACCTCAGCTTCGAACATCGCAAAGACCTGATCACCCCCAATGCCCTGGGTACCGGCGCGGAAGTGTTTAACGCCTACGCTCTGCCCCACGCTGAAGGCGTGTACCAAGGTGAACGTGAAACCGACGGCCACAAGCGCAGCTTTATCCTGACCCGCTCCGGCTTCGGCGGCATCCAGCGCACCAGCTCGGCTATCTGGTCCGGCGACGTGGTATCACGCTGGTCTAACCTGAAGGAACAAATTGCCGCCGGTATCGGTGTTGGTATGTCGGGCATGCCCTACTGGACCTTTGACATCGGTGGTTTCACCCCCGAAGACCGCTTCCGCAGCAACAACGGTATGAGCGTGGGCCATTATTCACAAATGGCCAAAGAGCAACAAGACGAATGGCAGGAGTTGAACCTGCGTTGGTTCCAGTTTGGCGCTTTTGTGCCATTGTTCCGCTCGCATGGTCAGAACCCCTACCGGGAAATCTACAACCTGGCCGATGAAGGCAGCGAAACCTACAACAGCCTGGTGTGGTACACCAAACTGCGTTATCGCCTGATGCCCTACATTTACACCCTGGCGGGCGACGCCTACCACAAGCAGGGCACCATGATGCGCGGTCTGGCTATGGACTTTGGCAATGACCCGAACGTGCGTGACATCACCACCCAGTACATGTTTGGTCCCTCACTGCTGGTGAACCCGGTGTACGAATTCGGTGCACGTTCGCGTTCAGTCTATCTGCCAGCCGGCGCCGACTGGTACGACTTCGACAGCGGCAAGAAATACACCGGTGGCCAGACCATTGAAGCCGCTGCACCCTATTCACGCATGCCATTGTTTGTCAAAGCCGGTAGTATTTTACCGACTGGCCCGGCCATTCAGCACGTGGGTGAAAGCCTGAACGCACCGATTACACTCAACGTATTCACCGGTGCCGATGGCAGCTTCGACATCTACGAAGATGACGGCAAGAGCTATGATTACGAAAAGGACCAGTGGTCGCGTATTCCGGTACATTACGACGAAGCCAGCGGCAGCCTGACCATCGGTGAGCGGACGGGCAGCTTCGATGGCATGGCAGAACAACGTCAGATTCACGTACGCTGGATCACCCCTGGCGCCAGTGCCGCCAACTTCGACGCAAAACCGGACCAGTCCGTTGACTACAACGGCCAGTCACTGAGCATAACCCGGCAGTAAAACCAAAGACGGGATGCCCACAGCATCCCGTCTTTGATTAACCGCTAAGTTTTAACGCGTTAACACATACCGAGAACCCGGATCAGAAATGACCGGGTTTTTTAACTTTTACGGTAGCGCTCTGGCGCAAAACCTCGCCGCTAGTGAACACGGACCAATACGTAACACAACCCATCTTTAGCGTCGTACATAATCCGCCAGGACTAACTGACTATGCAGCTCCGGAATCTCTGACTATCCGGTATCCAGCGGTAGGAAATACTTGCCTATTCAGGCGTTTCCGCCACCTGGTAACAGTTTCTGCCTGCTTGTTTGGCTTCGTACAGGGCAGTGTCTGCCCGTTTCAGCGCACTGTAAAAGTCCTCTTTGCCGGGAGCCCAGTGGCTGACCCCAAAGCTGGCGGTTACCAGTCTACCCTCGGGTGCCAAAAACCGTTGGGCCATCACCTTGTTGCGCAACTTTTCTGCAATAATGGCAGCTTCTTCAAGCGTTAGCATTGGGCAAATTAGCAAAAACTCCTCGCCGCCCCAGCGGCCCAAAAGGTCACTGCTACGCAACGCCGAACGCAGGGTATTGGCAAATTCAACCAGCACCCTGTCACCCGCGTCGTGCCCCAAAGTGTCATTTATACGTTTAAAATGATCGATATCGATCATAAAAATGCATGCGCCTCTGGACGATGTGCCGCTTGTCATTTCTTCTATTTTGGCTTCCATACCCAGGCGATTCATCACCTGAGTAAGATGGTCAAGCGTCGAACGCTCCTCAACCTCCTTCACTTTATATTCGAGACTGCTACGCTGTCGCACCAGTTTGATCATCTGATTTAAAACTATCAGGCTTACCACACCACCCCACGCCAGCAAAATACCCAGATACCAGTTTTCCCTGGATATCATCAGCTGTTCGAAATCAAGGGAGTCAATCTCTACATCAATCTCCCGCCCCTCTTTCAAATAGTTGCTAAAATCAATGCCAATCATGGTTACATTGCTAAAATCAGGTCTGCGCAATGGGCGCTCCAGGTGGCGTTGATCCAACCACCACCTGGCCACGGTGAATTCATTGAGGTTAATACGGATATCAGGATTTTTAAATTCACTGGTATCCAGGATTAGTATAAGAAATTGGGTGCTGTTGGCATCGTCAACCGAGGAGTAGAGGGGGTTGAAGTTGCGCATAAAAATAGTAGCTTTAGTTTCTGGGCCGCGATATTTTGCGCGTAAGTGCAGCAAATAATAGCCGCTAAAATCTATACCTTGCGTAAAGCCCTCTCCCAATACCATATTGATACCACAGGACTTATCCGTGCCGGCACATTTAAAATGCAGTCGGTCCTTGTCAACCCATTGATTTGCGGGATCAAACAACTGATAACCAACCTCTGAATCGCCATTGATATGATAGAGTTTAGGGGGGATCACATCGTAAATAAATACCGCAGCTATCGTCAAACACAAAGCAATTATCAGGGAATATCTCGCCACCGAGTCGGTCCTTTAAATTATCATCTGTTACAAATTCTATAGTAAGCTCGCCTTGCGACTAGCTATTTTTCCTCACTAAAGAGATCTATAGCAACCTGAACATTAGCCCGATCATCTCACCCCCCAAGACCTGTCATAGTAAATCTGTATCGTTCCGAACAACACACCAGCCGCTGAATCAGCAGGTGGCACAAGGTAAACAACGGTATATAGACGCAGCAGGATCAGCACGCCCTGTTACCTGGCAAGTATAGCCGAGGCATGTTGCCAGTTGAAAATTATTAAACAGAGGGCTTATTTTGCAGCTAGAAACAAAGCTGAATGGAAAGTAACACAGCGGCACAGTGCCATAATATGGAGAAACTGATTAGAACATTGCCGCAACACCGTCACCAGTAAGGTTTCAGGTAGAGTAAAAGCCACATTATTGGAGAATGCCTTACCAAACCAGCTCTTAATCACGACCTTTATTTATATTCCGTTCATCGCCATCAGAGCCCTTTTGCAAACAGTGCTGAAATACTCATTTTCCCCTTCATATCGAAAAGGTTCTGCTGGCAGACCTAAACAAATACTTGACGCCGCAAGCGCCCAATCTAGCATGAAAAACTTGAATTGTAAACGTTTACAATATAGCATCCAGATGGATAAGGCGCTCTAATAACTACCTCCAAGGTTAGACGTACTGCAGACAAGCCGGATTTAACGCTTGTTTCAACATATCTATCCAGCTAGACACCGAAGCGAGGAAACAACATGCATCCTATTCGTAAAATTACTATTGTCGGTGGAGGCACGTCTGGCTGGATGGCTGCAGCAACACTGGCGCACCACTACCGTGAACATAATCTGCAAATACAACTGGTGGAATCACCAGAGATCGGTACCGTGGGCGTGGGCGAGGCTACGGTACCGAGCATCATTCGGTTGAACCAATACCTGGGTATCAACGAGCGGGATTTCATTGCCGCCACCGGTGCCACCTTCAAACTGGGTATCGAATTTGCCGACTGGTACCAACAGGATGAGCGCTTCTTTCACCCCTTCGCCGATTTCGGTGCGCCCATCGCCAAACTGCCCTTCTTCCCCTGCTGGTTGAAGTTGCACCAACTGGGTCGTGCGGCGCCTCTGGAAGACTATTCCCTGTCGGCTAACCTGGCCCGGGCCGGCCGCTTCGCGCAGCCCGATGACAGCGCGGAAAGTATCTTGGCACTGTACGGCTACGCCTACCATTTCGACGCCAGCCGCTACGCACAATTCCTGCGCCAATACGCCGAGGCTCGCGGTGTACGTCGCATCGAGGGCAAGGTGGAATCGGTTGAATTAGACGCCAACACCGACAACATTACCCACCTGCACCTGACCGGCGGCGGCAGTCTGGATGGCGATTTGTTTATCGACTGCTCCGGCTTTCGCGGCCTGCTGATTGAACAGGCACTGCACACCGGCTACGAAGACTGGCGCCACTGGCTGCCCTGCGACACCGCAGTGGCAGTGCAAAGCAGGCGCGATTCCGAACCCCTGCCCTACACCCGCGCCACCGCCCTGGGCGCCGGCTGGCGCTGGCAGATTCCCTTGCAGCACCGCACCGGCAACGGTTACGTCTACGCCAGTGAACACATCACCGACGACGCGGCACAAACGGCACTGCTGGCCGGGCTCGATGGCGAGCCCATCACCGAACCCAGAGTCATCCGTTTCACCGCTGGTATGCGCAAGCAGTTCTGGCACAAAAACTGTGTCGCCCTGGGCTTGGCTTCGGGCTTCATCGAACCGCTTGAGAGTACCAGTATTTCGCTGATCCAGACCGGCGTGGAAAAGCTGTTACAGGCGTTACCCGACTTGGTACCTAGCGAACAGCGCATCGCTGAAGCGAATAAGCTCAATCGACAGGAATACGAGCGTCTGCGCGACTTCATCATCCTGCATTACAAGCTCAATGGCCGCAACGACACAGAATTCTGGCAACAACTGCGCGCCATGGAAATACCGGACACGCTGCAAACCAAGCTGGACGCCTTTGCGGACGATGGCCGGCTGCTGCTGTTCGAACAGGAATCCTTCATTGAACCCAGTTGGCTGGCCATCTACAACGGCTTGCACTTCCGTCCCCGGCGTTACCTGCCGGCGGTGGACCAGCTCGACACAGATCAGCTGGCGCAAGTGCTGGAAAAGATGCGCCGTGCCGTAGCGACCGCCTGCAGCCATGCCCCCTCACACGGCGAATTTCTGGCGCAATTGTCAGCTGACTGACCCTTTACATAACCGATTTACAGTAGGAACAGCATGATTCGATGGCTTGTTGTAGCACTGTATTTGCTAATAGCAAACGCAGTGCTTGCCGATACTCTATACGACTGGCGCAGCGTCTCCGTGGGTGCCGGCGGCTTCGCCCCCAATGTGATTTTCAGTGAAGCAGAACCTGGTCTAGCCTATTTGCGTACCGACATGGGAGGCATTTATCGCTGGGATCTCAAGGCACGACGCTGGTTGCCATTACAGGATGACATGGCAGAGTCCAACTACCTGGGCATCGAAAGTATCGCCGCCGACCCAAAAGACCCGGAGGTGGTGCACGCTGCCGCGGGCATGTACAAGAGCCAGCCTGCAGCCATGCTGCGTTCCTTCGACCGAGGCAATACCTGGCAGATAACCCCGGTGCCATTTGCCATGGGCGGCAATGAACCGGGCCGCGGCCTGGGCGAGCGCCTGGCCATTGATCCCAAGGATACCCGGCATTTGCTGTTTGGCTCGCGGTTTGACGGCTTATGGGAGTCAACAGATCAGGGCGCCAGCTGGCACAAGGTGAACACATTTCCCCACCCTGGCATGGGACATCCCAATATTCGCTGGGCCAGCCGCGGCGGTTTGAGTTTCGTGGTATTCGCCACGCGCAGTATTTTCGTGGGCGTGGCCGATCATCGCGGCACCGGCATCTACCGCTCTCGAGACGGTGGTAAGAGCTGGCATAAAATTGCTGGCGGCCCGGCACTACTGCCAGTGCAGGCGGCCGTTGGCGGCAACCGCTTGTACGTCACCTACAGCGATGGCATCGGCCCCAATGGTGTCAACAGCGGCGCTATGTTTACGCTGGACCTCAATACAGAACAATGGCACGACATTACACCACCTCCCCAGGGTGCCGAAGGCGGCTTCATGGGTTTGAGCGTCAACCGCCAGAACCCCGATCGGGTCGCAGTAGCCACCATGAATCGCTGGAAGAAGGGTGACACGATCTATCTAAGTAATAACGGTGGTCAATCCTGGCGTGAACTGGCCAGCCGCAGTCGGCGCGACGTAAGCGCCACGCCCTACCTTGAATGGGGCGACAGCGAGGCCGATTTTGGCTGGTGGATCGCTGGTCTCGCCATTAATCCATTTAACGCGCAGGAGCTGGTATACACCACCGGCGCCACAGTCTATCGCACACAACACGCTGACAGCGACAAACTGGTATGGCAGCCCTGGGTTAAAGGCGTGGAGCAAACCGCCATTATTACCCTCACCAGCCTGCCAGCCGGGCCGGAACTGCTATCGGGATTTGGCGACATCAGCGGCTTTGCCCATACCGACCTGAACCGGTCACCCACCCACATGCTCACCAACCCACTGTTCGCCAACACCAACACGATTCACTACGCCCCACTAGCACCCAACCTGGTGGTACGCAGCGGCACACCGCCACATCGCGCCAAAGGCCCCGTGCCCACCCTGGCTTGGTCGCAGGATCATGGCTTGAGCTGGCAGCCTGTGGAGGTGCCCGCGCTGAATCTGGGGTTGCCCGGTGATCCACAGCGTTACGACCTGACCGGCAATCACGCCATTACCCTGTCCGCCGACGGCGATACCTTTGTGTTCCTGGCGCCGGAGCCTCAGATCAGCCGCGACCGCGGCAAACACTGGAAACCCGTAAAGGGCTTGCCACCGTACGCGCGGCCGGTGGCCGACCAGCGTGATGGTCAACGTTTCTACGCCCTGGATTTCAATACTGGGGAGGTCTACATCAGCCGGGATGGCGGCGCCAACTTTACCGCTCAGGGCACACGTGGCCTGCCGCAAAACCTCAGCTCAGAACGGCCCCGCAATCGCGAGCAGGCTTGGCCACTGCTGACCTCGCCCGACACGTCGGGAGCATTGTGGCTGGTAACCCGCCAGGGACTGTACCAATCACGCGACAGTGGTAAAACCTTCGCCCGCGTCGACAGCAATCTGCAGGTGGAACAACTGTCGTTCGGCAAAGCCGCACCAGGCAACCCGTACTCCACCCTGTTTGCCTTAGGCCGACGCGATGGCTTGCGCGCCGTTTGGCGCTCCGACGACCAAGGCCATCACTGGCTGCGCATCAACGACGATCAGCACCAGTATGGTCGACGTTTTCGGGTGATCAGTGGCGACCCGCGCCACTATGGTCGCGTCTATCTGGGTACAGACGGGCGCGGTATCTTACTGGGTGAACCTGTCGCAGCAGACACAGAGTCACCCGACAGAACAACACAAGACTAAGTTTATAACGGAGCACAACTATTATGCGGCGTATCCTGTTAACCGGTTTGATTCTACTCAGCCCCAACCTGCTGGCCGCCCCCCCTGAACAGTGGTTGGAAAATGACCAACTGCGCTACGGCTTCAGCACCGATAAGGGCGGCCGGGGCCTGACTTTCTCGGTAAACGGACAACCCAACCTGCTGAAAATCGGCGCTGCCGTACACTCCCAACCCAATGCAGCAGCCAGCCCCACGGGCGATAACGTGCCGTACCTGGGGCATATTGTTTGGGTCGGACCGCAACAGGACTGGTGGCAGCAGCAACAGCTGAACCCGCAACGGCGGGAAGCCAAAGCCGACTGGCCACCCGATCCGTTTACCGTGCTGGCCCACTACACCATTGCGCAACAGGACAACACCTCAGTGCGCATGACCAGTCCGGCCAGCCCGGTTACCGGCCTGGCTATGACTAAACACAGCACCCTGGACGGGAATCGCTTGCACCATGAAGTCGTGGCCACCAATGCGCGCGATGAAGCCGTCAGTTGGGACGTCTGGTTCAATACCCGGGTACACGCCGATACCCGAGTGTTTGTGCCCGTGGCGGATTTCAACAAAGACCTGCGCCTGAAAAGTTTTAACGGCGCTGCCACGACCGTGGACGCCGAGCGCAAAGCCCTGGGCTATTTTGATTTCAGCCGCGACCAGGCAATCCAGGGCAAAGCCTTCATCCAACCCGCAGCGGGCTGGATGGCCGCCTTTAATGCCGGGCAGTTGTTTGTCATTGAATTCCCACTGCAAAACCGTGATCGCATCCATCCGCAGCAGGGTCAGGTAGAGTTGTACCTGGACTACAATCCCGGTGCCCCAGACGACGGCCTACTGGAGCTGGAAGTTCACAGCCCCTACCAGCAACTGAATCCCGGTGACTCCATGAGCGCCAGCGAAACCTGGCGCGCCTGGACCTACGACGGCGACGACAGCGTTACTGCTCAACTCGCATTTCTACGCGCCCTGGGCTACCACTGATTTCTTCTGGAATCCGTTGTCACAGCGCTGCTGCATCGTGACAACGGGCTGAAGCCCCTCCGAACCACGCTGGGAACCTTCCCGCCACCAAAAGCATATAGACATAAAAATGCCCCGCAAGCGGGGCAAAGGATGCACGTTGAGGGTAACTTTACGTGAATAAAAAGGGTTACAGGAGCTCTGCCTTTACCACCAGGTGGCGTACAGCGCTACGAGAATCAGAACGATACAGAGACTGGCCAGGTTGAAGCTGCGAGCGGTGCTAAAGTTCACCTCCGACAGGTCAATGGCGTTAGCCACCGGGCTGCGGTCGGCCACCAGCACCCCCATGACCAGGCACGCCAGAAATACCAGGCCCACACGATCCATAAACGGCAGCTCAGGCCAGTAAAGGAACGCCAACAGTGACAGAACCACCGAGCCCACGCCCGCCACCAGAGCCGACAGGGCATTGGCGCGCTTATAGAAAAAGCCCAGCAGAAAAATAGCCACAATACCCGGCGTAAAGAAGCCGGTGAATTCCTGAATGTATTGGAAGGCCTGCTGCAGCTGACCCAGCAGCGGCTCGGCAATCACCATGGCGATCAGCATGGCCGACAAGGCGACAACACGCCCTATCACCACCTTCTTATGCTCAGAGGGTTGCTGTTTCGCCAGTTGCGGGTAGATGTCTACGGTAAAAATAGTGGACACACTGTTAGCCATGGAACTGAGGGAAGAGGCAATGGCCGCAACCAGCGCGGCAAATGTGAGGCCCAACAGACCAGGGGGCACCAGCTTCATCATTTCCGGGTAGGCCTGGTCGGGTCGTTGCAGATCAGGCGCCAGCACCACAGCGGCAATACCAGGCAATACCACCAGCACAGGCATTAACAATTTCAGGAACGCCGCAAAAACAATGCCTTTCTGCGCTTCGCCCAGGCTTTTCGCGGCCAAAGTACGTTGGGTGATGTACTGGTTAAAGCCCCAGTAAGACAGATTCATGATCCACATGCCGCCCACCAGCACGGAAATACCTGGCAAACTGATGTAGTCCTCATGCTCGGGCGAGAGAATCATGTCAAAGCTGCCCGGTGTTTTCTCCAGCAGTATGCCAAAACCAGCCAGCGCACCGGCACCGTCTGCCACTTTGTCCAGCGCCAGATAGCTGACCATCAGACCGCCAATCACCAGCAGCAGCACCTGCAACAGGTCGGTGAGGGCAACCGCTTTAAGGCCACCGTACAAAGAATACGCCAGTGAAAACAGCCCCAGAAAGATCATGCCATAGACCATATCCACACCAGCAATGGTGTTGATGGCCAGCGCGCCCAGGTAGAGTACCGCTGTCAGGTTGACAAAGGTGTACACCGCCAGCCAGAAAATGGCCATCACCAGCTGCACACGCTTGTCAAAACGCTGCTGCAAAAACTGCGGCATGGTGAAGATTTTTTTCTCCAAAAAAATCGGCAGAAAATATTTGCCCACAATAATCAGGGTGATAGCGGCCATCCATTCATAGGAAGCAATAGCCAGCCCGATAGCGTAGCCGGAGCCAGACATACCGATAATTTGTTCCGCAGAAATATTGGCCGCGATCAGCGAGGCTCCGATCGCCCACCAGGGCAGCGCCTTGCCTGCCAAGAAGTAATCAGAGGAATCCTTGTCGTGCCCGGCCTTTTCCCGGGACACCCACCAGGCCAGCCCGATCAACAACACGCAATAGAAGATAAAGATGCTCAGGTCCAGAGTAGTTAAAGCCATTGCCCTATCTCAGTTATCATTATTCAAATAAATCAGCATTTTGTTGCTGCCTACAAGTCGCTAGCTCACAGCGCTTTACATCGTCAGGTAAAGCGTTACGCCGTGAAGAGTTCCTTCGCGACTACGGCAAAACGCGCCGCCTTGTCACGAACCTGGGCTGCCGTGTCACCTGGCCGGTACAGATCCGATCCCAAACCAAAGCCGTTCGCACCAGCGGCACACAGCTCAGCCATGTTGTCGGCATTGACCCCGCCCACAGCAAATAACTTCACCTCGGCAGGCAACACAGCTTTGATATTTTTCACATAAGAGGTGCCAAAATCAGCCACCGGAAACAATTTGATCTGGCGCGCACCCGCCTGGATGGCAGCAAAGGCTTCCGTGGGCGTCAGTACACCCGGTACCACCGTCATCCCCGCCTCCAGTCCCGCCTGGATCACCGCCGGGTTGCAGTTGGGTGTCACCAGCAGTTGCGCGCCGATGTCCGCTAGGCGGGCAACTTGCGCCACATCAGTAACCGTACCGGCACCACACAGCGCGCGATCACCAAATGCCTGTACCAGGCGCTCGATACTGGTGAACGCATCCGGTGAATTCAACGGCACTTCGATGTAATAGAAGCCCTCGGCATAGAGGGCCTCCGCCACGTCCACCACCTCGGCAGGCGTAATGCCACGCAATATGGCGACCAGTGGTAAAGGATTCAACTCAGTCATGTTGCCTCTTGGAAAACAGTTCAAATAAACCACGGAATACCAGTTCCTCACCGCTATGCAGCACAGTCTCTTGCGACCAGCTCGCCAGGGCGCGAGCGTAGCGGCCGGCCAGCGCAGTGCCACCAATCAGGTGCACAGGGCCTTGCCGCTCACCGAACACCTGCAGCGCACTGGACAGTTCCAGGCCCAATAACAAACCGGACAGAAAGCTGGCTGAGTGCGGACTCTGTAATTCGCCGGTCATTACCCGGGCACGGGTGGCAAACAGGTTCAACAGTGCATGGGGAGACTGGCGCGCCAGTTGGACCCCCTGGTCGAAAGCCGCATCATGGGGCTGCTGTTCACCCTCGACCAACACACTGTGCTCTGCCAGCAAAGCATAGAGTTCGCCGGTCAGGGCAGTGGTAAAATTTTGTACCTGGCCGTCGACAATGTGTACCCACTTGGCGTGAGTGCCGGGCAAACACAATAACGCGTGGGCCTGCTGTGTTGCAGAGGCTTGCGCCAGCCAGCCGACAATCTGGGTTTCTTCACCGCGCATCACATCCGGCTCACCCAGAACATTGCGACATTGCAGACCCGGCACCAGCCAGCCGGGCTGAGCCCAGCCCGCCAGAGGTGCCAGGTGACGCGCAAGTGAGGTCGGTTGCACCGGGCAGTCCGCATAAGGCACAAGCTGCCACCCCAGGGTAGAGCCCACCATGCCACACAGGATGACCGGCAGGTCGCGAGCGTCACGGTCCAGATTGGCCATCTCGCCGGCGAGAAACACCCCCATAGCCTCGGGCAAGAGCTTGGTCACACCGGCAGCGCTGTGCATTTGCTTCAGCACCTGCCCCTGGTGATCCAACAGCGCCAGTCGAAAACTGCTGGTACCCCAGTCAACAGCCCACAGGGTGGCACTCACAAGCGCCCCCCATCAATGACAAATTGTTGCGAGGTAATCATGCGTGATTCGTCTGCGGCAAGGAACAGCGCCAGATTGGCGACTTCTTCAGGATAAATGCGCTCTTGCAGACACACCTGCGTCATCCACTCTTGCTCCACCTCAGGCGTAAGCCACTTGTCTAACTGCTTTTCGGTGATAATCCAGCCCGGAACAATGCAGTTGACACGTATTTTATCTTTGCCCAAGTCACGGGCCATGGATTTGGTCAGCCCCAGTAAACCTGCCTTGGCGGTAATGTAAGACGGCATATTGGCGGGGCCGAACAGGGCGTTAATAGAGCTGACATGGATGATAGCCCCCCCACCGGCGCGGCGCATTCCCGGCACCACCGCCTGCGAAGCAAAGAAGGCCGGATCCAGATTCACCGCCAGGCTTTTGTGCCATTGAGCTTCACTCACGTCATCGAAACTCTCGCGCGCGTCATTGGCCACATTATTGACCAGAATGGTGGCCGGGCCGTGGGCCTCTTCAGCCTGTTCCACGGCGGCCTGCAAAGCGCTGACCTGAGTAACATCACAGGTAATGAATAATGGTTTGGGACAGCCTTCAGCTGCCAGTGCGGCGACCAGTTTTTCGCCGCTATCGGTGTCAACATCAACCAATGTCACGTTGGCGCCCTGGCGTGCAAAGGCGGCCACAAACGCCGCACCAATGCCGGAAGCACCACCGGTAATAAAAACCGCTTTGCTGCTCAGGCTGTTATAAACGGCACTCATCAGTGTGACTCCCTGTCTACTTGGTCGCCGGAACTACCCAGCAGAAAGTCCAGATCTGCCCCCTGATCAGCCTGCAATACCGTATCCACGTACAATTTGGCGTAGCCACGGGTATGCGGTGAATCAGGCTTATTGGCATGCCATTGCGCCAGTCGCTCAGCCAGTTCCGTCTCGGAAATTTGCAGATTCAAACTGCGTGCGATGCCGTCGAATTCGATCAGATCACCATTTTGCACCACTGCCAGCGGACCGCCGGCCATGGATTCAGGCGCAGTGTGCAGGATGACCGCGCCAAAGGCCGTGCCACTCATGCGCGCGTCGCTGATGCGCAGCATGTCTGTCACACCCTTATCCAGCAATTTTTTCGGCAGTCCCATATTGCCCACCTCCGGCATGCCTGGGTAGCCCTTGGGACCACAGCCCTTGAGCACCAGCACACTCGATTCATCCACTTCCAGTGCCGGGTCATCAATGCGGGCGTGATAGTCTTCTATGGATTCAAACACCACGGCCCTGCCAGTGTGTTGTAACAAGTGCGGGCTGGCCGCATTGGGTTTAATAATAGCGCCCTGCGGACAGAGGTTACCTTGCAGTACCCAGATACCGGAATTGTCGCGCACTGGATTGTCCAGATCACGGATCACATCATCGTTATAGCATTCGGCCTCGGCAATTTGCGCGCCCAGCGTTTTGCCACCGACGGTGGCAGCATCCAGGTACAGCTGACTGGCAATTTTCTTCATCACTGCCGGCAGACCACCCGCGTAGTGATAGTCCTCCATCAGGAACTTGCCTGAGGGCATCAGGTTGACCAGCAACGGCAGATCCCGGCTGTAGCGGTCGAAGTCGGCCAGCTCGATATCGAGCCCCAACCGACCAGCGATGGCCAGCAGGTGAACGACTGCATTAGTGGAACCACCCACGGCTGCATTGACCTTGATCGCATTGATCATGGACTCGCGGGTGACAATGTCTTTGATGCGAATATCCTCTTCCACCAGGCGTACGATCTCGCGACCGCTCATATGCGCCAGGGCCTGGCGGCGTGCATCCACCGCCGGGATGCTGCCGTTGTAAGGCAAGCACAGCCCCAGCGCTTCCACCAGATTAGACACGGTGGACGCCGTGCCCATGGTCATGCACACTCCCCGTGAGCGGGACATACCGCTTTCAGCGGCAATAAAATCTTCTATGCGCATCTCACCCGCACGCACGGCTTCGGAAAACTTCCACACGTCGGTACCGGAGCCAATATCCTTGCCGCGGAACTTGCCGTTCAACATCGGACCGGAGGATACCACCAGAGTAGGCAGGTTAACGCTGGCCGCGCCCATCAACTGACCCGGCGTGGTTTTGTCGCAACCGCCCAGTAACACTACCCCATCTATCGGGTTACCACGAATGGATTCCTCCACATCCATGGCCAACAGGTTGCGAAACAACATGGCAGTAGGCCGCATCTGGGTTTCACCCAGGCTCGTGACCGGAAATTCCAAAGGTACGCCGCCCGCTTCCCAGACACCCCGCTTCACATACTCTGCCAGTTCCCGCAGGCCGGAGTTACAAGGGGTGATTTCTGACCAGGTATTACAAATACCAATGATAGGCCGACCATCGAAGCAGTGGTCTGGGTAACCCTGGGCTTTCATCCAGGAGCGGTGGATAAATCCGTCTTTATCCAATTTGCCGTAGCTGTGTTGGCTACGCAGGGGCTTTTTCTTATTTGAATCCATAGTGTTATCAGAATAATGGGATGCTGTGGAGGCGTAACCAGCGGACACTCAATGCCCACTGGTACTAATTTATTTAGTTATATATTTGTATGATAAATATGAACTATATGGTAATCAAGCGAAATATACCGCTTAACAAGGAAAAATTGCCCGAAAGTATCTGTTAACATATGATTGATCTTATAAAAAAACCACAGAGCAGAACTTCCTATGGAAATGGAACCCAACCGCAACCTCACGCAACAGGTCACTCACGCTATCGGCCTGGGCATTTTGCAGGGGAAATACCGCCGCGACCAACCCTTCCCATCGGAAGCTGAGTTATCGGAATCCTTCAATGTAAGCCGCAGTGCCACCCGCGAGGCAGTCAAAATGCTGACGGCCAAGGGCCTGCTGTCGTCGCGGCCGCGCCAGGGTATCCGCATCCTGCCGGAAAACCATTGGAATATGTTTGATATAGACGTGTTGAGCTGGATTCTCAGTGGCACCCATACCTTGGAACTGCTGCGGGACTTCATCCAGATGCGCACCGCCATCGAACCAGAAGCCGCCGCCCTGGCCGCCGCCAATCCCGACTCACCGGAAGTGGCCGACATCGCCAAGGCGCTAGACCGCATGCATGCCGCCGAAGCCGGCCAGGACGACCCACTGGAGTCCGATATCGCTTTCCACACAGCTATACTGGCTGCCAGTCATAACCGTTTCCTGGTACAGCTCCGCCCCTTCAGCGCCACGGCGTTGAGGGTCAGCATCCGCCACACCAATCGCCTGAAGGGCGTACCCACTGCCGATGCCCAAGCTCACGCCAAAGTGTATGACGCCATTTGCCGGGGGCAGGCCGACCTGGCGCGGCAACATATGCGCGGCCTGATCGAAGAAGCTCTAGCCCTGATTAACAGTAAAATTGACACTGCCAAGCCTATCGCCTAAGCGTGCGGGGCATTGCCCCGCCCCCAACCTGTAGCGTGTGCAACAACGCTGGTTATTTCCTTGTCCGGGCAGGCGCCGTTTTCCCGCACAAGAGTGCGCGTGAAAACTCGCCATTCCAGCCAATGTTTAATCGTCGCAGCGCAATGTCGCCTGAGCAGCCGCATCCGGCAGATACTTCACATTGGCCACCGCCAACGCCAGTGGGCCCTGGCTTTGCAATGCAAAACCGGTTTCAATACGCGTGAAGTCCACGCCTTGTTTGGCAAAACATTGCAGATCAACACTGAAGGCATGCCATTCTGATGGCGGCATCTGGCGCAACTGCGCAGCGAGTGA
>JBNKFV010000011.1:0-1580 GCA_050289485.1 Cellvibrionaceae bacterium
AGAGATCGCCCGCGCCAGTATCGAACATTGAAAATCTGTTTGGTAACTTCTCAATACGGTAACTTCTCAATAACCCGGGGTAAGCACAGTGTCAGGCGGCCTTGGCCCAGACTGTCGGAGGCATGGATGCCGACGCCAAGCATACATGGGTGAGGCAAGCCGCTGAATACCGCGTCAGGCGTAAATTCAGATGAAAATTTATAAGGACCGTGCACGAAATAACGTTTGCATAGCCAATAATCACCATAACAAAAAGGAAAAACAATGAGCAAAAAACTTCTACTCGCAATACTACTGATCCTCAGTTTCTATCAAGCTCAGGCAATGGAAAGCGATGGCTCTGACGTTGAAGCGGCGACCACCGAATCCAGCGGCCAGCCAGCGTCTACCGATGAAGAGCAGCAATACCAACAATGGGCCAAAGGTATCTGGGATAGCCTGGACAGGCAAACCGGCACCATCAAACTCGATGCCGCCGGGGCCAGCCTGAATGTGCCTGAAAATTTTTATTTTTTAAACGCCAAGGATTCCGAAACCGTACTTGTTGACGTATGGGGTAACCCACCTGGTCAGAACGTACTGGGCATGTTGTTTCCTGCTAACTTCACGCCCTTTGACGAAGATTCATGGGCGGTTACCATCGAGTATGAAGAGGATGGTTATGTCTCCGATGGTGACGCCGCTGACATAAACTACAGTGACCTATTGGAGCAAATGAAAGATGACACTCGCTCCGCGAGCAAAGAAAGGATGGATGCCGGTTACGAGGCCATTGAATTGATTGGCTGGGCATCACCCCCCTATTACGATGAACAAGCCCACAAATTGCACTGGGCCAAGGAAATAAAATTTGGTGAAAATCCGCGACACACGCTTAACTACAATATTCGTGTATTGGGCAGAAAGGGTGTGCTCGTATTGAATTTTATTGCCGGCATGGAGCAGAAGCCTGTAATCGAAGAAAAACTCGATACAGTGCTGGCACTGGCGGATTTTGACCAGGGCGTCCGTTACAGCGATTTCAACCCGGAAATCGACAAAGTCGCTGCCTATGGTATTGGTGCACTGGTGGCGGGAAAGGTATTAGCAAAAACCGGATTTCTTGCCGTGGCGCTGGTTTTTTTGAAAAAGTTTGCTGTGATTATTTTAGTTGGTCTTGGTGCGTTGGGCCGAACTTTGTTTGGCAGAAAAAAAACGAAGTAATGCCTAATCGGTTATCAACTTCGCGCCTACAACCCCGGACGCAGCAGTAACTTCTCAATAACCCGTGGTAAGCACAGTGTCAGACGGATGGCCGCCAAATCGAAGGCACAATACCCCGGATTATTGAGAAGTTATTCCGTGCCCGTTCCTTAGCATGTCCCTAATGTGTTTCCCGATACAACTTCAATGGCTTCAACCCCATACGTTGTTCGACCCTGCTACAGATTTCCGCCAGCCTGCCTAACCTATAGCCGTAATATTCGTATAGCGCGGATTCGAGCTGCTTGGCCAACCCCACCAATATCAAAGGGGGCAGATCATAGATACTGGACGTCATTTCTCCGGTTCTGGCGAGTATCACATCGCACAATGATTGC
>JBNKFV010000012.1:0-39547 GCA_050289485.1 Cellvibrionaceae bacterium
ATCGCCATCCGTATCATAAATATCCTGCCGGGCATTGCCCCTGGAGGTGATGTGGTAAAGCGCTCCGGCATATTCAACGCGCAAGGGCCTAGCCATAAAGAATTCCTTATCTGAGACTTTCCCTAACCATAGCAATCAACGTGGTTTTGTCAATTGTAAGACCTGACCCCGTCTTGCGCTATAGCAATCTACGTGGCTTTGTCAAATGTAAGACCTGACCCCGCCTTTGACCCCGCCTTGTTGTTTTTTGTCAAATGTGAGACCTGACCCCGTTTTTTCTTTTGGAACATTTAATCAGCGAGCTTAAAAAAACAATTCCCCGCTACTGGCAGTATTTTTACACCATCGTTGTACATTGCTTTCGCGCCATCAGTATATCGATGGGTACGTGCATTTGCTTCAGCACCACTAACTGGATTCACGGCGATAGCGCCTGCGTGTGTTCTCTTTTTCAATCTTGATGCGAGCTTATTTGCTAAGGATATTTTCTCTTTGTCATCTGACATAAAGGACAAGGCAGATTCATGTAAGCCAATCTTGGATAGCTTCCCAATATCTAAATCAACCGTACCAGGATTAAGGTCATAAAACTTGTTTGGTGACTCTCCTTCCAGGTTTGGCTCCGCTTTGGTGAGAAGTATGCGAATATCTCTTTCTAACGCTAATTCATCAAGTGACAACTCACCTTTTACTACATTCAGCGCAAAAGGCTTGAGAATCATCATAGTCATAACCAAACCAAGCTCAGAACTCACAGAGTTTAAATACTCTACAAGTTCCTCAAGGGTTGCATGAAACTGAATCATTATTTTTTTCATAACTAACGTCCTAGTCATAGCGCTCGAATCTTGTGGGCAAGCCCGCGCCATTCAAATCATCCAGCGCTTGTTGCTCACGTTTAATTGGGGAACCATCTGCTTTTGTTTTACCAACATTCACGCCACACAGGTTTCCATTACAATCTTTATAGAGAATGTCAGGTCTTCGGCCACTTTTATGCCCGCCGGGTGTACGAATAAGTGTTTCAGCTCGTCTTCCCCCGCCAGCGACGATTGTTCCACCATCTGCTTCGATTTGGTCGCCGATCTCACGAATTTTCTTATTATGCGGTGCATTTGGATCTGTTTTTGGTCCGCGCTTTGCGCCCTTTGGAACTCCGCGTCCACCTTTGGCTGAGTGCCCCCCAGACATCAAATCCTGAGTGATCTTCTCAACGCGCTCTGCCCCCTCGTGGATGGCAGAGCCTTCCTTCGTAACCGCTTGCACTGCTCTCGCCATGACATTGGCAACAACAATACCGCTATCTGTGTTTTGACCAACTTTAGAACTAAACGTTTTATAAGTAGATTTCCCACTAGGATCAACCGCATTCATCGGATCATTATGCACATACGCATAAAGATTCATCTGATCCTTATACCCCACCGGATCCGTCTGCATAAACCGACCCAGCACAGAGTTATACACCCGGGCCTTGTAGTAATACAAGCCCACAGCATCCCCCAGCCATTGCTGACCGGTATACTGAAATCGTCCCAGGTTGCCCGGCGCGGGGTTGCCGTATTCGTCGTAGGCGTTAATACCAACCATGCCGCCATTGTTGTCGGTAATGCTGACGATGCTGCCCTGGCTATTCTCGGTGAAGTAGCGTTTCGTGCCCGTACCGGCGCCCACGTACCAGACAATGGGGTCATCGACATTGGGGCCATGCACATAGCGGGCGGTGATGGCGCCAGCGCTGTTCTTCTCCATGATCAGGTCGGCCCCGTCGTAGCCAAAGTCGGTCACGCTGCCATTCAGTACCAGGCGGCTGAGCCGGTTTTCGGCGTCGTAGTACAGGCTGTTGTTGCCGGCCTGCGTTAACAGGTTGTTGGCGTTGTAGGCATAACTCACGCCATTGGCCAGGGTCATATTGGCTCGAGCATCATAGCTCTGGGCCTGGCCGTTAATGCTGACAATCTGGTTGAGCGCATTGGGGGTACCGTAGTTAACACTTTCACCGACGGTGGGCTGGTAGTGATAGAGACTGGAAGCCGCGTTCAATGTACGGGTTTTCAGCTGCCCACTCTGGGTGTATTGAAAACTTTCGGAAAGATCATAGGCACTGCCGTCGAGGTCGGTTTCCAGTAGCTGCAGGCGCGACAGGTCATCGTAGTCGTAACGGGTAATCACGCCGTTGCCTCGCGCCATCAGTACGCGCCGGCCATAGTTGTCGTAGGCAAAGCCCGCCAACAGGGTGAAGCCGTTTTCATTAATGTCCTGCAGTTGGTCACTGGGGTAGCCACTGACGGTGTAGTCGTAGCTCACGTAAAAGTTGTCCGGCCACGTGAGGCGGGTACGCTGACCATAGGCGTTGTACTGATAGGAAACGGTGTCTGTTCCCGAGGTTTCCGACAGTTTCCAGCCCAGCGCGTTATAACCAAACAGGGTGGTTTGCTTACCGGCCAGATAGCCTGGGGTGGTATTGGTGTGGGCCAGCAGATTATTAAAGTTGTCGTACTGGAAAGTTTCCTTTACCGCTCCCGTTTTTGTCGCCAACCGCCCGCGCTGGTCGTAAGCACTGAAGCTAACAGTCTGCCCGTCCCGCAAGCGCACGGAAGTAATTTGTGCGCCAGTATACGCCGTGGCCGTGTAGTCACTGCTGCTGGCAAGCTGACCGTTATCTTTGTTCGGGTAACGAGTTTTTATCAGGCGACGGTAGCCGTCGTATTCATAGAAGGTGGTGTTGCCCAACGCATCTTCTATGGACTCCAGCAGACCGCTGTCATTGAAGTTATTCTTGTGGTAGAGGCGTTGGTTTGGTGTACCCCAGGCCTGGTATTGCTTTATCTGTTGTCCCGCAGCGTCGTATTCGAAACGGGTGATGCGGTCGTTACCCTCTGGGCCCGCGGTCCCCAGGTCGCAAGCCGAGGCAGGGAGCGCGTTAAACGCGGAGGGGTTCAGTCGCTGTGCCACACACTCCAGCCGTAGCTCGGCGTTGTAGCTCTTTTGCACGACGGTGCGCAATACACCTTTAGCATAGGTGCGCTCAATAACAGGGCTGCCAATACGGGTGTCGTATTCAGTATCGACCTGTAGATCGATGCTCATACTGTTCACTGCGGCCAGGGTGGTGGACCCTACTACGCCCTGGCGTATCGAGGTGACCTGGCTGTCGCCATTATAGTTAATGCGTTTGGCTTGGCGTTGTAAGGGGCCTGGGCCATCGGGATCGACACCAATTTCAGCGATTTTGCGGCGCAGGCCATCGTAAAAAAAGAACACCTTGTCGTAGCTGCCCGGTTTGGGGCCATCGACGGTCGTTACGTTACCGTATATATCATAGCTGGTTGTAGTCACTGACTGGATACTGCCGTCACCCAGCATAACCGTTCTGCGCACGGGCAGTACGTTGGCAGTCACAGTGGGCACCACGTCGTCTACGTCATAGTCGATGATTTCCCGTTTTTCATCAGCGCTGCCGACACAGGCGTTGAGGCTTTGGGTACGGCAGGATGAGATTTCTACCAGGCGCCAAACCGGTGAGCCGGCCACCAGGTTGCCGGCACTGTTTTTTAGTCGGGGGGACTTCTGTTCGTAACGATAACGAGTTTGTGCCTGCACACCATTTACGGCTTCTGTGGTTGCGGTCAGTATTCCGCCGTGTTCCGGGGCGTAGGTGTAAGTGGTTGTCACGCCATCGGCGGTGGTAATGGACGTAGGCAGATGACAATTTTTCACGGTGGTTGAGTTACTACAACCGGGGTAGCTGGCCTGGGTTACCAGGGGATTGCTGGCATCACTCTCGTCATACTGGCGGACATACAACAGGTTACCCTGAGTATTATATTCGTAATCGGTATGGCCAATGGCGCCGGGGTGCCTAATACTTTTAATTAGGCCGTTTTCCCATGTGTAGTGTTCACCATATAAGTTATTCCCCCAGCCCAAATAATAATCTGCTTGAGAACTGGTGTAGGCGGTATTCAACTCTGGTCCCCGGCTTTCCAGAATGGGGTACGAACCGCCACCATAAGTGCCGTCTGTGAGATTATGGGCACTGTAACTAAAGCTGCTGTCAGCAATTTTCAGGCTTATGATGCGATTTTTATTCGTCAAATTATCTGTTTCTGACATCCATTTTGTATAGACGTTTTGTACCCCTCCCGCTGTCGTATAGGTTATGTCGTAACTATTGGTAGAAGGGTAATGCCGATTGTAGGAGAGCTGGGCTTGGTTGCCAGCAGCGTCAGTAATGTGTCCACTGTATTGCACATCAGAATTACTATTGAACCAGGTATAAGTCTGATCAATCCTGGAAACGGGCCAGGTTTGCGTTAACGAGGTGCAGGCACCCGGTGTGGCGGCACAGTAGTCTACCGCCAGGTTAATACCGATGACCGATTTGGTATACGCGGGGTGACTATCGGAATCGCCGTCTTTTTTGACCATCCAGCCCAGTGAGCTTTGGGCGGATGCAAAATAGTAGATATCATAAGGGTTACTCAATGGTCCAAGGCCAGGATCAGAAAATATCGGCCCAAGATTTTTATGGGTAATATCGATAATCTCGCCGTCGGGTTTGGTAATTTTTTTCAATGCAGCAACCTGACTCTGGCTACTTGGCAAACCGTAAACTAACTGAGCATTTTGGTTGTACTGAAAACGAAGGGCTACGTCATAAAGGTACTCGGTTCCATCCTCGCCGATATATAACAGCGTGTTCGCCGTGGGCATAGTTAGCGAGCCCTTGCCTTTGAATAAAACAAAGGGCTCGACCAGTGAGTCGCTGTCGGCTTGCTGTTTAAATTTTGTCTTCGACGAGCCGGTAGAAACAATTATGTAACGGCCGTCAGGGTCCGCATCCGCCGGCACAGACTGATTGGCTCGATCAATTCTTTCAGCCGTGATCAGCCCTAGAAAGTTGTGGCTATCACTATTCCAATCACTTTCTTGGAATGCAATACCACTGCCATCGCCGCCTATGCTGACACCAATACCGGGTATGGATGCCGAACCACCTAAAATGTCCACACCATAAGAATCTACCATTTTGTGCTGCAAGGGTGGCGGCAATGCTTCGCCGGGCGCAACCTGAGCGAGAGCCAAGCTGGCGAACAGCGTTGTCACGACAACAGCAACGGCGGCAGAGAAAATTTTAGTAACATTCATGTTGGTCTTTCCATCCAATTGTTTAATGCAGATCCTGATCCATTGTACTTACGGCAACTGCTGTACATTCTTTTGTAACCGGTTATCGGCCTTGTCGTAGTCATAGGTCGATTCACGGTTTTGTCCATCCACTACACGAACCAAGCGGCCCAATTCGTCGTATTCATAGTGATATTCGGCAACAGTTTGCTGCAGTGGGGAAGACGTTCGCCAACCCGAACAACTGGTATAGGTGCTGACCGTGGCACAGGCTCTGACCCGAAACGTAAACGACCCATAACCCAAACCGCTTAGTGTTTTACTGCGACTGGAGCCGTCGTAACCATTCGCATAGGCTCCGCCATCTTCGCTGAAATCCATGTCATATTTAGTCACGACACCACTCGATATCCCCCAGGTAACCGCAATATCGCTACCGCTGATACTGCCCGCAATACTGGCGGGAACACCGGGCGTATTCGCCACGATAATGGACTTAACCCCACTGAAGTTAGAGCAACCTGCTGCATTGCATGACCGCACCCGGTAAGACCAGACAGCGTTCGCCTTGCCACTGCGATCAACATACGCGGTACTGCCACTGCTGGTGGCTGCACTCCAGCTGCCGCTGTCTTTTTTCTCTTGCCATTGATAATAAGTGGCACCACTGACGCTGTTCCAACTGACACGATAGGCCCCGTTATTGTCGGTCGCTGCCAATGTCAGTGAAGGTGACAGCGGACTGACCGTCAGCGTTGAAGACGTTCGCCAACCCGAACAGCTGGTATAGGTACTGACCGTGGCGCAGGCTCTAACCCGAAACGTAAACGACCCATAACCCAAACCGCTTAACGTTTTGCTGCGGCCGGTGCCGTTGTAACCATTCGCATAGGCAGCACCATCTTTGCTGTAATCCATGTCATATTGGGTAATGACACCACTCGATACCCCCCAGTTAACGGCAATATTGCTACCACTGAGACTGCCCGCAATACTGGCGGGAACACCGGGCGTATTCGCCACGATAATGGACTTAACCCCACTGAAGTTAGAGCAACCTGCTGCATTGCATGACCGCACCCGGTAAGACCAGACAGCGTTCACCTTGCCACTGCGATCAACATACGCGGTACTGCCACTGCTGGTGGCTGCACTCCAGCTGCCGCTGTCTTTTTTCTCTTGCCATTGATAATAAGTGGCACCACTGACGCTGTTCCAACTGACACGATAGGCCCCATTATTGTCGGTCGCTGCCAATGTCAGTGAAGGCACCGCTGGTGGCTCTTCGATAGTAATAGTCATAGTCGCCGTATTAGCGCAGGTTGGATAGGGGCCCGTATAATGACAGTGGAACATATAGTATTGGTAGGTTCCCAACGAGCGGGTAAGCGTCAGGGAAGAGGCGCCAGGGCCGCGACCATATATTTCTGTCCACGAGCCACTGGTACCCGCTCGTTCATATAATTTCATATAGGCCCCGGGGTCACTCCAACTAATGGTGAAAGTGCCATCCGTGTCACTACTGGGCACATTGAAACTGATCGCTGCCGCACCCGCGGAAAAGCCCAGCGCAACCACCAGCCAGAGACACTGATAAAGTGTTCTATAGCCTCTGACCACCTGATTCACGGCACCCGTTATTTCCCCAACGCCCATTGCACGGGCACAGTGATGTAAAAGCCCCGCGGGCGTTTGTGTTATGACACGTCCAATGACCATTGTATTGAGTTCCCCTCACCCCTAACCGAACCAGCTCCGTGCAACGGAACCGCTGTTGAATCTTTGTGTGTTGTGCGCACAACAAAACCGCTACGGCAACACCGGAGGGTTCGCCGCTATGTGAAAAAAAGGGGTAGGTTTGCGCCCGTTACCCACCGTCAACCACTGATGGAAACCGAGCCAGAGAAGGGAAAAATACCACCCAAAAGTCGTGGATTACTTTTGTTAAAACAGATCGGACACAGATCCATTTCCTTGTCCCAACGCACGTGCCAATACCCATTGTTTTGATGGTTGTTGCTATTGCACGCTGCCCGATCACTCTGGGCAGAAATTACACGGGCCGATACTAGAAAAAAAAGAAAACGTTTTCAATAAAAATTTGTTTTAGCAGCCGTTGGTTGGCCGACAGAAGATTTTTCCAGCACATAATTATCTATCACCTGCTATGCACGCTCTTCAACTCAGGCAAAGGAATGCCAGCGCAGAAAACCGTTGAGCCGACGCAGGGTTTCCCTATTACAATTAAGCGGGCATGCCAGCAGACAAACATCGACCCGCCAGAGCGGCCCAAAACCCAACCTGCCGCTCTCGCCCGTTTCGGTATAGCGAAACGGTATACAGACAAACCATGGCAACACCAACGCTGGACCAGAGGGGGTAATCATCTCACCGTCAACACCACCAGCATCTGCGCCATGGTCGTGCGATAACAGCCAATGGTCGGTGCGATAAATAAAATAACGAGAACGAGCGAGATGTCGCGGACGCAGCTGCCATGCACGCCAACCAGCAAACGCCGCCACAGAGATGGCAGCAAGCGCAGCGGTATGGCGTATACCTGCACTGGCGCTGACACAAACCGCCAGCAACGCAATCACCAGCCATAAAGCAGCGGGCATCCAGGCAAGAGTAGCGGAGTACCGAATAAAAAATCGAGAATCAGTCTTGCAAGCCGGTGTTGTCACGAATAATTTTCACAATCCTTTGCAGTTGCGGGTCTTCAGGTTCAACCCGATCAATAAACCAGCTGAATAAATCCTGATCTTCCTGTTCCAGCAGTTGCCAGTAACGCTCTTTGTCTTCTTGAGGCAGGGTATCGTATACATTGTCTAAAAATGGCATCAGTACCAGATCCAGCTCTAGCATTCCACGCCGACTCCCCCAGTAAAGGCGGTTCTTGTGCATTTCGACAACTCCTCACTCAAATACGCAAACAGTACAATTACAGGGCTGGTTCGCCCCTTCATGGAAAACGGCGCGCAGTATACATTACAATGCTGGCAGCGGCAGTAATACTCCCACAACCGCGCTTTGCCAACCCCCAGTGAAGGGACTATCATGGCCGCCACTTTCAACGGCGCGAGCAACTGTGGGGCAGGCCCTACGTACCCTCAATATTAGCGACAAGATTAAATGACCATGACGATATTTTCTGAAAACTGGCAACAGTTTTTAACCGCGCAAGGCGCCACGTTCAGTCACGGCGAGCTTACCGGGTTCAACGGCACCGCGCCGAATAACCTCGACATCACCAGTAGCACCTATGTATCGCCATTAACCCAGCGCGCCTTGCTAACCTGTGCCGGGCCCGAGGCATTTAAATTTTTGCAGGGCCAGGTCACCTGCAATGTTGACGACCTGCACCAGCCGCAAGCCCGGCTCGGCGCTCATTGCACCCACAAAGGGCGCATGATTGCGAGCTTTGTTGCCTTTGCAACCCATAGCGATACCATTGCCTTGTCGGTTAATTCTGGCTGTCTTGATGCACTGAAAACTGCACTCGGCAAATATATTGTCTTTTCAAAAGCCAAACTGGCAGTTGCCGACAACCAGGTGGGTGTCGGTATCGCCGGTAGCAATGCCGAAACAGTGCTCAAAACGTTATTCGGCGACGTACCCGACTCAATCTACGCCACCGTTACCTCAAACTCAGGCACGGTGATACGTATTGCCCAGCAACAGTTTGAGTGCTGGTTAAGTGAAGAGGTGGCCATGGAGGTCTGGTCAAAAATGCAACCCGAATGCCAGGCAATAGGCAATAACGACTGGGATCGGCTCTGTATTCAGCAAGGGCTTGCAGAAGTACGCGCACAAACTATTGAAGAATTTATTCCGCAGATGCTGAATTTCGAACCACGGGACGGCATCAGCTACAGTAAAGGCTGCTATACCGGTCAGGAGGTAGTCGCCAGAATGACCTACCTCGGCAAACTAAAACGCCATACCTACCGCATGGAACTGGCTGGCACACAGCAGCTGCTCCCCGGCACGCCCGTATATGCGGCTCAAAGTACACAGAGCGCAGGCCATATCGTGATGTCAGCCACTACCCATTGCGGCAACACAGCGTGCCTCGTTTGTGTGACTGATCAGGCAGTTTCCGACAATGGCGTGTTTCTGGATCAAGCCGGGGAACAAAAGTTTGAGATCCTACCCCTTCCCTATGCTATAACTAAGGCTGAATAAGGCCAGGCAGTTAGCCCTAAAGTATTAAGAGAATGTCTCTATGAATCCATTAGTAGATCAGGTCCGCAAGGAAATCGTTGACGCCATCAAAAATGACCGGCTGGTGCTGCCCACACTGCCCGAAGTGGCGTTACGCGTTAGAGAAGTTGCCGAAGACCCAGACGCCAGCATCGACAAGCTTGCAGGGGTAATCGGTAACGACGCCGCACTGACCGCACGCATTATTAAAGTGGCCAACAGCCCACTGCTGCGAGCCTCTCGCGCTATTGAAGACTTAAAAACGGCATTAATGCGGCTTGGCATCGAATACACCTGCAACATCGCCACCGGTTTGGCCATGGAACAAATGTTTCAGGCGACGTCTGACATGATCGACAAACGCCTGCGTGAGGTGTGGTCAAGTTCCAGTGAAATAGCCGGCATTTGCCACGTATTATGTCGCCACTACACCAATCTGCGTCCCGATCAGGCCACCCTCGCGGGCTTGATTCACAAAATTGGCGTACTGCCCATTCTCACTTACGCAGAGGACAACCCCTCACTGCTGCGCGACAGCTTTACTCTCGATTCCGTGATTGACGCCCTGCACCCGGCCCTGGGCGATTTCATTTTAAAACAGTGGGAATTTCCGGAAGAGTTGCGCCATATACCCACCCAACACCTGAAATTTCGCCGTAACGCTGAAACAGCAGACTATGCCGATATTGTTACCGTCGCACTGCTGCAAAGCCATATGGGTACAGACCACCCCTTGGGCAAAATCAATTATGCCGAGGTAACCGCATTCGATCGTTTGGGGCTTGATCCCGACATGGAGTCGGCAGAGGCGGAAGACCTGAGCGACGAAATGGCCGCAGCCATGCAATTGCTCACTTAAAGTCCGATATTCGAACCCGGCTTATACTTCAAGACAGTATTACTCGACTTGAGATGTTTGACTTATGATCTGGGCCAGATACACGCTAATTTACCCATAGAAGGCAACCCACGCGCATCATGAATTTGCCAACCAACTTCGATTTCAGCCCCGAACAAGAAGCGGCCTATCTCATGTACTGCTTCGTTGTCGCGAGTCTGATTGGACTGGTAGTGCACAGCCTACAAATAGTGAAATACCAACGCTGGCCGCACAAACGGGAAGAGATTTCGCTGGTGAGCTGGGCTTTTTGGAGCGGGATATGGATGTTCGGAAGTGTCTATTACCTTGCCTTCACCCCTAACCTGGTTGCTGGCGGCCTGCCGCTGGTTAATTTACTACTCTGCCTGGGCATCGCCGGTTATGCCATGATGGGCCATTTTGCGCCGGTACAGCCAGAAGAGCGGGCAAAGCTCGAAGTCGAATACCAAAAAGGCTATGAAAAAACGGAAATCGCCAACCTCGGCCACAAGGTTCCAGAGGTGATAGAAAAAGCCTGGCCCTGTAAAAAAGGCGAAAAAATCGAGCACAGCCGGGGTTATATTCTCGCCCCTTTTGACGGCATTGCTATTATCTCCAACAAGACTGACGCCGACATTCCGCGTTTTGTCACCATCAAACAATACCAGGCTATTCGTGGCCAAAAGATCAAACCCGTTAGTCGTTAAAACAAAATCACGCGCCAGCCACTATACTAATAACAAACCCCACGCCGGACGGAGCTATGCATTCCAATGAGAGGTTCCTATGGGTAAACGTTTGTTCTTGATTACCAGCGGCATTGTAGCCTTCGGCTTGATGACGCTTATCGGGCTGAGTGTGTATATTTACCAGCAACTGCCAAAAATCCCCCTGCCTCCCAAAGCGCCCGTTCTGGCGGTACCCCCTGGCAACGAGCCTCCAAACCTGATCTCAGCCTACAGCGGCCCCCATCTCAGTCTCATGCAACGCCCCGTGGATAGCTTCAATTACCCTATCGCTATCGGCGAGACCGGCCCCTCAGAACCACTCTATGCCCGGCATAGCCCGTATCCTTTTTTATGCGGCAAAGATGATACCCGACCCGGCGTACAGCCGCTGATTGATAATCACGAGGGCTTTGGGGTACCGATTTTTAACGGAGACGATCAATTGGTGGGCTACAGTAAAGACTGCCACTACCCCACCCAAATCAGCTATTTTTACAACCGCGCAGGCACTGACGAATTCTATCCATTAAGCGAAGCCAACAACGACATTGCCACCATCAACCTTAACGGTGAGAAGATTGATTTTGTTGTGCGCGTCGAGACAGGCACCATCAATCGCTTTATCTATGCGCTGATGATACTCAAAGGGCCCACTGACGAACCAGCCACACCCGACCAGCGCTACTGGAATCAACATCTGCTCTACCAGTTTCAGGGTGGTGTCGGCATTGGTCGACGCCAGGGCAATTTTAATCTGAAAAAAATTCTGGCAAACCGGACAGCTGAACTACAAGCAGGATATGCCGTTGCCTTTTCAACCGGCAACCAAACCAGCAACCACTACAACATGGTGCTGGCTGAAGACACTGCGCTACGTGTCAAAAAACAGTTCTCTGCCCGTTATGGCAAGCCAGACTACACCATCGGTATTGGCGGCTCTGGTGGTGCCATCCAGCAATACCTGATTGCCCAAAATGGCAGTGGGCTGCTGGATGCGGCTATACCGCAATACGCCTACCCGGATATGGTGACTCAAACCACCTATGTCATGGACTGCGAGCCGCTCGAATACTTTTTTGACGTGATTGGCAACAGCAGTACCTGGAACAACTGGCGCAATCGCCAGCGCATTATTGGGCTCAATGCTGATCCAACGGCAACCAATCCTTTTAATGCGCTGCGCAGCGTAGCCGAACTGCTAAACGGTCACTGGGTGCCGCCAGCCAAAGGAATGTCGGAGTGTGTTGAAGGTTGGCGAGGCCTTACGCCACTGGTGAACAACCCCACGTTTACTCACTTGCGCGCTAATTTTGCCAGCACTATTGTCAACCACGAGCATTGGACTCACTGGGACGACCTTAAGTATTACTACGGTACGGATGCCAGAGGGTATGCCAACAGCACCTGGGACAATATTGGTGTGCAATACGGCTTAGCCGCACTAAAAGAAAAACAGATTACCCCGGAAGAATTTTTATATCTGAATGCCAACATCGGCGGCTGGAAAAGCCCACAGAACATGCAGCCGGAAAAATTATGGATCCTGGAGCGCCGTTTTACGCCGGTAGAATTTTCATCCTGGGGCCACCACAACATGACCCTTAGCCCAGACAACGGCGCAACGCCGGCTAAACGCACCAGAGCCAGCCTTGATGCCATCCGCGGGGCCTACTTTTCTGGGCATGTATTTATTGGTTTTGCCGATATCCCCATTATCGATATGCGCCATTACCTGGAAGATGAACTCAACATGCATCACACCACCGCATCCTTTGCGACACGGCTACGGCTGCTGGCAGGACAAGGGCATGCCGACAATCAGGTTATCTGGGTAGCGCACAAAGACTATGATCCGGTCCCCGAAGCGCTGCAACTGCTGGACAAATGGCTGCAAGCGAAAGCCCACGGTGAGCACAACAGGCCAACTGACATACAAGACACTTGCTTTAACGCCGAAGGTGACGTTATCGCCATGGGCCCAGAAGTATGGAATGGCGACTGGAACCAGCAACCACAAGGCGAATGTATGAAAGTTTATCCACGCTTTAAAACATCCCGTGAAGTCGCCGGTGATACGCCAGCCGGCATTACCTTTAAGTGCGCCACCCAAACCATTAAACAGGCCATAACAGCGGGTGTTTATGGTGAGATTGACATGCGCCCTTATCGGCACACATTGCGCACCATATTTCCCGAGGGGGTTTGCGACTATTCTAAGCCCGACCAAGGCCTGCCAGAACAGTTAATGTCGAGCGTCGCACAGAAAAAACAGCAGCAACAGCACTGGGCCAATGCCTCACCGCAAACGCATTGACTTCGCCAAGCCGGCAACACACACTGTTTATTGACTTGGCCACAAGAACAACGGAGCGTTTTTTTGAAAACCAAATTATCGCCAATAACATCGCAAAAGAGCATTGCCCTGATAGCCCACGACAACATGAAAGCCGCACTGTGTAACTGGGCCATAAAACACAGGGATTTACTGGTCAACCATACGCTGTGTGCCACCGGCACCACCGGCTATCATGTGCAAGCAGCCACCGGGTTAACCGTTGAAAAATGTATCAGCGGGCCACTGGGAGGCGATCAACAGATTGGTGCAAAAATCTCGGAAGGTAAGGTTGATATGTTGGTTTTCTTCTGGGATCCCTTCGAACCTATGCCCCACGACCCGGATGTGAAAGCCCTGCTTCGCGTAGCTGCCGCCTGGAATATTCCCGTTGCCTGTAATCAGGCCACTGCTGATTTTTTAATCTCGTCACCGCTACTGGGTAGTGAGTACGAAAGACAGATTCCTGATTACGATAGTTATCTTCAGGAACGCACCGCGAAATAACTCTGAGCAAGACAGAACTTCACTCTATTGACTCGGTAAAGATTCCTGCCGGGTTAACACTACCGTTGCGAAAACCAGAACCGGTATTTGCCCAGCGGCCTTTAACCGGTGATTAAAATCATCACCGAGAATACGGGGTTTGGTATACCCCTTGTGAACTTATCCTTAGAAGAGCAGTATTTTGTCAACATCCACACCCGCAGTAACCGCAATGACCCCACTGGAACAGCGTTTAGCACTACTGATGGTATGCATGGGGTCGTTTATGTCGCCGTTTACTATGGCAGCGGTGAATATTGCCATCCCCTCCATCGCTTCAGACCTGCAAATTGATGCTGCCAGCATTGCCTGGCTGCCCACCCTGTTTCTGCTGGCCAATGTAGCACTGCTGCTACCTTTCAGCAGCCTTGCCGACAACTACGGGCGCAAGCGGGTTTACCTCGCAGGCTTGTTATTGTCGATGGTGGCATCCGTGGCGGGTGCTCTGGCACCCAACAGTGAGTGGCTACTGGCCAGTAGAGCACTGCAGGGGGCCGCATCGGCGATGCTCTTTGGTACCAGCCTCGCGATTATTACCTCGGTATTCCCCGCAGAAAAAAGAGGCCTGCCACTGGGGCTGAACACCGCCAGCATTTATATAGGGCTAACCATTGCCCCCGCCGTTGGCGGCTGGGTAACTGAGCACCTTGGTTGGCGTGGCGTATTCTTTTTACCACTACCGCTGGCTATCAGCTTGCTGATACTCGGTAGCATATTTATCAAACACGACTGGAAGAAGGACACATTTTCAGCGTTTGACTGGGTTGGTTCCAGTTTATTTGCCGCGTGGGCCGTGACCTTTGTACTGGGCTTTTCTCTGCTGCCAGCCTTTAATGGCACACTGTTACTGGTGCTGTCTGTGATGATAATGGGCGTATTTATTCTGCATCAGACCAATCGCTCGTCGCCACTGATTCGAGTACAGTTATTTACCCGCAACCGCATGTTTAGCTTTTCGGTGTGCACCGCGTTTTTGATGTATGCCAGTAACTATCCTCTTGGCTTTTTACTGAGTTTGTACCTGCAATATATTCGTGGCCTTACACCCGCCGACGCAGGCCAGATACTACTCACTCAAGCATGTGCCATGGCGCTGCTCGCGCCTTTTTCCGGCAAGCTTTCTGATAAAGTTGAACCGCGCACGCTGACAACGCTCGGTTGTGCCTCTACACTACTTGGTTTTCTGTTACTGTCGCAATTACATGACTCAACTGCCATTGAGATGATCTGCGCTTCTCTGTTTTTGATAGGCATTGGCTTTGGCTTGTTTTCATCCCCCAATCACAACGCCGTAATGAGCGCCGTAGAAAGCAAAGATATTGGTGTAGCATCCGCCAGTCTTAACCTTGCTAGGGTGTGCGGTAACATTTTTTCCATGAGTTTGGCCAGTTGCCTTATCCATGTGTTTATTGGCAGGGAACTAATCAGGCCCGAAAATTATCCAGATCTAATGAGAACGGTCGATGTTGCCTTCGCAATGGCCATTGCAATGGCAACCATCGCCATTTTGCTGTCAGCAAATCGCGGGAAGCGAC
Source organism: Cellvibrionaceae bacterium (assembly GCA_050289485.1). Classification (GTDB taxonomy): domain Bacteria; phylum Pseudomonadota; class Gammaproteobacteria; order Pseudomonadales; family Cellvibrionaceae; genus JBNKFV01. The sequence goes on from JBNKFV010000012.1 coordinate 15,337, forward strand.
TCAACAGTACCCGCTGACAACACCGAAAGGAGACACGCTTTATGTTAAAACCTTTACGCCAACTTTTTGATTTGCTGCAAGCACCCGCAGACAAGGACACCAAACCCAACAGAGAAACTATGCAGCTGGCTGCAGCCGCCTTGATGCTGGAAGTTGCCAGCGTTGATCAGCAGCTCGATGGACGAGAGTTGGGGGTCATTAGGAAGCGCCTCCAGGAGCAGCTCCAGCTACCTGAGAACCTGTTGCAGGAAATGCTCGATCACGCCCGCACTCAACAGTCCCAAGCAACCTCTTTGTATGAGTTTACCCGCCTGATTAATGATTATTTTTCTGCTGAGGAAAAACTGTTACTGATCGAAGACATGTGGTCGGTGGCTTACGCGGATGACGAGATTGATAAGTACGAAGAGTATGTTATACGGCGAGTAGCAGAATTAATCTATGTGGCTCACTCTGACTTTATTCGCTGCAAAATTACCGTGAGAGAGAAGCGTGGTTAACAGACGGTGAGAGCTTTTCTACATCAGGTTCAGGTGCTGCTTTCCAGTGTCGCCACCAAGTCTTTGAAGGTCTCTCGATTAGTTTCGTTAAGCTCCATCAACACCTTGTGAGCCTCTAGCACTTTAGCCTTTACCACTTCGTCATCTGAAGCAGATAACTGCAATGGCTCGGCCCCATCAACGGCCGCACGTGGTGCTTCTTCAACAATATTAAAAATCGCCTCAAACCCCATGGAGTCAAGAAGACGATTGATACTTGGATTGGTCGACACAATCATGGGCGTAATATCATACTGTTCACGGCCAATAATGGCTATTTTGGCCATCAAACCCAAGGTAGTACTATCGATGGCTTCCGCGTCTTTCAAATCAAACAGCACAGAATAAAAGTGCTCATCAGAAAACATCGATTGAATAAACTGGTCGAATGAAATACACAGTGTCAGCCGCACATCGCCATCGAGTTTGATGATGTAAACACCGTTATGTTCTGCAACCAGGATTCGCCCAGGGCGCATCAGTTACCTCGTCTCAAAATTGTTAACATCGCAATATCGTCTGGGGCATCAATATGCTCCTCCAAACCCAACATACGCTGAATAGACGTTCCTACATCGCCACTACTCTCTATTGAGTGTAGTAACGCTGATTCTTTTTCGCTTAAGCTCACTCCTGGCATAATCTCGAGCACACCGTCGGAAAACGCCACGATTTGCCCATCTTCAGGTATTGTCGCCGAATAGACAGTCCAGTTGGGATTAGAAAATATTCCAACAGGTTTACCTTTACCAGGTAAAAAACTGGCTTTTCCACCCGTGATCAGCACCGGCATGGGCAGATGCCCACCTACCACATAGCGCATCTCATGGGTACGCCGATCAATCACCCCCAAAAAGCAGGTAAAATGGTGGTCCAGACGGGCACTCATAAGAGCAGCGTTAATCTGCTGCAGCATCCAGTTAGGGCCTTCGGCAAACGTCGACTCATCCGAAAAGAAACCATTTTCGCGCACCATGCGGGTAATCAGGTGTTTCAGCCACACGGTAACAAAGGCCGACGATGCCCCATGCCCTGACACATCGGTCAGGTAAAACGCCAGGTAATGCTCGCCCAGAAAGGCGTAATCAACAAAGTCGCCACTGAGGTATAAAGAAGGAATAATATGGTGGTTAATTCGATAACCATCACGCGACATCGGCCCGCTCGGCAGCATGCGCTCCTGCACCATACGCCCGGCCTTGTGGTCGCGCTCAAGAATGCGGAGATTGTCTTGCAGCTCACGGTTGGTGCGTTCCAGTGCCTCACGTACTTCACGGTTTTGCGCCAGCAGGTCACGCCGCTCCAGGGCCCGCTCTATGGAATGAACCAATACTTCCATATCGACCACAGGCTTGGTGAGGTAGTCACTAGCGCCCAGCCTAAGGGCCTCAACCACATCTCCCATCACACCCACACCGGAGATAACAATGACAGGGGTGTCCTGACACCGTTGATTCACCTCTCGCAATACCGCTAAGCCGTCCATACCCTGCATACGCAAATCTGACAGGACAAGATCAGGCTTTACCGTATCGAAAAGCTCCAGGCCACGAATGCCATCAGTGGCTTCATATATGTCATACCCGCTGTCTTCCAGATAGGCCACAAGGCTCTGCCGAACCAAGTTGTCATCATCGATGATCAGCAGCTTTCTAATGGGCTTTGTCATGTGGTTATTTGCTTATGGAATCAGGCTGCCAGCTTGCTAATACTCTCTAATTGCCCCCCGCGAGAGCGATTACCCGGTGCTAAACAGGGGGATTTTTGGGACAAGTCAGCGGGGCCAACATTAACCCCAAAAGTGTGAAGGTGCAAGCAACTAAAATGCACAATTAGTGCTAGATTCAACTATAGTTTAGTCGGAGTGAATAAGGTTCATCGGCCAAAGGTATTTGAACGATAACAACGGAGCCAATCATTACTATGTTAAATCAAGCTTACAGCGAAAAACGCGACTTTATACGGATGCGGGTGGACACCCCAGCCAGCATCACTATCGAAGGCGAGCAAACGTCACTGGAAGGCATATGCCGCGACCTGAGCGGCGGTGGAGCGCTGATAGAACTAGACAAATCGATTCCGGTGGGCGCAGTACTAACCGTCACCGTATCCTCAACCCATGGGCATGCCCCCATGTTGAAGGTATCCGGCGAAGTGATTCGCGCTGAAACAGCAGAAGAAGAGAAGCACGTGATTGGCATTAAAGTTATAGAAGTACTCAGCTAAGCTAGTGTTAACAGCCCCCCAGCGCAGGCTGCCAACACCTGCGCCAGGCGCGTCTTACTTAAAAATCGCCGTACTCGCTATCCTCCAGGCCAAAATCGTCCTCCTGCTCAGGGCCGTGAATAAGAAATTCTCGGCGCTGCAAATAGGCATCGCGAATAAAGGTGTATTTATCACCACTAATTAACTTATCGGCTTCCAGCAAGTTCGCCCGAGTCTGAATAATATCAACAGCCCGAATACCCCAACGGGTGGCGTCGTCTTCTATGTGATTGACCGGATCAGTATACCAATCGACGGGGAAGGCACCCGCGTCACGCAAAGTTTTAGGGCCAAAAAATGGCAGTACCACAAACGGTCCGCTGTTTACGCCCCAGTAACCAAGAGTCTGCCCAAAATCCTCTCCGTCACCTTTGGCTAAGCCAGCATGGCCAGCCACATCAAATAACCCTGCAATACCTATGGTTGAGTTGATAACAAAGCGGCCGGTATCTTTACCAGCCTGAGAGAATTTAGCCTGGAGTAATCCATTTAAAATGTTGCTGATTTCTCCCAAATTGGAAAAGACATTACTCACACCTTGCTCGGCGAAGTCAGGCATCACAGCCTTATAGCCCTTGGCAACCGGTTTTAAAATGGCGCGATCAAAGCCATCGTTAAAGCGAAACACAGCGCGGTTATAGCCCTCCCATGGATCCACCGAAGGGGTAGTCACATCGGCCCGAACGACACAGGCCAGCAACAGTGCCGATGCCATAGTCATACAACTGATCAATTTTTTCACAATGCAAGTCCTTTACCGTTCACACCCGTCATTACTCCGCGGTAACCATTGGGCAATGGTGCATATTATCAAATAACCGGGCACGAACGAAAATAGCATTTTCGACAAAAAACGCCGTCATATAGCAGCAATACAAAATTTAAGCGCCAAATTTATCGGCACTGCAAATTTACTGCCACTGCCAACTTACTGACATTGCCAACTTATTTACATTGATAGATCAGCTGCAACAATCCTTCACCGTCGGCAAACGAATAATCTTCGCTCAATACACGAAAATGATTATTGCAATCCTCTGCCAGTGTTAGCAGCATGCGATAGCGTACGTCTGCCAATGTATGAGCAGAGGAAAACGAGGCCTGCGCACTGCCTTGTTCGCTATTGGTCGCTATATCCAACGAGGAATCTGCTTCTGTTACGCTGACCTCTTGCGCGGGCGTTTCATCTCTGCTGGAAAACAAACGCCGGAATGCCTTGTTAATACCTGAATCACTGCCATCACAATTATGCAGCTGTTCCAAATTGCCTGACTCGGCCATATCAACCGTGCTGCCACACTCATCTTCTGCCCAAACATGAGCCGCTAACATACCGGTTACGGCCTGTATCGCAATAACGGTGCGTAGAAACCTGTACATAATCCTGCCTCTTCCTACCTGTCAGAAATATCCCACACAAAAAAGGCGTGGTACAACCACGCCTTTCGAGACTATTTACTCATCCTGCTCACCCAACAAGAACGCCTGCTGGGTCACAAGAAATATTAAAACTTCAATTCGAAACCTACAGCCAAGTAATCATTGTCGGTATTATCATCAGCTTCTTCGGCGGTGTAGAAACCAAATACTTTAGCATTCTTGGTTAAGACGTAGTCAGCACCCAGGCTATAAGTGTCACCACCTTCCTTAACGATATCCGACTCACCCAGCTGCGCCTTCAACACCCACTGATCAACTTTATACTGTGCTGATACCAGCCAGCCATCACCATCACGCAGGTTGCTTACGCCAGCATCCTGATCTTCATACAGGGCGCCCACTTTGAAATCACCAAAGGCATACTGGCCAACAAGGCGATAAATATCTGCACCTTCCGCTTCAACATCCATATCATATGCGAATGCCAGGTAAAGTGCGTCTTGGTCAAAAATTACCGAGGTAGACACACCATCATCACGAGCTTCTTCGCTGGCAATATAGTCAACATTAACAATAACCGGGCCCCAAGCGCTTGGGCTTGAATATTGAACAGAATTCGACTCACGATTTTCACTTTTAGAAAGAATACTTTTCAGGTCGCCTTCGAGGTCGTTAAACAAATCAACCGGCTTACCGGCTTGTTTAAACGGTGTATTAAATTTACCGGCAATCACTGTACCCCACGTATCCCCCTGTAAACCCACATAGATATCACGCTGGCTGAACGTCTGGCCATCTTTGTCGCCGTCGTCAATGTGCACTTCAAACTCAAACCGATAGATGGCTTTCAGGCTGTCATTAATCGCTTCACTGCCCTTTACGCCTAATCGCGATGCGTTGCTGACGAGATCAGTCGTCGACTCACCATTCTCGTCATTCGCTTGCAACGACACGTTTGCCTTACCGTAAAGTGTCGGTTCGGCTAACGTAGTGCCAGCAAATGGGAGGGTGGCTGCCAACAGAAAAATCGTCTTCTTCATGAAGTGGTCCTCTAAAAAGTGTCATACCCTGACGGGTCATTTTTTGTGTACATGCCAAGCCCTTTCTCGCTATCGAGATAGGCAGGCTTCGCTTGGGGCGGAATAATGGGTTAGAAATGTTTCACTAATGTGACAATTTCATATTTTTTTAACTTTTTTGTCATCTAACAAACAAAAAAATGACTTTTAAATGAAATCAAACCGTCACATCAGCTAAGAAACAGGCCGCTCACGCGGATAAGCTCCATTAATTTAGACCAAAATAGTCAGACCATGGAGTTTTTTAAGGATTTGTTCGCCAAAATCGAAAAAGCTGTCTAACTCACTGACACCCAACTCGCTTGCCAGATTCGTAAGAGCCTGTTCGCCATTGGTAACCCGCCCTTCTGCCAGTATGGCAATCAGGCGGTGTGTGACAGGGTTAGATTCAAGGAAGCCAACCTCATCAGTGGCATTTCTGTACACGACTAAGCACGTTGGCTGCGTGCTGGGCTCAGCCGGTTGAAACTCAGGGCCTATTTGATGTACCGGAAAAGTGTAGGTTAACGGCCACGCCAACGGGCTTACACTGGGGAGCTCTGTCATTAGCCGATCCCCAGCGATTCGTGAAGCCGGCAACACCTCTGCAGACACATCCAGTGCCAGCTCAACCCACTCATAGTGGGCCAACTCGAGTAAAAACGGGGGGTCTGCGGGATGACTGCCCCGCCCCTGTTGTATATAGTGAATAAACTCCTGGCTGATCTCCAGGAAATACGGCGACTCACACTGATGATCGCGAATAAACGCCCGCACCAGCGCCTTCCAATCGGCCTCGCTATAGAGGGATTTAAGTACCGGAAAGCCACCACTCAGAAAGCTTTCGATATTGTTAAAAATCAGGCTTTCGTAAATCGCTAAACGACGAGGTTCGGCGCCGGGCAATGGCAGCGCCTGATCTGGGTCGCGCATATACCGAGCCAAGGCTGCTTGCATCGTATCAAAGTTGTCAGCGTTTAGGGGTTTGCTCATGCCAGCTCACCCACTGCGGCCAATGCCTTCGCCTGTATAGCCTGTACTTGTTGTACTTCTGCCATGAGTTCCGGCACGGAGGGAATATTAAAATCACGCTCAAGTAATGTGGGTAGGGGACCATACCATTCGTAAGCTTTGGCCAATAAATCCCACACGGGGTCAATCACGGCAGCGCCATGGGTATCTACACGCAGATCTTCTGCTTCCTCGTAATGCCCTGCCACATGAATATAGGCAGCCTTATCGCCCGGCAACCCTCTGAGAAAATCATAAGGATCGTAACCATGGTTGATACTGTTAACGTAAATATTATTGACGTCTAGTAGCAGCTTACAGCCAGATTCACTGATTACGGCATTAATAAATTCGAGTTCGGTTAAATCACGCACAGGGGCTAAATAATAAGAGACATTTTCCAGCGCAATCGGCTGCTCAAGAATATCCTGTACCTGCTTCACGCGCTTGGCAGTATGCATCACCGCCTCTTGCGTAAAGGGAATCGGCAATAAATCGTAAAGGTGACCACTATCGCTACAGTAACTTAAATGCTCACTGTAACCGCGAATATTATGCTCTCGCATAAAGGCTTTTATATTTTTTACCAGCTGCACATCCAGTGCATCGGTAGAGCCGATCGATAAAGATAGCCCGTGACACAAAAATGGAAAACGCTCGGTATATTGACGAAATTTTTTTCCCAAACGCCCGCCCACGTTAATCCAGTTTTCTGGCGCTACTTCCATAAATTGGATGGTATCGGGTGTTTGCTCTACCAGGTCATCCAATAAGCTACGTCGTAATCCCAACCCGGCACCGCTCACTTTGAAACCTTCGTTAAGCCCGGGCACAGCGTTGGCTGCTGATTGTTTTTCACATTGGTCGGACATCTGCTTTACGCCTTCCCACTCTACTCAACACATTCTTTAAATAAATACCCCCAGTATAAACTGGGGGTATTTATTAGCTAATCGCAAGTGGATTACTTACCACACTTGCCTTCGCCGCATTTACCTTCTTTGGCTTTTTTGCCTTCGCCACATTTGCCTTCTTTAGCTTTACCTTCACCGCAGCTGCCTTCTTTGGCCTTACCTTCGCCACACTTACCTTCTTTGGCTTTACCCTCACCACAGCTGCCTTCTTTTGCGGCTTTTTTCTCACCACACTTGCCTTCACCGCACTTACCTTCGGTGCTCTTCGCAGCAAGGTTATAACCTGAGCTCAGTTCCGTAGCCGCAAAAGGGTTTTGGCTGTGGTCAACGCTGGCAAAGGCGCTCAGTGATACAGAAGTTAATACCGCAGCACCTACTGCAGCCGTTACACTGGATAATGTTTTCTTTGTCATTGAGGTTCTCCTGTTGAAATGACAATACATGTGTTACATCAGATAAATCTTCAGGTTGTAAACTCACTTATCGCTGCAGTCTATGCAGGCGTAGTGATGTCGTTCGGCAAGGTCAGGATAGGTAATTAGCGTCGTCCTGCCTAGAGGCATTGAGCCTGTTGGCAACAGAAGTTATACAAATGTGATAACTGCCTTCGCCACCGAATTACACATTTAGTCGCAGTGGCAACCGGTTTCTTACACCCGGTTGTGAGGCAGCCAGTCAACACCAACCGTTTCGCCACAGTGATCACAAGCATAGCCCGGCAATTCGTTAATTGCCTGCTGAAAATCCTCTGCTTTCAAGGTTGCCAGAAAGGCCTGCACATCGGGATCATTTTCATGCTCCAGAGAATAAGCCCACAAGTAATATTCCTGCCCCATCGGCAAAAAACCCAAACCAAAGCGCCGGGCAGCAACCTCTACACCAAACCCTACATCTGCCATACTTGAGGCTATATGAGCCGCCACAGCAGAATGCGTAAATTCCTGGTTGGCATAGCCATGAATATCTCGAGGGTTGATACGTAAGTCACTCAGCAGTTGATCAAACAATTCTCGAGTACCAGATTTAGGCTGGCGATTAATAAACCGGAGTTTCAGGGTAACAAGGTCGGCGAGACAGGTGACAGGGTTATCGGGGGCAAACATCAAACCTTGCTGGCGCCGAATAAACCGAATAATGCCAAACCGGGTCGGGTCGAGAAGCTCCTGGTAGCGTTTATTGAGCGCCTCCACACGCACATCAATACTCTGGTGAAACCCCGCTATTTTGCACACCCCGGCGTTAAGCGCCGTAAGCGCCTCTACCGGTGTGTGATACTGCATTTCCATTTGGCACTCGCTAGCGAACGCAGGTAGCAACGCTACCGCATAGCCATGGCTGGCAAACACGCGCACCACCGGCCGTAAGTCAGCCATGGCACGGTGCAGTTCTGCATTCAACTCGGTAGACAAGCTCTCTACCTGCGGGTGTAGCCGTGCTTCCACACGCTGATTAAACTGCAAAAACGTTTTACCCAGTGCCGACAAATGCGCACCCCGCCCTTTCTCCAGCACGACGAGCGGGCTACCCATTACGTCGGCGCTGTCATTGAGAATGTTCCAGGCATGGCGATAAGACAAGCCTACCGACTTGGCCGCGGCGGTTAATCGACCGTGCTGCTGTACCGCGAATAATAGCGGTACCAAACGGCTGTGAAGCTGCCGCCCTTTGCTATCTTGAAAGTGCCAGCTAGACACAATACCCAAGTTATTAATATGCATAAGATGACATATTTAGGTTCATTATATGGGGTGCTATATTAGTGTTTTCGCGTAACTCGCGCGCCCAAATAGGCAGACCACTGCATATTATGGCAAAGTTGGGCGTTATTTCCAGAAGTCACTACACTGAGTGCGAACGCGGCCTGATAAATAAATGCCTGTTACGCTTACCGTGACAAAGCCAAAAAGAGCGATAACTATGAGCCAACCGGATGTTTCTGCCCACCTCGCGCAGGTTAATACCATTATTGAGTCGTTGCGCCATAAGCCTGGCCCACTCCTTCCCATTCTGCACGCCATACAAGCGCAGCTTGGCTACGTGCCAGAAGACACCGTTACCCCCATCGCCAACGCACTGAACCTGTCGCGCGCCGAAGTACACGGGGTTATCACCTTTTATCACCATTTCAGCCTTAAACCACGCGGCAACCACATTGTAGAGGTGTGCCGGGCAGAGTCTTGCCAAGCTATGGGTGGGCGCGACATTGAAGCGAGCATTAAAGCCAAGCTGGGCATTGATTACCACCAAACCACGCAAGACGGTGAAATCACCCTGGAGCCTGTATATTGCCTGGGTAACTGTGCCTGTTCCCCTTCAATGCGTATTGGCCAAAACATTTACGGCCGCCTCGACAGCGATAGTGCTGCCGAACTGGTTGATGAACTCTACACGCAACCGGCGGAGGTACAATAATGATGCATAAAGTATTTGTTCCCCGTGACTCATCAGCCCTGGCCGTTGGCGCCGAGCGTGTTGCCAAGGCCTTGGCTGAGGCTATCAACGGTCGTGATGACATCACGCTGGTGCGCAACGGCTCGCGTGGCCTGTATTGGCTTGAACCTATGGTAGAAGTGGAAACTGCTGCAGGACGTGTCGCTTACGGGCCCGTTTCACCAAAAGATATTCCCTCGTTAATCGAGCAAGGCGTGCTAGACGGGAAAGCTGGCCACCCACTGTATCTGGGGCTAACGGAAGAGATTCCCTACCTGAAAAAACAGCAGCGTCTCACCTTTGCCCGCGCGGGGATTATCGACCCAGTGAGCTTGAGCGATTATAAAAATACCGGCGGCTATGCCGGGCTCGAGCGTGCGCTGAACATGTCGCCACAAGAATGTGTGGACGAAGTAAAAAACTCCGGCCTGCGTGGCCGTGGTGGCGCGGCCTTCCCTACCGGTATCAAATGGCAAACCGTGCTCGATACACCCGCCTCACAGAAATATGTGGTGTGTAATGCCGACGAAGGTGACTCCGGTACTTTTGCCGACCGCCTGCAAATGGAAGCTGATCCCTTCGGCTTGATCGAGGGCATGACCATTGCTGGTTTAGCCGTAGGCGCAACACAGGGCTATATCTATCTGCGAGAAGAATACCCCCATGCCCACCAAATATTGGACGAAGCCATCGCCATTGCCTATGCCAACCACTATCTGGGTGATGGTGTTTTGGGCAGCGAGCGCAATTTTCATTTAGAAGTGCGGCTGGGAGCCAAGGCATATATTTGTGGTGAAGAAACGGCACTGCTCGAAAGCCTTGAAGGCAAACGCGGTATGGTACGCGCCAAACCGCCACTACCGGCCATTACCGGTTTGTTTGGCAAACCCACTATCATCAATAACGTGCTGTCGCTCTCCAGCGTGCCGGTTATTTTCGCCAAGGGCGCGGCGTTTTACGAAGGTTTTGGCCAGGGCCGTTCACGCGGCACCATGCCCTTCCAGTTGGCGGGCAACCTAAAGTTTCCCGGTTTGGTAGAGTTGGCGTTTGGCACCACGCTGAAGTCACTGCTCTTCGATTTTGGTGGCGGCACCGCCAACGGGCGCCCTATGAAAGCTGTACAAATGGGCGGCCCGCTGGGTACCTATCTGCCAGAAAGCCAATGGAGCATAGAGCTGGACTACGAAAAAACCGCAGCCATTGGCGCCGTACTGGGCCACGGTGGCGTGGTCGCCTTTGACGATACCGTCGATATGGCGGAGCAGGCGCGTTTCTCGATGGCGTTTTGTGTGGAGGAATCCTGTGGTAAATGCACGCCTTGTCGTATTGGCTCTACCCGCGGTGTTGAAGTGATCGATCGTATCCGTGCCAATGAAGACCGCGACAACAACCTCGCCCTGCTCGAAGACCTGTGCGACACCATGGTTCACAGCTCTCTGTGTGCCATGGGCGGCATGACACCTTACCCGGTGCAAAGCGCCATGAAACATTTTATCGACGACTTCAAACGCTAAGAGGTAACGATCATGTTGGAATATTTCGACCCACGTAAAGACCTCGACCCGAATCTAGACTACGGCACCCCAGCGCCTAATACCGATGCTATTCCTGTTGGCGAACTGGTCACCCTGAGCATTGATGGCCAAGCCGTTAGCGTGCCAAAAGGTACGTCAGTAATGCGTGCTGCTGCCATGAGCGGTATCAACATTCCCAAGCTATGTGCTACCGATAGCGTCGAAGCGTTTGGCTCATGCCGTGTTTGCCTGGTAGAAATTGAAGGGCGTCGCGGTTATCCCGCCTCGTGCACTACGCCGGTGGAAGCCGGTATGCAGGTGCGTACGCAAACACAAAAACTCGATACCCTGCGCAAAGGTGTGATGGAACTGTACATCTCAGACCACCCGCTGGACTGCCTCACCTGTGCCGCCAATGGCGACTGCGAATTGCAAGATGTTACCGGTGTTATCGGCCTGCGCAATGTGCGTTATGGCTACGAGGGTAACAACCACCTGAATGCCGAAAAAGACAGCTCCAACCCCTACTTCACTTTTGATCCCAGCAAATGCATTGTGTGTTCGCGCTGCGTACGCGCCTGCGAAGAAACCCAGGGCACCTTTGCCCTGACCATTGATGGCCGTGGTTTCGATTCCAAGGTGTCACCGGGGCAAAACCAAGCGTTTATGGATTCCGAATGTGTATCCTGCGGCGCCTGCGTGCAGGCCTGCCCGACAGCCACCTTAACGGAAACCTCTATCATCGAAAAAGGCCAACCCGATCACTCGGTAATCACCACCTGTGCCTACTGCGGTGTTGGTTGTGCCTTTAAGGCCGATATGAAAGGCGATGAAGTAGTCCGCATGACCCCATGGAAAGGTGGCGAAGCCAACCGTGGCCACAGCTGTGTAAAAGGCCGCTTTGCCTTTGGTTACGCCACCCACAGTGATCGTATTACTCACCCAATGATTCGAGACAGCATCGACCAGCCATGGAAAAAAGTCTCGTGGGACGAGGCGTTCACCTTTGCGGCCAAGAAAATAAAACACATCCAAGCCAACTACGGCATTGATGCGGTGGGTGGCATTACGTCATCACGCTGCACCAACGAAGAAACCTATTTGGTACAAAAGCTGGTACGCGCAGCGTTTGGCAACAATAACGTCGACACCTGCGCACGGGTTTGCCACTCCCCTACGGGTTTTGGCCTAAAAACCACGCTGGGAGAATCTGCTGGTACGCAAACGTTCGACTCGGTAGAAAAAACCGATGTCGTAATGGTCATTGGCGCCAACCCCACCGACGGCCACCCCGTTTTTGGTTCGCGCCTGAAAAAACGCCTGCGCGAAGGCGCCACGCTGATCGTGGCCGACCCACGCCGAATTGACTTGGTAAAAAGCCCACACATTCAAGCCGATCACCACTTGAAACTACGCCCTGGTACCAACGTTGCATTTATTAATGCCATGGCCCATGTCATTGTGAGCGAGGGGCTGGAAGCGAAAGAGTTTATCGCCGAGCGCTGTGAAACCGAAGCCTTTCAACAGTGGTGCACATTTATCAGCGAAGAGCGCAACTCACCCGAAGCAACCGAAGCCGTTACCGGCATTCCGGCCAGTGAAATACGCGCGGCTGCACGCCTGTATGCCACCGGCGGTAATGCGGCGATTTACTACGGTTTGGGGGTTACCGAACACAGCCAGGGCTCAACCATGGTGATGGGCATTGCCAACCTGGCCATGCTCACGGGTAATGTGGGCCGCGACGGCGTGGGCGTGAACCCACTGCGTGGACAAAACAACGTGCAGGGTTCCTGCGATATGGGTTCATTCCCCCATGAACTGCCCGGCTATCGTCATATTTCTACGGCTGCCGTACGTGAACAATTTGAAAAAGCCTGGGGCGTAACGCTGCAGTCTGAACCAGGTTATCGCATTACCAACATGCTCGACGCCGCCGTAGAAGGCACCTACAAAGGCCTGTATGTGCAGGGTGAAGACATTGCCCAGTCAGACCCCAACACGCAACACGTTGAAGCCGCACTGCGCAATATGGAGTGCCTGATCGTACAGGATATTTTCCTCAACGAAACCGCCAAGTTTGCTCACGTATTTTTACCCGGCTCGAGCTTTCTGGAGAAAAACGGCACCTTCACCAACGCCGAGCGCCGTATTTCACCGGTACGCAAAGTGATGGCACCGTTAGGTGGGCTGGAAGACTGGGAAGTAACCCTGGGACTTTCCAAAGCCCTGGGTTATCCCATGCATTACAACCACCCCAGTGAGATTCTGGCGGAAATTGCAGCACTAACACCAACATTTGCCAACGTAAGCTGGGAGCGTTTGGGCAGCGAAGGTTCGCTACAGTGGCCTTGTAACGATGAAGCACCCGACGGCACGCCAATTATGCACGTTAACCAGTTTGTGCGCGGCAAAGGCTATTTCGCCATTACCGAATACATTCCTACCGATGAAAAAGTAACGCGTAAGTTTCCGCTGCTGCTGACCACTGGACGTATTCTGTCGCAATACAATGTGGGCGCCCAAACCCGCCGTACCGCGAACGTAAGTTGGCACGCGGAAGACGTGTTAGAAATTCATCCGCACGATGCAGAAGACCGAGGTGTGAATGAGGGCGACTGGGTAGAAATTGCCAGCCGCGCCGGCAATACCCAATTGCGCGCTAAAATTACCGACCGAGTGCAACCGGGTGTGGTGTACACCACCTTCCACCACCCAAGTACCGGTGCCAATGTGATCACCACCGACAATTCCGACTGGGCCACCAATTGCCCGGAATACAAAGTAACTGCCGTGCAGGTAAACAAAGTCACCGGCAAACCACGGTCATCGGAATGGCAAGTGGAATACAGCGAGTTCAGTGAGCGGCAGGTGGCGTTTGTCGACCAATAAAAAGGGGCCAAACGATAACACGCCTGCTGGTTTGTCGACCTGCGACGTAACGGTACGTTCAGGCGAGCAAGTCTCGCAACACAGCGACCTGCTCGCCGACGAGGTGCCCATTGCCATGGTATACAATGGTGTTAGCCATGCCGTGATGATGGCAACACCGCTGGATTTGGAAGATTTTGGCCGAGGTTTTAGCCTTACCGAAGGTATTATCGACCACTACCAGCAGTTGCTCGATATTGACATTGTGCATTCGCCACAAGGTGTGGAAATTCAGATGCAGGTGGTCGCTGAAGCGTTTCAGGCATTAAAGCTGCGTCGACGCCAGCTCAGTGGCCGCACGGGTTGCGGGCTTTGTGGCATTGACTCGCTTAGCGCCGTGCAGCCCTGCATTGCACCTGTGCCAGCGGGACAGCTTCCCAGCGCAAAGGTTATCGAAACAGCGCTGCAAGCACTGCAAGCCCAACAGGTCATACAACAGCAATGCGGTGCGGTGCACGCTGCAGCATATGTCAACGCGGAAGGGAAACTGTTAACCCTGCGCGAAGATGTTGGTCGCCATAACGCCCTCGATAAACTGATTGGCACGCTGGATGGCCAACCCGCACCTAACCGTTTTTTTCTGGTATCCAGCCGTGCCAGTTACGAAATGGTCACCAAAGCCGCCACCGCCGGTATCAGTACATTGGTGTCTGTTTCAGCGCCCACCAGCATGGCGGTTGCCTTGGCACAACAGGCCCATATGAATCTGGTTGGCTTTGCCCGCCCTGGGCGACACGTTATTTATTATCACAGCTCATAAACCCTAGTGTCATAAAACCTAGTAACAAAAAGGAAACATCGTGAGTAGCGAAGAACTGCATCACCTGATTAAAATGCTCAACCAAATCAGCATTAATCAACCCAAAAATATCAGCGACGACGAAGCGGCGGTAAAAGTCGCCGCCCATGTCAACAGCTTCTGGGCCAAGTCGATGCGCCAGAAAGTGCACGCCCAGCAGCAGGCTATTGTTGACCAGCTCAACCCTATTGCCCAAAAGGCATTGAGCCAAATTCACGGCGAAACAGGCTGAATTTAGGATGTGTTGAATGATAAGATTCAACAAATGAAGCGCACACGAGTATCATTTGTCACTGCAACACTCGTTTAACCATTATCGAGAACATTATGATACTGAAGCAAATCATGAGCAGCCCGGTCGTTACCGTGGAAATGGACGATACGCTCAACGTGGTCAAAGAGATATTCGACCACACCCACTTTCATCACCTGCTGGTGTCTGAAAACGGCAAGTTAATGGGCGTGATCTCTGACCGGGACTTTTTCAAAGCCATTAGCCCTAACCTGGATACCGCTGCCGAAACCACGCTCGACCTGGCCACCCTAAATAAAAAAGCGCATCAGATCATGTCGCGTAAACCTATTACCCTTGGTGCAGAACAAGACGTGTACGAGGCCATCGCCGTTTTTCAAAATCACCGTATTTCCTGTATTCCAATTGTGAACAACAAAGGCTGTGCGGTGGGTATTGTGAGCTGGCGGGATATCTTCCGGCGCATGGTTGCGCCCTAAAAAGCAGCGCCACGAAAAGCAGCTCCATAGGCAGTAGCCCCAGAGAAAGCAGCGCTACAGAAAAAAACCTGAGGTTGCTGGTTGAACACACCTGTTGCCGTTACACTGCACCACACGCTGGAAACGCCCTTGAGAACCGCTAACAAACGTAATGGCAACCACACCCCACCACAAATACTTTAAAAATTTTGCCGAGCCAGAAGTCACCCCTGCGCTAACGCTATTCGAGCAAACACCGTGCACGAACGAATGGGTGGTTGTGATTCCCGCATTTGCTGAAACACCGGAATTTTTACAGCGGCTAATAACAACAAACTGGCAGCGTCGTGTATTGGCAATTGTTATCATCAATCAGCCAGATACCGAAGAAGATCCCTCATCGCAACAAACGCTATGGCGGTGGATTACGCAGCACGGGGTGGTCAAATACAATCACAATGGCATGCTGTTGACTGACTTCCAACACTCGCCAGTTCGTATACTCGCTATTGATCGATTCAGCACTGGCAAACGCATTCCCAAAAAACAAGGCGTAGGACTGGCCCGCAAAATCGGGGCAGATATTGCTGCAGCACTGTATTTCCAAGGCACCGTAAAAAGCCCCTGGATTTTCAGCACTGACGCCGATGCCACCCTTCACTGCGATTATTTTTCCCCGGCCCAGCATATGCACGCCAATACCAGTGCATGGGTACTGCCCTTTGCTCACCAATGCAATGATTCCGCTACCGGGCAGGCCACCGCCTTGTACGAACAAGGGCTTAACTACTACGTAGAAGCATTACGATGGGCCGGTTCACCTTACGCCTTTCACACCATCGGCAGTTGCCTGTGTGTGCACGCAGACTACTATTGCCAAGTGCGCGGGTTTCCCAAACGCGCAGGTGGTGAAGATTTTTACTTACTCAACAAACTCAACAAAACAGCCCCCGTGCGAACCTTTTGTTCGCCACAACCGCTGGTTAGCATACAGGCGCGTTTATCTCAGCGGGTGCCTTTCGGCACTGGCCCTGGGGTCGCCAATATTATGCACAAGCTACAAATGCAGCAACCTTACACCTACTACGCCCCAGAGGTATTTGCAGAGTTACGCCAACTTTTACGGCAACTCAATGCACTCACACCTACGACCAAGCTAGAGATATTTTTAGATGACTGCACGCCACCGATTCGCGCCGCATTACTCAGCCTAAATATTGACGAATTATTCAATCACCTTCAAAAACTTGGCAACGAAGGCAAACCAGCCTCCGTGTTGGTAAAACACGCACACGACTGGTTCGACGCGTTCAAAACCCTTAAGCTTATTCACTATCTGCAAACCCAACACTACCCTGCTCAACCATTGCAACAAGCTGTGGACTCATTCAGTAAGCTTGCTATTAACCCGGTAATGGAGACACCATGAATTATTTACCGCACCTCACCGTAGAAACTGGCGATACCCCCACCGCCAGTGTCATTTGGTTACACGGACTTGGTGCCAGTGGCCACGATTTTGAACCAGCCGTGCCTTACCTGAATTTACCTGCAGATCTTGCCGTACGCTTTATTTTTCCTCACGCGCCGGAAATTCCTGTAACAGTGAACGGCGGCTATGTGATGCCCGCGTGGTACGATATTCTGGAAATGAGCCTCGAACGCAAAATCGATGAAACACAGATACTCGAATCCAGTGAGGCTATTGCTGCCCTAATAGACCGGGAAATTGAACGCGGCATACCCAGTGAGCGTATCGTCCTGGCAGGGTTTTCCCAAGGTGGTGCGGTAGCCTATCAATGTGCGTTGACTTATCCCAAACCCCTTGCAGGCCTGCTGGCCCTTTCAACCTATCTGGCAACGGGAAACAGCCTAACAGTAAATCCCGCTAATCAAGCGCTGCCAATTAAAATTTACCATGGCACGCACGACCCGGTAGTACCCCTTACACTTGGCGAGCAAGCAGTGGAACAACTGAAAACTAAGGGTATTGAAGCGTCGCTAACCACTTACCCGATGGAGCATACCGTCATTGCCGAGCAATTAGCCGACATTGGTAAAAACTTAACCCTTTGGCTAAAGTAAGCGGGATGGGCGGTGATAGTTTTATCACCGATAGTGAAATAACCACGACACTATCGGCTCCGCCTATAAAGGCCCTCATGAATGACTAAAGACCTGGATGCTGCATTTTCGCTGGTTAAAGGCATGCAGCAGTTTCGTATTTAATTTTTATAACCCCGCAGTGTGAAATAAAGGTCAAACGCCGCTTAATGACTGACGGTTTTTGAAAAGACATTAATAATAACAACGCCCACCAATATCAAAAACATACCCAGCAACGCGGGAAAATCAGGTATTTCTTTATACAAGATCGCACCTATCGCCGTAATTGCAACAATACCCAAACCCGACCAGATCGCGTAAGCAGTACCTACGGAAATCGTTTTTAGCACCAACGACAAAAAATAGAATGCGGCCGCATAACCTACGACCACAATAATACTGGGAAGCGGCTTGCTAAACTGTTCCGACGCTTTTAACGCACTGGTACCAATCACCTCAGCCATAATGGCAATTGCCAGATACACATATCCCATACCCATAGCGTTTTCGCCTTACCTATTCGTCTCTTCACATGCAAAATAAAAAGCACGATACAAACCTGCGTGCTCGAACAAAACCAAACCTTCCCAGCAAAACATAACCTTCACTGAGGGAGAGGATTCTACCAGACAGGCGGGGCGTAAAACCTACCCCAAAAGGTGGCGAGCAAGGGCCCTAAAGCCACTAAAAGCATTAAAGTGCGGAATTAGAGGCTATTTGTACCCATTCCTTAGGTGTTTTTGCATGCTTAGACGTCTATTTACTATGCAACCGGTCGACCGCATTGGCGGACTAGCGCCAGCCATTGAAACGCGCGCATTTAGGGTAATTGAAGCTGAAGCAATAAGGTCTTTCTCTATGTTTGGTTTACTGACAAATAGCACCCCGAAACCTCCAAATAATACGACCAACGCTAAGGTCGCAGGCATAAGACTTCTCGCTACAGGCCTGGTAATTCTCTCCTTTAACCTATATGCCGCGGCAAACCTGGAAGTACCACGCATTACGCCCATCCCCCCCTCTGATCGTGCACCATTGGCATCTGCTAACAGGCCGGGAACAGAATATGCGGACTTAGCCGCAGCTGGGTATGTCGAAGAGGAATATTTTCTTCACGGCGTGGCACCAGCCATTACTGCCGCAGGGGAAACCTTGTTTGATGCACCCTACATCACCCGAATATTAGTACGTAAGCCCAAAGACCCTGCCAAATTTAACGGTACAGTCGTTATCGCCCCGTTTACTTGGATTGGTGAACGCGGCGCCGGCTGGATTCTGACGAAAGACTACTTGCTGCGCAAAGGCTACGCCTGGGTCGGTTACACATTGAATATTAATAAACCCGAGAAAGATCCCAAAACCCACTATCCCGAACTCTGGGACCCGGCACCGGACAACTTAAACTTTGAATTCATGCGCAAGTACGATTATGCCCGCTATGCGAGCTTAGGGTTCTACTACGACCCTAAACGCTTTCTCCGCGATGGGCATCCTGACCAATTTGTGCCACAAAGTCAGGCAGTTGGTGCTCAACTAGCGATGCTGCTAAAGCAAAATAATACTCAAGGGCCTCTCCCTGGCCTGGACGTTGAGCGTGTTTACGTCAACAGCTGGGCTGTCACAGCGCAGGTTTGGATGGACTACCTAAATCAGGGCCGTCACCAGCAATGGCGCATGCCAGGTGGGGCGCAATTAATTGATGCCTATATGGTTGGCAAAATGGAGTTTGGCTCTTTGGGCGGCCCAACCAATCGCATACCTAAACATCCACCGGAAGATGCACCCTTTGTGAACGTATACACCCAGTCAGAATTAATGGTGGATACACTCGCAGGCATTCCCGCACCAAAGGATTCCGATAGCCCCCCGATTCGTTTCTATGAACTTGCAGGCACCCCCCATATGCGCCCGGCAGATCTTGGCACCGAAGAAATAGAATTAATGCCTAGCGATATCGGCAAAGAAGATGATCCTAACTGCAACACACTCTACGACGACGAACCTGAAGATGCACTGGCCTCAGCACTATTAGAACGCATGGATCAATGGGTTCGCAATAACGTTGTCATGCCTAGAGCTGACCGAGTCCAGCGCAAAAATAAAAAGTTGGTTCGCGACGCAAAGACTAACAACATCATCGGCGGCGTGAGACCACCCTGGATTACCGTGCCGGCTGCGGCCTATATGACAGAGCAGGAAACCGGCTGTGGTTTACTCTACGATACAAAAATTGTCTATAGCGCTGCAAAACTTATTGAGTTATATGAAAGCTACGATAACTACATTCAGCAATTTAATATCGCCAAGCAGGATTCTATTAAGCAAGGCTACTTATTGGAAGGAGACGCAAACAAAGTAAAGCCAATCGCAAAACCAGAAGATTTTAACCCCAGCGCGACAAATCAATAAAGCATTAACCCGGCAACAATTATTGTTGGGTTAATAAGCGGCGTACGGATGCGCCGCCATTGGCTGCAGGCCAATGTAAGCCTTGGAAATACAAGGGATTTCGTAAAGTTCCGCGGGTATTTCCAAGGTGTGCAACAAAATAGATAAGGAGATCTATGTTGTTGCCGGGTTAATGGTACTGAGATCTTACAATGGGAATAGCTACTTATATAAATAATGTCAGTCGCTATTCCCTTAATGCACCTTCAATAACTGACATACAGCTGAAAGGTAAAACCTGACACTATTCTCCGGGCCTCATTATTTCTAAATAAAAGACATTTAACTGCAAACGAATATCAATGAGTACTGCTAATATTTTGAAGAAGCCAGCCATGCTATCCAGCAATTCACCCTCCTCCAACATAGGCTGTACAACCTGGTTCGCTGCCCCATCCCTACCCATTGAAAGCACAACGCTCCTGCAAGAATGGTATAGACTTCCACCTTTCCACAGCGTTAGCGCCACCATTAAAGCTCTCATATCACTTAAATCTTAACTCACTGGTAGGGGCACCGTTAGCAGCGTAAGTGTACATCCCATAGCCACCCAATTGGGTGAGGACGCCAAAATGGCAGCACTAGTCATAGCTGGGTAGTAGCCTACTGCCGCATTGGCAGAGCTTATCGCTCCCATCAAAATTGGGAAAAACAAGAAAAGCTACCTAAAGGGCATAATCATATCCTCTCCGTAGAACAGACCCAGAGTATTATTTTTTGTAAATTCTTATGCTTTTGATATTGCAATAAGCATCTGAATCAACAGTCAAATCATTACCTACGTGCAATGCAGAAAGACTCACACTCAACATACCATTGGATGCGGACTGAACCACTTGATTATCACTAACCTTAACCGCATAAGGGTTTGCTTCGTCACATAAACCTGTTGAAGCATCAGTTTTATAGAGATAAAAGTCTCCATTGCCTTTTAGCTCAATAGACTGCAATTGAATATCATCAGCTACTGAAGAAAAACTAACAACACTCAGTAAAAATGCACTACCTAAAACCTTCTTCATAAAACCTCCAAACTTTTACTTTCTCAATAAGCAACATATCAATGGTACGATCTAACACTTGAGAAAATACAGCCTATGCCATCAGGCGTATAAGACAAAACAACAGAATGACCTGATTGCATTGATGCCAAACTAATTGATAAAAATTTATTCATGTCATTTAGGTCTATCGTTTCGCTCACTTTAAAATAGCCATTACCAGCCATACATTCTGATGCCGATACCGAACTCGTAAACAAACTAAACGTGCCATCTATTTCTAACTGTATTGAGTCAATAGAAATACTAAGATCCTGCCAGCTCAAAGAAATATCGTTATGTTCGTTAGGATTTAGACCCTCTTTATATTCATTATAATTACTAATTCCATCTTCATCGTAGTCATAACCAGCATCCGCTGCATCTAGCGGATCAAGGCCATATAATTCTTCCCAATAATTAGGCAACCCATCACCATCAGTATCGCCCACCACCATCTCTATCATTGTCCAAGGACCACAAACATCCGCTATGCAGGCATTGATGCGATATCGATAGGTACCATTAGGCATAGCATCCCTATTGTTAAGCCAATAATTAGAACTCTCTTGATCCTGAACGATGACCCACTCAGAACCATCTACGCTAAGCTCTACCCTATAGGTATCGGCATACTCATCCTTATCCCAATGAATCACCCAGTTTTCAGGAATATTTCCCATATTCCCTTTTAGCTCGACATTTTGAAGCATACCAACCCCAAATATAAAACCAGAAGAGGTGTAGCCACCACAACCAACGTGGTTACAGGCTGCCGCAAGAATGTAATTACGCCCAGGATCCAAAGCTAGCGTTGCCGTATTATTAGCCGTTAATGACTCAATACCATTTAGCGCTCTTACTATTTGCACCTGATAATACTGAACACTGGGGTCATCGGAAGTAAATGTGGCTGAGATACTGTTACTATCGTTTCTTACGACCACTATCGAAGGAATTTCTGGCACTGCATCTGTTACTTGAGGGTTCCAACCACTTTTATATTCATCCAAATTGGTAAAACCATCACCATCCGCATCACCTGCTGCATCATCAATCAGTGGATCCAGGCCATTTATCACTTCCCAGTCATCCGGAATGCTATCGTTGTCATCATCAATATCCCAGTTATTTCCAACTCCATCGCCGTCGGTATCAAGCCACTCTTCTAAGTCATAAGGAAATTCATCTTCGCTATTGATAACGCCGTCACCATCAATATCAGAATCACTATTATCACCAATGCCATCTCGATCTAAATCATCTGTCTCTGCGGCATTACTGGGAAAACGGTCACAAGCATCCCCGGCCCCATCCCCATCTTGATCTAGCTGATCAATGTTAACTGCATCGTGACAGTTATCAGTGTCTCCGACCCCATCCATGTCATAGGCGTAGAGGCCGCCCGCATTGACTACCGTGCTACTGTCCTCTAATGCAGCACCAAGCAAAAGAGTATCACCAGCCAGAGCTATTCCACTGCCAAAATTATTTGGCCACCCCCCTGGATTATGAATTGCGCCTTGATAAACCCATTCGCCGGAAGGCCTTCGCACATAAGAGTGAACAGCCCGCACCGGTGTTGTTCCAGCATCAAGCCCCGCATAGGAAGCATAAGAACTAAACGCTATACGATTTCCATTAACAGCACTTAAATTTCCTAAACGATCACCACCTGTCCCCTCAACAACAGGAAGCGTCTCCCTGAATTGCTGATCAAATTGCCAAACTCCGTTATTGTCTAACCTGTAGGCATACACAGCCCCCCCAGCCGTTCTATCTAGCGCAGTACCTGGCGCATTAATAAGGGCAATATTGGCACCAATAGATACCTTAGTACCAAATCGATCTAAGCCAGCCTCTGGTGCAATCACTTTTTTGCTTAAACTCCACTGCCCATTAACTCTCCTGTAAATATACGCCGCACCAGCGCTATCACCATTAATGTTGTTTTCATTACTGGCACCAACAATAGCCGTATCCCCATAAACGGCCAAACTTGAACCAAACATGGACTCTGTTTGAGTATCGTTTGGAGTCAACTTGGCACTCTGATACCAGTGACTTCGATCGTCAGCCGCCCGAGTAAATACATAAACAGCGCCGCCTCTATCCACAGGGATATCATGACCCATAGCACCAACAAATATTTGATCTCTGTAAATAGCAACGTCATAACCAAAGAAATCGTCTAATGCTCCATCATTTGCAGATAATTTTATCTGACGCTGCCATTTTCCGCTCCCCACCCGAGCGTAAACATAGGCGGCACCAGTAGCTACGCCATCAACTTCTGATTGATAGGCACCGATAACTACGGTGTTCCGATGAATGGCAACAGATAGACCAAAATAATCTTGATTTGATTCACCCACTAATTTAGTTTCATACTCCCAGACCCCCTCGCTGTTACGACGATATATATATGCAGCACCGGTCCAGCTTTCTCCATCACCGTAAGCACCAATGATCGCAGTATCACCGGATACAGCCACGTTATAACCAAAGAAAGCATTTTCAGCGGGGTCACCAGCCAATACAGCTTGTAGCAGTGTAGGATTAATACCTGAAGGCTCATCAGACGGATTGCTACCATTAGCAAATTCCAGATCATTGGTTACTCCATCCCCATCAGGATCAGTGCTAAAATCGCTGGCATCTAACGGATTCAAGCCATATAAGAGCTCCCAAGTATCAGGCAAAGTATCGTTATCGTCATCGGTATCCGCATTATTACCCACACCATCGCCATCGGCATCCAGCGTTTCACTGGCATCTAATGGAAAGGCGTCCTCAGCGTTCGCCACACCATCGCCATCCATATCCTCATCACAGGCATCACCGAGTCCATCATTATCCAGGTCGAGCTGCTGTGGATTGAAATCGTTCAAACAATTATCAACATCATTGGCAATTCCATCGGCATCCATCACCAGCACACTGCGACCCTGTGACCGACCCGATGAGACCAATAACGTCTCACCCGATAACGCGAGCACACTGCCCCCTTCCGTAGACTCACCTTCTGTTAGCTCAGTATGACCACGCAACGACCACACACCCGC
>JBNKFV010000013.1:0-4520 GCA_050289485.1 Cellvibrionaceae bacterium
CTTTTTGTAGTCATTTGCGTTTTTAAATTGGGATGTAATAGAAGCAAACTCAACTTTACCGTCTAAATATGATAGATAAGAGTAACCATATTTTGTGAAGTGTTCCAAAAGTGGCCTAGTGGTATCGTTGAGCGGGAAATCAAAATGAATATCACTAAAATGATTTAATGTTTCTTTTTCTCTTTTTTGTTTTTCAAGTTTATCTGTTCGTCCAATGAATAAGTTGTATGGAGACTCGTTCTGGATCAGCACCTCAGGTACGCGCTTTTCGTAGAACAGCGGCACGGTGGCGCCATCATCCATGGCCTGCTGAAAGTTATACTCAGAGACATACCCCCCAAACCAGGCGGAAGTTTTGCGCTCCTTGCCCAGCAGCGGGGTTCCGGTAAAAGCGAGGAAGTGAGCACCTTTGAGACCGGCACGCATATTTTCCGCCAGAAATTTGTATTGGGTGCGGTGGGCTTCGTCGACAATCACCACCACTTCGCGCTTCTCCGCCTGCGGGTCGAACAGGCGCGGGTACTGCTTGCCCTTGTCATAGCGGAATTTCTGGATCAGGGTGAACACTACCTTTTTGTGGTCGATCACCTCGGGTGGAATGGCAGGGTTAAGGGCAATACAGGCTTCGCGCAGGCGATCCACCAAAATTACATCGCGCTTGTCGCTACGGTTGGAGCCATCGTTCAGATCGTCGGGTTTGGCAGTGTTGCAATCCAGCACATCAAAACCGTTCAGATGTTGCAGGCGCTGCAAGAGCGACTGCTCGATATCAAATTCACTGATAAAGTTGTTTGCCATACACCTCAATCCTTACCTAGTGTTTTACCTATACTGTTACTCTTTTAAAAGAATAAAATGCTCAACCAATCGAATCAGTAATTCTTTTGGTACGATCCCTGGGTTATGAAGTGGGCGCGCGTGGTTTTATCAGTGACCGGATCAATACGTCATTGGCTTTGTGGACACTGGAACTGGATAGTGAACTGTTGTTTGTTGGTGATGCCGGCAATACTGAAGCCAGTCGCGGCTCAAAACGAAAAGGTGTGGAGATAACGGCCTATTACCACCTGACTGAACAATGGAGCCTGGATCTTGAATACGCTTACACGGATGCCGAGTTTACCGATTCGGCGCCGGAAGGCGATGAGATTCCCAGTGCGATCGAGCACGTGTTACAGGCGGGCCTAAATGCAGATTTAGCCAGCGGCTGGTTTGGCAGCCTGCGCGTGCGCTACTTCGGTGAGCGCCCATTGATTGAAGATGGTTCAGTAAAATCCGATCCGAGTACCGTTTGGAATTTGCGTGCAGGTTACCGGGTTGCTGATTGGACGTTTAAGGCTGATATTCTCAATCTCACCGACAGCGATGATCACGGTCGGTCTTTGGGCGGCCCAGCTTGCAGTGGAATTTATATGGTCCTGTCATAAATCGATGCTGGCCAGGTTGTTAACTGGTACTGCGACCTTTTGTCACATTTTTTCACTATGGAGTTTGCATTAGACTTTCCGGCTTTTTAATGCCCACTAGTCTTTTAATCCAAGGAAAATGTGATGCTTTCATCCATGTGCAAGCCGCTTGCCGTATGCCTGAGTCTTGGCATAAGTGTGCCGCTTATCTCTTTCGCTGCCGCTCCAACTGAAGACCAATCCCCAGTCAATAAGCTCGAAACCATGATTGTGTACGGTCAGCAAACCAAGCTCGCTCTGGAAGCTGAACAGGCGCTTACGCCAGGTGGTGTCACGTTGGTGGATGGCGCTGATTTGTATCAACGCAACGTGTCGAGTATGGCCGATATGCTGCGCTATGTGCCCGGTCTATGGGTCGCCAGTGGCTCCACCGGTGATTCCACTTACTTTTCCAGCCGAGGTTCTAATCTCGATGCGACTAATTATGATGGTAACGGCATCAAATTACTGCAAGACGGTCTGCCTGTCACTGCTGCCGATGGCAATAACCACAACCGGGATGTCGACCCGTTAAGTGCGAATTTTGCGGTCGTTGCCCGAGGAGCCAACGCGCTGACTTACGGTGCGAGTACCCTGGGTGGCGCCATCGACTTTATTACGCCCACGGCTCGGGACCGGGCGCCTGTAGAGCTTTACCTTACCGGCGGCAGCGATGACCAATTGCAGGGGCGATTGAGCGCGGGTACCGTCGCTGGTAACTTCGATGGTCTGGTGACGGTTGAAGCCAGGCACTGGGATGGCTTCCGCGAACACCAGCAACAGGAGCGCGAGGGTGTCTATGCCAATACCGGTTGGCGATTCAACGATGACGTGAATACCCGTCTTTACTTTACCTATATAGACAACGACCAGGAACTGCCAGGAGCCCTGACCCGTGATCAGTGGAAAGATAATCCCGAGCAGGCCAATCCCAAAAACGTGATCGGCAATTTCCTGTATAACGTTGAGACATGGCGTGTAGCCAACAAGACCATCTGGAACCTCAGCGACAACAGCAGTTTGTTAGTGGGCGTTTCCTACGAGGAACAGGATCTCTACCATCCGATTGTCTACAGTCCATTTTTTAGCCTGCTGATTGATACGGAGCAGCGCAATACCGGTGCCGCGGTGCGCTATAAGCTGCGCCAGGGTGATCATGATCTGCTGCTGGGCCTTAATTACGGCGTCACTGAAGTTGAGGGCGGCAATTACAGTCATGAGGGCGGTCGACGTGAAGATCTGATGACTCAGGTAGACAATGACGCCGATAGCCTGGAGTTATTTGTGATGGATCGCTGGCAGTTTGCGCCTAAGTGGACAGCGGTTTATGGTGCCCAGGCGGTTTGGGCGAGTCGCGAAGTGCGCAACGTTACGGTGTCCTCTGGCGCTGTGCGCAACCCCGAAGCGGACTACGACAGTATTAACCCCCGCGCTGGTTTAATCTACCAGCTGACTCCCAGTGTGGAATTGTTTGCCAATGTCAGCAAACTCTACGAAGCGCCAACCAATTACGAGTTGGAAGATGACGAGCGCGGTAATGAAGAAACCCTGGATGCTATGCACGGTAGCGTCATTGAGATCGGTACCCGTGGAAGCCAGCCGATAGGCTCGGCCAACGAGTGGCATTGGGACGTTGCTATTTACTACGCACAATTAAAAGATGAAATTCTCTCCAGGGATGATCCCTCTGCGCCCGGCACCAGTCTGTCGACCAATGTTGACGACACGATTCATGCAGGCCTCGAAGCCTTAGTCGGTGCCAGCTTTGCGCTGGGCGATGGCGGCAGTATCCAGCCGTTGATCAATCTAACGGTCAATGAATTTTCTTTCGATAATGATTCTGTGTACGGCAATAATGAGTTGCCCGCCGCGCCGGGTTATGCGATCAAAGGAGAGATTCTTTATCGAAATACCAACGGCTTTTTTGCCGGCCCAACCTTCGATATTGTCGATGAGCGCTACGCGGATTTTCAAAATACTTATACCGTGGATAGCTATGAATTGCTGGGATTTCGCGCCGGTTATTCCCGTGAAACCTGGGAACTGTGGGGTGAAGTTCGTAATATCACTGATGAAAACTATGTGTCGCTGTTCAGCGTGAAAGATTTTGCCGCGCCCGATGCGGCAATCCTCACGCCGGGAGAGCCACGTTCAGTGTATGTGGGCTTAAGATTACAATTTTAGCTGCTGAAGTATGATGATAAGCGCAGTCACTTTTAGAGCGGCATCATGAACAAATCAATCACTCCTGTGCCAGCACAGTCAGCGCGACAGCCGCTTAGTTATTGGTACCGTGCCGTGTGGCGCTGGCATTTTTACGCCGCCCTGCTAAAACGCTCGGACTGGCACCACCAACAGCGTCACCTTTCGCCAGCAGGATGGTGATTGCGTTAATGCTAGTAGTTGCCTCCTGTTTTCCGCTGTCTGCAGCTATTCTTGTTCTGATTATCACGGTTGATTGCCTGCTAATATCCCGAATAGATTGGGTGGTTCAAGGCCGTAGACTAGCGCGCTTGGCTAGGCGATAGAGTTCGCTGCCGCCGATAATACTTATCTCAGCTTGAGTCATGGGTTGAGAGCTGGGTCAATTTTCTTACAATTGTTGTAAGAAACCTGCGGATTCATTCGACCAAGGTGTCAAGAAGTCCATTTATCACTGAGGAGGCACAATATGGGATTTTGGCAGCGTTGGTTTGGCAAACAGGCCATGCCCACAGGCAGAACCGGCAATGCAAAGGATCTTGAGCCGGAAGCAGATACGGCATTGATTGCCCGAACAGTGCGCGGAATTGTAGAGATGCTCCCCCTGTCGGGATTGCTCAAGCATAACCATCAGCACGGCCACCGGAACTCTCTATGATAAGGTCTTTTGGACAAATTTTAATCCGGCGCCATATCGTTACCAACGCGCTTCGTGTCTCGCTTGTCGTAGGTACGTTACTGAATGTGATCAATCAGGGCTCAGCCGTCATTGATGGGCTGGAGATAGCCTGGGGACAGGTATTGCTGAACTTTGTAGTACCTTACTGCGTGGCGTCCTACAGCGCAGCCAGAAACGAAATAGAGCGGAACCAA
>JBNKFV010000014.1:0-53055 GCA_050289485.1 Cellvibrionaceae bacterium
AAAAACGCTCCCGGCGTTTTGGTGGTTATTCCAAATAAGCGAAAAATAACGCCGCAGAACGGCAAAATGGTTCCAGCCCTTCGGGTTGCGGCTAAAAAGCCGCCACTCTGCGTTGCTCGTCGTTCATTTGGAATAACCAAACCACTCTCCTCGCGCCTAAATTGGCGGCTTTTTAGCCGCAACAGGCTCATCCAAATTAGTGTCAACAGGCCCTGGTTGCCGCGTTAACGGCCCTTTTTATTCAGGTATCTGTTATTCAGGTGTCTGTCGTTCAATGATGGCAGCAAACTGCTATCAATTAACCGGTACATCGAACGGGTTGTTGTAGTACTGCCCGCCAATGTCCAGCCATTCTGCGATGAGTTTTAACTCTGCATCCGACAAGTAGCCAGCATGGCTGCCACCTGCATCAAAAACATCAAAAAATCGGCTGACCCGTGCACCAGCGGTACTGGCCGGTGCGCTAATGGGCACGGTCACCAGTATGGGGATTGGATCGCCATTGGTATCGAGCACTAGGTTACCATCAGCATCGGTTTGAAACGAGCCGCTTTCTACCAGCCGATCGATCAGGGCGCCATCGACAATTTCCTGTTCGTTATCGCCTGCCAGTAGTTCACGGTATGACGTCAAGTGATCGGGTTCGTCGGTTGAGGGTGTGCTGGTAAGGTCGAGTTGCCCTGCAGGCACCATGAGGGCGTTGGCCGCGTCGCGGGTGTTGTGGCAGCTGGTACAGGTGCGGTCTTCCAGTACATTGCCCATGCCGTCGGTAATCTCGCGGGTCAGCTCCCACAGGGGTTGTATGTGGGTAGGGTAATTAATGATCACGCGGCACTGGCTGCTCCAACTGCTTAAACAGGCATTGGTAGCCGGTATGGGTGTTTGCAAATCACTGTAGTTGATGGCGTAAGGCGCATCTTTGGCGCGCACCAGTGGGTCAGTCCAGTCATCGTTATAGATCATATCAACAGTCGGCGTGCGAGGCGCAACTAGGCTTGCCCACGTTTCAGCCATGGTCTCGCCAATACTGGCGCTGAGTATTGGGTCAGTATTGGGGAAGGCTGCATTGTTCAGCGCGCCAGGGTTAGCGCTACTGGGGGCCGCGCCGGGGCGGCCGTGGCTGATCAGGCTGTTGCGACTGTGGCAGCCGCTGCATTCGCGGGTTTCGCCAGGGCGCAATTGCAGCCAGTTTTGATGGCGCGCACTGATTCGGCGCCCCTGGCTGTCGACAACGGAGAAGGTAAGGGCCACATCGGCGGGTACGACCAGCTTGACGGAACCGTCGGGTTCGATGGGTGCGTAGCCGAGAATTTCACGCATGCCTTGAGCACGGCTCACGCCAAAAGCACTATTGTCGAAGTCGAGTGTGTCGTCATCGGGAATGCTCACGGCTTTTTCCAGGCGCAGAAATTGGGCGGGGCGGTCAGCATTGGTGGTTTGTGCTGGGTCGGCCAGGGCCGCGAGGTTGCCGGTGACGTCGACACCGTCTACGTCGTACACGCTGCGAATATGCAAAGTGGCTTCGTTGTTATCGACCCGTGTCTGGTCGAGATCAACACCGCCTACACGGTCTGCCAGAAAGGTGTCGTTTGGGCGCGACGACAGCGAAATTACCTCGCTGTACATTAAGCCTTCTTCGCCGCTAAACAGGGGTTGCTGGGTTTGGGCGTCGAGATCGTAAATCCATAAGCCATACAGTGGTGGCGCTTCGGTAATATTGGCAATGGCAAGGTTGCTGTCGGTGCAAGGGATAATGTTGCCGGTGGTTGGGTGTGTTAAGCGGCAGTCGGTCCAGCTGACCAGCAGACGGTTGGTACCGTCGAACAAGGGGGAGGCGCTGCTGAAATAACCATGGCGGGAAATAGTATCGTCGGTTGCGACCGCTGCCAGACTCAAGG
The DNA here is from genome assembly GCA_050289485.1 of Cellvibrionaceae bacterium. Classification (GTDB taxonomy): domain Bacteria; phylum Pseudomonadota; class Gammaproteobacteria; order Pseudomonadales; family Cellvibrionaceae; genus JBNKFV01. Next base: position 1,899 of record JBNKFV010000014.1, read on the forward strand.
CGACCTGCCCCGGCTCTGTCGACACGGCGCCGCCGTTGCCGTCGTCGGGCAGGTTGTCGATCGCACGGTCGATTTCGGTAAAGTTGTCTTTGTCGATCGCAATAATATCACCGCCCAGTTGGTCAGTTTGCTGGGGGCGCAATATGGCAAGCAGGCGGCCATCGGGCAGTTGTTGGGGCTGATGAAAAATAGCGGCAGAGTCATTGGTACCGGTATTCTGGCTGTGATAGCCGTATAGAAATGACATTTCCTGCCCATCAGGGCGAACGCTGTAGAGGCTTAGCCGGTTGTTGGCGAGGTTGTCCCAGCGGTTAAACACAATGTGGCCGTCGCTCATCACTGCCGGTTGCAGGTCGTGGCTTTGGTTATAGGTAAGCTGTTGAATATTCGTGCCGTCGGCTTCCATTACGTGCAGTACAAAGGCCGGGTCGTCAAAGTCTTCTGTGAGGCCAGAGTATTGTGGCTTGTTGTCATCCAGCAGCAACGCACGCGTACGGCGCTGGCGGTCGGAGGTAAACACAATGCGGCCATCGGGCAGGTATGAGGGTGAAATATCGTCACCGGTTTCGGCTGTATTGTCAGAGGCCATCACTCGGCGCAGGGTGGTGGTTGGAATGTCATATTCCCAGATATTCCAGCGCGGTTGTTCATCGTCGTCGGCATTGGGGATTTCCGGGGCGCGCATCGCAAACAGCAGCTTTTCGCCATCGCTGGATACCGACAGGTCTTTCACGTCGTATTGGGCGGGTAAATCGTCGTCGGGATCGGCGTCGTCGAACACGCCATCGGTGATGATGGTTTCGGCGGCATCGCCTGCCGCGCGTTCGCGGATAATCAGTTCTGCTCCGCCGCTAAATGTTGCTGGATCAAGCGGGTCGTCGGCAATACGATCGCCGTTGTCGTCTACTGGCAGTGGTCGGCGAACATAGGCAATGGGAATATCAACCACAACAGCGTCAGGTGACTGGCTGCCGCCCCCTGTACCACTGCCGCCGCCACAGGCTGTTAACGACAGCACAACGGTTGCGCTGGCAGCGCTTAGCAGGTAGCGCGTTGTTGTAAAGAATGTTTGTGCTTTCACCCGATATTCCCTGTGGTTTCTGGTAAGCCGTAAAATGCCTTCGCGGTTGTAGGCGATCTTTATAACGGCGTTGGAGTATGGCTGGATTCTACTCCTTTTAGTGTTCGCCAAATGTTTTCTAGCGCACATATTTCTTGATCTTTATTTTCCGTAATCTGTGCTTTTTGTGGTGTTTTGCGCCAATTTTACGGTGTTTTAGTGCTATTTATGGCGGAAAGTGCTTCATAACGGGATGTAGTGCAAAGTTTTTTGGTATGCGCTAAGGCATACTCCACCCATGTTTTAATGCTTGGGCAAACTGAGTATAAGGAAAGAAGCATTACAGGCCTGTCGGCGCCACTCTTCCTTGCGGTTACTCTTAATAATGGTTGCGGTAGCGACCGGAGATAGCCCCATTCTCGCGGACTCAATTATGAAAAGGACAAACACCATAGAGCCACGCAATGCGTTGAGATCTCTCTCGTATCAATCTTATCCGGTGGGCGTTAAGCGCCGTCTAGGGGTATTGCTTGCGGCTGCCGTATTAGCGTCTGGTGCGACTGCCGGTTCGCGGGAGCAGGCCAAGCAAATGCACGATCGGCTCGCAGGCGTGCCTCCTACCGAGGCTGTATTGCTCGATATGGCCGCCGATCTTGATGCCGGCGATGGTGTTGCTGCCGCTATGACGGCGATGGAAAATGATAACTTCTACAATGTTACCCTGAAAAACTGGATTACCCCTTGGACCAATCGCGATCAAGATGCCTTTCGTGATTTCAACGACTACACCGCCACCATTATAGGTGTCATTCGCGATGGCCTTGATTTTCGCCGGGTGTTGTATGACGACCTGCTTTATGTCGGCGACAGCAGCCTGGGGTTAACTGCCTACAGTAATACCAACAATAACCACTATGTTCAGCTCGAACAGGGTGGTTACAGCCTCAAAGACAATCTGGTGCAAACCGCGCAGTCGGCGGTAACCGGGCTACCCAGCTCTGCTACTGCAGGGGTAATTACCACCCGCGCTGCGGCCAAGGCATTTTTTATCGATGGTACCAACCGCGCGATGTTCCGTTACACACTGCTCAATCACCTGTGTAACGACCTTGAACAAGTAAAAGACATCACGCGCCCACCGGACCGCATTCGTCAGGATGTGTCGCGCAGCCCCGGCGGTGACAGCCGGGTCTTTATGAATACCTGCCTGGGTTGCCATGCCGGTATGGATCCGCTGGCACAAGCATTCGCCTATTACGATTATACCTACGACGAAAATACCGATCCCGACGCCGAAAATGGCCAGTTGTCGTACAACGACAGTGGTGCCGTTGATGCTGAAACCGGTACTCGGGTGCAGGCCAAATACCATATCAACAGCACCGTTTTTCCTTACGGCTACGTTACACCCGACGATCAATGGGACAACTATTGGCGCGAGGGGGTGAATGCTGCGCTGGGTTGGGACAGCTCGCTGAGTGGCAGTGGCTCGGGTGCTAAAAGTATGGGGCAGGAGTTGGCCTATAGTCAGGCCTTCGCTCAGTGTCAGGTGAAAAAGGTGTTTAAAACAATCTGTTTGCGCGAGCCTGGCGATAGTGCCGACCGCGCTGAAGTGACTTCATTGGTAAGTAGTTTTGCCAGTAGCGGCTACAACCTCAAGCAGGTATTTGCCGAAACCGCTGATTACTGCAAGGGGAATTAAGCCATGACCGCCTTATTTTCCAAGCAGTTTTCCTTTACTGGTCCACTAGCCGCGCTGTTTCTTAGTGCGCTGCTTACCGGTTGTGGTGGTGGCACAGGCCAGGCTACCGTCGAGAACGAGGATACCTCTGGCAACGGTGGCGGCAATACGGGTGTCGTATATGCCGGGCCGTCGCCGCAAACCGACGATGTACAAAATTTCAAACTGAACCTGTGGGATAACCTCGCCAGTGAATCCCGCTGTGGCGCCTGCCATGGTAGTGGCGGGCAAGAGCCGCAATTTGTGCGCGATGACGATATCAATCAAGCCTACAGTGCGGCTGGTACCATTGTTGACCTCTCCAGTCCGTCTGAATCGCGCATGGTGGCCAAGGTGGCTGGCGGGCACAATTGTTGGGAATCTGAGCCCAGTGTCTGTGGTGAAATCATTACCAATTACATTGAAGGGTGGGCCAGTGCTTCCGGCAGTGAAAGCAATGTGATTGTACTTACGGCTCCGCCGGTAAAAGATGTGGGCGACAGCAAGAGCTTTCCCTCTGACAGCGGCGACTTCGCCAGCACTGTCTACCCTATCCTGAGCTCCTTTTGCGCAGGTTGCCACTCGGAAGATGCCACCAATAAACAGCAGCCCTATTTTGCCAGCAGCGATATTGATGTGGCCTATGATGCGGTAAAAAGCAAAATAGATCTCGACGATCCGGCTGATTCCCGCCTGGTAGTGCGGCTGCGCAGCGAATTCCACAACTGTTGGTCCGATGATTGCGCTAACGATTCCAACACCATGGAGTCTGCCATTGCCGCGTTCAGCGCGGGCATTCCCCTGACACAGGTAGATCCCGCGCTGGTCACCAGCAAAGCCTTGGGCTTGCCTGATGGTATTGTTGCCAGCAGCGGTGGCCGGGTAGAAACCAACGTGATTGCGCTGTATGAATTCAAAGTGGGTAGTGGCTTAACAGCGTTTGATACCAGCGGTGTTGATCCGTCGTTGAACTTGACTCTGCAAGGTGATGTTGAGTGGGTAGGTTCCTGGGGTATTCGTATTAATGATGGCAAGGCACAGGGGTTATCCGGTGTCAGCAGTAAACTGTACGACCTGATTACGGCTACCGGCGAGTACTCCATTGAGGCCTGGGTGGTGCCCGATAATGTGACCCAGGAGGGCCCGGCCAGAATTGTCAGCTACTCGGGTGGCGATACTATCCGTAACTTCACGCTGGGCCAGACACTCTACAACTACGATTTTCTCAACCGTTCCAGTGTGACCGACGAAAATGGCATGCCTGGGTTATCAACGCCCGATGCCGACGAAGTGCTACAGGCTACCCTGCAGCATGTGGTGGCGACTTATGATCCCATTAATGGGCGCCGTATTTATGTGAATGGCGAGTTGGTCACCGTCGACGACAGTGTGGGCGGCGGCAGTCTCAATGATTGGGACAACAGCTTTGTATTGGTGTTGGGCAATGAAGCTTCAAACAATCAGCTGTGGAAAGGTACCCTGCGCTTGGTGGCCATTCATAACCGTGCCCTGTCACAGGAAGATATTCAGGAAAACTACGATGCAGGCGTTGGGGAAAAATTCTTCCTGCTATTTAACGTAACGGATTTGACTGGCGTGACAGACAGCTACATCGTGTTTGAGGTGCAACAGTTTGATAACTACAGCTACTTGTTTAACAAGCCGTTTTTTATCAGTCTCGACAGTAGCGCCAGCCCTGCCAATATCCCGCTGCAGGGCATGCGTATCGGCATTAATGGGCAAGAAGCAACGGTTGGGCAGGCCTACGCCAATATTGATACAACGCTGGGTGGAAGTGCCTATGTGCCAGGTACCGGCCAAGCTATTTCTGATCTGGGTACCCTTATCGCACTGGATAAAGGCGCCGAAAGCGATGAGTTTTTCCTTACCTTTGATGCGCTGGGCAGTAACACCTACGCCCGTACCCCACCAGCAACGCCTACTCCAGCTGCACCCGCCGATTTGGGCGAGCAGGCCTTGATCGGCTTGCGCAAGTTTGAAGAAATTAACGTAACCCTGTCGGCAGTGACCGAGGTGCCACGTACCAACAGTGCAGTAATGGCGACCTACACGACTGTGCGACAGCAACTGCCCAGTGTTGAATCGATCGATGGGTTTTTGTCGGCCCACCAAATGGGTATTACCCAACTGGCGGTGGAGTACTGTAATGAACTGGTCGACGATACTGCCCTGCGGGCCAGCTACTTTCCGGGGTTTGATTTCGGCGACACCAATATGAATACGGCGTTTGATAGCACGGGTCGCAGCCAGATTATCAACCCGTTGGTCGAGCATTTGTTGGCGCACGACTTACCCGTGGGCACGGGCTATTCCTCCTCTGCCCCATTGAGTACTCAGCCGTTGTCGGGTGAGATCGACCTGGAGCTAAACAGCTTGATTGATACCATGGCCGCTTGTGGCAGTGGTTGCAGTGCCAGCCGTGTGACTACCACAGCCAAGGCGGTATGTGCCGCGGCAGTGGGCAGTGCTGTCATGTTGCTGCAATAGGGTAATTGTGATGATCAAAACCAATACATTGATTCGCCAGCGGGCGAACAACGAGGCAAATCACCATGGCTAAGCGCGGACGCTATGCAATTGGAGCGCAACACAAACGTTACCGACTCAACGAGCCGCTGTTTCATGCTGACCACCGTAAGCCGGTGACTCGCCGTGAGATGATCGCGCAGGGTTTTCGCGCAGGCATGGGCACCGTACTGGGTGGGTCGATTTTCAGCCTGTTTTCCGACCCGGCTAAAGCCGCCTTGTCGAGCGACGTACAAACTGCCCTCGACAGTATTTGCGGGGGTGTTTCTGTCGCTAATAAAATTCCCTTTATCTGCTTTGATCTGGCCGGTGGTGCCAACATCGCTGGCTCCAATGTGCTGGTCGGTCAGCAAGGTGGCCAGTTTGATTTTCTCAGTACGGCGGGCTACAACAAACAGGGTTTGCCGGGCGATATGAGCCCCGCTGTGGTTAACACCACCACCGGTACCAACGATTTTATCAATCTTGAGCTGGGCCTTGCTTTTCACTCCGACAGCGCCATGCTACGGGGCATTCTTGAGCGTACGGGTGTTGGTGCACGCAGTAATACTAATGGTGCGGTGATTCCGGCGCGTTCCGAAAACGATACCGGTAATAATCCTCATAACCCCATGTATGGTATCAATCGGGCAGGCAGCAATGGTGAGCTGCTGGCGCTGGTGGGCTCTCGTAGCAGCGATTCCGGCGGTAACTCCATGGCACCAGCCAGCATGATCAACCCAGAAGTTCGCCCCACCAAGGTAGATCGCAGCAGTGATGTAACGGGCCTGGTGGATACCGGCGGGCTGGTTGGATTGCTCAGCCAGGACGATACCGTGGCGGTGATGGAGTCTATTTATCGCATCAGTAACGCCAAGTTGGGTGCCGTCGATACCGGCTTAAGCAATGATGAGGTGGTGAAAGACCTGGTGCGTTGCGGTTACATTAAAAGTGCCGATTTGGCCGACCGGTTTGGTAACCCTGCTGATTTGAATCCCGCCCTGGATCCCGATTTGGTGGGTGCCAGTGGCATCTTTACGCAAACCGAATTTGATAGTGACCGAGAATTTGAAAAAACCGCCTCGGTTGCCAAGCTGGTTATCAATGGCTATGCGGGTGCCGGTACCATCACCATGGGTGGTTACGATTACCACACCGGTGACCGTTCTACGGGCGAGCAGCGAGATTTACGGGCTGGCCGCTGTATTGGTGCCTGCCTGGAATATGCGGCTCGGCGTAACAAGCCCGTCATGATTTACGTGGTGAGTGATGGCTCTGTATTTAGCAATGGTATGGTTGACGATTCGGTGAATGGTCGTGGTAAAGGCGTGTGGACGGGTGACAATCAGCAAACGGCGGCGTCTTTCTTTCTCGTCTACAATCCGTCAAGGGCCCCTGTATTAATGGGTGGCTCGTTAGACGAGCAACTGCGACATCAGCAAATCGGCTATATGCGTGCCAGTGGTGATGTTGAGACGGCCTCAAGTCCTGCGGCTAACAACGTTAACCTGCTGGTGGAAACCGTAGTGCTGAACTACATGGCACTGCATAATCAAAATGGCAACTTTGGCAGCCTGTTTCCCAGCCATGGTTTGGGTAACAGCACCAGCCAGGATGCGCTTACCGCGTTTGAACCCATCTTCGACGGCAGTATTGGTTCACCGCTGTAGTTCTAAAAACGGAGCCGTAAAAACTCCTCGCCGATTTGAGCCCGCAGTTCCGGCAGCAAATCGGCAATCATCGCATTGGTAAACTGGCGATAGTCCAAATAGGGGGTGCGGTAAACCGCACCCTCCTCTTCATATGATCCCTGTAATTTACAGTTACCCGCAACCCGTTGGGGCTTACGCCACGTTTGCTCAAATGACTCCGCAAACGCCTGCCCACCAATGATGTGCAACGTTGTCGTGGCATTTTGCAGTGGGCTTACCAACCTATTTTGGAAAACCAGGCCAGTATGGCTGCCCGCGGTCAACAGGTGTGTATCCCGTACGGCTTGCCAGGTTTCGTTGGGGTAAAACAGATGCTGGGCCAGCTTGGCAAATATCGAGAAAATCTTACGCCAGTGGTTACCGGTTTCCCGAATAATCTGGTCGCATTCTCCTGGCATTGCCGGCTGGTAGCCCTGCAGTTGCTGATATCTCGTCAATGGCGGCCGGTGCGGTGTATAAAGGAGTAGCGATGCCTTAGCGCAGCCGAGACCAGCTATTACGGAAGGGGGGATTGTTGTCATACTTCTATCGTTAGTGTGTGACATTGTGCAAGTATTGCGACACTGGGCACGGCAAATTTGCTCAAAAGGCCTACTATATACCCATACAAAAAGCTCAAGAACCCATTACTTTCTAGAATTTACATGAAGTATGGGGGTTGAAGTCATTGAAAATGTGCACTTTTACTAGTTTGCAAAAAAATACTGCGTTATTATCAGTTGAGAGTTGAGTGAAATGCGATCACAAATAGGCAGTATGTTCACAATACATGACGTTGCAGTGGTGATGCAAAGAACCCCAAAGGCTTCGAAGTATGGGTAAGGCTGGCGTTATAAAATCACACAAGGGAGTTAATGAATCCAATGTTTAGTTTCATTTCATCTACCGCAAAAAGAGTTGGTGATGGTGCTCAGACCAAGAGTTGCAAGAAGGCTGGATCATCTTTGTGGGTAACTGGTGTATCAGTTGCGTTCTGCCTTGCCCTTACCTCTTGTGGAGGTGGCAGTGATGGCTCTGCTCCCGTCTTTGGTGGTGGTTCCGGTGGGTCTGGTGGTGGTTCAGGTACTACTACGCTGAAAATAGGTACTGGCATTCAAGATGATTTTGTTGGGGGTGACATAGGGCTTGGTGTGGCCGATATATTGGTCGGTGAGTCAACGACATTACGTGTTAATCTGGTTGACGCAAATAATGAGCCGATTGTTGGTGGTGGTTATACAATCACATTTTCCTCTGACTGTTATGCGTTGGGTTTGGCATATTTCGGATCTGCACCCAGTGACGCGCCTACAGCAAGCGTCAATAACTCAGGCCTTGCATCCACGACGTATACGGATGCTGGTTGTGCCAGTGGTGGTGAAACGGTTACAGACATTATTACTGCTCGATTGGTTGTTGATAACGCGACAATTCAGGCTACGGGTACGATCAATGTAACGTCCACCGTTAATCCTACTTCAGTTCAATACCAAAGTACGGAAACTGATGTGATCAGCTTGAAAGGCGTGGGTGGCATTGAAACGACTCAGGTTACCTTTAAGCTGGTTGGTTCGAGTGGAGCCCCCATTTCCGGTGAGCAAATGGAGCTTGATCTCAGTAATACGATTGGTGGTATTACGCTGGTTGGTAGTAATAACGTGTACCCGTTGATTCGCGAAACCGATAGCAATGGTGAAGTTAGGGTACGGGTACAAAGTGGTACCGTTGCTGCAACCACCAAAGTTATTGCTACCCATTCCACAAGTGGGCTGAGAGCCGAGTCCGAAGGTATTATCGTGTCTACTGGTCTGCCGGTAGCCAACCGCTTTTCCCTTTCTCTAAGTGCGTTTAACCCTCCGAACGCATTTAATACGGATGGGGTTGAAGTCTCTCTGTCGGTGATAGCCAGTGACCAATTTGGCAACAATGTACCAGACGGTACCACTATTAGCTTTTGGTCACCTGAGAGTGGGAATATCGGTAGTTCTTGTACTATTCAAGAGGGTGCCTGTTCAGTTAATTGGCGAAGTGCCTCGCCCAGGCCAAGTGATATGCGCCTGACGGTGATTGCTTATGCAAATGGCGCGGAAGAATTTACAGATCGTAATGGTAATAATATTTTTGATATGGGCAGTGAATTCAATGCCGCGGTGGACGACCTGCCAGAAGCTTATGTCGATGAAGACGAGAGCGGTTTTTATGAAAATGTGGAAAAGTTCGTCGATACCAACAATAACAATATTTATGATGGGGGTAATTCAGAGTGGGATGGCCCCTGTTTGTTCGAAGCTAACGATACGACAAACCGAAACGCCTATTGTGCTGGTCAAGAGTCTCTAGTGATATCTTCGTCTGCGGTTATTACCATGCCGACCAATTCTGCTAGATTGTTGAGTGCAGCTCCAGCGACAGGCTCCACTATAAATTTATCCGGTGGGGCAGTAACTGTTAGTATAGTTTTAGCTGATTCCAACACTGCGGCAGATAGCCTGGGTAGTAATCCCATGCCGCTGGGTACGACCGTAGCGTTTTCGACAGATAATGGAGAGATTGTTGCGGGCGCGAGTTCTGAGGTCGATAATCGCACATCGCCATCGACCCACCAAGTATTGATAGCGCCGGATGATACCCCCAGCACTGGTACTCTTGTTTTAAGGGTCACGGCTCCGGATGGTACAGAGTCTGCTGCATTTTGGACGATAAGCGACTAGTTTGCTGAAACGTCGATTGATAAAAAGGCCGCATCTGCGGCCTTTTTAATGCCTGCGCAATAAATTTTGGATCCAAAACGTGCCTATATAGCCAAAAACAATGAGTTTTTTTAAAATTATTAATTAGTATGGATCCATGTTGGCCTGGCAATTACGATTTTCATGATCCTAATCAATTACTCCTTCCCCCTTCTTGGCATCATAACCTTCGGCAAATATTGATTGAAATAACAATAACGGAGGCGTTATGAGCGTGAAAGCGATGCGCGAGATTCCTGGTACGACATTCTTTGATGGACCAATGTCGACCAAGGGCTATCCATTGAACAAACTGTGTTACTCGTTTAATAACGAGGAAGGTCGTGAAGCATTTAAACGCGACGAAGAAGCTTGTATGAATAAATTTGGCTTAAATGAAGCGCAGAAACAGGCAGTACGCGATCGTGATGTGCTGGGCATGATTCGCGAAGGCGGCAGTATTTATTATCTGGCCAAGTTTGGCACGATCCTGAATTTGAACGTGCAGGATTTTGGCGGCTTGCAAACAGGGCAATCAACGGAAGCATTTCAGGCATATCTCGACAGTCAGGGGGTGGGCAAACATCATGGCTAAGATTATTGGTGCAATCGGTTCATCCCATATTCCTGCGATTGGCGCAGCAATGGATAAAGGCATTGAGCAAACCCCCTACTGGAAAGATTTTTTCGATGGCTACATCCCGGTAAGAGAATGGATGCAGGAAGTTAAACCGGATATTGTGATTGTGTTTTACAACGACCACGGTTTAGAAATGTTTCTCGATAAAAAACCAACCTTTGCCATTGGTACGGCAGCACAGTATGAAAATGCTGACGAAGGTTGGGGCATCAAACCTATTCCCCCCGTGCGTGGCGAAACGGAGCTGTCGTGGCATATTGTTAATGAATTGATCGAGAACGATTTCGATCCTACTGTCTGTCAAGACATTAAAGTCGATCACGGTTTAACCGTGCCTCTCACATTGATGTATCCCGATAAATCTTACGATCAGGTAAAGGTGATTCCCGTTTGTATTAATTGCGAACGGCATCCGATGCCAAAACCGTCTCGCGCTTTCGCGTTTGGTCAGGCGATTGGCCGTGCGGTTGAATCGTTTGCCGGTGATCAGAAAGTGGTGGTGATGGGCACAGGTGGTTTGTCGCATCAGCTCGACGGTGAGCGTGCCGGGTTTCTTAATATTGATTTCGACCGTGAATGTCTCGATAAAATGGTTTCTGACCCAGAAGCATTGGCGCAGTACAGTATCGAAGACTTGGTTGAAATTGCGGGTGCCCAGGGCGTTGAACTAAACATGTGGCTTGCTATGCGCGGCTGTTTACACGGTAATGTTAAAGAGCTGCATCGCAATCTGGTGGCACCTATTTCAAATACGTGCGCAGGCTTGCAGTTATTGCTTAACGAGTAATTATTTTTAGTGATTACTTTTGCAAAAAGGCCTTTGGTTTCCCAAAGGCCTTTTTTGGTTTTCATTTTCGTGAAGAGTGTAATCTACTTCTTATTCTTCAGCGCCTGTTGCAGTAAAGCACCCATGCTACCCATACCACCATTGTTTTGGTTGCCGCGCGATTTGTTGCGATTCTGATTGTCTTGCGGCTTGCGTGGTACTCGGCGTGGGCCTTCGTTGCCTGCAACCTTTTCGCCGGGTTGATCATCCAGCCGCATTGATAGGCCAATTCGTTTTCGTGGGGCGTCGACTTCCATAACTTTGACTTTAACGATGTCACCGGCTTTCACGACGTCGCGAGGGTCTTTGACGAAGGTATTTGATAACGCTGAAATATGCACCAAGCCATCTTGGTGTACGCCGATATCTACAAAGGCCCCAAAGTTGGTTACGTTGGTCACGCTGCCTTCGAGAATCATACCGGGTTCCAGGTCAGAGATTTTTTCTACTCCATCCTGGAATTGCGCCGTTTTAAATTCAGGGCGCGGGTCGCGGCCGGGTTTGTCGAGCTCGCTGATGATATCGGTTACTGTGGGCACGCCGAATTTTTCGTCCGTGTAGTCGGCGGCTTTCAGTGCGCGTAAAAATCCAGAATCGCCAATTAAGCCCTTAATTTCGCGACTGTTTTTCTTGGCGATAGCTTCTACCACGGAATAAGATTCAGGGTGAACGGCAGATGCATCCAACGGATTTTCGCCATTGGCTACGCGCAAAAAGCCAGCGGCTTGTTCAAACGTTTTAGCACCGAAGCGTGTGACTTTTTTCAGGTCTTCACGGCTTTTGAAGATGCCGTTTTGATCGCGGTGCTCAACAATGTTGTTGGCAATACTTTGACTCAGACCAGAGACGCGCGCCAGTAGCGGAGCCGATGCGGTATTCACTTCTACCCCTACGGCGTTTACACAGTCTTCAACCACGGCATCGAGCGAGCGCGCCAGTTGCGATTGCGATACATCGTGTTGGTATTGGCCTACGCCGATGGACTTTGGTTCAATTTTTACCAATTCGGCGAGTGGATCTTGCAAGCGGCGTGCAATAGAGATAGCGCCCCGGATAGTCACGTCGAGATCGGGGAATTCTTTGGCAGCAAATTCCGAGGCAGAATAAACGGAGGCGCCGGCTTCGTTTACCATCACTTTTTGAATATTCAGGTCTTTGTGGTGCTTGAGTACGTCGCCGACAAATTTGTCGGTTTCACGTGAGGCGGTACCGTTGCCAATGGCAATCAGGCCTACGTTATGTTTTTTGCACCAGTTAGCCAAAGCGGCTTCGGCTTCGGCAATCCGGTTTTGCGGTGGCGTTGGGAAAATGGCGCCGTGGTCCAGGACTTTGCCAGTGGCATCGACTACTGCCACTTTTACACCGGTGCGCAAGCCAGGGTCGAGACCAATGGTGGCTTTTTGCCCAGCGGGTGCGGCTAATAGTAGGTCTTTAAGGTTACTGGCAAAAACGTTGATGGCTTCTTTTTCTGCTCCTTCGCGCATTTCGCCCAGCAGATCGGTTTCGAGATGGGTTAACAGTTTGATGCGCCATGTCCAGCGTACGACTTCGGCCAACCATTTGTCGGCGGCTCGGTCTTGATCGCGAATATCCCAAAACTCAGCCACCATGGTTTCGCAAGGGTGGCCAGAAGTACTTTCGTTATCAACCGTGATGGCCAGCGACAAAAAGCCTTCGTTACGGCCACGCAACATCGCCAGCGCACGGTGTGAGGGTACACTTTTTATGGGTTCGTCGTGCTCAAAGTAGTCACGAAATTTTTGCGCGTCGTTGTCTTTATCTTTGCCTTCGATAACGCGCGCGGTTAACTGGCCTTCGCTCTTCAGAAATTGGCGTAACTTCTGCAGCAAGTCGGCATTTTCACTGAAGCGTTCCATCAAGATGTACTTGGCACCGTCGAGTGCATCTTTGGTGGTTTCAATTTTATGTTCGCTGTTAAAGAACTTGGCGGCTTCAGTTTCCGGATCCAGGCTGGGGTCGTTATAGAGTGCATCTGCCAGCGGTTCGAGCCCGGCTTCAATGGCAATCTGGCCTTTGGTACGGCGCTTGGGTTTGTAGGGCAGGTACAGATCTTCAAGACGGTTTTTGGTGTCGGCGCCATTGATTTCGGCAGCCAGTTCAGGGGTGAGCTTGCCTTGCTCGTCAATGCTCTTGAGAATAGTTTCACGGCGCTCTTCCAGCTCGCGCAGGTAGCGCAAGCGCTCTTCCAGGCTACGCAACTGGGTGTCGTCGAGTGCGCCGGTTACCTCTTTACGGTAACGGGCAATAAACGGCACGGTGGCACCTTCATCCAACAACCCCACGGCGGCGGTAACCTGTTGGGTGTTAACGTTTAATTCTTCGGCAATACGTGTGTAAATGCTGTTCATAGAAAGGCAAACTCTCTCGGTGTCGACTTAAGCATATTGTCATAGTGGCTTGTTAATAAGCGGCGCACGGATGCGTCGCCATTGGTCGCAGGCCAATGTAAGTCTTGGAAATACAAGGGATTTCGTAAAATTCCGTGGGTATTTCCAAGGCGTGCGACAAAATAGATAAGGAGACCTATTTTGTCGCCGGGTTAATAGACAGGCTCAGGCTGACGATGCAAAACGTGATAGGCAGGCATGACCGCCCCGCTGGCTGATCTGTGTTCCGCATTATGCGTATTTACAGCAAGGTTTACAGTCTTGTTTTTGCCTGGGAAATATGGCTGTACAGTGGGTGTGAAACAGAGGTGGAAGATGGCGACAATCATGATGAATCAGGTACAAGGTTCGGCGGCCGGCGAGCTAGCCTTGCTGCAAACATTTATGGACAGGCATAGAAAGGTGGTCGTGCTCACGGGCGCGGGTTGTAGCACCTCGTCGGGTATTCCGGCTTATCGCGACGCCAGTGGCACCTGGCAGCGTAGTACGCCGATTCAGCATAACGAATTTATCGGCCAGCGGGCTGCACGCCAGCGTTATTGGGCTCGCAGCCTGGTGGGGTGGCGGCACGTATTGGCAGCCAGGCCGAATGCCATACATGACACCTTGGCAGAGTGGGAACGTACTGGGCGTATTGAGCTGCTGATTACGCAAAATGTGGATGGCCTACATCGGCGTGCTGGCAGTGAAAATCTTGTGGAGTTGCATGGGGCGCTAGAGCGGGTGTTTTGCCTGCAATGTCAGCAAGCCGATACCCGGGCCGCGGTGCAGATACAGTTGGCAAAGCACAACCCGGACCTGGTGAAGTATGTGGCCAGTGCTGGGCCCGATGGAGATGCCGATGTGGATGGCTTGGATTTGTCGTCGGTAGTGACGCCCTTGTGTGAGCACTGCGGCGGCGACCTGATGCCAGACGTGGTGTTTTTTGGTGGTACGGTGCCGAAAACACGGGTGCAGCGTTGTCGTGAGGCCATTCAGCAGGCCGACGCGCTATTGGTGTTGGGTTCAAGTCTAATGGTCTACTCGGGGTTTCGTTTCTGCCGCGACGCAGCGGCACTGGGTAAGCCAATTGCGGTGGTGAACCAGGGAGTAACCCGTGCTGATGATTTGTTGCAGTTGAAGGTATCGGCGGATGTGGCTGAGGCGCTGGCAGCAATCACGTAAGCACTGGTTTAAGGTAGATCGAGTGGTTGGGGCTGGTAATCATTTCATAAGGGGCAATCCCTTATTTACGCTAATATGTTCTAAGGCCTTAGATCATGGTTTGACGACAAATAGTTACACCGTAATCTCTGGCTTCCAAAGTACAAGTATGAGGTTATTATTGGGTCAGTAAGAAATTAGTGGGTAAGTAGATTATTCGATTTGGCCCTTTAGTTTGAAGTAGGACGGAGTGTGAGCTGGTTCACGTCTGGGCTGATTTAGTTACTCTTATAATTTCCCCGATTACTACAATAAATTTTCAATCTTTAGTGCTGAGCGCTGTGTTCGTCTAGCAGGCTGTTGTTATAGCTCCAAATAAATACATTTACGATTTGAATGTTAAAGGCAGTATTTAAAATCTTGTATTAAGCCGCTGAACACTACAGTAAGGATACTCTAATGCGCATTGGATTCGCTAATAATTTGTTTAATCTTCTATCTCTCTCTTTCATTTTTTCAACGTTTTTCTACTCATCTTTTTCAGTTGCAGAACTTCCTCTAACGATAGAGGATCTGATTTCAGAAAAAGGCAGCGTAAGGTTAAATGCCTCCTTCTCCTACGCCACTTCAAATACCAAAAGCTTGCAAACTTCTGATCCTATTATCGTGCAAACAGGTGAAACTTCTTTCATAACTGTTCCAACAAAAGTCGGAGAAATAAGAAGTAATATTGACACTATTGTTAGTACCTTGGGTTTGAGATATGGGCTGAGCAATAATGCCGAATTATATTCTCGTGCCAGTTATGTAAATAACGAAACTCGGTATAGTAGTGTGTCAGGCACAGGAGAGGAAAGCCTAAATCAACTTGCCTCCGCATGGGCAGGTCTCAACTATCAACTATCCAGGGATGATCAGACGCCTGCTTTGCTTGCCTTTATGGAAGGGGCGCTTTACGAAAATCACAGAGAAGACAGCGCATCAGGAAAAAGCTGGCTTATCGGTATTACAACTTATCGAGCTATTGATCCAATTGTTATCGCTTTAACGGCAACCTATCAATGGAATCAAAAACGCGACGATGGGAATCTGAGTTATAAACCGGGTGACTTTATTTTAATATCTCCATCTGTTGCATTCACAGTAAATGAGCGAGTGACGTTAACTTCTGGCTTTCAGTGGATAAGCAGGCAATCAGAAAAATACGATAATGTATCAGGAGGATTTCGCCAAACCAATATGGATATTGTTTTTGGTATGGGTTACGGATTCGCAGAAGGAAATACGGTTAATATTTCTTTTGATGCGAATGTCTCGGGTCAGGATCAATCCAGTCTGAGAGTAAATTGGCTTTATGCCTTCTAAACTTAAATAGTAATTATGGAGAAAACTATGAAAAAGTTAGTCTTATCTGCACTAATCACTACGCTTTTTGCAGTACCAGCGTTGGCTGAAACAAGTAGTAATTTTACTGATGCCAATCTGGTGTTTGGTTTGCCTGATGAGCAGCTTGCTCAGGTAGAAATGTTGTCGACCGAAGAAATGCAAGCAACGGAAGGTGCTGTATTGCCTTTCACTGTAGCGCTGGCCCTCGGTCTCAGGTTTACAGCGAATCCATTGATAAGACATTATGGAAGTAGTTTCGCACTGGCTTATGGTACGTATCGTGGGGCGAGGGATAACCATCCGATCGTACGACGACACTAGAAGTTTTCCCCCTCAACATAAGTTGAGGGGGCTATAGGTTAAAAGGCTTATGTTTATGAAAAGACATTGCCCAAGCTGCAAAAAAAAATGCATAAATCCTTTAGAATTTAAGCGTTACCAAACCTACAGATGTCCCTGTTGTGGTGTTGGAGTTGAGATTAATGCTTTTTGTTCTGTAGCTTTATCATTCTTACTTGCATTCTTTATTGGTATTGCAATGGATAATGGTTATACCCAGCTTGGAAAAGTAATTTTGATTGTTTTGATCATTCGTGTGGTTTTTCTTGATAAGAACGATGCGATGCTTTTACCGCTAATACCTAATTACGATAAATAGTATGTATTTATTTTTTAAGATAAAAATTTTTTATCTAATCACCTGGTAAGTTAGCTTGGTTATAGGGAATTTTTTAGCTATTGATTATTTCTTAGGAAAGGACATTTTCACAGGATAAGTTTTTGGCGAAGGCTATTGTTGCATATCCAGACAAAGGGATGTTTTTAAATTATGGTTAGAAAATGCCCCCATTGCCATAAAAAGTGTATTGCCCCAAAAGATTTTAAATTAGGAGAGTTATATAAATGTAGAGGCTGCAATGTAGGGGTTAAAATTGATGAATCATATTCTATAGTTGTGTCAGTTGTGTCGATGATTATTGTGGGTTATTTTTTTGGGATAGAGAATGATATTTTTGCCTATCCAATACTACTTTTTATTCTCTTTAGAATGGCCTTGGGTGAAAAATTTGACGCAATATTTCTGCCTTTAGTGCCTCATTATCATGAATAAAATATCTTTCTCTTTTAAGAGAATAATACTTCTTATCTGCTTTTATTTTCTCTTGCCTTCTGTGGCAATTGGTCTGCCTGATAAGATTTATATAGATACGTTGAGCACGGCGGGTTCCATTCCTATCAGAAGTTGGAAGTCAATGCGTGATAGTCGCGTTGTGAAACAAAACTTTGATTACTCTTGCGGTGCAGCATCTATAGCCACAATTCTTAATTATTACTACGGGCTTTCTGTCACTGAAGAGGAAATACTGGATTTAATGGACACGAATGATTTGCGAGCCTCTTTTGATGATATGGCTAGAGTTTTATCAGCGTATGGGTTTCGTGGCGTAGGCTATGCTGCCTCATTTGATCAATTGCTATCGCTTAAAATGCCTGTGATTGTCTACACAAAGCATCGAAAGAATGACCACTTTTCTGTCATAAAAGGCATCGATAAAAATACCGTGCTGATTGCAGACCCTTCACTTGGTAACCGTACATACAGTAAACATCAATTTCTTGATATGTGGCAAACGAGAGACAGCAGTACATTAAAAGGAAGAATATTAGCGATTATTCCTAAAAACAGTAACGTAGATGTAAATAACGAGTTCTTTACAAGAAAGCCTCAAAGACAAAGTGCTCAGGCAGTGCAGCAGCAAGTGTTTAATATTCTTGAGTAATGTCGACGTTTTTTTGCAACGTTCGCTGCGCGTTAAAATGTGTGTTGTGAGCCATTACAACGTTTGGCTGGCAATCACTTCGTAGGGGGCAAACCCCTGTTTGCGCCAGAAAGCTTCTGCGGCTTGATTGCTGCTGTCCCAAGCCACCTGTAGTGCCTGTACTGACTGCTGTAGGCAGTAATTCCGCACTGTATCCAGTAAGTAAGTGGCCACTTTTTGATGGCGGTAGTCTGGCTCTACCCAAAGCCCATAAATGACAGCCTGTCGGGATTGCTGTAACTGTGAGCGCTCGAAGCAGCGTACGCTGATGGTACCGATAAGCTTGCCTTCGGTTGTGGTGACCCAGGTTTCGCCAGTACTTGCCTTAATGGTTTGCTCGATAAGATGTTGATGGTATTCGAGACTGCTGCCCACAAAACCGCCAAATGCGGGTTGATCGATAAGCGCGTCAATCTGGCACCACATGGCGGCGATGTCGCGGGCTTCTGGCAGGGTTGCGAATCGGGTAAGAAAGTCGCTCACGGGCGAATCCAGTCGCGCATGGCGGGAACACTGAACTCATACCCCTGATAACCCAATATCACTTTGCTGGGCTGGATCTGAATGACACGCAGCCCGGGCATAATTTCGCTGCCGGGTAATTGTTTACGGCCGTTGATAATAGAGAAGCCGGTGTTGGTGGTTTCTGAATAAATGTGAGCGCCAAACTTTAAGGTAGGTATCTGTTGCTGGATAGACTCCGGCAGATCATAAATACTGGAATACGCTTTGGGTGGTTCTACCACTTTGGGTTTTGTGCTGCGTTCGGCAAGCAGGCGGTTTAGCGCGTTTATTTTGTCGTCGCTGGGTAGGTTTTTCAGTGTGTCTGGCGCATCCAGCTGGGCCAGTTGCTCGCTGTTGGTCTGTTTTTGATAGAGCTTGGCAATATCGTCACGTGGTTCGCCAGAGGGTGTCGCTTGGGCTACAGGGTTGGTGCCGGTGCTGGCTTGAGCGGTAACTGGCGGTGGTGGCAACTGCACACGTTGTTGCGCCTGAGGTGTTGGTTGAGCTACTAGTTGAGGTGCTGCCTGAGGTGTAGGTGTTACCGCTTGTTGCACCGGTGGCGCGATGGGTGTCGCCACAGGGCCGGGCTCAGCCAAGGTGGCAGTTTGGGCTGTATCGCGAAGCGCATTCAATTGCAGTGCAATCAATACCACGATAATCAGGCCCATCACAGCCACGACGATTAGCCATGGGTTAATCGAGCGGCCGGTTTCGCTGCGAGCGCTGTTGTGCACCGTGTTTAAGTCTGGCACGTGGTTGTGTTCTTGTCGTTCTTGTTCTGATTTGCGAATGGCTTCAAGAATATATGACACGGCTAACCCCCCTGCCCGTGGTTGGCTGGCTGGGCCTGGGCTGCCATGGTTTGGCTGTTTAAGGTTTTGGCGGTGCCCAATTGCTCGTTCACTTTTAACAGAGTGTTGACCCCCACGATGCCATCATCTTTCAGCTGATGATCTCGTTGAAACAATTTTACCCGGGCGGCCAGAGAGGTATTGAATTTTTCGCCAGACAACCCCTGTGGTTGGTTATCAATCTTGGCGAAGGCATCAGCCAGCCATTTCACAAAGGGCGAGCGATCGCCAAAGGCAACCGGGCGTTCATACACCAGCGGTGCTGCCCAGATAAAGGTAAAGTTGCCATTCCAGTTGTTGCCCAGGTCGATCAAATTAACATCAAGCGTGTTATTGCTTTGCAAAATAGCCACCTGATTACCATTCATGGCGATAATCGGTACATAGCGACTGTTACCTTGGGCATCGGTAAGTGTCAGCACGGCCGGGCGGTTGATGTCGCGAAATTCCTGCCAGCCAGTTGCGCTGGTTTTTTCACAACGATAGCCCAGCGCAATAATGTTGTCGCAAGGTGTCAGGCCGGGCGTGGGCAAAATATTCAGTTGCGTCAGCAGTTGCCCCAGGGCCAGGCTGGCATCGGTAGGCAGGCGACTTAAGTCAACGTTATGGAGATTGTTGACGACTGGTGGCGCAAGTGTGTCTGGTACCGCTGGCAGCGTGTCTGTTTGCCGCTCAACCTGGCCACTGGCCGTGGGTGGCGCTTGGGTGAGCACGGTGGTTGCGGTTGCCTGCTGGGTTGGTAGCAGACCTTGCAGATGTGGCCAGCTCCACCACAGGGTAGCGCCTGCGCAAACGGTTGCTGCTAGGCCTGCAGCAATGGGCCAACGGCGCTTTTTGGGTTTAATGCCCTGCTCACTGCCACGCACTTCGTTCAGTGCCTGGCGAAAGGTGTTGTCGTCGGCCTGCTCTTTATTCTGGGCATAGGTGCCCAGCAATATGCGGTCGCAGAGTACGTTAATCAGGCGCGGTATGCCGTCGGTAGCCGTGTAAATTTTCTTGATGATCTCGGGTGGGAAGATCTTGTTGCGCTTGGGCAGCCCGGCCACGTGCAGGCGGTGCACTATGTATGACTGGGTTTCCTCCAGCGTGAGCGGCTGAATATGAAAGCGCGCTGTAATGCGCTGGGCCAACTGTCGCAGGTCGGCTTGCGCCAGCAGTTCATTGAGTTCCGGCTGGCCGATAAACACGATTTGCAGCAGCTTTTTGGTATTGGTCTCAAGGTTGGTGAGCAGGCGAATCTGTTCCAGCACATCAAACTTGAGGTGCTGTGCCTCATCGATTAGTAGTACGGTGTGGCGGCCTTTACTGTGATTCTCCAGTAAAAAGGCGTACAGCTTATCGGTGAGTTGCTTCAAACTCTGGTTTTCATCGGCACCTTCAATGCCCAGTTCATCACAGATGGTGGCCAGCAGGCTGTTGGCATTGAGGTAGGGGTTTAAAATCAGTGCTACATCAGTGTTGTCTGGCAGTTGGTCGAGCAAGCAGCGGCTTACGGTGGTTTTGCCAGTACCCACTTCACCGGTCAGCAATACGAAGCCCCCGCCCTGCCCCACGCCGTACAGTAGATGTGCCAGCGCTTCGCGGTGGCGCGCGCTCATAAATAGATAACGTGGATTAGGCGCAATGGAAAATGGCGCCTCGTTGAAACCGAAGTATTTGTTGTACATGAATAGGTCTGTTAGCCGGTGGCTCCTGCCGTGAAAGAGTATCGGTTCTTTATGACGGGATTATGCAATACCCCCGGCAGCCTTGGCTATGGCAACACCATTATAAGGCGCCTGCCAAGTGTAAAATGTATAGCCCGGTGCCCATGGTAAAGGGTGAAAATAAAGTGGAGAGCAATACGATGTTGGCCGCCAGGTCGGCGTTGGCACGCATGCCTTTGGCCATAATAAAACTGGCTAGTGCAGTGGGGCTGGCAAAAACAATAAACAAAATGACTAAGTTCATATTGCGGACACCCATTAGCCAGGCGCCATAGGTGAAGATCAACGGGGCTAATACCGTGCGAATCAGTGAGGCGATTAACGCTAGGCTGGATGTGTTGTACAAGGCACTGATATTCAGCGTGGCGCCAATGCCCATCACTGCCAGAGGCATGGTAATATCGGCAACGTAGGTGCCGGTATGTTGCAGTAATTCGGGAATATGCCACTCAAACAAGCCGAACGGCAGGCCCAGCAGTACGCTCAATATGAGAGGGTTCTTGAGTATGGATAGCACCAGCGTGCTGATATTCACCGCGTGGCCGGTGCAGATCGCTAAACAGATCACCGCGAGAATGTTATAGAGAGGAATAATCACTGCGGTGATGACCGAGCTGGCTGCCAGGCCCGTTTCGCCATATAAGTTGATAATTACCGCCAAGCCAATAATCACAAAATTACTGCGAAATGCGCCCTGTACAAATGGGCCAAGGTCTTCACCTTTACGGATAAAAAACCAGGCAATGGCCCAGGTTAGGGTAAAGCAGATAATTGTGGCGCTAGCGGCGTAGTATACGGGGAGTGGGTCGAACCCCGTGTCAAAACGTGTCTTGGCGGTGCCCAAAAACATGAGTATGGGCAAAGTGACTTGAAAAACCAGCCGCGAACTGACATCGACAAAGTGCCGGTCGATAACCCGCAGGCGAATCAGCAGTCCGCCAAGCACTATCAAGATGAAAATAGGGGCAATGGCATTGAGAATGGTGGGTAAGGCATTGGAATAGTCAGTCAAAATCAGTCATCCGAGTGCAGAGTGGCGTTCACTGTTTACGATATCGCATTTTTTGCTGAAAACGTTGAGATTACTCAGGGGCATGAGTATTGCCGGGTAGTTTGGTTATACTGCTTATTGATTCTTCCTCCGAAAAACAAACGGCGGTGGATTTTTTTCATGTTGTTGGCCCGATCAATCCAGGCCAACCTTTAATTTTTGCGGGTTTTAGCGCCTATGCATTTTAAAGACGACTATGCCACCGCCGCACAAATTCTAAAGCAAGCGGTGGCAAAAATGAGGGATCACGCCATTGCGCCACACCCGGTTAACTATACCCTCTGGTACAGTTATATGGGTGGCGCGCTGCCCGACCTGAATCAGGCATTAGAGAAATTGCTTGCGTCGCCGCGCGGGTACTCCGACGCATTGGCGCAGGGTATTTTTCATCAGCATATTACCGGGCGGCAGGCGCAGACCAATCAGAAAGCCTTGTTGGGCATCACTGAAGTGGCAGCAAGTTTATTGCAGCGCTTGAATGGCTCGCTGGAAGACAGTGCTGAGTTTGACCAGGTGCTCAGTGAAAACCTGCAATTATTGCGTGATATGGATGCAGGGGGTGAGCTAGCGGCCGTGGTTGATCTGGTGGCAAAAAGCGCAGAAGCCATGGCCGTTGCCAACCGTGCTTTTCGGCAAAAAACTGAAGCTGCGAAACAGGAAGTGGACCAACTCAAAGTCAAATTACAGGCCACAGAAAAGCTGGCTACGAAAGATGGCTTGACCCAGTTGTACAACCGTACGGCGTTTGATCGCCAGTTGGCGCAATTGCTATCGAAAGACGAAGTGGCGGTGTCAACCGCCCTGATTTTGTTAGACCTTGACCACTTTAAACGATTTAACGACGACTACGGTCATTTGATTGGTGACCGCGTATTGCAAAAAGCCGGGGAGATCATACAGCTTTGTGTGCCTGACAACACGATTTGCGCCCGCTATGGCGGCGAAGAATTTGCTTTACTGGTGACTAATACGTCGTTGGAGGGCGCCACCGGTGTAGCTGAAGAGGTGCGTAAACACATGGAAAGGCTGCGGGTACGTCTCAAGAATACTAACGACGTATTAAGTAATATCACCGGGTCGTTTGGTGTGGCGTTGTACAAAGTGGGCGAAGGCGCCATGGGGTTTATCGATAGGGCCGACAAAGCGCTATACCGGGCCAAGGACAGCGGGCGTAACCGGGTTGAAGTCGACAACTAAAAACGCCAGCAAATGCTGGCGTTTTTAGTGTGTGACATTGGTTACTTACTGTTTAGGCTTTAGGGCCTGCGGCGGCAATGTCGTCACTCACCTTAAAGGCTTCAATGTTTTTGCCAAACAGGGCAGCCAGTTTTTTCGCCGCTTCGTCGTAAGCTGCCTGATCTTTCCATGCGTTACGTGGGTTCAGGTAGCTCTTGTCAACGCCCGGTACTTCTGCAGGAATATCCAGGTTCATGATGTCGAGGCGCTCGGTAGCAACGTTTTCCAAGGCGCCGTTTTGAATGGCAGACACAACAGCACGGGTAACCGGAATCGGGAAGCGTGAACCGTTGCCGTTAGCACCACCTGAACCACCGGTCCAACCCGTGTTAACCAGGTATACCTTAGAGCCAAAGCCCTCGATGCGCTTCATCAGCAGCTCGGCGTATTCGCGAGCCGGACGTGGCATAAACGGGGCACCGAAACAGGTCGAGAAGGTTGGGTTAATACCCGCTGCGGCACCCAGCTCGGTTGAGCCTACGCGAGCGGTATAGCCAGACAGGAAGTGGTACGCCGCCGCTTCTTTGCTGAGGATCGCTACAGGAGGCAATACGCCGGTAACGTCACAGGTCAGGAAGATAACGTTTTTAGGTTCGCCCGCACGGTTTTCTTCAACACGCAGTTCTACGTGCTCCAGTGGGTAAGAGCAGCGGCCGTTTTCGGTGAGGCTGGTGTCTGAGTAATCGGGAGTACGGGTGTCGGGGGTGTGAACCACGTTTTCAACGATAGAACCAAAGCGGATGGCATCCCAGATAACCGGTTCGTTTTTCTGAGATAGGTCGATGGTTTTGGCGTAGCAACCACCTTCCATATTGAATACAGACCCTTGCGCCCAGCCATGTTCGTCGTCACCAATCAGGTAGCGCTCAGGGTCAGCAGACAGGGTGGTTTTGCCGGTGCCAGACAGGCCAAAGAACAGGCAGGTGTCGCCGTCTTTGCCAACGTTGGCAGAGCAGTGCATTGGCAGCACGTCTTTTTCTGGCAACAGGAAGTTTTGCACCGAGAACATGGACTTTTTCATTTCGCCCGCGTACTTCATACCTGCAATCAGCACTTTACGATCAGCAAAGTTGATGCAAACGATACCGTCAGAGTTAGCGCCATCGGTTTCCGGGTCGCATTCAAAATTTGCGGCGTGCAGTACTTGCCAACCCGCTTTTTGCTTGGGGTTGAACTGCTGGGCGCGAATGAACATGTTGTGGGCAAACAGGCTGTGCCACGCGGTTTCGGTGGTGACGGTTAAGGGCAGGTAGTGATCTGCATCTTCACCTACGTGCAGGTTTGACACAAAACGGTCTTTGCCTTGCAGGTAGGTGGCAACTTTGTCCCATAGGGCATTGAATGTGTCGGCGTCGAAGGGGCGGTTTACCGAGCCCCAGTCGATGAGGTCTGCCGTTGAAGGCTCTTTAACGATAAAACGGTCGGCAGGAGAGCGGCCAGTACGAGCACCGGTTACGGCAGTGAAGGCGCCAGTGTGCGACAGGTTGCCTTCGCCACGAATCAAAGCTTGTTCAATAAGCTGCGGTGCAGTCAAGTCCGTATATACGGACACCGCACTTACATCGGTCTGTGTCATTGTGTTGTCCTGTTTAAAAAGTTCTGAGCTGTGAAAAGCAGTTACTACAGGCGCTCTCTTATTTAATTTTTTATGGGATCAAGTCCCGCCTGGCCGGAGCGCTAAAATTAGGGGCGCCATTATGTCAGAAAAAGCGGGAGTGGACCATTCCATGCGATGTTTTTTTCACCGCTGCCCGCGCCGTTAGGGCGTCTCAGGCGGCAAATGGTCGA
This sequence comes from Cellvibrionaceae bacterium, assembly GCA_050289485.1. Lineage (GTDB taxonomy): Bacteria > Pseudomonadota > Gammaproteobacteria > Pseudomonadales > Cellvibrionaceae > JBNKFV01. Next base: position 26,984 of record JBNKFV010000014.1, read on the forward strand.
GAACTCTCTGATAATGGCAGGTTTCTTGTAGTTAATGCACCACCGGGTGGAACAGTTTATCGACTTCCTCAGCACTGAATTCGTAGCGCTGGTTACAGAATTGGCAGTCGATAGTGATCATTGCGTGCTCCTGCAGAATGTCGGTGACTTCCGTTTCGCCAAGGGTTAGCAAGGTGTTGGCACAGCGCTCGCGGGAGCAACTGCAAGCAAACTGCACGGCCGCGGGCTCAAATACCCGTACGGTTTGTTCGTGAAACAGACGAAATAGCAGAGTTTCGTGATCCAGCTGCTGTAACTCTTCTGTCTTAACCGTCTCTGCCAGATGTACCACCGTTTCCCAAACGTCTTGGTTTTGCTCGCTATCGGCATTGAGTTGCTTGGGCAGTTGCTGCAGTAGCAGGCCGCCAGCGGCGGTGTCGCCGGCTTCCAGCCAGAGGCGCGTAGCCAGCTGCTCAGACTGCTCGAAGTAGTGCTCAAGGCAGCCTGCCAGTGAGGGTGAGTCAAGAGGCACAATACCCTGATAACGCTGCCCTTGGTCGGGGTCGATGGTGATAGCTAATACACCCTTACTGCCCATCAGGGCTTGCAGGTCGTTGGTGAGTGTTGCTGGGTCGGCATCGTCAGCGATATCGGCAATCCCACGAATGTCCTGGTTGTGGCTGCACTCGGCCATGATCAAGGGAATCTGGCCATTGCCCCGGGCTTGCAGGGTAAGAATGCCATCAAATTTGAGCGTGGTAGAGAGCAGGCTGACGGCGGTTAGAAACTCGCCCAGCAGAAGCTTGATGGGGGCTGGCAGGTGTGTTTGATGAGCCAGGGCTTTCTGATAACTATCATTCAAAGTAACGATTTCGCCGCGTATATCAGCCTGCTCAAACAGAAAACGGCGAATGGAATCTTGGCTGGTCATAGCGCAGTGAAACCTCTTAAGTGCGTGTGGAGGCGCATTGTATCACCGCTTGCGCGGGTGCCAAGCAGCTACTGGCAATGCTGACGGTACTCCGCTTCAACCCGGGCTTTTTCCTGTTTTTGCTCTTCGAGGGTCATGTCCCATTCTTTGCCCTTGCCATTGGTCCAGTAGGTGCGCCCAGAGATTATCTCGAGTCGACGCTTCAGCTTTTTGCAGGCATTGTTGTGGCGTACCTGTTGGTTGTGGGCTTCTATCGCGGCCCGCTCTCTCGCCTGTTTTTCGGCAGCGGTTTCTTTGGCGAAGATTTTACCCAGCTTGGCTTGTTCGCTCTGGCTGTCGTCGATATTGGTACGCTTGGTGGTGTCGGAGATATCTTCTGCTGGTTGTGCTGCCGGTTTACGGTCGCTGTAATGCACCTTGCCGTTGTCGTCTACCCAGCGGTAAATCTCAGCGTTGGCCGCCGGTTGCCATACCATGACTAATAGCAAACTGATGGCAAAATATTTGAGCGAATCCATGGTTTTTCTCCCTGTCTTGGTATGGCTGGCAGCCGGTTACGGCTGCGGCTGAAAAAGCCCCTGAGAGTAGGCACTGGGAACCTGATAGCGTTGCAGAATTTCTGTCTCACTGATTTGTGCCATGTGGGTATCCAGTACCATACGATACCCCCGGTCATCGCTGAGCGACAGAAACGCCGCGGAATTTTGCCGCACAAGATCACAAAATTGTTGGAAGTTCACAATGGGTTGGCCGTTAACGTTGGTTACCAACCAGTTTTTCCAGTCGTGATATCCCAGGTTTACATCGGCCGCCAGTACCTTGAGCGCGACGACCTGCTCCTGCTTTTGCGGCGATGCCCAGCTGTCGCGGGCATGCAGGTATTGCACCGGCGCCTTGTTCTGCCAGTTCTGGCCCCAACGTTGTATCAGATTCATGTTTAATGGCACGAATACAACACCGCCATAGATAAAGTAGCGAGGCAGTTCGTCAAAGGCTTCTGGCAATACCTGGGTTGGCGGGTATGGCATAGGCTTGGCGGCCACTGAGAGTTTGATCTGCTTGCCGTTACGCACCAGTTCGAGGGGAATCGGCTCGCCATTGTGGAATTGATCGATGGCGTATTTGTAGTTGGTACGCTGGTGGCGGCGAAACTCAATGGTGCGATCATCGGCAATCTTGTGGCCGTTGATGGCCAAAATGACATCGCCTGGGCGCAGCACCCCGTCGGCAGCGGATTGTTCAAAGACATGGGTGACAACGATGCCGCTCTGTTCACTATTAATGCCGTAAGCTTTTTTCATGGCTGGGCTTTCCAACCCTTGTGTGCGAAAACCCAGGTCGGGAAAGCCGTGGTAGGTGCCATCGCCAGTGTCTTCGAGCACATGAGCGATCACACTGGGCGGTACGAAGTAGCCCAGATTTTCGGCACGGGTACTGGTGTTGCTCTGCATTACCACGCCGACAATCTTGCCGTTGTGAATCACCGGGCCACCGCTGTTGCCGGGGTTGATAGCGGCATCCAGTTGGCCAGCCAGCAGAAAGCTGCCCGCATGGGAATAAAACTGGTGTTCTACCCGCGAGAGAATACCGCGAGTGATGCTGAGCGATTCGCCACCAAAGGGATAGCCAAATACCGAAACCTCCTCCAGCGGGTTGGGCAACTTGCCAAAGCTTAGTGGGGTAAGGCCTTCGAAGAATCGTTTATCGCTCACGTGCAGTAATGCCAGGTCGGCTTCATGGGAGACAAACGCGACTTCGGCCAGATACTTCTTGGGGTCGTCGTGCTTTTGTACCTGAATATAGCGGGCGTTGGCCACTACATGGGCATTAGTGAGAATACGCTGCCCAGCAATCACGGTGCCTGAGCCGTTGCCTTGCGTGGCATTCAGCAGGCTCCAGGGGGTGAAATAATCCGGTGCTGCTTGGGTGGTATGAATTTTTACCACGGCTTTTTTCAGCTGCTGGATGTCGTTATCGCTGCTGGCCTGGGTGCTGGCTAAAGGGGTTAGCACACTGCTGAGTAAAAAAACACAGAGTAGAAAAACATAGGTGCGGCTCAACGGCAGCGGCATAGGGGTATCCTTGTGGTTGGCGTTTTGGCGAGTCTTGGTAACGTAGGGTCTTTTCACAATATAGGCACAGTATTACGTTTTCACCTGGCCGTCGTATACATCCAGGGGCAGGCTGGTTTGCTGTTTGACTGTGCGTAAGGCGAATTCAGAGCGCAGGTTAATAATATTGGGCAGCTTGAAGATTACATTACTCAAAAACGTATCGTAGGCGCTTACATCGGGTACTGCTACCTTTAGCAGATAGTCTGCGTCGCCCATGCTGGCATAGCATTCCAGCACTTCCGAGCGGCTGATGATACTTTCTTCAAAGGCTTTTACCTGCTTCTCGTCGCGTTTGTCGATGGTCACGTGCAGAAAAGCCACTTCGCCAATACCGACTTTTTTGCGGTCGAGAATGGCTACGTAGCGCTCGATCACGCCGCTGTTGTTGAGCTCGTTAATACGTCGCCAGCAGGGTGTCGGCGACAGTCCAATCTCGTCGGCCAGCTCTTGGTTAGTCAAACGGCCGTTTTGTTGCAGCAACTGCAATATTTTCCATTCGTAGCGATCAAATTTCATGGTGAATACCTGCAAGTCAATAAGGCGGTGAATAATAGCTTTTGGCAGTTTTTGCTATAAACCGGAATATTTTTCTCATATTTTTTTATTCTTGAGATAATTTATGTGAAAAAGTGCATTTTTCGCAAGTATAACGAACGAAATATTCTCGCCCTTCCCCCCTATACTGCTGCGACAGTCTGGCCACCTTACTTTGGTGATGTGTGGCTGGCACTCCATCAAGATTCAACACAATAAGAAGAGAGGCCTGCTTAGAATGACTAGCCAATACCCGGAAGGCATATTTCGTAAACACCCACTACATAACGCGGTAGCCCACGCATTGGTGACAGGAGCCCTGTTAGCGCCCTTGTCATTGGCGGTAGTCGCTAATGAACAAAATCCTCAGTTGTTGGAAGAAGTGGTAACCCTTGGCCACCGTGTGGCAGGTCGCACTGCTACCGAAGCCGCCGTGCCCATTGATGTGATTCAGGCCGATAGCCTGAGCAAAAATGGATTGACCGAACTGGGGCAGGCATTACAAACCTATGCGCCCTCATTTAATTTTTCCCGCACACAGATTTCAGATGGTTCAGACCTCTACCGCCCGGCAACCTTGCGAGGGCTTCAGCCCGACCAGACGCTACTGTTGATCAACGGCAAGCGTCGCCACAATCAGGCGATATTGTCGTTGCAGGGTACGGTGGGTGAAGGCGCTGCCGGGGTAGATATGAACTCTATTCCCATGATTGCGCTGCAAAGTGTAGAGGTACTGCGCGATGGCGCTGCGGCACAGTATGGTTCAGACGCCATCGCCGGGGTGATCAACCTGCGTTTGAAAGACTCCACCGACGAAACCACCGGTTTTATGCAGTGGGGCAAAACAGCCAAGAGTGATGGCGACACACTCACTGCGGCCATTAATACCGGTGTGGCCATTGGTGATGGGGGCTTTATCAATGGCTCGCTGGAATATCGTGAGGCCGAGCCTACTAATCGCGCCAAAAATCGCCGCTGGCACCAAGGTGATTCCGATACCGAATTCACCTCAGTATTTGTCAATGCGATGCTGCCTCTGGATAACCAGATTGAGTTATACAGCTTTGGTGGTTACTCAGAGCGCACAGCGTTGGGCTCGGGGTTTTATCGCGATGCCGACAATGCCGCACGTAATGTGCCGCAAGTGTATGCCGAGGGTTTTTTGCCACATATCGATAACGAAGGTGAAGATGCGTCGTTGGCCCTGGGTGTAAGAAAAACCTTCGCTAACGACTGGCACATGGATGCCTCGGTGGTCACTGGCAAAAACACCTACGACTTCAGTTCGCGCAATACCATTAATGCCTCAATCGCAGCGGAATATCTGGCGCTGAATCCAAGTGCAAGTGATGCCGAGATTGCGGCAAATGCCGGCCCTACTTCCGGCTATTCCGGCGGTTTTGAGTTCGCACAAACCACCTTCAATCTGGATTTTTCTGGTGCGGTCGACCTTGGCAGTGGTGCGCCCTTGTACATGGGCGTGGGCGCTGAATACCGTGATGAGTCTTATCAGATTAATTCGGGTGAGTTTGCATCATATTCCTGCGGCCTGTCAGACAGCGGCGTGTTTTTGTCAGTGATTGACGGTGTTACGCCCGCTGATTGTGGCTTTCAAGCGTACCCCGGTTTACGCCCCAGCGCCGAGACCGACGAAGACCGTGACAACTATGCGTTGTACCTGGATCTTGAGCGCAATATGACCGACAGCTGGCTGCTGGGTGCGGCAGTGCGCTACGAGGATTACGGTGATATCGGTGACGAGGTTACCGGCAAATTATCCAGCCGTTATGACTTTACCGATACCTTTGCTATTCGCGGTGCGGTATCAACCGGTTTTCGCGCGCCCTCGTTGCAGCAAAGTGCCTATACTGCCTATACCGCCAATATTGACAGTAACGGTGTGTTGGCCCAGTCGTTCACGGCCGCATCGGGTACTGCATTACCTTCCGCGTTAGGCGTCGATAATTTGCGCCTGGAAACCTCAGAAAGTGTGAGTGTGGGTTTTGTATGGGAGCCTACCAATAGTGTGAGCGTTACCATTGATGGTTACCACGTGAGTATTGATGACCGCATTACCCTGGGTGGATTTTTAACGGCCGATGATCTGGCCTTTAACTCGGGTGCCGCCGCTGCACTGGCCGCTACCGGTGCCGCACAAGCTAACTTCTTTTCCAATGCGGTTGATACCACCACCAAGGGTATTGATTTGATTATCACCTACGATACAGCCCTTGCGGGCGGTGATATGAACATCACCTTGGCGGGTAATATCAACGACACCAGTGTCGATAATGTGAATGCACCCGCGGGTATTTCACCGGAGGTCGCCTTCAGTTCGGTATCACGTTCGTTTATGGAAGGGGGGCAGCCTGGTGAACGAGCAACGTTAACGTTGAACTGGAACAAAGATCGTCTGGCAGCATTAACGCGCATTAATTACTTCGGTGAAACCGAAGTGGATTACTTTGCGCAAAACCATATTCCCATTCCCGGTACGCCAGCCACCAGTGTGGTGGAGTCTGCCTTTTTGGTGGATGTGGATATCAGCTACGACGTGAGCCAAAACCTGACGGTCTCAGTGGGCGGCAACAATATTTTTGATCAAACCCCCGATGAACTTTCAGACAACGAAGTGCTGAGCATTATCACTGGTAATGCGTTGCGTTATCCCTTACGTGCGGTGCCCTATGGCTTTAATGGAGCCTCGTACTATCTGAAAGCCAGCTATAGTTTTTAGTAGTTCCCATTGATTGGGCGTCGTGAGGCGCCCTTTTTTTCCGCAAACAATAAAAAATAACGATGACATAGCAAGGTAAATAGTATGGGTGCAGTGCGTGGCGAATTCAGCTCCAAGCTTGGCTTTATTATGGCCGCCTCGGGTTCTGCCGTGGGGCTTGGCAATATTTGGGGCTTTCCCACCCAGGCTGCCAGCAATGGTGGCGGTGCATTTTTGCTGGTGTATTTGGTGATGGCCTTTTTGTTGGCGTATCCGGCTCTAATGGCCGAATTGATTATTGGCCGACATACCAAAGCAAATGCAGTGAAAGCCTTGCAGGATATTTCGACGAATGCAGCACAGAAGAAAGTCGGCGCGTTAACCGGCTTGGTCGGTATTGTTACCGCTTCTTTAATTCTCAGTTTTTACGGCATTGTAGCCGGGTGGATGGTGGCTTATTGCCTGTCTCCGATGTTGACGATAGTGGGCGCACCTCAAGCAGCTGCGTGGCTTACAGAATTTAGTATTACCCGTAATGTGGTGTTCGATATTGTTTTTATGGTGGGCACCATTTTAATTATTTGTGGTGGCGTAAAAGAGGGTATCGAAAAGTGGTCGACCCGGCTTATGCCAACCCTGATTGTGATATTGCTGGCATTAATTGTTTACGTACTCACATTAGATGGCGCCAGTGAAGGCATTAAAGCCTATCTGGTGCCCGATTTTTCTGCGGTGCTGGATATTACACTGATTGTTAATGCGCTGGGCCAGGCGTTTTTCTCGTTGTCGTTGGGCGTTGGCACTATGCTGATTTACGGCTCCTATGTGAGTGAGAAAGAAAACATTATTTCACTCGGTCGTATGGTAACGCTGGTTGATATCGGTATTGCTGTAGCAGCCGGTTTATTGATTGTGCCCGCTATGTATGTGGCGCAGTACAATGGCGTGGTGATTTACGATCAGGCAGGCCAATTGATTGCTGAAGACCGTTTAATATTTACGGTATTACCTGCCCTGTTCGACACGATGGGGGCAGTGGGTATTTATGTGGCCTTTGCCTTTTTTGCGTTAATGACGATTGCATCGTTAACATCGTCTATCTCGATGCTGGAAGTGCCTGTTGCGTTTGCCGTTGAGAGTTTGTCACTACCGAGGACGAAAGCTACCTGGCTGATGGGTGGGGTAATTACGATTATTAGCGTGTTGATTATTGCTAATTTCGATATGTTATTTAGTGCTGTAGTGGCTGTGACTACCCGCTACAGTCAGCCGCTGCTGGGGTTGATGCTGTGTGTGTTTGCAGGCTGGATATGGAACCGTAATCAGTTACTGAAAGAAATCGAAAAAGGTTGCGATAAGTCTGCCGTACGTTTTTGTAAATGGTGGCCATTTTATGTGAAGTATGTGTGCCCCTTGATCATTCTGGTAGTGTTTTCACAGTTGGTATCTTTTTAAGTGTCACGCAGACGCGCGGTATTCAGCAGTATGCAATCAAACTGGGTAAACGTTTTTGGTTGCCAGATTAACAGTAAATGTGGGACGGTGTTATGTCTTCTTCAATGGCGCAGGTAGAACAGGAGCTGCAAGAATTTCTCGACTACATTCGAGTGCAGTCAGATCGCACTATGGGCTATCCAAGTGCGCGGGACTTTAATTACGACGCGATCAAGCCGTTTATGGACTACCCCTTAAACAATGTGGGTGATCCATTTTCTGACAGTACCAACAAAGAAAGTAGTCGAAAATACGAGCGCGAGGTGGTGGCATTTTGGGCCTCGTTATTGCGGGCGCCGCAAGACAACTGGTGGGGTTATGTGACTAATGGCGGCACAGAAGGTAATTTGTATGGCCTTTACCTGGCGCGCGAAATGTATCCCAACGGTATTGTGTATTACTCGCAAGACTCGCATTACAGTGTGGGCAAAAATCTGCATTTTTTAAACATGCGCAATATTATGATTCGTTCACAGAAGAATGGTGAAATCGATTATGAAGATTTGCGAGAAACCTTGCGGGTTAATCGCGACGTTACGCCGATTATTTTTGCCAATATTGGCACCACGATGACCGAGGCCCGAGACGATATCGTAAAAATTCGCGGTATTATTAACGAGATGGCGATACCGAGTTGTTATATTCATTCAGATGCAGCTTTGTGTGGGGGCTATGCGCCGTTTCTTGAGCCGCGCCCGGCGTTTGACTTTGCTGATGGTGCCGACAGTATCGCCATCAGCGGGCATAAGTTTATTGGTTCGCCCATACCTTGTGGTATTGTGTTGGCGCGAAAAAATAACGTCAATCGTATCGCGCGGTCGGTGGCTTATATCGGCAATCTGGATACGACAGTGACTGGTTCACGCAACGGAATAACACCGTTGATTTTATGGTACGCCATGAAGCGCCTGGGTGTTGATGGTTTGAAAAAACGTATCGAAAGCTCGTTGGTGTTGGCGCAATATACGGTGGACAGTTTACAGGCGATTGGCGTGGAAGCCTGGCGCAACCCCAATGCATTAACGGTGGTGTTGCCAGAAGTGAAGCCTGCCATTAAAGAAAAATGGCAACTGGCGACTGCCAACGGTATTTCACATATCATGTTGATGCCTTATTTAACAAAACGGCATGTTGACAATATTGTGGCCGATATTCAGCGAAGCATGGTTGAGGGGGCAGAAAAATGAAAAAGATGAGTATTGTATGCCGCGATGCCAACGCGCTGACCAATATTACCGAGTTGTTGAGTCATGCCGGTATTGATATTCGCGATATAGATTTTCAGCAGTTGGGGGAAGATGCGATCGTGAATCTGGTGGTGGCCGATGAAGATCAGTCACTTGCCGTGTTAACGGGCAGTGGTTATTCGGTGGTCACCAACGATACTATTTTGCTCAGCGTGGAAGACCGCCCCGGTGCGCTGGCGGCGTTGTCTCGAAAAATTGCCGATCTCAATGTGACGATTCGTTCACTTACGCTGGTTGATATCAACGCAGAAAAGAGCGTGGTGGCGATTTCTACCACTGACAACGAGGTAGTGCGCAAGGCCTATAACGATCAGCTGATTAACTGACACAGTGATTGGTTAATCGAGATCCTGTTCGCGAAAGCGGTGAATCTGGCGGCGTTGCTTTTTGGTAGGCCGGCCTTCATGCACAATTTGCTGCACACCCATGGCGCGGCGTTGAGCTGCGCTGGTTTCGCGGCGGGCAATACTGGCTTCGGTTTCGCGATAGAGTTTTTGTGCCTCTGGCGCGCCACGGCGCTGGTCTGACAGCACTTCCACCACCACTTCAAATTCATCCCACCCTTTGCGAATGGTCAGCACCATACCGGGGGTTAAATCGCGGCTGGGTTTTACCCGCTGACCATCACAATGAATTTTGCCGCCTTCGATAGCCTGCTTGGCGAGGCTGCGGGTTTTAAAAAAGCGAGCGGCCCATAGCCATTTGTCGATGCGTACTTTATCCATGATTTTTCAGCAGAAAATCTACTGCACTGGTGAGATTGGTGAATACTTTGGTGTGGCTGGGCAACTCCGGGTGCGTTGCCGTTTTCTCGCCGTTACCGGTGAGCACCAGTATTGGTTGCGCCCCTACGGCCACCGCTGCCTGTAAATCGCGCAGGCTGTCGCCAATGACCCAGGCACCCTGCAATGGCAGGTTGAGAGTGTGCTCGATCTGGTGCAGTAATCCAGGTTTGGGTTTGCGGCAGTCGCAGTGATCGTCGGGAGTATGCGGGCACCAAGCAATGGTGTCGATCTTGGCTTGTTGGCTGGCTAACAAATCGCCCAGCTTCGCGTGCATCTCTGCCAAGGCTGTCTCGTCGTAATAACCACGGCCAATGCCGGATTGGTTGGTGGCAATGGCAACGGTGAAGCCTTTGTGTTTAAGGCGGGCAATGGCGTCAATACTGCCGGGCAGCGGTATCCACTCAGCAGCACTTTTTACATAATCGGCGGAGTCCTGATTAATGACTCCGTCGCGATCTAGAATAACTAGCTTGTTGGTCATGTGCTGGGAGTAAGGGCCTGATCAACAAAGTCGCACAGCATGTGGCCGATAAAGGCGTGTGCTTCCTGAATGCGGGGCGTAAAACTTGAAGGCACGCAAATGCAGGTGTCGACCAGGCCTTTCATTTTACCGCCACTGGCGCCGGTTAATGCGACGGTGTAACAGCCCTTCGCTTTGGCCTCTTCAAACGCGGCGATAACGTTGGCGCTGTTGCCACTGGTGGAATAGCCTACAACCACGTCTTGCGCTTGCGCCAGTGCCTGCACCTGACGGCTGAAAACGGTGTTATAGCCGTAGTCATTACCCACCGCAGTCAGAATGGAGGTGTCGGTAGTAAGGGCGATTGAGGGTAAGCCGGGGCGTTCCGTTAAATAGCGGCCCACCAGTTCAGCAGCAATGTGTTGTGCGTCTGCTGCGCTGCCGCCGTTACCCATGAGTAATACTTTGCCACCGTGTTGCAGGGCTGTAATCCAAGCTTGGCCTACGGCTTGAATTTGCGGCTCCAGGGTCGCCAGTGTTTGCATCACTTCAATATGTTCTTTTAGCTGTTGCGAAAAAGAGGCACTCATAAACGCTTTGATCTCTGAATAGATAGTTCCATCGGTAGTCGATAAATAATGACCGCATTGTAGCACTGCGTTACGGTCAGGGCATGATCTCATCAAAATGATGAACGGCCGGGTAATCGGTAACCACCCTGGGTTGCTGGCTGTCCGGCTGATGAATACACAGCAGATGAGCAATGCCGAAGTCTTGTGCCGAACGCAGAATACGCACGGTGTCGTCGATAAACAGGGTGCGGGCGGGGTCGAAATGCTCGTGGGCTTGCAGTGCCCGCCAGAATGCCTGGGCTTCCTTGGGGTGTTGAAATTGATGTGACGACAACACCATATCCAGGTATTGGTCGATTTGGGTGATTTCCAGTTTCAGGTGCAGGCTTTGCGGGTGCGCGTTGGTAATCAACACCAGTTTTTTGCCCAAGTCGCGTAGGCGTTGTAAAAACGGGGTGACATGGGGGCGAACCCGAATTTTGTGCTTTACCTCTTCCTTCAAGGCGCGAATGTCCAGGCCTAATGCTTGTGACCAGTGTTCTAGGCAGTACCAGTTGAGTGTGCCCTCGTGGGCTTTAATGTGGGCATGCAACGTTTTCTGCGCGCTTTCCAGCGATACCTGGTGGGCCTCGGCGTAGCGCTGGGGCAGATGGGTGAGCCAAAAGTAGTTGTCGTAGTGCAAGTCGAGCAGGGTGCCGTCCATATCCAGCAATACGGTATCGATATTAGCCCAGTCGAGAGTTACAGGTGGTAATTGAGTCATAGGCAAGCGTATGAGTTAAATCGTGATGAATGAGAGGTTATGCTGCCGCAGTATACCGGTTAATCGCTCAATACGAGATCTACTCCCAGGTTGACCAATCTATTAGTTGCACGGTGGCATGCGGCCAGCCGGTTATAGAACCCACCGATCGTACGCGTATAATCGCTTGTTTCGCAAACCTAAGCACGGGGATAGAACAGGCAACTATGGATAAGCAACTTTTAAATCAGGTCATTGAGCTCAGTCGTCGGGCAGGTGAAGCCATTCTTGACGTTTATAACCAGGATGCCCCCATCGATGTCGACATCAAATCCGACGATTCCCCTGTGACCAAGGCTGATCTGGCGGCCCATCGCATTATGGCGCCCGCGCTGCCGGGCATTGTAGATATTCCCGTGTTGTCTGAAGAAGGCAGTATGCCTGGCTTCAAGGTACGCAGCAGCTGGGACCGTTACTGGATTATCGATCCCCTAGACGGCACCAAAGAGTTTATCAAGCGCAATGGCGAGTTTACCGTCAATATTGCGTTGATCGAAAATGGTGTGCCGGTACTGGGCGTGGTACATGTACCGGTGCTGGGTATTACCTATGCGGGCCTCCAGGGTGTAGGCGCATGGAAATACGAGCAGGGGCGAGAGCGGACTATTCAGGTGCGCACCATTGCCAGCCGTATTGAGCAGCAACAACCGATTGAGGTGGTTGCCAGCCGCAGCCATGGTGCCGATGCGGTTGACGCACTGATGAGTAAGCTCAGTGACCGCCTGGGTCCGGTCGACACCAAGAACATGGGTAGCTCACTGAAGCTGTGCTTAGTGGCCGAAGGGGCTGCCGATCTCTACCCCCGTTTAGCGCTGACTTCAGAGTGGGATACCGCTGCAGCGCAGGCTGTGGTTGAGGCCGCTGGCGGTGAGGTAGTGGATATCGACTTCAATCTGCTGCGTTACAACACTAAGGACGACATCCTTAACCCCTATTTCTATGTATACGGTGACACCAGTATCAACTGGCAGCAAGTGCTGGCTGACTAGCCGGCTTCACACTTATACAGATTGCGTGGCTCCTTTGCTTGCACGGAGCTGTGCATCTACTTGCGCTGGGTCATTGGTAATAGGTGGATATCTCGGCTATTCTCAGCAGTAGTATGGTTAACCCGGCACGATTGCCGGGTTAACCGCCTTGGCAACATCGATAAAGTGGCTTTCTTCTCCCTTACGGCGAGGCACTTGTTATGAAAGCAATGAAAGCGCAGCATGTTGGCGTTAATCTCACCAATACATGTCTGATCAGGCAACGATTAGAGGCTGAAATTGTGCAGCTGCAGCGGCAAGCCGAAGCCTTGAGTGTCAGTGGCAAGCCCCACGATTTCTCCATGGTGCAAACCTACAAAGAAATGATCCATTCCCGGCGCGAGGCATTGGCGCAACTCCCCCCTTCAGAAAACTGACAACGGCTCTAAACAGCACTTGTGCGAGACCCTCTCCAAGGTAATATCATTTATGGCTTTCTGCTTATCAAAATTGGTGTTGGCAGTATTGTCACAATGCTGCGCTCAATGCGGCTTGCGAGAATATTGATGCGGCCTCAACTGACGGTTCATGAGTATTAAGGTTGCTAATCAATCACTGCTACCGATTTTATTTGCGCCCACACGGGCATATTCCGGGTTAAATTAAGTTGATGGGCTGATCGTTCGGTTACCTGCGCGAGCAGATAGGCGTTGCCTACCAATATTTTGATATGACAACTGGCCGGGTGTTGGCTTGGCACAATATCAACGATTTCACCGGCAAGAATATTCGCGATACTGGTGTCGTGGTGAGGTGTAACGGATACGCTTATATCGTTAGCGTTTACCCGTAGGCGCAGTTGATCATTCAACTGGTAATGCTGGTTGCGTATCCACAGGCTACCGCCATCGAAACTGGCGCGGGCCAAATGCCATGGGTCATCCAGTTGGGTGATGTTGGCTTCGATAACTACACTGGCGTCGTCGCCCTGCATGCCGGGCAAATCCAAGCGTGCCATCATGTCTTTAAGAGGCCCTGCCGCAGGCGTTTGCCCCGCATCGACAAGTACCAGGTGGTCGGCCAGCCGAGCCACTTCGTCTTTGGCATGCGTAACATAGATAACCGGTATCGAGAGTGTTTGGTGCAGGGTTTCCAGGTACGGCAAAATCGCTTTGCGGCTGTCCATATCCAGTGCCGAAAGCGGTTCGTCCATTAATAATAAGTTGGGGCTGCGCAACAAGGTGCGGGCAATGGCCACGCGCTGTTGCTGGCCACCGGAAAGCTGGTGTGGGTAGCGTGTTAGCAGCGTATTTAATGCCAGCCAGTCAATGACATCGCTGGGCTGCACCGTCTGTTGGCCTGCGGGCAGGCGCTTAAAACCGTAGTTGAGGTTTTGCTGTACGGTTAAGTGTTCAAACAGGCTGGCTTCTTGAAACACGTAGCCAAGTGGGCGCTGGTGCACGGGGGTAAATTGCTGGGCATCCTGCCAGACATCGCCATTAACATTCAGTGTGCCGCTGGCAACTTCCAGGCCAGCGATACAGCGCAGCAGGGTAGTTTTGCCAGAGCCGGATGGACCAAACAACGCAGTAACGCCGGTGCCGGGCACCTGTAATTGGCTATCAAGGGTGAAGGCGCCCCGCTGCAGTTTGAAGTTCCACTCAATCATGGGTACCTCTGCGCTGGCTGCCATTCAAAATATACAATGTGAGCAGTACCACAAACGAAAACGTGACCATCCCGGCCGCCAGTATGTGTGCCTGGGTGTATTCCAGGGTTTCTACATGATCATAAATAGCGACTGACAATACCTTCGTGGCCCCCGGTATGTTGCCGCCAATCATCAACACCACGCCAAATTCACCCACCGTGTGTGCAAAAGTGAGTACGGCGGCAGTAATCAAGCCGGTTTTGGCCATGGGCAGCGCAATGGTAAAAAAGCGATCACCGGCTGATGCCCCTAACGTGGCGGCAGCTTCGAGGGGGCGTTTGCCAATGCTGCTGAAAGCGGTTTGTAAGGGCTGCACGGTAAACGGCAACGAGTAGATGACTGAGGCAACCACCAGGCCAGCAAAGGTAAATGGCAGTGTTTGTAGGCCGAGGTTTTGCATCACGCTGCCTACCGGCCCCTGCGGACCTAATAGAAGCAGTAGATAAAACCCAAGGACAGTGGGTGGTAGAACCAGCGGCAGAGCAACCATTGCGCTCACCACTTTGCTGGCCCAGTGACGCGACTGCGCCAACCACCACGCCAATGGCGTGCCCAACAGCAGTAGGATCACGGTGGTGAGCCCTGCCAGCTTGGTAGTCTGCCAAATGGCTTGCCAGTCAATGCTCATCGTTTGTTATTGGTCCTGCTCTACACCGTAGCCATAGGCTGCGATGATCTGTTTGGCTTGTGCACTTTTAAGAAAGATCATAAAAGCGTTGGCGGCGTTGCTGTTACGGGCACCGGTCAACAGAACCGCTTCCTGCTCTATCGGTTGATACCAGTCTTGCGGTACTGGCCACTGACTACCGGGGGAGCCTTGCCAGCTAATCAGTTGGGCTTGTGCAATCAGGCCAGCTTCGGCATTGCCACTGGCGACAAACTGAAAGGTTTGTGCGATGGAGTCGCCACGTACCAGTTTACTTTGTAGGGGTTGCCAGCGCTGTATATGTTCAAGCGCCTGTTGTGCCGCTAAACCATAGGGGGCAGTTTTAGGGTTGGCGATGGCAAGGCGGGTAAATGCTGCGCTCTGCAAATAGTGGTCGCCTCGGTCAAATGTATTGTTGTTCGGGCTCCATAGCACCAGCTGGCCGGTGGCATAGGTAATACGGCTGCCCGGCACGGCAAGCCCCTGTTGTTCGGCGCGTTGCGGTCGTTCGCTATCGGCTGCCAGAAATACCTGGTAGGGCGCGCCGTGTTCAATTTGTGCGTAAAGTTTGCCGGTTGAGCCGTAGCTGGCCACCAGCGTGTGACCGGTAGTCTCTTGAAAAACGGGGGCCAGGGCGCTGAGGGTGGCGGTAAAGTTGGCAGCCACCGCGACCAATACTTCATCGGCATGGCTGATGCTGGCGAGACTGATCAGCAGTGCTGCAATAACCGTTCGCAGCGTGCTCCAGCGGGCTTGGGGTCGAAAAATGTCCGGCATGCACTCAGCATCCTCAAAGCATAGTTATACGCTGGTGAGTGTGCCTTGTGTTGATAAAAAAGTAAAAAACTCCTCCACAGGCATCGGCTTAGGGTGAAGATAGCCTTGTACGTATTCGCAGCCTATGGCTGAGAGAATGGCCTGTTGGTTATGTCGCGCATTATGCACTGTGGTGTCTATTTTCTTTGGTTGTTCGATGGTTTTTATTGAGTAATTAACAGAGGGGGTAGATAACTTGGGGGGGATGACAGAATGGTGATAGAAATGAGGTAGTAAGAGGTGCGGGGAAGCCCCGCACCTCTTACCTACAGACTTAGAAGTCGAAGCGAACGTTGATCGCCAAGGTTTCCAAATCACGTACATCACGGTATTTCAAACCACCAGACAAGGTGTTTGAAAAGAAGTAACGACCT
Source organism: Cellvibrionaceae bacterium (assembly GCA_050289485.1). Taxonomy (GTDB): domain Bacteria; phylum Pseudomonadota; class Gammaproteobacteria; order Pseudomonadales; family Cellvibrionaceae; genus JBNKFV01. Next base: position 43,133 of record JBNKFV010000014.1, read on the forward strand.
TCTACCTGAAAGCCTGTATCGCTGTCGTCACTAACGCCATCGATATCGATGTCTTCGTAAACCAGGTCTGCGGATACTTCTACAACGCTGCTTGGCATAGCGCGTAAGCCACCGGTAATAGTGAATCCGTCGCCATCAAAAGAGCCAACTTCTACATCGGTGTAGGCAATGCTACCAACGATATCAACTATGTCATTCAATGGGGTGTGATAACCCGCACCAATGTCGAAACGGTCTAGGTCGGTGTTGCCTGGGTCGGTTTCAAGGCGCTCGAAATTACCCAGTACAAAAAAGTTCTCGTTAAAGGCGAATTTGCCAGACAACTGCAAACCATCTACGTCAACACTGGAACCGTCGATATCACCGTCGACAACATAGCCGAGGGTTGCATTGGTGTAACTCAAATCAGCAGATGCCCAGGGTGCTACCAGCAGTAAACCACCCAATAATAAATATTTACGTGCCTTCATCCTACTCTCCTTGTTTACATAGTGAGATAGAGCACACCACGTTGTGTGCTCTTGGCGGTGGGGAGATTACGAAGGCTCGATTGACGTGTAAATATTTGTCACAAAAAACAAGCGCAAAAAACCACATAAAAAAATAGACGAAAATTGGCAAGCCATTATTTTTTCGTGCAGGGAATAAGTCAGCTTTCGTTCATGTTTGAAGTTATAGGGTGGAGGTTTTTATATCAATTCTAAAAACTGTTGAAGGCAGAAAATCAGTTGCTACCAACAACAGCCGGTCTCCGCATCATTCATGCTGTCTATTTAGTGAGCAATAAAAGTGGGCGCTGTTTGCTTGTTAGACGTTGTCACTGAAAAAGTTAGAAATCGATGATTTTTTAGTCGCATCGGTATTCTATAAAATATTTTGGCCGAGCTTACAGATTATAAAGCAAGCAAAATAAAGCCTATTGATGTACCTGACGCAGCAAGCAGCACGTAAGGTAATTGCGTTATGGCATGATCCATTACCGAGCAGCCGCTACCATGAGCGGACAACACAGTGGAGTCGCCATAAAAGCAGGCATGACTACCAAAGACGCTGGCAGAAATCAAAGCGCCTATCACCAGAGGGATATCTGCATCCATACTGTAAGCTAGCGGCATCACTATTGGCGTTGCGACCGCAAAAATCCCCCAGAAAGAACCCGTAGCAAACGCGATTAATGCCATAGAGATAAACGTAACCACGGGTAAAAGCAATGGCGACATTAGCGGTCTCATGGTTTCAATAACATAAGTAGTTAGGCCTAGCTGTTCATTGATATCCTTCAACATAAAACCCGCAACCACCGTACCCAACGGCGCTAGCATAGATTTAAAACCGTCCAGAATAGTGTCGAAAATAGCGTTGGCGGACAATGTTTTTTGGGCGTAAGTAGTAACCATTGTAATCGATACTGCAATAATCGCACCTTTTAAAATGTCGACATCCATATACCAGGTGAAGAATATTAATGAAACAATGGGTAGCAAAAAGTTAAGTGTGACTTTGCGCTTACTAAATGGTTCCTCAGTATCTAACGCGTCAGTGTCATCGAGTTGACTGTTCTGAGCTTTTATCTCGGCTTTTTTCATAGGGCCCAACAACGGAACTTTCTTAAGTATCACCAGTGGTACCAATATTACCGCGGCCCAAGCGTAAAACATATAAGGAATAGCCTGCAGATAAAGTACAAAGCCTTTGCCTTGTTCCAGGTCGAGGCTCTCTTCCAGTACTGCAGCAAAATAAACTGCCCATGTAGATAACGGTATTAACACGCAAATGGGTGCTGCCGTTGAATCCACCACGTAAGCCAGCATCTCTCTGGATACACGGTAGCGGTCAGTTAATTTTTTCATTGACGAGCTAATAGTCAGTGTATTTAAGTAATCATCAATAAAAATAACTAATCCCAATCCCCAGGCCATTAATAATGCACCCGTACCACTTTTAATACGCGAGGCTACTATTTTTCCAAATTCTACCGCTCCTCCAATTTTTACCAGAAGTGCAATAAGGCTGCCCATTAACCCGCACACGAAGATAACCCAGGCAATGGTTTCATCGGTCATCACCGAAATCATCGTGGTGGTTAAGTTGTTCATGACGTTGCCTGAATCGAGCATAAGCAGCCCCAGTAATACGCCACCTAACAAAGGCTCAATGGTGCGCTTGGATAATATCGCCAACACTAAAACAACTACGGTAGGGAGTAAGCTTGCTATGCCTATTTCTGTCATAAGGTATTTTTTCTATTTTAAAATAAAAAGCCTGGGGCAATGATGCCCCTGGCAGTATTGAAAGTATTACTTCAACAGGCCTGTAACCGTTAATTCGGCAATAGTTTCTTTAATGCTGCTATAAAGAATGTCAAATGCAGTGTTGCAATCACTTTTACTAAAGATTAATGGTGGTGAAAGCACAATAAGATTAACGATAGGACGAATTACCAACCCCTTCTGTTGGCAGCGCTTGAATACACGCTGGGCAACATTGATAGTGGCATCAAAGTAAGATTTAGAGGCTTTATCGCTAACCAGCTCAATGCCGAGCATAAAGTGGCTGCCGCGCACATCGCCAACGATAGAAAGGTCTTGAAGGCCTTGCATTTTTTTCTGGAAATAAGGGCCTGCTTCGCGCACATGTTCAAGTAGGTTTTCACGCTCGATAATTTCGATATTTTTCAGCGCTGCCGCACAGGCAACCGCATGACCAGAATAAGTGAAGCCTAGTGTCAGAGCACCACCAGGGCATTGAGGTTTGCTAATGGCCTCATAAATGTCGTCAGAAATTAACGTGGCACCCAGAGGGATGTAACCGGAGCTAATCCCTTTTGCCGTTACAATAATGTCGGGTTTGTACCCGTAAACGGTTTCTGAACTAAACCATTGGCCGAGACGACCAAAGGCGGTTACCACCTCATCGGCAATATATAAAATGTCATTGGCTTGGCACACTTCCCACATGCGTTTGTGGTAACCCTCCGGGGCAACCAGTACGCCGCCCGCGCCCATAATGGGTTCGGCAAAAAATGCAGCAATATTGTCTGCACCAAGCTGCGCAATGCGATCTTCAAATTCTTTAACCAAGTGATCACAGTAAGCTGCCTCGTGCATTCCTTCTGGACAACGATACATATTGGCGGCAGACAAACGGCTGATAAGATCTTGAGCGATGTCATTAAATTTGATTTTACAACTTTCGATACCGGTGAGGCTTGCCGCAAAATAGGTGCTGCCGTGATAGGCATTTGTGCGTGCGATCAATTGCTTTTTGTTGGGCAAGCCTTTTTGCTCAAAATAGTAATGCGCCAAGCGTGCGGCAATATCGTTGGCTGCCGAACCGCTGCCGCTATAAAAAACGTGGTTAATGTGCTTTGGCGCTAGTGATGCCAACTTGGCAGACAGCAATGCTGCGGGTTCGTTAGTACTATGCCCAAACGGGTTGTAGTACTGCATTTTTAACACTTGCGCCGAAATAGCTTCCGCCATTTCTTTTCGGCCATGGCCGATATTGACACACCAAAGGCCTGCAATACCGTCTAAATAACGTTTACCTTCATTATCAGTCACATGCACGCCGGATGCTTCACTGATAATCTGGCTACCCTCTTTGTCAAAGCAAGAGAAATCAGTGTAGGGGTGAATAAAATGATCTTTATCCATCCCCCACAATGAACGAGAGTCACCATTGATAGTCATAATTATGTCCTGAGTTATAGAGAGCCAAACTACAGCCTGTATCAAACCAGAGGCGTCGTGCACTACCTATTCCCCCATGGGGGGACAGTCAGTGTTGGGTTGGCATTTCTATGCGGGGGGATGGCAGCTATAATGAGGCCGAAACCACTACGGTGGGCTTTTGAAAGAGGGGGTGGCCTTGCCTAGGCGTTTTTTTAACAGTGAAGAGTGGGCGAAAGATCTGGCGTTGCTGATATCGTCTATCGGCAATCAGGCCATGGCAATGCAGTTGGCAACGCTGTGTCAGTCTATCTCTGGCTATGAAACCTCTTTCATCGTGGCTTTCTCGCACGATCAGCGTCCCATTCATGTATTTGATAACTTGCCACCAGAGGTCTCTGGCAAGGTACTGCGACCTTATTTTGACGGTGCCTATTTGCTTGACCCGCTCTATTCCCTATATCTCAACCAAGCCCCTGATGGTATTTATCGAATAGTTGATTTAGCCCCCGATAATTTTACCGAAAGTGAATATTATAAAAGTTATTATTCCGAGACAGAGCTGTCCGACGAGACCTGTATTTTTATTAACATCGGTAATGAAGCCGGCTTAACTATTTCACTGGGCAACCGTAATAGCCCTAAAATTAAGAATGCCGATATCGCCAAGCTGCAAACGATCCTGCCACTGCTGTCGACCGTTTGCCAAAAACATGAAGAAACCATGGGCATCCGCAATGGTAATGCCACAGAAACAAAATGGCTGATGGGAGCGCCGCTTGATAGAGCGTTTAACAATTTTGGCAAAGATCATCTCAGCCAGCGCGAACGCGAAGTGGTGCAGCTCACGTTAAAGGGGCACTCGAATAAATCGATTGCCCGCTTGCTGGATATCACTATCGACACCGTAAAGGTTTATAACAAACGCTTTCATACCAAACTGAATATTTCGACCCAAGCAGAATTGTTTTCGTTATTTTTGGAAGCTATCTCCATGGTGCCCATTGACTCCGATGTAGACCCGCTCACCCACTTTTTCGAGATCACGTCAAATCAGTGATGCTCTTGGCTGGCAATCGCTGCTTTAGCCAAGTTGAACCACAAGCAGTACCCTTATCGGGGAATGCCTTTACAGTGCAAAGCCTCTTATCGTTTAGGGTTTGTTAAACCGCAATGCATAATCAGCAGGAATTACTATGTCTTTATCATCGACGCTTAGCACAAATCAGCAGCGCCTTTGGGATAGCCTTATGGAGATGGCTAAAATTGGTGCTACGCCTAAAGGTGGTTGCAATCGCCAAGCCTTAACGGACGAAGACAAGCGTGGTAGAGACCTGTTTATCCAGTGGTGTAAAGAAGCTGGATGCAGCATAAAGGTTGATACTATGGGTAATATTTTTGCACGTCGCGAAGGCGCTAACCCCCACCTGCCCCCAGTAATCACTGGCAGCCACCTCGATACGCAACCAACCGGTGGCAAATATGACGGCGTGTACGGTGTTCTGGCTGGTCTGGAAGTGATTCGCACCCTCAATGACAACAACATTCGCACCGAATGCGCTATCGAAACCGTGGTTTGGACCAATGAAGAAGGTGCCCGCTTTAGTCCAGCGATGATAGGTTCTGGCGTATGGGGTGGCGAGTTCGACCTGGACTACGGCCACAGCTGCAGCGACAAAGAAGGCAAAACCATCAAAGATGAGCTCATTCGCATCGGCTATCTGGGCGAGGAAGAATGTAAAGCCAAGCCCGTTAAAGCTGCCTTTGAAGCACATATTGAGCAAGGCCCGATTCTTGAGGCAGAAGCACTGACGATAGGCGTGGTATCTGGCGTACAGGGCATGAACTGGTACGACCTCACGCTGATCGGCAAGCCCTGCCACGCAGGCCCCAGCCCTATGGAAATCCGACAAGACCCGTTTATGGGCCTGGCTGCTATTGTGAATGACTTGTATGCCTTAGCTGCCGAATACGCGCCCTGGTCGCGCGTGACCTTTGGCGATATTAAAGCAGAGCCTGGTGCTCGTAACACGGTGCCGGAAAAGCTGATCCTTGCCGTAGACCTTCGCCACCCGGATCAAGCAATGCTCGATACCATGGATCAACGTTTTCGTGAGATCGTCGCCAAGCATACCGATCACTTTAAACTGGGTAGCGAAATTCGGGATGAATGGAAATCACCTGCGGTGCTGTTTGATAAAGACTGCGTTAGTGCCGTGGAATCATCGGTCAAAGCGCTGGGGCATAGTTACAAAACGTTGTTCTCGGGCGCAGGTCACGACTCAGTTTATGTGTCGCGAGTGGTGCCGGCATCGATGATTTTTGTACCCTGCAAAGATGGCCTCTCTCATAACGAAGCCGAAGAGGCTGCCAGTGAACATCTCACAGCGGGTTGCGATGTGTTGTTAGACGCGATGTTGGCAATGGCTAAAGTGTGTTGATCATTGGGGGCATCACCTGTGTCCCTGTATATAGAGGGGTGAGAGCCCCTCGGATTAATAAAGAGACTCCATTTTCCGAACCCAGTTAAGCGCTTCCAGGTACTGCTCAGTTGTTGTCAAGGCGCCCAAGCCGCCCTGTTTTAACGTTGCCCAATCGATCTCTGCCCAGTTTCCTTGCTCGTATTGCTTAATGGTTGAAAGTATCAACCCCATTTTTCCGTCGTGGTGAGTCAGTGCGGCTTTTAGATCTTTACTGAGAGGCAGCTTGTCGACGATATCGTGCAAGGGTTGGTCGAGGAATGCATCGACGGTAGATAGCAAGCCCAGGGTGAAGTAGCTTTCGGGTGTGACGTCTGGCTGAATGAGATTGCCCAGCTGCTGACATAATTTTGCGCGGGTCAGGGTGGTAACGATTAATTCTTTTGGTTTGTCCTCTAGCTTGTTCAGTGCTATCAGGCTGGCCCAGCCTCGAATCTGATTAATACCCAGCAACATAATGGCTTGCCGCAATGATGAAATCTCTTGGGCAAAGCGGTAGGCCGCAGAATTAATCAGTCGTAGCAGCTTGTAACTGAGTACTGGGTCGCGGCTGATAACCTGCTCCAGCGTATCGATCGAGATATCTGAACGATACAGCTCGGCCAGTAAGGCCATAACGGTAGTGCGATTTTCTACCGTTTTTTTGCCTTTGATGAGATCGGGGCGTGATAAAAAATACCCCTGAAACAGGGAAAAGCCGAGTGCTTTACAGTGCTCAAGTTGCTCATGGGTTTCAATTTTCTCTGCAAGTAATCGCGCATGGGGTTGCAGCTGCTTTACATGCTGTTGCAACTGGGCCTCTGTGAGTTCAAGTACGTCTAGCTTGATGATGTCTGCATAGAGCACCAGTACCGCTGTATCGGCGGTGAGCACAAAGTCGTCCAGCGCGATAGTGAATCCGGCTCTTTTCAGGCGTGCCAGGTTGTCCAGCAGTGCCTGATCAATTACCTGGTTTTCCAGTACTTCCACCACTAAGCGCTGTGGTGTAAAGGGTAACTCAGTACCTAGCAGCTGTTGGGTAAAATTAACAAAGGCAACTTTCTCACCGACTACGTCGTTAATGGCGAGTTCGGTAAATGCATTAAGCAATACCTGTGAGGTTGCCTGTTCTCCGTCGGCGAGCGGTTCCCCGGCTTCTTGAGCTGATCGGTACAGCAGCTCGTAGCCGTAAACTTGAAGTTCACGATCAAAAATTGGCTGGCGTGCAAGCAGAATCGGCGACTGAGGCATGCATAGGCTCTTTTTCCAGGTGGATACGGGGTAGCCCGTAATATCATTAAGTAATAATAGTAATGTTGAATGCTATGTCAGGTTAACAACTTGTTGCATACGTTACTTACAGAATGGCAAATCTTTCTACGGCAGCGATCTTCGTGTTGATTTTGGCGACATTGTGGCTATTGATCAAACACGCTGCCAGCTTGGCAGCGTTGCTTTGCATAAAAATAGGTGGGCGATAGCTGGGATCAAGCCCCTGCAGAGAGCCAGTCGAGTGAACCGGTTTGCTGCTCTGGCCCCAGAGTCATATAGCCACCGTCAACCGGCAGATCAATACCAGTAATATGCTTGGCGGCGTCGGAGCACAAAAACAAACAGGCGTTCGCCACATCAAGCTGATCGCCTATTTTGCCCTGTGGATGCATCAGCGCACCTGCCTCATCCGCTTTGGCGCGATCACCGTTGACGCACATGGCGATAGGGTCACTCCAGGTCCAGCCGGGTGATACGCAGTTAACCCGTATCCCATGTTCAGCCAGCTGTGCGGCTTGCAAGCGCGTCATATGCAGGTTGCAGGCCTTCGATAGCGCGTACATATAGCGGCCAAACTGCACCACCTTGCCGCTGACACTACCAAAGTTAACTACCGCCCCGCGGCTATCTTTCAGGTACTGAGAGGCCTTTTGTACAGTTCATATAGTTTCGTTATCTTGAAAAACTTCAAAATGCCAGATTTCTTGTAGTAGATCCTCTCTATGTTGCAACGGTGTTTTAATTCACTGTGAGCGTCGAGTTCGCTATCTTAGTTAGTTTGGTGATTTAATATTGAGCAATTTGTGTTATTCACTAAAATCGTGCAGTCAGGCTGGATGGCCTGAACACGACAAGGAACTAAAAACAGCATAGGAAATACAGGTGAAAAATATAAACAAGGCCCTCATTCGTCTGTTGTGCGGTTGGGTACTCTTGAGCTTCTCGCTGCTGGCGCAGGCCGGTTTTTATACGGCGATGCAGTTGTATCAAGACAAACGCTTTCCGGAAGCGATGGAGGCTTTCGAAGCGCTCGCTGCGATTGGTGATCGGTCGTCGTTGTTTAATTTAGGGGTAATGTATTATCGCGGAGAGTCGGTAGATGTTGATCCAATTAAAGCTTATGCCCTGATGAGTATCGCGAATGAAGGCCTTAACGATGAACAGTTTTCAAAAGTCATAAATACCATTTGGAGTCGCTTCACAGAAGAAGAAAAAGTACGGGCGAAACAAAGCGTCGGGGCGTTAGACAAAGACTATAATATTGCTATTGTTCGCAGCAGGGTCTTGCCAAAGCCACTGGCTGATGAAGACTGCCCGCCAGAAGTTCAACCTATTAAACGCGAACCTCCTCGCTATCCCAAGTTTGAGCTACAGGCGGGAACCATGGGGTTTACGCTTCTCGAATATACGATTTCACCAGAAGGATATGTTCGAGACATTATACCGATTTCTTCAACGGGTAAGCATTTTACGAGAGAGTCAGTAATAGCTGCGAAGAAATTCCGCTACGCACCGCCGGTAGGGGGCATTAAGTATGCGGAAAGAATAGCGATTACTTATGCCATTGCAGGTGATCAAAAAGTTAACGAAAGACCTATTCGTAGAAACCTGAGTGATTTGCAGAAAAAAGCCGATGGGGGTGATGTCGTCGCTCAGTATTCGCTGGCAAACCACATGAACGCTTATCGGCGTTTTAAACGTTATCTGAGCGATGATATAAGTCTGGAGCATCAAAAAGCAAATGAGTGGTATCTAAAGGCAGCAGAAGGTGGTTTGCCCCATGCACAGTTTACGTTGGGGAGAAACATGTTGATTGGCCAAGGCTGCGAGGTAGATGTTGAGTCTGGCTACAAGTGGATTAACGCTGCGGCTTTGTCTGGCTACTCACCTGCCCAGCGTTATTTGGGTGAAAGCAGTTTTTCACCGAACGACAGTGCAGAAAAAGAGGCAGTGCAAGCCTCTGTTGGCTGGTTAAAAAACGCAGCACTTAATGGCGACTTTCCGGCAAAGCTCTATTTGGCTTGGGAATTGTCTACCTCGGCCTTCCCTGAATACCTCAACCCGGAAGAAGCATTGGCCATGCTTGATACCGACCCCGGCGATTATTACGACGAGGTGAGAATACTGGAAACCAAAGCTGCCGCGTACGCTGCCATGGGTGACTTTAAGAAAGCTGCGTCCTTGCAAAAGAAAGCTCTCAAAAAAGCCAAAAAACTTGATTGGGAAATTCCGGTTATATCAGAGCGCTTGGCTTTGTATCAAAGTGATAAGTCATTTCAGGGAGCTTACTACTGAAAGGTGTTATCACTCGTTACTGGGTTGTTATGGGGCCGCTGATTAGATTCGTATCCTATACTAGATGAACGAAAAAGCCCCGGCGTTAACCGAGGCTTTAAAATTAAGTGGTGCCCAGAGGCGGAAAGCGCGGCAGGAAAGCCGCGATTCACAGCTTAGCTGCCCGAAGGGCGAGCTACAGGGAAGTAGCGAGTGAATCGAACTGGGTTCGGTTGCGCCTGCACGG
>JBNKFV010000015.1:0-437704 GCA_050289485.1 Cellvibrionaceae bacterium
AAAGCCAATGAGCGGAATCACACTCCAAAAAGCAAATGCCATTATCGAAGGTGCTTTCGCCAAAGGCGAACAGGCAGGCTTCAAAACACTCAGCGTAGCGGTGCTGGATGCTGGCGGACATTTAATCGCTTTCCAACGCGGGGATTGAGCATCCTTTGCGCGTTCGCAGATCGCAATCGGCTCGGATAATAAGGAGATTGCAGTACTAGCAGGAATCGCCGCAACGGATTGGGCCGCGCAGACCTAAAAGTTTATTCGCCGAATAGCATTCAGAAAGAGACTGCTTCTCTGATACGGGGGCAAGTCCTGAGCGCATCTACCGTGTTGTCTCGCAGTCCATCGGTACCACCTACGAAAAACTCCAAACGTTGGAAGAACCCCCGTTGGCGCATGTCAACTACACTGCATGCTATGTATAATCGCTCACTGAACTAGGTCTGGTGCAATTCAGCTACGCCCAGCGCAATACGCCCAATGCATTAGTTGTTGCGCCGATCATTGATGGGTTCGCCCTCTGCGGAAATTGTCTGTTTGCCGTTCATATTATTTTTTACAAAGAGAGAATCGCATGAGTGAAGAAAAAGATCGCGGCTCAGGTATGCGCTCCATCACTCTGCTAAAGCTCATTGCTGAAAGTGACAGCACGTTCACGTTGACTAGTCTCGCCTCAAGGGCTTCGCTTCCACCCAGCACTGTTCATCGTATCCTGCAGCCATTCCTTCATGCAGGATTGGTCGAACGCTCGGAGGGGCAGGCATATGCTATCGGCAGCGAGTTCATCAGAATAGCGTCGCTCGTATTAGGGCGCGTGGATGCCGGTACGCTTGCTCGGCCAATACTCCGACGATTGTGGAGCGAGTGGGAAGAAACCTGTTCACTCTGCGTTTACAAACCTGCCAGGTCTATCGCTGTGGTGATGGAGACGCTACCAACACCGCATCCCCTGCGCTTTGTGATAGAGCCGTTCACGGAAATCTCGCTCAGCTGGGGCTCGCTGGGTCAATCCATTCTGGCCGCACTCCCGGCCACAGAAGCTGAAATTGCCATGCAACAAACCGGACTGGGTCCACTCAGCGGCCTGCCTCCGCCGACTCCCGAGGAGATGGCTGACATAATCACCAACGTTCGTGAGCAGGGCTTTGCGTATTACCGCAATGAACAAGTCGACGCTGCAGGCGTTGCGGCAGTCGTGTATCGAGGTGACGGTAGTGTCCTTGGCAGTATCGGTATAACTGCACCGGCACAAAGATTGCGACCAGAGCTGGTACCCGCGATGGCTCTAGCGGTGAAGGCGGCGGCGAAGGAGCTTTCGGAGATGCTTGGCTATCAAGAGTAAGCTGCACAACCCGACACGGGTAAGACGGGAGGGTTAATGTTTGGGAGATGGTTGGCCAGTTCTTTAGTCAGTGGTGAGTGAGATAGCTCGCCTACATAGAAGGCCCCACCGGAAACCGGGTTTGGCTGCTTAACAGTCTGACAATAACCCATAAAAAAAGCCCTCACGATGAGGGCTTTTTTTATGGGTGGCGGTTGGACGCCGTTACATTTTTTCCATCACTTCAATACCCAGCAGATTCAGACCGGCTGCCAGTACGGTAGCCGTCGCATCGCTGAGCTGTAAGCGGCTGTTGCGTACGTTTTCGGCTACGTCGTCTTTGAGGATGGGGCACGCCTCGTAAAAACTCATAAATAGGCTGGCGAGGTCGTACAAATAGCTACACAGCACATGCGGGAACGCGTCGCGGGTAACCTGATCAATGGCTTCGGCAAATTGCAGCAGCTTTAACGCCAACGCGATTTCCTGCTCGGTTTGCAGTTGCAGGCTATCGGTTAATGTATTGGGATCAATACCCGCGCGGCGGAAAATACTGCGAATACGGGTGTAGGCGTATTGCAGGTAAGGCGCGGTATTGCCTTCGAAGCTGAGCATAGCGTCCCAGCTGAAGATGTAGTCATTACTGCGGGTTTTGGAGAGATCCGCGTATTTCACTGCACCAATACCTACCTTGCGGGCAATATCGGCTTGTTCATTGCTGGTGAGGTCGGGATTCTTTTCAGCAACCAGTTTGGCGGCGCGCTCAATGGCTTCGTCGAGCAGGGCAGCCAGTTTTACGGTGCCGCCACTGCGGGTTTTAAACGGCTTACCGTCTTCTCCGTTCATGGTGCCAAAGCCGTGATGTTCCAGCTGTACCTGCGGGCTAACAAAGCCAGCTTTGCGGGCCAGGGTAAATACCTGCTGCATATGCAGCGATTGGCGCGCGTCAATAAAATACATAATGCGGTTAGCGTGCAGCTGGTTTACGCGATAGCGCAGTGCGGCCAAGTCGGTGGTGGCGTAGAGAAAGCCACCGCCTTGCTTTTGCACAATCACTGGGCTGGGGTTGCCTTCTTTGTCGGCGAGTTCGTCGAGAAACACCACCAGTGCGCCTTGGTCTTCTACCGCCAGCTTTTGTTGTTTGAGTTCGTCTATCAGCACGGCGAGGTCGTCGTTGTAGGCGCTTTCGCCACGCACGTCGTTGCGGCTGAGTGAAATATTCAGTTTTTGATAAATCTCTTCGCTGTGTTGCAGCGAAATATCACGAAATTTTTGCCACAGGTTAAGAATGTTGGCATCACCTGATTGCAGTTTTACCACATAGTCACGCGCTTTGTTGGCAAACGCTTCGTCTTCATCAAAGTGTTTTTTCGATTGCTGATAAAAGCCTTCCAGGTCTTGCAGGGCGAAGGTGGCTTCTTCGCCACTGGTGAGCTGCTGTTCCAGCTCGGCAATCAGCATTCCAAACTGGGTGCCCCAGTCGCCCACGTGGTTTTGGCGCACGACGGTATTACCGGTAAATTCCAGCGCGCGCACGATAGCGTCACCAATAATCGTGGAACGCAGGTGGCCCACGTGCATTTCTTTGGCGAGGTTCGGCGATGAATAATCTACCACCACAGTTTCGGGGGTGTGGGTACGCAGGCCAAAGGCTTGGCTGGTTTGCTGCTGTTGCAGCGCTGTGGCCAGCCAGGCGGGGCTTACATGAATATTGATAAAGCCGGGCCCGGCTATGTCGATCTGGCTGGCAATGTCGTCGAGTTGCAGGTTATCTACGATGGTTTGCGCCAAATTGCGTGGGTTGGTTTTCATCGCCTTTGCGGCTGCCATGGCACCATTGGCCTGATAGTCGCCAAAACCAGCTTTTTTACTGGGAGCAACGTGCGGGCCGTACTCGGCAGGAATGCCCGCTGCCAGCATGGCAGATTGGACTCGGTCAGATAAAAGGGTGCGAATATTCATGCAACTCACTGTTTGATTGGCTGTACACGTGAAATACCACTTAAGGTGGTATGACGGTTGGGGCAGGGAATTTTACCGGCTAAGGGAAGATTATCAACTGTGGCGCCGGTGAGCCATGGCTCACCGTTATTAAATGATCGTTAGCAGGTTCTATATCTTAAAGTTATTCACGTTGTCGGTAAGCTGGCGGACCAGTTGCAGCATGTTACTGCCAGCGGCGACGCTGCGTTTAGATGATTCATTACTGTCTGCAGCCTGGCTTTGAATCTGATTAAAGTTACTATTAATGCCCTGTATTACCTGGCTTTGTTCTTCTGCCGCCGCCGCAATCTGCAGCGACATTTGGGTAATGTTGGAAATACTGTGGGATATCAGCTGGAAGCCTTGCCCTGCCGTTGCCGATGCCTCCACTGCTTCTTTAGCCGTGGCTGCGTTTTGGGTAATGGCTTGTACCGCACGCTTTACTTCGCTTTGCAGGTTTTCCAGAGTGACTTGAATTTCACGGGTTGAGTCTTGTGTGCGACTTGCCAGTGTGCGTACTTCGTCGGCCACCACAGCGAAACCCCGGCCCTGTTCGCCAGCGCGGGCAGCTTCAATGGCCGCATTTAACGCCAGCAGGTTGGTTTGCTCGGCAATGGCCCTGATGACGTCGAGCACCGTGGTGGCATTGTTGGCCTGATTCTCCAACGCATTGATCATACCGGCGGCACTGGTGAGTTCGCGTTCCAGCCTATTGAGTATCTCAGTGGCTTTTTCGAGTTCGGTACTGCTGGTAGCACTGATGCGGTCAGCTTCGCTGGTTTGTTCTGCCGTGTTTGAGGTGTTGGTGGCCACTTCGTGAATGGCATGGGTGATTTCTTCGATAGAGCTTACGGCTTCTTGCAGGGTTTTACTTTGGCGGTTGGTGAGTTGTTGCGCGTTGCTGGTTTCTGTCGACATACTTTTGGCCGATGTATCCAGTTGCTCGGTGCAGTACTTAATGTTGGTAACAATAGATTGTAGCTTGGCCATAAACTGGTCGAAATGGTTGGCCAGTTGGCCCAGTTCGTCTTTGCGGGTGAGGTTAAGGCGTGGGCGCAGATCGCCGTCACCGTTGGCAATAGCGTTCAGGCGTTGGCGGATAATAATAATCGGTTTAGCGATAGTGCCGGGTAAAAACAGCAGCGACAGGGCAAGGGTGATGATCATGATACCGGCGAGGGTAAAGTCAATGCTGCGCCCGGCAGCGATATCGGCTTCAAGTGTTTTCGTGACCTTTTGTACATCTTGCCGGTATTGTTCTGATTTTGTATCGAGTATATCGCGTGCAGCGTCGAAGGCTTGTTTGCTATCGGTACGATTAAGGGCAATAGCTTGAATGGTATCGTCGGCACTTTTTACCGCGATAACGTCGTTGCTAACGCGGCGCCATTTGGCTAATGCATTAATGATGATACTGGTGTCTCCGCCTTCCATGGTGATGGCTTTTTCGGCGCGCTCCAGTGCCTGGTCCATGTTGTCTTGGCGTTCGGCTTGCAAGTTTGGTGTTACCGCCTCGTGCACCATGCTTTGCTCGGCAATCCACGCCTGGTGTAAATCTCGGTCAGCTTCGAGTATCAGTGTAAGCTGGCGTACGAGTTGCTCAGAGATGACTTTGGCATCTTCGTTAATACGGTTTTGCGAGTGGTAGTTAAGCCCAAAGCTAACGACATAAGCGGCTAATAAAATGCTGATCGGAATCGAGATTTTCCAGCGGATGGTGAGGTCGTTATACCAGTTCATAATGTGCCTTATAGTGTAGTGTTGGCTTGCGAACGTAGGCTAAAACTGTGCTGATAGTGGAATCGCGTGTGCGCCGCGTTGCGGCAGCTGCGCATAACGGCTGTATGTTGGGTGTTCCTCCTGTTTACAGTGTATATATCGGTATGTTATTGCGCCACTTTATTGGTCAAATTCTGGAGGGTTGAGGTGGTAAGTCTGCAGTAATGTTCCGTAAGCCTGTGTGTGCTGGTAAGCCACCAACGCTTTGGTAAAGGCTGACGCCAGTGCCGATGCCTTGGGGTGGTTGCGTGAAAATGCCATATAGATGGGGCCGTGATAAACCGGATTAGCAAAATGCGCGGTGGCGTTGGCAGGCAAGATATCCCGTGTGTAGTAGCGTAACGTTTCCAGGTTGCTGAGTACGGCATCTACCCGCTCTGCCACCAGTAGTTTGGCCAAGTGTTGGTCGTTGTCGGCTTCTATTTTTCTAAAGGATGGGGCATCAAGCAACGCGTCGCCGTAGTAATAGCCGCGCACACCGCCAATACGATAGTTTTGTTTAATGGTATCAAGTTCGGTTTCTTGCAGAATAGGGTTGTCGGCCAATGCAACCAAATAAATGTCTTCAAATACATGGGGTACGCTGGTGTAGACCACGCTGGGCGAGCGCGAGCGCGTGTTAAACAGGGTGCAGGCCATGTCTGCCTGGCCGCTTTCAAGGTTGGCTAGTACCCGTGAAAAGGGCATTTTGACAAATTCCAGGTCGTAGCCCAATTGGCTGGCCAGGGTTTGGCAAACATCAATCGATACGCCTTGCCAGCGCTGCGCGGTGCGGTCGTAATAATAGAAGGGCCGGTAGTCAGTTTCGCCCAGAGCGACTCTGAGTGTGGTATTAGCGTGAAGTGTTAAACTACTTATGCTGAACAGTACTGCGATAACCAAGCGGGTAGTCGCTTTGATCATGCCATGTGCTCCCTGTTGTTTAGCCTCGGTTATCCTAGGCGCTCAAAGTCGTGCTACATCTACCGACACTTTTAATGTAGGTGCGCTGCCGCCACCAAAGATCACACCCTTTACCGGGGTTACATCATAATAGTCACGACCGAGCGCCGTCACAATATGCTGTATACCCGCAAGGGTATTATTCGTGGGATCGTATTCTATCCAGCCTTGTTCTGGCGAGTAGTAAGCAATCCAGGCATGGGTGGCATCGACACCGGTGAGTTTCTCCTGGCCGGGTGGTGGTAGGGTTTCTATATAGCCGGATACATATTGGGCGGGAATACCCATGGCGCGCAGGCAAGCAACTTGCAAGTGGGCAAAGTCCTGGCATACGCCACGTTTGTGTTCAAGCACATCGTTTAGAGGAGTTGCGACGGTGGTGAAACCGGGGTCGTATTTGAAGTCGGTAAAGATGCGCTCGGTCAGTTCGCGCACGCAGTCGTCGAGGGCGCGCTCTGGTGCAAACGAGGTTTGGGCGTAGGTTTTAATGGCATCGGTAACCCTTACCATGGGTGAGTTGAGGGTAAATTCGCGGGCTTCCAGCACATCCATGTTCTCACCACGGGCCAACTGTTCCAGTGCCTCGCGGTAGGTGATGCCCAGTGCCAGTGTCATGCTGGGGCTGCTTTCCTGCATATCTACTTCGCTTTCAGCGGTGATTGTCAGGCGCTTGTGAGGTTTCTGAATTTCAAAGTGGTAGGCCACGTTGCCAAAGTAGTCGGTGCGTTGGTTGGTCACGGCGGTAAACGGGGTAATGCTGATGCGGTTAGACAGGCATTGTTGGCGGCCAGTGGTACGTGGCATCAGGTTGGCCAGGTTGTAGCAATGGGTTACCCGGTTGGCGTACTGGTAGGTGGTGATATGTCGGATTCTAAAACGCATGGTGTAGGTAGGCCCCATTAATCGCCCCAAAACGTAGTAACCAGCTGCTGCGGGTCAATACGGTGGTCAAAATGCTTGTCGCTGACAATATTGTTAAATGCCGATAGCAAGGTTTCGAGCTTTTCCATCAGGGTTTTGAGTTCTTCGCGCTCGCTGCCTTGGGTTTCCAGCAGGCTGCTCAGACGTGACAGGCGCAGGCTGGTTATGGCCTCAAGCAGAGCACGCTCTTCTTCGTCCAATTGCAGGCCGCGATCTTGTCGGGCTGGCAGTTTGGAAAAATGCTGTTGCAACTGTTCAAACTGAAACAAGAGCGAGCGCGGGTTACTGGCGTCGAGCATCACCAGTTCCAGCCCCAAGTCGATACTCAAACGAGCGCGATGGCGGCGTCGATAGGTAATCAATACTTCCATCGAGGTCAGCATGGCGGTAAGCACCGTCATTTGGCTGCTACCCTGGGTTACCGGTGTGATCAGGGTTTTGATGGTGGCGATAATCTGCATGGCCCGTTCAACGCGGCGGCCTAGTTCCATAAACCGCCAGCCTATGTCGCGCACCATGCTTTCCTGCATCAAACCTGAGAGCGCAATCAATGAGGTTACCAGTGGATCAAGCGCTTCTTCTGGGGCTGAGGCAAGGCCATTGGCCAACGCGGTAGAAAGGTTGTCGAGAGCATCGCGCAGGTCGTTGGTCACCCGCAAGGTATCCGATGACAATAGTTCTTTGGCTTCGTCGGCGCAGTAGAGCAGGGAATTCAGCGTAGAGCGCACGCTACCCAGCCGACTGCCATCGGCAATAATGTGCATCAGCTCTTCTTCCGGCTTCATCAGTAGTTCGTCGCTGGCTTCCAGAAAACCGGGGCCGGTAGCGGTAATTTCCGTCACGGCACTAAACAGGATACGACGCGACTGCAAACTGATGGCTTCTTCACCGTTAAGTAGCATAAACACGGTACGCAAGATGCGCAGCGAGGCTTCGGCCCGCTCAGCATAGCGTCCCATCCAATACAGGTTTTCAATCACGCGGCTGGGCAGGCTGATCAGCTGGCTGTCGGAGCCGGTGCGAGTGGGGTCGAGGCCGGGGTCTATATCGGCAGCACGTTCCGGTTCGGTGGCGGTTACCCAGGTGTCTTTACTGGGGCATCCAGACTGCATGCTGATGAATTGTTCCTGCGGCCGCAGACCAATACGGGTGAGGCCGCCGGGCATCACGGTATATGAGCCTTCCGACGCTACCGCAAAACTGCGCAAAATAGTGGGGCGCGGTTCGAGGTGTGTGCCGGTAAACGACGGAATATGGCTCTTCTCAACGCGTTCCTGCGCCACGAACTGAAAGCGGTCTTGCTTGATCCGGGCTTTGAGATCGTCGCGGGCCTGCTGGGTAAGCAGTTCCGGCCATACGCTGGGCTGGTTAACGCTGCGGTATATGGGCTTGATGATCAGTTGGTCAAAATGGCGGTTGATGTAGGCAAAGTCTTTGTCGTCAGCCGCCCAGTAGGTTTTGATGGATGCCATGCGCGGCTCGCGGCCTAGCAGGGTTTTGGCAATATCGGGCAGGTATTTTAATAAAATCGGGTTTTCCAACACACCAGAGCCAAGCGGGTTGGCGATGGCTACGCGTTTGGCCCGCACCACTTCGAGCAGGCCAGGTATGCCCAGGTGGGAATCGCTGCGCAGCTCCACCGGGTCGCAAAAGAGATCGTCGACCCGGCGTAGAATCACATCAACGCGGCTTAAACCACTGAGGGATTTCATCCACACATAGCCATTGCGTACTACCAGGTCGCCGCTTTGTACCAATGGGTAACCCAGATAGTTGGCCAGATGAGCATGTTCGAAATAGGTTTCGTTATGGGCGCCGGGGGTGAGTACCACAATACGTGGGATATCACTTGACGGTGCCAGCGACATTAACTTGAGGCGCAGGCGTTGGTAGTAATTGGCAATGCGGTGTACGTGGCTGTCGCGGAACAGGCTAGGGAAAATACGCGACATAACGGTGCGGTTTTCCAGCACATAACCAGCGCCACTGGGTGCTTGTGTACGATCAGACAATACACACATGTTGCCATCTGCGCCGCGCACCATATCAACCGCATGTACGATGAGTTCATGTTCGCCGGGTAATTGCAGCCCCTGGCAAGCCCGCAGAAAACCTGCATGGCTGAACAACGCTTCTGGCGGCAGGGCCCGATGGCGTAGCAGGGTGCGGGGGCCGTAAAGGTCGCGCAACATCAGGTTGAACAGCTCGGCTCGTTCCAGCAGGCCGGCTTCAATCATGGCCCAGTCTTCACTGCCAATAACCGAGGGTACCAGGTCGAGTTCCCAGCTACTGCCTTGGGTACCTGATTGATCGTAAATGTTATAGGTTGCACCATCATCGCGCAGAATGCGGCGGGCTTTTTCATGCCGTTCGCGCAGGGCAGCAGGGCCCAATTCTTCAAGGCTATTGATCAGGTAGCGCCACTCGGGTTTAACCTCGCCATTGCGGTACGCGTCTTCGATCAGTCCGTCGATATGAACCGATTCTAGCGTTTCTGTCGCCAAGGTCTGGGATTGAAGTTGCTGGGGGCTGCCTGACACCGTGCGCTACCTTATGGTTGTTGGCTAATGGCTTACTACTGCGGTTGCGGGCCACTGTGAACCGTTGGCTGTAGAACCGTTGAAAGTCAGCGATTTGAACTGCCGTATTATATACAGTTTAGAGGGAATGTTCGCCTTGGGTAGCGTATTTTATCGCGGCGCAGCATGCGTATTTCTTTTCTGCCTTGGGTGGGGTGGATGCACTGATGAAGCCTGTGTCATCAGTAATTGAGTAGTGTAGATGGCGGGAGCTTGCTTGCTTATGGCGGGCAAAAAGTATCTTTCAATACCTTCAACACGCCCAGTACTGCGGCATTACTCACTTGGTAATAAATTGTTTGGGCTTCGCGTCGTGTGCTAACCAGCTCGGCTTTACGCAATGCCGCTAAATGTTGCGACAGGGCTGACTGCGACAGTGGTACGTGTTCATTGAGTTCGGTGACAGAACGTTCACCATTGAGTAGTGAGCAAAGAATCATCAGCCGGTTTTCATTGGCCATAGCCTTGAGAAACTCAGTGGCATCTTTGGCACTGTCTGCCAGTTTTTCTAAATCATTAGGGGGTAAGATCTGGGGCATAAGCGTCGCGCAATTTATTCTCATAGGGCACAAGCCCAATGGTCTAAGGTAACAAAAAATTGAGTTAAGGCATAGGTGGGCCCGTTTGCCGATTCACACCGTGATGCAACTGGTGCAGAATGCACAGGCGACGGTCAATGGAGACGATCCTATGTTAAAGCCTTACCCCCTGGCGGCTGCCTTCACACTGATGTTAGGTGTAGCCACCACCCAAGCCGATACACTCGAAGCTGCCTCAACAGCCATGTGTGAAAAGGTCAAACAATGTGCCCTTCAGCAAATGAATGCTGCCGGGCAAGATGTTGCTCCGCAAATGCGTGCGATGATTGAACAGTCTATCAATACCATGTGTGACAACATGCAGTCGGAATTTCCTGCGCACACCAATCATCCACTGGCAGCCCCGGCTGCGGCCTGTATGCGCAGTATGGCTACCCTCAGTTGCGACCAACTGATTAACAACGAAAACGCCATGACCCCCGCTTGTACTGACTACCAAAAGCAGGTCAAGCAGTACGGTGTTGACGATGATTAACCCAGCAACAATTATTGTTGGGTTAATAGTAGTGACAGGCCAGAGTAGTCTAGCGCGCTAATCCCACTGTTTAGTTGACTCGCATCAACACCGCGTAAATTGAGAGTACTTACAATGCTACTGTTACTACACTCAATTACGCGGATTTTAGATTGCTATGTCATTTGCCAACGTTGCCTCGGGTCTAACTACCTCGGGTAGAACTACCTCAAAAGTTACCTGGGACCAGAACCTTATTCGGCGTTACGACTTGGCCGGGCCTAGGTATACGTCTTACCCCACCGCACCACAGTTTGTTGAGGGCTATCCAGGTCGCGAGGTGGATGCGGCGATTGAACGCAGTAATTTGAGTGGCCGCCCGCTGTCGCTGTATTTTCATATCCCGTTTTGCGACACCATCTGTTACTACTGTGGTTGCAACAAAATAGTAACGGCTAATCGCAGCCGGGCCAGGCCGTATCTTGATACCATGATCAAAGAACTGGAATTACGCGCAGCTCAGATTGACCAAAGCAGGCCGGTTCATCAACTGCATTGGGGTGGTGGTACCCCCACCTATATCAGCGACGACGAAAAGCGTGAGCTGATGGCGGCAACCCGCCGCTATTTTCATTTGTTGGACAATGACGAAGGCGAATATTCCATCGAAATTCATCCTGGCGGGTTAACGCCTGATACGTTGGGCGTGCTGCGAGAGATTGGCTTCAACCGATTAAGCATGGGCGTGCAAGACTTTAATCCGCAGGTTCAGCAAGCGGTAAACCGGTTCAACAGTGTTGCAGAAGTAAGGGCTCTGTCTGAGCGCGCCAAGCAAGAAGGCTTTTTATCGCTGAGTATGGATTTGATTTACGGGCTGCCACACCAGACGGTAGAAACAGTAAACGCGACCTTGCAGCAGGTGATTGACCTCGCACCAGAGCGCCTGTCGTTGTTTAATTATGCCCACTTGCCACATCTGTTTAAAAGCCAGCGCCAAATGGATGCCACCGCGCTACCAGAGCCACAGGAAAAACTTCGTATTCTGGAAATGGCGATTAACACGCTGCAAAACGCAGGTTATGTGTATATTGGTATGGACCATTTTGCCAAACCAGACGATGCCTTGGCTGTTGCACAAAGCAAAGGCGAATTGCAGCGAAATTTCCAAGGCTATGCAACCCATGGTGATTGTGACCTGTTTGCCTTTGGCGTGTCGTCAATCAGCTCTATCGATAATATTTATGTACAGAATTACAAAGATATTCCTAGCTATACTCAGGCTATTGACAGCGGGCGCGCACCTACCTTTAAAGGCCTAACGCTCACCGAAGATGATCAGCTCCGCCAAGCAGTGATTAACCAGTTGATCTGCCATTTCGAACTTCAGTTTTCAGTATTTGATCACGCCTACGGCATTACCTTTACCCGTTACTTTGCCGATGCGCTTGCTGACTTGCAGCCCATGGTAGAGGAGGGGTTAATTGTGTGCCACGAAGATGGCTTTAATGTTTCTAATGCAGGCCGTCTGCTGATTCGTCGCGTTTGCATGGCATTTGATGCTTACCTTAAGACGCCCAAAGCAGATGTAAAATATTCTCGTATTCTTTGAGATTCATAGAAAGGCAGTGATAATCACTGCCGTTTTATATTGTGGCTACGGCTTGGTAGCAATACTAAACTCGACTGAAATATCGGCTTGATAAAGTATTTCATCAAATGAAGACTCTGGCTGCGGCTGAAAGTTTTCGTCGTTACTTCTGATTTTACTGCTTCTTTGCGCGGTAACCATCACTTCTTCCAGTTGCATGGCGCCGCGTGTGGGTGTGTGACGAATCGCCGCGTCACGAATGCCAATGGGCGTTAAAGTTAAATCCAGTGATTTTTCGTAAACGCTCTTTTGACGCTTGATGTCTTCCAGTGCTTTGGTTTTTACTTTTTCCTTGAATTCGGATTTCTTTGAATGCTCAAATTCGGTGCCAGCCAATTCAATATTTTCTGAACCGTCGGCAATAGCCGCGATGGTTTTTAATTGGTTTTCATCGGTGATAGAAACAGAGACTCGATTGATCACCTTGTAACTCGACGGCTTTTTACCAAACCAGCCGTATTCAGGTGATGAAGAAAATTTTGAATTGTTAATCGCTTTAGCGTCGATTCCAGAGGCTACCAACTTTTTGATAATCTCAGTGCGTAGTTGCTGGTTGGCAGCAATGGATTGTGAGAGTTGTTTTTCGTCGGTGGTGATCACCAGGCTGATAATGGCCGTATCGGTATAGGCTTTTTCTTCTGCATGAGCGAACAGCATGACGGTTTTTTCACTGGGATACAGAAAGTTTCGCAATTCGTCGGGAGATCCTTTTAGCTCTGGCTGGGCAGACACAAAGGCAGGTAAAAAAGCCATGAACACGATGGCGACAGGTTTTAACATGGTTTGTTCTTCCGTGTTTTTTAATGGAAACTGGGTTGTTGGAATATTTTGGCCAGCAAACAGGAAAAAAGTTTCAGAAAGAATGTGTCGAGATGGGTAATAAGGCTTGGAAGGCTCGCGCTGCTTTCGTATTACGGCCTGTATACACTAGTTTGACGTACACAGGTCGTAATACCAGCCAATTAAGGGTTGGCTTTTTTGTAAGCGCCAATTTGGCTGTTAAATTGGTTGGCTACATTTTCTTCCGCACTCACTGCCTGATTGTAGGTATCTACCAGCGCCTGGTGCTGTGCTGTTGCTGCCTTTGCTTGCTGTTTGTCTTCCAGTGTTGGAATTTCGGCAACGAGGCTTTCGATTTGTGCGCTCAAACAATTGCGGTAGTCTGCATTGGCAGTCTGATATTCACCAATTTGCTTTTTGGCCGCCAGCATTTCGTCCAGTGAGGCTTTACTGCCGTCAGGAATACTGGGTGTCGAAGGTTGTGGGCATTCTGCAGCCCAAGCCGTACTCATTGTTAAAGCTAGAGCGCCAATAGTGGCAGTTATTGTGCGGATCATCGTCTCCTCCTAATGTTTGTCTAGCGACGAAGGTCGTAACACTAGCAGGCGCAACCGATCATGCCAAGGGCTGATAGCCGCCAATTGATGACTTGCATTTAGTTTTTTTGATTGGCTGTAATTGTTCATTTTTTGTTCAGTTGAGGGCGTGTATTATCGTGCGTTTTTGTGTGTCAGTCTTTTGTACCAGCGTTGCTTGCCATATGGCGGCAAACTTAGTGACAGAAGTGGCGCATACCGGTAAATACCATGGCCATACCGGCTTCGTCAGCAGCGGCAATCACTTCTTTGTCGCGCATAGAACCGGCTGGCTGAAAGGGGAGATAGCAAGGGGATAGGGGCTGCCTATTAGGCTTTTGTCGACTATTAACCCAGCTCAATCGCCTCGGTATCGACACGCAAGGCATTTTGTTATGTTTTTGTGATATTTTTGTGAGGAAATAGCGCGCTAGCTATGCCAGCATGGGAGCACACTGAAACATAATAATTTGGAGCCATTATGCGTCGTCTCGTATTCCCTTCCCTATTTGCAGCATTCTTCGGCTTTATTCTTAGCGCCTGTGGTGGCGGTGGCGGCGGTGGCGGCTCACAATCCAATGACACGGGCGACGAAGTAGAGGTGTTTACCGGTGTATTTATCGACGCCCCCGTCGAGGGCCTGGCTTATAGAACGGCAAGTCAGCAAGGGATGACAAACGCAAAAGGTGAGTTTTCCTACCAGCTTGGCGAAGAAGTAATATTCTCCATCGGTGCGCTTTCTCTACCAGCAGTTGTTGGCATGCCGGATATTAGCCCCTACGATATTTTCGCCACAGGCGAATTATACGATCCATCAGTTATTAATCTCGCACGCTTACTACAAAGCCTGGACGTTGATGGTGACCCAAGCAATGGCATTGAAATATCGGCCTCTGCACACGACGCAATTACAGTTAGCTCCGTAGATTTTTCGAGCGAGAATTTTGACGCAGACATCAATAGTATGATGAGCAATGCAGGCTCGATTAATACACAATTGATTCCTTCTGAACTGGCCACAAACCACTTATTTGATTCACTCGATATTAATGCTCAACAAACTTGTGGCAGTGACCATCCATTGGTCGGCACGAGCGTTGAATTTAACACCTATGCTCACGGTGTGAGAGGCAAGCTCACTATCACTGATAACTGTACACTCACCGTAAGTGATTTTTACTATGACGGCGGCGGGCCAGCCGTCGCCTTTTACTCCGGTACAAATGGCAACTATGCCTCTGGTTCTATAATATCGAACAACATTAACGGCCATGTATATGGAGGTGAGACTCTCACTCTAACTCTTCCTAGAGGTGTCACCCTGGATAGCTTCAACGGAGTCGCCGTTTGGTGTTTTGAATTCAACGCAAATTTTGGTGAGGCTGTGTTTTAAAGTCAGTGAAACCAGGGATGGTTCAATTTGGGTTGGTAGCTTGGGTTGGTAACTTGGGTTGGTAACAATGGAACGTTCATCAGTATCCGTAACGCTCGCTTCAAAAAAACATAAATAAATATAAGGCCGGACCATTTTGGTTAGCTGAGGGTGTGTATTATTGTGTGCTCTTGCTTAAGCATTTGTAAAAGAAACGCTGCCGTACAAAAAAGGCCCTACTGAGTAGCAGGGCCTTTTTTGTGTGTCAGTCTTTTGTGCCAGCGTTGTTTGCCATATGGCGGCAAACTTGGTGGCTCAGTGACGGAAGTGGCGCATACCGGTAAACACCATAGCCATATCAGCTTCGTCAGCAGCGGCAATCACCTCTTCGTCACGCATTGAGCCACCGGGCTGAATAATGCAGCTAATGCCAACGGCAGCGGCATTGTCGATGCCGTCGCGGAAAGGGAAAAACGCATCACTTGCCATGCACGCGCCTTTCACTTGCAAGCCAGCATGGTCAGCTTTAATGGCGGCAATACGCGCAGAGTTAACGCGGCTCATTTGGCCGGCACCCACACCGATGGTTTGGCCGTCTTTACCGTAAACAATAGCGTTGGATTTCACCATTTTGGCAACTTTCCAGGTGAATAGCAGGTCGCGAATTTCAGCATCGGTGGGCTGGCGTTTGGAAACTACTTTCAAGTCGGCAGCCGATACCATGCCCAGGTCGCGATCTTGTACCAACAGACCACCGTTTACGCGTTTGTAATCGAATGCTTTACCCGGTGCAGACCATTCGCCGCATACCAGCAGGCGCACATTGGCTTTCTTGGCGACGATATCGCTAACGCCGTCGGCAACGGTAGGCGCAATAATTACTTCAACAAACTGCTTGGCCACAATGGCTTCGGCGGTGGCTGCATCAAGCTCGCGGTTAAAGGCGATAATGCCGCCGAAAGCCGATTCAGGGTCTGTTGCGAAGGCTTTTTCATAGGCTGCCAACAGGTTGTTGTCCACCGCAACGCCGCAAGGATTAGCGTGCTTAACGATCACGCAGGCCGGTTCATCAAACAGTTTTACGGTTTCCAGTGCCGCATCGGTATCGGCAATGTTGTTGTACGACAGCGCTTTGCCCTGCAGTTGGGTGGCGGTTGCAATAGAGGCTTCTTGTGGGTTTGCTTCTACGTAAAACGCGCTGTTTTGATGAGGGTTTTCACCGTAGCGCATGTCTTGTGCTTTCACAAATTGGGTGTTGAACGTGCGCGGGAAGTTGTCGCTGCCACCGGGCACTTTCTGGCCAAAGTAGTTAGCGATGGCGCCATCATAGGCAGCGGTATGCTCATAGGCTTTGATCGCGAGGTCAAAACGGGTTTTGTAGCTGGTGCAGCCGTTGTTGTTTTTGAGTTCGTCGACCAAGGCGGAATAGTCAGAGGCATTGACAACGATATTGACGAAGTTGTGGTTTTTGGCCGCAGCGCGAACCATGGTGGGGCCGCCAATGTCGATATTTTCAATGGCGTCTTCCAGACTGCAGTCGGGTTTGGCAACGGTTTGTTCAAACGGGTACAGATTAACCACGACCATGTCGATGGGCGTGATACCGTGCTCTGCCATAACGCTGTCGTCTTGACCGCGACGGCCAAGAATGCCGCCATGTACTTTGGGGTGCAGTGTTTTAACACGGCCGTCCATCATCTCTGGAAAGCCGGTATAGTCAGAAACTTCCACGGCGGGAATGTTGTTGTCTTTCAATAGGCGGTAGGTGCCGCCGGTAGACAGAATTTCGACGCCAAGCTGCGTGAGTTGCTGAGAAAATTCAACAATACCGGTTTTATCAGACACACTGATCAGCGCGCGTTTAACGGGAACCAGGTTGGTTGTATGGGTCATGGTCGTTGCTCTGTTGTGCTAGTCAGAAGAAAACAATAAATACATTGTTTAAAAATAAAAGGGGCGATGTTGGTTCGCCCCTTTTTGCGTTGCCCCTTTGAGGTGGGATTTGCCGCTCAGGCTTTCCCGCAGTACCGCATTACCTCTTAAAGTAAGCCGTATTGCTTCAATTTTTTACGCAGCGTACCACGGTTGAGGCCCAGCACATGTGCCGCACGGGTTTGGTTGTGGCGGGTGTACTTCATCACTACTTCGAGCATGGGAGCTTCTACTTCGGCCATTACCATTTCGTATACGTCGGTAACTGACTGGCCGTCGAGGTGTTTAAAGTAGTTGTCCATGGCTTGTTCAACGCAGTCGCGCAGTGACTGATTCTGACTGGCGGCAGCAAATGGTGTGTTGCCTGATGCACCATTCATTAATGTTGTTGTCGTGTTGTTGTCCAATTCAGTTGCCTCTTTGTGAAGAAGAGTGGTTACGGAATTCATGCGGCTTTTTCCCCCTGTAAAATCAAATGATCAAAAAAGTGGCTCACGCTTTCTAGCTGTTCAGCAGCACTATCGATCACATTAAATTGTTTGCGAAACCGCTCGCCGTTGGGCAGTGTCTTCAGATACCAGCCTACGTGCTTACGGGCAATGCGTACGCCCATATAGGGGCCGTAAAACGCATAGAGTTCTTGTAAATGTTCACTCAGTAGCTTGTGTATGTCGCGATACGCAGGCGCCTGACGATGCTCGCCGGTAGTCAGATAATGCTTGATGTCGGCAAATATCCAGGGGCATCCCTGAGCTGCTCGACCAATCATCACTGCTGCGGCACCGGTGTTGTCCAGTATGTGTTTTGCTTGCTCTGGCGTGGTGATATCACCATTGGCCAGAACCGGTATTGATATAGCGCGGGCAACTTCTTCAATGGTGTGGTACTCGGCTGTGCCATTGAAGCCACAGGCCCGGGTACGGCCATGAATTGCCAGTGCTTGTATACCGCTGTCTGCTGCTATTTGAGCAATACGCAAGGCATTGCGATGCTCAGGGCTCCAGCCGGTTCTGATTTTTAGGGTTACCGGTACCGATACCGCAGCAACAACCTGTTGGAGGATAGCGGTGACCAGTGGCTCATCCTTTAGCAATGCCGATCCAGCGGCTTTGTTACAGACCTTTTTTGCCGGGCAGCCCATATTGATATCAATTATCTGGGCGCCGAGTTCTACGTTGGCCTGGGCAGCGTCGGCCAGCATAGCGGGATCACCGCCAGCAATTTGTACTGACCTGACACCGGGTTCCCCATCGTGATTCAGGCGAGTTTGGGTCTTTTTGCTGTTCCATAAACGAGTATCTGAGGTGACCATTTCTGAAATCGTCAGGTCTGCACCCAACCGTTTACAGAGTGTTCGAAAAGGCCGGTCGGTTACGCCTGCCATGGGTGCCAACACCGTGGGGCCTGCGATTTTGTAGGGGCCTATATGAAACACAAAGGGTTACCGTTGCTGCATTTAGATACTGGTTTGTAGCCTGTAAAGCTGTTCACGGTTTAACCGGTCAGCCCTAAAAAGGGGGCATATCATACCTGTAGTTGGGGGTGTGGGGAAAGCGCAATTTTTGCGCTTTGGGCAAATTACGGGCAGCAAACCAATACTGCTGTCCGGTAGGGCAGCCCTAGGGGGTAATCTGGGGAATATAGGCCTGATAATTTACCGCATTGCGACCGGGGTCAGCGATGTCGAGCGTGAGGTGTACCGGTTGGTTGTAGGGGATTTTACTGCGGCCGGCCAGCTCGCCGGTCAGGTATTCATCTGGCGTGAAACGCCGCGCGGCGACCATTTTGCCATTAATATCGCTGAAGCTGATCACCAGGTCGGGAAAGGGCTGCGGGTAACCCGCATGGTTCAGTAGAATGGCGTCAACGGTGAGTGCGTTGCCTACATTCGGGTGGCTGCGAATAACCAGGTTTGATACCTTGATTTTGCTGGTATCGATACGGGCGGGTACCTGGCAGCCAATCAGGTTGCAGGCGCTCTCATAGTAGCTGCGATAGGGGTCGACCCGGCTCCAGTGATCAAACTTGTACCAAGCAATCTGCGCCGCTAATACCACAGCGGCCAGTATGCTTAACGCAGACCAGAGCAAGGTACGTGGCCAATCGCGAGAGACCTTGATCCAGTCCATCTCCACCGGTTCTGGCTCGATATTCTTGAGCAGGCGGTATTTGTCGTTGTCTTGGTTTTCGTCGTGATAGCCGTTGCGGTCTTCCGGGTCAGCGCGCAGTGAGGTGGTTTTTGCCGGTTTCTGGCTGGCGCTGTCGTCATCAGCCAGATTGAGGCTGCTGTAGTCTATCTTGGGCGCGGGCTCTTCTTCTGCTGGGCGTTTGTCCATGGCGGAGAACGCCTCGAGAAATTCAGGCGCCAGGTCGTCAGCCCGGGTATCCAGATTGCTGAGAGGTTCACTAGCAGAAAAGGGGTTATCGGGTGCTTGTGACGTAAGGGGCGTTGCAGCCGGTTTTTCGTTTTCGTCGCCGAAAAGGGCTTTGGTATGCTCTTCACGGTCTTCATTTTCCATTTCGTCGAGCATGGCCTGGGCCCATGACTCATCATCTTTGTCGCCGTCGCCAAGATCATCACCAGTAAAGCGACTGCGGCTGGTATCTCTTTCGAGCTTGTCCAGTTCGGGGTTGAGGTCGTTGAAGAAAAAGTCGGGTTCGTCGTCAGTAATTAGTGCGTAGTCTTCCTGATCATTGTCATCAATCAGTGCACCGTCATCAGTCCGCGTATCATCATCAATCAGTGTGTCATCATCGTTGTCGTCATCAATACCTGCTTTGGCGATCTCGTCGTCATTGATAACAATATCGTCCTCATCACCGAACAGTAATTCGTTATCTTCGTCGACAAAGAAGCTATCCTCTTCTTCATTGTCGGTGCCGAGTTCGTCAGCAATACTGAAGGTGTCGCTATCGTCTTCTTCCTCTGTTTGAGTGTCTGGTTCGTCGCTTAGGGTGAACTCAGTGTCGATACGGTAGAGATCATCGTCATTAGTCAGATCGGTGCTATCAGTATCAAATTCTTCGTTGCTCAGAGCGGCGTTATCACTCGCTAAATAGTCGTCATCGCTGCTGCCAAACAGGTCATCGAAATTGTGCTCTGTTTCTATTTCTGTTTTGCTGGCGGGCGCAGTCTCCTCGCTGAAGAGGAAATCGTCGCTAAGGCCATAGGGATTATCGTCGGAGGTGGTCGAAGCAGTTTCGTTGCTTACCGGCTCGTCGTCGATATCGAGTTGAATATCGGCGTCGAATGTAAAGTCGTCGGTTACTGACGGGTCGCCTTTTTCCGCGATGGCGCTGCTGTGATCTGGGGTTTTATCCAGAGTCGCGTCATCGTGGTAAAACGAGTCATCGGTTTCACTGTGATCATTCTCCGGTGTGGTGAGCTCAATGTCGTCGTCGATAATGTAATCGACACTGTCCTCGTCGGGGGCAGCCTCTTCTGGTGTGTCATCAATAATATAATTGATGTCGTCTTCTTCGATAGCTGAGCGCTCAAGGTCGTTGTTGATAACTACGTCGGTGCGGTCTTCTTTGCTATCTTCAGATTCGATATCGTCGTCAATAATAAAGTCGACCAATTCTTCGTCTGAGTCATCAAACCCGGTATCGTCATCAATAATAAAATCATCGGTATCACTGAAACGGTTTTCTTTTGCTGCAGTTTTTGGAGTGAAGGATGTTGTTGTCGTGTCGTCATCGAGATCCAGATCGTCGTCGATCAGTAGCTCATCGTCGTCATTAAAGAATTCTTCGTCGAGATCGTCGTGAATCAGAAAGTCGTCGTCGATATCGAGGTCGTCAAACTCATCCCCCACCGTTGGCTCTACTCGCTCGGCGGGTACGGTGTTGGTTTCAGCCGGTGTAAACGCCGGTGAGGGTGTTGCATCCGTTTGCGCTTCAGTGGTTGGTGTCGATTGAGGGGCTGCTTCTAATGTTTTGCTGGCAGGGGGAGTAATCAGGTGCTCGCGGGCATTAAATACATGTAGGCATGAGCCGCAACGCACAGCGCCTTTGGCTGAGGCCAGTAACTTGTCTGTGATCTTAAAAGCCGTGCTGCATTTAGGGCAGCGGGTCACCATTGCAT
Organism: Cellvibrionaceae bacterium; assembly: GCA_050289485.1. Classification (GTDB taxonomy): domain Bacteria; phylum Pseudomonadota; class Gammaproteobacteria; order Pseudomonadales; family Cellvibrionaceae; genus JBNKFV01. The sequence continues at coordinate 20,967 of JBNKFV010000015.1, forward strand.
GCATGTTGTAGGGTTGCTCATCCTAATTAGTATTAACTGGCCCTGGCCTTAGCGCTTTGTGGCACTTAGTCTAACCCAGTTATCCTTTTCCACAATGGGATCAAAATCAAATTCTTCACGATAGGCCTGCATTACCGCGTCTGCTTGCGATGCCAAGATGCCAGAGAGGCAGAGTTGGCCGCCAGGTATTACCAGGGCGCTGAGTGTGGGTGCCAGCTCTGCCAGTGGGCCAGCGAGAATATTGGCTACTACCATGTCGGCAGGCGTTTTCGGTGCCGCGTTAGGCAAAAACACCGGTATTTTGTCGATGTCGATCTGATTGCGCTCGGCGTTGTCGCGAGTGGCCAATAACGCTTGTGGGTCTATATCTACGCCCAATGCGCTGTCTGCGCCCAGTAATAATGCGGTAATGGCCAAAATGCCCGAGCCGCAGCCGTAGTCAATAATGTGTTTTCCGGCATAGGACTGTTCTGCCAGCCATTGCATGCACAGAAAGGTGGTCGGGTGGGTGCCTGTGCCGAAGGCCAGCCCTGGATCAAGCATCAGGTTGGTGGCATTAGGGTTGGGTGGCTCGAGCCAACTGGGGCAGATCCACAGGTTGTCGGCACATTGAATGGGTTGAAAATTTTTCATCCATTCCCGTTCCCAGTCTTTATCTTCCAGCTGTTCCCATTGGTGGTTGCTGTATAAATCTTTCAGCAGGCCGTTCATTTGCCGGTCGATGGCTTTGGTATTGACCTCGGCGTCGAACAGGGCGGTAACTTTGGTATCGTCCCACAAAGGGGTTTCGCCCAGGGCAGGTTCAAGAATCGGCTGGTCGGCGTTGTCGGAAAAGGTAATGGATACGGCAGTGGTTTTTTCCAGTGCTTTCTCGACGCTGTGAGCTGAATCGCGACTGGTAATAATATTGAGTTGCAACCAAGGCATGCTGTGGGCTCTTTAAAGGGTGTGTGGCTGCAGAGAATTTGCCCGGCGAGCAGATTGCTCGGCCGGGCAAGAAGGGTTACAGCCCTAGTTTTTTCTCGAGGTAATGGATGTTGACACCACCTTTGGCAAAGGCCGCATCGCGCACCAGATCCTGTTGCAGGCTGATGTTGGTACGAATACCGTCTACAACCAGCTCGTCCAGTGCATTACGCATTCGGGTTAGCGCGATTTCGCGGGTTTCACCATGGGTAATGATCTTGGCAATCATTGAGTCGTAATTGGGGGGTACGGTGTAGCCGCTGTATAGGTGTGAATCAACCCGCACGCCTAAGCCGCCCGGGGCGTGAAAATTTTTCACGGTGCCGGGGCTTGGCATAAAAGTTTTTGGATCTTCAGCATTGATGCGGCACTCAAACGAGTGGCCCCGCAGCTTGATATCTTCCTGCTTGATTGAAAGCTTTTCACCGGCGCAAACGCGAATTTGCTCTTTGATCAGGTCGATACCCGTAACCATTTCGCTCACGGGGTGTTCTACCTGAATACGGGTGTTCATTTCAATGAAGTAGAAGTGGCCGTCTTCGTAAAGAAATTCAAAGGTGCCAGCGCCGCGGTAACCAATTTCAACACAGGCGTTCACGCACGACTCGTACACATTTTTGCGGACGTCGTCGGGAATGCCTGGGGCAGGCGCTTCTTCCAGTACTTTCTGGTGCCGACGTTGCAACGAACAGTCACGGTCGAACAAATGAATCGCATTACCTTGGCCGTCGGCCAATACCTGTACTTCCACGTGACGAGGGTTTTGCAGGAATTTTTCCATGTAAACCGTGCCGTCGCCAAAGGCGGCTTTGGCCTCTGCCTGCGTTACATGAATAGATGACAACAGGTGTGACTCAGTGTGTACCACGCGCATGCCACGGCCACCACCACCTGCGGCTGCCTTGATAATGACGGGGTAGCCAATTTCTTTGGCAATCGCCAGGCAGCGCTCTTTATCATCGGGCAGGGGGCCGTTCGAACCGGGTACGGTGGGTACGCCGGCTTTCTTCATGGCAGCAATGGCAGATACTTTGTCGCCCATCAAGCGAATAACGTCAGCGTCGGGGCCGATAAAAATAAAGCCACTTTTTTGCACTTGCTCGGCAAAGTTGGCATTTTCAGCCAGAAAACCGTAGCCGGGGTGTACCGCAACTGAGTCGGTAATTTCCATGGCGCTGATAATGGCGGGAATGTTCAGATAGCTTTGTGCCGATGGGTTCGGACCAATGCAGACTGATTCGTCAGCCAGGCGCACGTGTTTCAGTGCTTTGTCTACCTGACTGTGTACCGCAACAGTTTTAATGCCCAGTTCCTTGCAGGCGCGTAAGATGCGCAGGGCAATTTCGCCACGGTTGGCAATTAATACTTTTTCTAACATCTAGTAGTGTCTCCTCAGACCGACAGTGGGCAGTGCGACCTTACACGATGGTAACAAGTGGCTGATCAAACTCTACTGGCTCGCCGTCTTCCACCAGAATGGCGCCAATGGTGCCCGATTTGTCGGCTTCGATCTGGTTCATCATCTTCATCGCTTCAACAATACAGATGGTATCGCCAGCTTTAACCTGTTGGCCCACTTTGATAAAGGGAGCAGCGCCGGGGCTCGATGCAGCGTAGTAGGTACCAACCATCGGTGATTTTACCGCGTGACCTGTAATGGCCGGCTCTTCGGCAGCTGCGGTTGTTTCTGCTGCGGGTGCTGGTGCGGCAGGAGCGGCCGCTGGCGCTGGTGCAGCAGGGGGCGGCGGTGGTGCATAGTAGGTGGCTGCGGGCATGGCAGAGTTAGAGCCGCGACTAATGCGAACAGATTCTTCGCCCTCACGTATCTCCAGTTCGCCGATGTCGGACTCTTCGAGTAGCTCGATCAATTTCTTGATTTTTCTAATATCCATGAATGTTATCTCTTCGTGTTGCTGTGGGCGTCAATGCGCCGATGGATTGTTGATAATGTTATTAAACAAATTTGTCTGTGCCGGCGTTAGCTGGTCGTGGCTGCTTGCAATTTGTGCAGAGCGGCGTCCAGGGCTAGCTCATAAGACTGTGCGCCGAAACCGCAAATAACGCCGTCGGCAATATCTGATAAATAAGAGTGGCGACGAAACGGCTCGCGGGCGTGAACATTGGACAAATGTACTTCTATGAAGGGAATGGCTACGCCGCTTAGGGCATCGCGCAGGGCAACACTGGTGTGTGTGAAGGCAGCAGGGTTGATGATGATGTAATTAATACCTTCTTTTTTTGCATCGTGAATACGATCGATCAGTTCGTATTCGGCGTTGCTTTGCAGCGCTTGCAGGTGATGCCCGGCATTAATGGCTTTCTCGGTGAGTGCTTGGTTGATGTCGGCAAGTGTCGTATGGCCGTACACTGCCGGCTCGCGAGTGCCTAAAAGGTTTAAGTTTGGACCATGCAATACCAGTATTGTCGCCATAAATCGTAATCTGAGGTCAGTTGGTGATTCCCATTAAATTGGGGCGCAGTTTGCCGTAATTGTTTGCAGCTGTCTATGGTTGTGGGGTTTTTCTGCATTTTTGCAGAAGATGCCAACATTTTTGCCGAAAATTTATTGCTATAGGGTATATCGGCAGGGCAGGTTTATAGCACTTTTATGGAGGATTGATACAGATCGGCTGATTTTATCGCCTAATCTACGTGAAATCACTGTTTTTGTTGAACTTTGGGCCGAAAAGGGCGTTATTTTCGTTAATTTTGGGTTAAACGCGCACCATTTGATGTCTTTATGGCTTCTACGACCAGGTTGGGCGTTAAAAGTTGCGGTAAAATCGTTGCGTCACCGCCATCGGCAGGAAACATCAGATACAGGGGGACACCGCTACGGCCGTAATGTTTGAGCAATTCGGTAATGGCTGGGTCGTTGCGTGTCCAGTCGCCTTTTACTGTAATTACGTCGAAATCGGCTAACGCCTGTTTCACCTTGCTGCTACTGAGGGCTGTTTTCTCATTGGCGATACAAGTGATACACCAGTCGGCGGTTAAATTGACCAATATGGGGCGACCCTGTTGGCGCAACTCGTTAAGCGTGTCGGCCTGATAGGGCTGCCATTCGCCGTCGGTTTGGGCAGGGGCGTTGAGAGGGGCTGGTTCTGTGGGGGTGATGACGGCGGTCACCGTTATGGCAATGATGGCCAGTACATGCCGTATTGCGTTCCACACCTTGCTTTTCACCGGTTGTTGCCAGAGCCAAAGCGCAAAAGCAATCAGCACGAAGCCACTGGCTACCAGCGCTAAACCGTTAGTGGTGGTTTGTCGCCCCAACACCCAAAGCAGCCAGATAGCAGTGAGATAAAGCGGAAATGCCATGGCCTGTTTCAGGGTGTTCATCCACGGGCCGGGGGCTGGCAATACACGGCTTAGCGCGGGTATATAGCTTAACGCCAAAAAGGGTAGTGCCATGCCAAATCCCAGTGCGGCAAAAATGCTCAGCGCGACGATGGCAGGTTGAGTAACGGCATAGCCCAGTGCGGTGCCCATCATCGGTGCCGTACAGGGGCTGGCAACCACGGCGGCCAACGCGCCGGTAAAAAATGAGGCGCGATAGCTTTCGCCGTGTGTAGCAGCCTGGCCTACGCCCATCAGTTGTGAGCCCAGCTGAATAAATCCGGAAAAGCTTAAGCCCATTAGAAAGAACAGATAGGCCAACAGGCTGACTACCAGGGGGGATTGCAGCTGAAAGCCCCAGCCAACAGCAGCTCCGGCACTGCGAATAGCCAGCATCACAGCAGCCACCAATAAAAAGGTGGCGATGGTGCCCAGTGTGTATGCCCAGCCGTGCAAGTGTTGGGTGTGTGGCTTTTCACTGGCTGAGGCCAGTTTTAAGGCCTTGATTGATAGCACCGGAAAAACACAGGGCATCAGGTTGAGGATGGTGCCGCCGCCAATGGCCAGTAGTAACACCAGCAGCCATTGGGAAAATACAAAGGTTTTTTTGGCCGCCACGGTAGGCTGTTGAAGCGTATTAGTGCTCGCGCTTTGCCCCAATCGCTGTTGATAGGTGGCTTTATCAATGGGGCTGAAGGTTTCGCCGGTAGGGGAATACTCAAAATAGTGATGATAAGGGGGGTAGCAAAGCCCTGCATCGGCACAGCCTTGCGAGGTAACCTTCAGTAGGTATGGCAAGCGGTTGTCGAACCCCTCTGGCCAGCTGGCAGGCGTTAAGGTGCGCTCATAATAAACGGTAACGTCTTTTTCGAAGTACTCGTCGTACTTGGTTTTGCCTGGTTCAAACGTTAATGCTAGTTTTTGCCGAGTGCCGTCCTGTGGGTTGGTGAGTTCTGCAGCAAAGCGTTCCTGGTAGAGGTAGTAGCCCGGTGCCAGTAACCACTCTAATTGCAGTTCACTGTTGGCCGCAGTGGCGTAGAGCTGATAGGCCTCTTCTACAGGTAGAAAGTCTTGCTGATGAGTAACGCTGTTTTGGTCAAAGGTGGAGCTTTCAAACGGATTGCTCTGCGCCAGTGATATGGGTGTTGCAACAGCCAGCCATAGGCCTAGTAACATACTGGCCATATAGCTCAAGGTTTGAGTTGGTTGGCTTGTCACTCGCGAGTTCCCCTTATTTATAGCGTTTTGCCGGTAATCTGGCTGTGTTGTGCAGTTGAAGCGTTGCGTTGCTTGCCAAAGTCGGGCTAGAGTTTCGGTACAGGGCCTGTCTACGCTAATTTAAATATCCTGCTGGAGGCTATTTTGGTGCCCTACCAGGCATTTTGAGTACAGTTTGGTTATTCCAAATAAACGAGAAATAACGCAGTAGGGCGGCAAAATAGTTCCAGCCCTCCGGGTTAAGGCTAAAAAGCCGTCACTCTGCGTTGCTCGTTGTTCATTTGGAGCAACCAAACGTCTCGCCTCGCGCCTGAATTGACAGCTTTTTAGCCATAACAGGATTATTTTAATTAGCGTAGACAGGCCCTCATGGTAACTGGCAGCTTGGCGAAAAACTACCGCTGCCGTCACAGCCGGGTTAGAACCGGCTCACATTACTCATGATGTCGATACTGCATCAAGCTGGGAATTAAGGGGCTGGACGTTTGTTTTTTTACGATCTGTGGGGGCTGAATTGAGTAAGGGGCGGTGTCTTGTAGTCTTGTGCCGGAGGGCTTTTGTGGGAGTGGCGGGCTTGATGATAACCGCGTGTGCAACGGCTCCTGCAGTACCCACCAAGCCGTTGCCTGCGCCGGTGCAGCCAGCACCGGCCAAACCGAAACAACCGTTAACCAATAAAGATATTGTTGTCATACTGTTACGTGAGGCGGAGCGGGCGTTGGAGCAAGAGCACCTGACTACACCCGAGCACGACAACGCCTATGATCGGTATTTAGCCGTGTTGCAGCTTGATCCGGGTAATCAACAGGCCACTGGTGGTGTGCAGCTGATTGGTCAGCGCTATTTGGCGCTGGCTCGGTCGGCGCTGGCGGGTTCGTCCATTGCCAGCGCGAAAAGGTATCTGAATCGGGCGCAGCAAATACTGGGTGAGAACACGCTGGTTGCACAGTTGCGTAACCAGATCCGGCAAACCGAAAAAACCATGCGGGCCCCGGTGCAGGCGGCTCACGATGCCAATGTTATTGCCTTACCTAGCACTGATTTAAGCCACAGAGACGACCTCATAAAAGCCAGGTTGGCAGAGGTTGCTAAACAGGCACGTGACACCGATATGGCCATTTTGATCGTTGCCCGCAATGACGCCGAAGGCCGTTGGATCTACAAGCAAATGCGTGAAGCGGTAGAAGGTTATCGTTTACGTGGCGATATAAAAATTGGGCATCAGCCGTTAATTCGTTTGTTGCCGCCAATGAATGAAGGACTGTCTGAATAATGCCCTCCGCCCTGTTGTGTGAGTATGCCCTGTGAGTTTGCAGCGCCAATTGTTGATCGCAGTTTGCATACTGTTTTTACTATTGCTGCTGGCAAATCTCGCCGTGAGTGTGAGTAATACCCGCAGTTACCTGCAAGAGCAGTTGGCGGTACAAACCCAGGACACCGCCACCTCGTTGGGTTTTAACATCTCTCAGGCTGCTCAAGCAAAAGACACCGCCACGATTGAAACCATGATCAATGCTATTTTTGATCGCGGGTTTTATCGCCGTATCGACTATAGCGACCTCAATGGCAGCATGGTTGTCAGTCGCGAGAATCCGGTGGTGATAGAGGGGGTTCCTGATTGGTTTATCCACTGGCTGGATTTGCCTCAGCCCTTGGGTGAAGCAGAAGTGGTATCCGGTTGGTATCAGTTGGGTAAGGTGTCAGTAGTGGGGCACCCGGGCTATGCCTACCGTGATTTATGGCGGGTTTTTAAAGAGCAGTTGATCCTGTTTTTATTGGCGGCCTTCGTGGCTTATGTATTGGCGGCACTGGCACTGCGAATTCTGTTACGACCACTTAAAAAGGTGGAGCAGCAGGCCGAAGCGATTTGCCGCAAAGACTTTTCTACTCAACCCGACCTGCCGAAAACCACAGAGCTTCGTCGTGTGGTCACTGCCATGAACCGGATGGTGCGAAAAGTGGCCGATATGTTCCAGGAGCAGTTAATGCTCAGTGACAGCCTTTATCGGCAGGCGCATCTCGATGGTGTTACGGGTCTGCCCAATCGCACCGAGTTTAATGCCCGTGTGGATGCCTTTTTATCCAGTGATCAGGCTGGCGGCAGCATCGCAATGGTGCTGGTTCACTTGGAATACCTGGCACGGCTGAATGCCCGAGAGGGGCGTGAAGCAGGCGATGCTTGTCTACAGGCGGTTGCCGCAGCGCTTAACGCCCAGACGGCTGAAGTAGAGGGAGTGATCGTTTCCCGTCGCAGCGGCTCCGACTTTTGTCTGTTTGTGCCCTTTTTGGCGCAAGCAGAAGTAGAATATTGGGTTGGCGACCTGTTCAATGTGTTAACGAATTTGCAATGGTCCAGCGCCAGTGATGGGATAGAGATATTTATCGGTGTCAGTATGGGCGGGGCTTATGCCAATAATACCGATTTGCTGGCGCAGGCTGACACGGCATTGCGGCAGGTACAGCATCAGGGGCCTCCGGCCATTGGCTGGTATGATCAGACGACTCAGTCAGCCGGACGCGGCCTGGACGATTGGCGTCGGTTGCTACAGGATAAATTGGCCAACGCTGAAATTGACTTTGATTTACAACCGGTGTTTGGGCGTCAGGGTACGCTGTTGCATATGGAGGTGCTGGCGCGTTTATATATTGACGGTGAACGGCGCCCAGCGGGCATGTTTTTGGCCATGGCTGACCGGCTGAATTTAACCCCTGCCTTTGATCGACTCTTGCTTACGCGTTTATGCGAGCGTTTTGGCGAGGCTGCGTCGTCACCGTTGTGTGTGAACCTATCAACCTTATCAATACGCGACCCAGCTTTTATGGCCTGGCTCGGAGGCTTTCTACAGGAAAACCCCTGGCTCGCGCCGCGTTTGATTTTCGAACTCAACGAGCGCGCTGTACAGATTAGTGAAACCGCCGTGAGGCAATTTATCGCCCGGGTAAAAGCCTTGGGTTGCGCGGTATCACTTGACCACGTTGGCCTTAACGGCGCGGCCTTGCATTATCTGCAAACCCTGGGTGTGTTTTATCTGAAGGTGGCGCGGCGTTTTATTCAGGATATTGATGTCCGGCAAGACAACCAGTTTTTTGTACGCTCGCTGGTGCATATTGCGCATAGTTGTGACGTGTTGATTCTCGCCGAGGGCGTGGAGTCGGAAGCCTGTTGGGAGGCAGGGTTGTCGCTGGGGCTCGATGGTGGTCAAGGCTTTGCCAAAGGTGCCCCGCAACCTGTACAGAATGATGCGCCATAACAAAAGTAGTCTGGCCAAATGGTAACAATGTTGGAGGTCAACATGATAAAAATACTCCCATTGGGTTTGTTGCTTACGCTCTTGCTGAGTACTTCCGCAACGGTATGGGCGGCTGAGGCTGGATTGGAAGCAAATGCCTCTGTCGCCGCAAAAAATGTTAAGCTGGGCGTTACCGAGGCACGTGTAAGACTGCCGATTGGCCAGCAGACGGTGACGGCGGGATATCTGACCATCGCGAATGATTCTGATGTGGCTGATGAGCTGGTGTCGGTCACCAGTGAGCAGTTTGCGCGTATTGAATTACACGCGCACGAGCATGCCAATGGCATGATGAAAATGCGTCAACTGGATTCTCTCCCCATTCCTGCAGGGCAAACTCAGGTGTTTAGCCGAGGGGGTATGCATCTCATGCTGTTTGACCCGCAGCCTATGGTACAGGGGCAGACTGTGCCGTTAACATTGCACTTTCGTTCGGGTCTCACATTACAGGTTGATGCAGTGGTCATCGGTTTATAATGTTCAACGTATTGATTGTTGTTATACACACAAAACACTGCCCCACTAACTGGAAGACAGTATGAGTAGGATGAAAAATATACAGATAGGCATCGGTAATTGGCTGACCGATGTACGTGACGACTGGGTCGAGGGGTTTCCCTGGCGTGGTATCGCTGTTGCTTTGGCCGTTGTGCTGGTGGTGCTGGCACTGCTGGGGTGGTTTTGGAGTCGTGAGCCAGGGCAATTTCCTATTAACGACAACGCACAAGTGCTGGCTGCTGAAGAAAATCATGGAGTCGTTACTGGTACGACCACCACCGCCGCGCTGATTACGGTGGTGGATACGATGCTGACAAAGCCTGGTGGTTTTCTCAGTAACGATAAAATGCCGCCGGGTGTGTGGCTCGACAATATTCCCAATTGGGAATACGGCGTATTGATTCAATCGCGCGACATGGCCAAAGCCTTGCGTGAGGCGTTCAGCCGTTCGCAGTCGCAATCAACCGAAGATAATGACCTGGCACTGGCTGAGTCGCGCTTGAATTTCGATAACAGCAGCTGGGTAATGCCCGCATCGGAATCAGAGTACCGCGAAGGTATTAATTACCTAAAAAAATACCTGCAACGTTTAGGTGATTCTGACAACAGTAATGCACAGTTTTTTGCCCGTGCCGATAACCTGCGCTACTGGCTGAGCACGGTAGAAACCCGTTTGGGCAGTTTATCGCAACGCTTAAGTGCGAGTGTTGGGCAGCGTCGCTTAAACACCGATCTGGCTGGGGATGAAAAAGCCAAGCAGGCCACCAGTAGCCCCAGCGAGCTGGAAGTGAAAACACCCTGGTACGAAATTGATGATGTATTTTATGAAGCAAGAGGCAGCGCCTGGGCGTTATTGCACTTGCTGCGTGCTATAGAAGTAGATTTTGCCGATGTGCTGGCCAAGAAAAATGCGTTGGTAAGCCTCAAGCAAATTATTCGCGAGCTCGAAGCCACTCAGCAATTTGTGTACAGCCCAGTCATATTGAATGGCAGCGGTTTTGGCTTTGTTGCCAATCACTCGCTGGTGATGGCCTCCTACATTTCACGCGCTAATGCTGCCATTATCGACTTGCGTCGATTGCTGGAGCAGGGTTAATTTTCGCCACCTGGTTAATTGGATAGTTGAATGACTGTAAAATCAGCCAATCGTTATTTGGTTGTTGGCCCTGCGTGGGTTGGCGATATGGTAATGACCCAATCGCTGTTGAAAGCCATCAAGCAGCAAAATCCCAACGCCGTTATCGATGTGATCGCGCCACCCTGGAGTGTGGCACTGTTGGAGCGCATGCCCGAGGTTGATCACAGTATTACGCTGCCGATTGGTCACGGCGAATTCAAACTGGGTATGCGCCTGCGGCTGGGGCGCCAGCTGCGTGACCGCTATGACATTGCCATTGTGGTGCCGCGTTCGTTTAAGTCGGCATTGGTGCCATTTTTTGCGGGTATTCCCGATCGCCGTGGCTGGCGCGGGGAAATGCGTTACGGCCTGCTTAACGACATCCGCCTGCTCAACAAAAAGCGCTATCCGTTAATGGTGCAACGGTTGGTTGCGCATGCGTATCCTGCCAATACACCTGCGGTCGAAGATTATCCCTTTCCTGAACTCGTGGTCGACAAGAGCCAGTTCGCAGCGTTGCGTGGTAAGTTCGAGCTCAATCCCGACCGGCCGGTGTTAGCATTGTGTCCGGGTGCTGAGTTTGGGCCAGCCAAACGCTGGCCAGAGGGGCACTATGCTGCTGTGGCGGAAACCAAAATTCAGCAAGGCTGGCAGGTATGGTTGATGGGCTCAGCCAAAGACAGCGTGGTGGCAGAAGATATCCGTGCTAATCTGCCGGAGTCAGACCGTGCGCACTGTATTAATCTGGCGGGGCAAACCTCCCTCGCTGAGGCGATCGATTTAATGGCCATGGCCGATGCAGTAGTGAGTAATGACTCCGGCCTTATGCATATTGCCGCGGCGCTTGGGCGGCCTCTGGTAGTGGTTTATGGTTCCACGTCGCCCGGTTATACCCCGCCATTGAGTCATCAGGTACAAGTCGAATCAATAGCGGTGGATTGTGGGCCTTGTTTTAAGCGGGAATGCCCGTTGGGTCATCTCAAATGCTTGCAAGATCTTTCACCCGCCAAGGTGCTCAAAGCCCTGGATAAACTGAGCCTTGCACCCTTGCCGCTGTAATGCGAGTGTTACAGGCCCTAGGGTGCTATTTGTCGTAACACAAGCTTGTTGTCCGTTTGGGTCAATTGCAGCTGCTTGAGGGCGCTCATGCCCAGCAAAACGGTGTCGTCCGGCATGTTAGCGCCAATAGTGGTGGATACTTTTTGCAGGTGTATCGGGCCTATATCGAGTGTGTCGATATAGCCCAAACCCACCGACACCACACCATTGGCAGTTTGTACCATGCCCTTATCAATGCTTTCCACGCCCAGGCGTTTTGCCAGGTCAGCTGACAGGGCAACATGGGTGGCACCTGTGTCGAGCATGAAGGTGACGTTTTGGCCGTTGAGCTTTCCGTCTACCACGTAGTGCGCTGCGCGGTTACCCTGTAAGATCACCTCTCTCACATTGCCACTGACGTGGCTTTCTGGCGAGCGGTTAGGGTTATCTTGATTGTCTTCCCAGTTGCCGAATATCCATGTCAGTATTACCAGTGCGGTTACCCAGGCCGCAATTGTCATAAACCTGGCCATGGGTGCGTGAGTTGTCATGTGCTATATCCTTACAAGGCGCCACGTTAGTTGGCGTGTAAATCTTTTATTTGGGGAAGCACGCCTAATGCTGTACCAAATCGATAGACCCTGTGATGTACTTCTCGATACTGAATCTTGCCTCTATACGTGCACAATTAGAAGCCTATACTAGTTAATAAGTATGAGATATTCCGCTTAAGGCACTGCATATTTGGACGCTATCCCGCAGATTTGAGAGCTGTTTGTGCCTTTAGTCATCGTCTGTAGTTACAAATTGACTATAGTAAACGAGCCGTACCCGAGTGAAAACGCCACCGTTTTGAGCGTCATGGCCCCAGAACAGATGGTATAAGCCCAATAGGGCTTGGGAGTCAGTAATATGTCAGGTAGCAATAACGTTGTGTCCTTAAACAAGGAAAAAGCTGTCGCGCGAGCCAAGCTGGCGCGTATGTCGGCGCCTGTGCACATGTTGCAGGAGAAGTCGCGCTTAATGTTGCAGAGGCTGCTGCAAACTTTGTTTGATAATACCGATGACGCCTTATTTGAACTGGCTGATAAGGCTGGCTCCAATATGGATCAAAATATTTATTTCGAATCCATGCGCGAGGTGCGCGTATGCCGTCGCGATATTGAAAGCCAGTTTATTGAATCGCTTACTGATGCCTTCGCTGCGGTGGCAATGCAGCAGGGTGATGTTTCGCCTGCGTCTGACAACGATCTCAGCCAGTACAATATTAACGACCTGGCCCTGGTGCAAAACGATGAACTAGAAGAAGTCGTGGCGGTAGACAGTATGGTGAACCGCGCCAATAATCTTTACGGCGAAAAGGTTCAACACTTGGGTATGCGTATCGATAGCCTGGTACCGCAAAAAATTTACCAGAAAAACAATCCTCTGGGGCCCGACGTTATCTGCCGTGCGTTTGCCTGCGCCATCAAACCTCTTGAGATAGATATCAAAGCCAAACTGGTGCTATTGAAATTGTTCGACAAGCACTTGCTGACGCAATTAAACAAGTTTTATCAGGTGTGTAATCAGTTACTGATCGAGCACAATATTCTGCCCTCAATGCGATCCGGTAAATCGGCGGGTAACCAAAGGCGTGCAGCGCCGGCTCCAGGTTCGACAGTGGGCAGGGCGGCAGCCGCCGCAGGTCAGACTCGCGCCGATGATTCTGATATGGGTTTACAAGGCGCGCCCTTTAGCGGCGGTGACGCGGCTGTACACAATGCGCAGGATGGCAGTGTGCTACAGGTGTTGCGCGGTTTGATGCCCGAACATGAGAGCAATGACAAGTTGGTATTAAGAAGCGGCGGTGGCAGAGGCTCAGGTGCAGCACTGCCAGCCACTGAGTTGGTGTCGGCATTGTCGCAAATGCAGCACCAGTATACCGCGGCAGCGTCAGAAATGGTGGCGGGCAAGCAGCTGAAAGCAGCTATTGAAAACTATATCGCCGCGCAAAAGCCCAGCGCGCGTATTAATGAGCTTGATGACGACGTGATCAATCTGGTGAATATGCTGTTTGAGTTTATTCTCGACGATCACACGCTGGCTGCCCCTATGAAAGCCCTGTTGGGGCGCCTGCAAATTCCTATTCTCAAAGTCGCCATTGCGGATAAATCCTTTTTCAGCAAAGGCGGTCACCCGGCTCGCCGACTGTTAAACGAAATGTCGGCAGCCGCGGTGGGTTGGCTCGATGAAGGCAAAGAGCGCGATCCCCTTTACGAGAAAATCAATACTATCGTACAGACCTTGCTTACCGAGTTTGAAGACGATGTGAGTATTTTCGGCACCCTGCTTACCGACTTTGTGTCGTTTATCGAGAAAGAGCGTCGTCGGGCATCGATTCTTGAACAGCGCACTCTTGATGCGGAGGATGGCAAGGCCAAAGCAGAATATGCTCGCCATATTGTTGCCGCGCATATTGAAGAGCTGCTAGGCGGGCAAGTATTACCTGCGGCAGCAGATAAATTACTGCGCGACGCTTGGGGCAATGTTATGTTTCTGATTGCCCTTAAAGAGGGAACCGAGAGCCACGCCTGGAAAAATGCAACGGTAACCGCCCGAGACCTGATTTGGAGCTTGGCTGCACCGTTGGCACCGGGTGAGCGCACCCAGTTGTTAAAACTGGTGCCGGATTTGCTCAAGCGGTTGCGCGCGGGGCTCGACAGTATTTCTTACAACCCCTTTGAAATGACCGAGCTGTTCAAGGCACTCGAAAAACTGCATCTGGAACGCATACGCGGTAAAAGCGTGGTGCCTGATACAGCTGAACCTGCCGCGGCGGCGCCTGTCGCACCAGAACCCCCCACGTTGTCTGTCGCTGTTGAAGTGCCCGAACCGGAGTCGGTGGCAGAAACACCGGCTGCGCAGAGTGCTGCGCCAGTACAGAACGAGACTAAATCGGCCGCAGCTGACGAAGCCAGTGAAGTCGACAAAGTGTATTTACAGCAGGTGGACAATCTGGCCCAAGGTGCCTGGTTTGAAATGACGGATACCGGTGGTGGTGTGTATCGTTGCCGTTTGGCCGCCGTATTAAAGCAGGTGGGTAAATACATTTTCGTGAATCGCAGTGGTGTGAAGGTGGCTGAGGAAACTCGCGAAAGCCTGGCATTGCTGCTGAAATCCGGTCGTCTGAATACCCTTAACGACGGTGTACTGTTTGACCGTGCCCTCGAATCTGTTATCAGCAGCTTGCGGCAAACCCGCTCTGGATCCCGCACCTCATAACTGTTTGTTTCCAGGGCCCGCCTGTTCGTGTGCGGGCCTGCTTTGTTCCCAGCCCGCTTCTGTGGTTGAATGAGCCTTTATTGAATTTGAATAAGCGGCTATGCCCTAGCGGAATCTGATTTCATGCACATTAACAACGGCTGGTTCGACCAATGCCGCTCTGTACCGTCACCTAATTTTAATCAGAGGCCGGATCCGGCCGATATCAGCTTGTTGGTGATACATAGCATCAGTTTGCCGCCACGCCAATTTGGCAGCAGCCATATCGAACAATTTTTTTGTAACCGACTCGACAGGGCTGAACACCCGTACTTTGCCAGTATCTGTGATATGGAGGTGTCGAGCCATTTATTGATAGACAGGCAGGGTCAGCTGGTGCAATTTGTATCGCTGTTGGAGCGCGCATGGCACGCGGGGCAATCGTGTTTCGAGCGGCGGAAAAACTGTAACGATTTCAGTATTGGTATTGAGTTGGAAGGCAGTGACGACGATCCCTTTACCGATGCTCAGTATCAACAGTTAAGCGCAGTAACTCGTCGTATTATGTTGGCTTTCCCAGCGATAACGCCTGCGCGTATTGTTGGGCACAGCGATATTGCGCCGGGCCGCAAAACCGATCCAGGCCCTCACTTTGACTGGCAGCGGTTTCGCGATTCTCTGAATAACTAAAATGAGGCGGGCATGTTACTTCTTATTGTATTAAGTGTATTGGTGGTAGTGCAGTTTGGTGGCGTGGCCAATGGCCTACAGCACGATACCTGGTACAAAAAATTTGGCTATTGGCTTGCGCAGCAAGCGTACTTGAGTCAGTACCCTGAGCTGTGGGTACTGATTGCGGTGCTGGTGCCCACCACGGTGATTGTGCTGCTAGAGCATGTACTTTTTAACTATTCGCTGCTGCTGTATTACCTGTTGTCGGTGGTTGTGTTGCTGTACTGCCTTGGGCGTGGCGAATTCAGTGTGCTGGTTGACAACTATTTTCGAGCTTACAACGAAAACGATTGGCAAAGAGGCGTAAGGGCAGCGCAAGCCTTGGATGTGAGTCAGCGTGCGGCAGAGGTTGCTGAAGGCGATTGGTGTGCCCTGAGTATACTGGTATTCAAGCGCGCCTGTTATCGCGGATTTGAGCGTTTGTTTGCTGTGTTTTTCTGGTACGTGGTGTTGGGGTTGGCCGGTGCGTTGTTATACCGGCTGGGAGTGTTGGCCATGTCGTTTCGTTATCAGGAAAGCCAGCGCCCCGGTGCCGACGAAGCCGCAATCTTGCAACAGATGCACACGGCGCAGCGTTTTGTGGGGTTGATGGAGTGGCCTGCCGTGCGTTTGCTGGGTCTATCGTTTGCGCTAACCGGTAATTTTGTCAGTTGCTTCAGCCATTGGCGCGATTGCTTTTGGAACGCCGAATGTAATACCACCGAGGTAATGTATCGCTATGTGCAGGGTGCTTTGTCGATAACACCGGAAGAGGCCGCAGCCTGTGACCCGGTGATTTCTCAGCAAGAGGCCGACCTGTTGCAGCAACTGGTGTCGCGTACGCTGATTTTCTGGCTTAGCGTGTTGGCGGTTGTGTACTTGTTTCTTTAACTGCTGTTTTACGAAAGTAAGTTGTTCGCTACGTATTATTTCTTGAAGTAACTATTTCTGTCAGGAGCTGGCATTTTGGTCGGCTCCAGGCTCTCTTTAATCTGTCGCAAATGCTGCTCAATAATGGGCCCCCGTAGTTGCGATAGGCCGGTGGCCAGAATATCGATAACCGTTAAAATACTCATCCGCGTAGCCATGGGTACATACACGGTAGTATCTTCCAGCTCGCTGCTTGAGGTAATGACTAACTGACACGTTTTAGCCAGTGGTGAGGCAGGGTCGGTAATCGCGATTACCTTGGCGCCGCTGGCTTTTGCGACTTCAGCGGTTTCGATCATGGTACGGGTGCGGCCGGTAAACGACAAAAACAAAATCACCGTATCCCGGTTGGCTGCGGCCGCCGCCATGCGTTGTTTGAGGGTGTCTTCGTAGGCAATGCAGGGAGTGCCCAGGCGAAAAAAACGATGTTGTGCATCGTGGGCGATAGAGGCGCAGCCGCCCATGCCAAAAATCATGATATTTTTGGCCCGGTGCAAATGGTGGATCACCTGGCTAATGGTTTCCTGCTCAAGCTGGCCACGCATATACTCCAGGGCCGCCATGTTGGCGTCGATCAGCTTGTTGATCACCGTGGAGATTTTATCATCGGCCGCTACCGCTTGAGTGAGGTAAGAGCCTTTGGCGTCTACCAGGCTGCGCGCCAGCTGCATTTTAAACTCGGGAAAGCTCTTATACCCTAAGGCTTTGCAGAGACGTGAAATCATCGGGTCGCTAACCTGCGCACGGCGCGCCAGCTCAGCTGTGGTAGCATGCACAATCGTGTAAGGATCGGCTAGAATCACCTTGGCGATACGTCGTTCTGCCCGGCTGAGTTCTTCCATTGTGCTTTGTAATTTTTTAAGTACCTGCATAAACTATGGGCCGCGCTGCCAACGTATGTAATAAAGAATCAATGACAATGCCTATAGACTATTCATGGTATTGTCATAAATCAACGAGACAGGGCCTCAATAGCCCTGCATAAGCATTTTACCGTTTTTCAACCGCTTGCTAACCGGTGCTATAGGACATTACTTTTGCGCGTTTACTTCTCGCGGTCGCACCCTATGTGGTGTGCCAGGAGTAATGGGTGGTCGCGCAGTATGTTATTTACCCGACGACAAAATAGACCTCCTTATCTATTTTGTCGCACGCCTTGGAAATACCTGCGGAATCTTACGAAATCCCTTGCATTTCCAAGGCTTACATTGGCCTGCTGCCAAAGGCGGCGCGTCCGTGCGCCGCTTATTAACCCGACAATAATATTCGCCGGGTTAATGGCACACTATTTTGGGATGAGTCACTGGATTGAATTATGAATGTAAAAAATGATGCACTGGTAAACGCTTTTAATCACTCCGCCGTTGATCAGGCCTGGGCAACCCTGAAGCGTTTGCGCGATCAATACGCCAATATCGACATGCGCACCTTGTTTGCCGATGATCCAAGTCGTGCAGACACCTTCTCTGCAGCGGCTGCAGGCTTACATCTGGATTATTCCAAGCACCTGATTAACAGCGATATTTTTTCTGCTCTAGTGGCGTTAGCCAACGCTGCCAATCTGCCTAATGCCATCAAATTGTTACTATCCGGCGAACCAGTAAACCATACGGAAGGGCGAGCAGCCCTGCATACCCTGTTGCGTGGCGGTGCTACGGGTACGCATGAGGCCGCCAAAGACGTTACCGATACATTGGCGCGTATGGGCGAGCTGGTTACAGCGGTGCATTCCGGGCAGCGCACAGGTTACAGTGGCCAGGCTTTCACTGATGTGGTGAACATCGGTATTGGTGGTTCCGACCTGGGCCCAGCTATGGCGGTTGATGCGCTTACACCCTATCAACACCCCGGGATTCGTGCACATTTTGTATCAAACGTTGACCCTAACCATCTTACCAACACGTTGGCACGACTTAATCCAGCGACCACCCTGTTTGTGATTGCCTCAAAAACCTTTACCACCATTGAAACGCTCACCAATGCCGAAGCGGCCCGTGATTGGCTGCGCGCCAGTGCGCCTGCCAATACCGATTTGGCCAACCACTTTGTGGCCGTATCAACCAACATCCCCGGTGCCAATGCGTTTGGTATCAGTACCGAATCGGTATACCCCATGTGGGATTGGGTAGGTGGGCGTTATTCCTTGTGGTCTGCCATTGGTTTGCCCATTGCACTGGCCTGCGGTATGGAAAACTTCACCCGCATGCTTAAGGGCGGTAAAGCTATGGACGAACATTTTGGCAGTGCCGAGCTGGCAAACAACCTGCCTGTGATCATGGCGCTGCTGGAAGTCTGGTATGTCAATTTCTGGGATGCGCAGCCGCAAGTGATTTTGCCTTACGAGCAAAACCTCGAAAAATTCCCTGCGTTTTTGCAGCAGTTAACCATGGAAAGTAACGGCAAATCTGCCATGCGCGACGGCACGCCGGTTGCCCGTGGTACCTGCCCCATCGTGTGGGGTGCACCCGGCACCAATGGCCAGCACTCTTTCCACCAGTTGTTGCACCAAGGCACCTGGTTGATCCCTGCAGACTTTATTGTGCCCTGGCGTTCACACACCGCATTGGCCAACCAGCATATGATTTTGGTGGCCAACTGTTTGGCACAAACACAGGTGTTACTCACCGGTAAAACCGAGAGCGAAGCCTACAACGATCTCGTCGAATCAGGCATGGCTGCCGATGAAGCCAAAGCGCTTGCACCCCACAAAGTGCAGCCAGGCAATCGCCCCAGCAGTTTGATTTCGTTTCAACAAACAACACCGGAAGTGCTCGGTGCATTGATCGCGTTATACGAACACAAAGTGTTTGTCTCCAGTGTGATATGGAACATCAATGCCTTCGATCAATGGGGCGTAGAGCTGGGCAAAAAAATTGGCAAAAGCATTATGACTGCGTTGACCGAAGCCGATCACCAGCCCTCGTTTGATGCGTCTACCGAAGCGGCAATTGCGCGTTATCGCAGTGCGGGTGATTAACCCGTTTAATCGATGTACTCGATCCAAACACAAGCCCGCTTATCGCGGGCTTTTTTGTTTGCTTTTGTTTCATCAGTGTTGGTGTGCCCCTACTATCTGGTTGGTGGGCGTTGGAAAAAGAAGGTTTTAGTTTTCGAAAAAAACTTCCGAATACCAATTTTTCGCTCACTTGATTTCTCTCTTTATCACAGTGTTAATTTTTTTATTTTTAATAGTGAGTCTGTCGAAGATTGAGTAAAGGAAAAAAGCGGTGGGTTTATTTAATAAACTTCAGCGTTATGAGCTGGTTCACTGCGGGTGGTGTTCTCAATCGATCAGGCGAATAATCAGTGGGGTCAAATCAGTGGGGTCACCCATAAGTCGTAAGCTGTCAACAGGGCAATAGAATATGAAGTGGCACCACCCCAGCGTTTTTTTTGATTGGCCTCTATGTTATGCGCCCGGTTTTGTTTGTCTGTGCTACTTCATGAATGAAGTGCTTCAGTCACCCATCAGGATTAAGGCTTCTAGCGTTGCCCTTTGGCAGGTTAGCTAACGCCCTTGGTAGATTACTACCCCATCAAAGGGGTCAGAGCCCTTTAGATTTTGAGCCCTTTAGATTTTTCTTTGTATTTTCTATGGCTGCTTGCCGCATATATCAGCCAAAAACCGGTTGTCGTAGAGTTTGAGGTTTGAAAATTACCGACTGAGAGTACTGTTCACTATGGGTGGGGTTATCAATCGATCAGGCGAATGCCTATCCCCGGTTAATGGGGTAGAACTCTTATGCAGAGATAAAATGGTAGCAAGGGCGAGACTTGAACTCGCGACCTCAGCATTATGAGTGCTGCGCTCTAACCAGCTGAGCTACCTTGCCATAATGTCAGTGCCGAACGGCAACTGTCGAGGGCGCGAATTATCCCGAACCCCAAGAGGGGTGTCAAGAGGTTGTGCCAGGAAAAAGTTGGCTTTTTTCAACGTGTTAGCGGTTGTTCGGGTTCCGAGGCCTAAGGCCTCGGGCCGGGGGGGATGTTGAGGTGGGTTAGATATTTCTGGCCATGCGGTCGAGGGCCTCTATCACTGCGCTACAGGCGCGCTCCATATCTTTAAGGCTGTTCTCCGTGGCGGTCTCATCGCCGTTGGCGGCGTGTTGCAGTGCCTCACTGCCAGCCCCGTGCATGTTCTTGTGGGGCTCTTCCATGCTGCGGTAGTCACCAAGATGGCTGTACTTACTGTGGCCTTCTCCCTCGTAATACCATTTGCCCAACTGGCAGTCGTGGTGTGACTTGATGGGGTGCTGGTACTGGCCGTTGGCGATGGCTTTATAAATGGTACTTTTCCAGGCGAGCTGGTCCAGTTTGAGGGTTTGAATCTGGGCATGCTCTGATTCCGACGACAGGGTTTTTTGCATTTCCCGCGACATGTTCAGAGCGCTGGAAACACTCTCAATGATGCTTTGCGATGATTCATTGAGGGCGTCGCAGTGTTGCAGGGTATTGGTGATATTGTTGTCGGTGTTTTGTGTGTCGAGCTCAATTTTATCGACCAAATCGCCGATTTCTGCGGTAGCGTCGCGGGCCCTCTGGGCGAGAGCCCGTACTTCGTCGGCAACCACGGCAAAGCCTCGTCCTGCCTCACCGGCACGAGCGGCCTCAATAGCCGCATTCAGGGCGAGAAGGTTGGTTTGTTCTGATATGTTATTGATGATATCGGCAAACTTGGTGATTTCGGCCGCTGCGCCCTTAAGGTTGGCGACGCTGTCGTGACTGGCTCTGGCATCTTTGGTGATGCGGCTCAGGCCGTCGAGGGTGTTGCGCAGGCCTTCTTCGGTTTGATCGTATTCAAGCCCTGCGTCTTCCATGCGGTTTTTTTGGTCAACCAGCTTGCCGGTAGAACGCAAGAGATGTTGATGCACGCCATCCAGGCTTTCAAAACTGTCGATCAGGAGGTTTAGCTGGGTGCTGCCATGGCCTTTCTTTTGGCTGGCTTCAAGCTCTTGCTGCAACGTGGTGATTTGTTGTTTAAGGGCTTCGTTTTCGTCAAACAGGATGCTGTTGGTTTGCTCAAGCTTGCTGCACTGTTCTTCGAGGCTGGCCAATTGCTCTTTGTTCTTCCAAAACATGGTGGTTGTCCGCCTTGTTATATTGCCGTGGTTTTGATTTTATCGGCAAGTATAGCTAGGGCTAAAGCAAATTGTTTGAATAGAGCATAAATAAGCAGAGTGGGGCGGCTTATCCGCCCCTGAGGTCGCTATACGTTGAAGCGGAAGTGAATAACATCGCCGTCGGCCACAACATAGTCTTTGCCTTCTAAGCGCCATTTCCCGGCATCTTTGGCTCCTTGCTCGCCTTTGTAGGTGATGAAGTCGTCGTAGGCTATGACTTCTGCGCGAATAAAGCCTTTTTCGAAATCTGTGTGAATCTTGCCGGCGGCCTGTGGCGCGGTAGCACCGATAGAAACGGTCCAGGCGCGCACTTCTTTGACCCCTGCGGTGAAGTAAGTGTGCAGGCCCAATAGCTGGTAGCCAGCACGAATCACGCGGTTGAGGCCGGGTTCGTCCATGCCCAGATCTTGCAGAAAGTCGAGTTTTTCTTCATCGTCGAGTTCGGCGATTTCGGCTTCCAGCTTGTTGCAGATGGCGACCACCACGGCATTTTCTTCTTCTGCGATTTTTCTCACGGTGTCCAAGTGCGGGTTGTTTTCAAAACCGCTTTCGTCAACGTTCGCAATGTACATGGTAGGCTTGATGGTCAGCAGGTTAAGATCTCTTACTTGTGCCAATTCATCGTCGTTGAGGCCAAAAGAACGCAAGGGTTTGGCTTCGTTGAGGTGAGGCAGAATTTTTTCGCACAGGGCTTTCATTACAATGGCATTTTTGTCCTGCCCTTTGGCAGCTCGGGTATAGCGGAGCAGAGCCTTTTCAACGGTTTCCAAGTCTGCAAGTGCTAACTCAGTGTTGATAACTTCGATGTCTGCCGCCGGGTTGATGGCGCCGTCAACATGCACGACATTCTCGTCGTCGAAGCAGCGTACTACATGGGCAATGGCATCCGTTTCGCGAATGTTGGCCAAAAATTGGTTGCCAAGGCCTTCACCTTTCGAGGCGCCTGCTACCAGGCCGGCAATGTCTACAAACTCCATGGTGGTGGGGATCGTGCGCTCAGGCTTAACGATGGCGGCGAGCTGGTCCTGGCGTGGGTCTGGCACCGCTACCACACCGGCATTGGGTTCAATAGTGCAAAAAGGAAAGTTCTCAGCGCCGATGCCCGCTTGGGTGAGTGCATTGAACAGGGTGGATTTACCCACGTTAGGCAGGCCGACGATGCCGCAGTTAAAGCCCATAATGTTTTGTCTCTAGATCGTATCAATAAGAAGGGGCGCATTTTACAGGCTGCGCCACCCAGGTAAAAGCCGTACCGACGAGAGCGGTACTATTTTGCTGTGTGTAAGTCTTTCATGGCTTTGTTCCAGTCGCCCATGACCAGATCGGGTACCGTTTTGGTGGCCAGGTAGGTTGCATCTTCCGTCAGTTTGGACTCTGTTGCCGGCGCTTTTTTGAGTACGTAAGCGCTTACTAGCTTGGCATTACCTGGGTGACCAATACCCAAGCGCAAGCGAGCAAAGTTTTTGTTGTTGGCTAGCGCGCTGATGGTATCTCGTAAGCCGTTGTGGCCACCGTGTCCTCCGCCGAGCTTGAGCCGGGCGATACCTGGTTCCAGGTCGAGCTCATCGTGGGCTACCAGAATGTTTTCTGGGGCGATTTTGAAAAAGTTGGCCATGGCACCAATCGACTGCCCGCTGCGGTTCATATAGGTCGTGGGGATTAGCAGGCGTAGGTCTTTATGATTAACGGTGATGCGTGCGGTTAGTCCAAAAAAACGGGCTTCGGGCGTTAGAGTGGCACCATATTGGCGGGCCAGTTCGGTAACAAAATCGGCACCCGCATTGTGGCGGGTGTGTTCATACTGGGCTCCGGGGTTTCCCAGGCCGACGATAAGTTGTACAGGGTGGTTCATGCTGGGGCCATGGTTATCTTAAAAGACAAAGGTTAATACAAAAAAGGCTGAAAGCGTTGCCACTTTCAGCCTTTTTAATGCAAGCAAGAAGCAAATTACTCTTCAGTTGCTTCTTCGCCTTCACCTTCTTCGTCTGCACTGGCAGCGCCTTTCGGCTTATTGATAGCTGCTACAGGCAAGTCGTGGTCGGCACCGTGAGACAGTGCAACAGACTCAACGCCTTTTGGCAGTTTGAGGTCAGAGATATGAACGATCTGGCCAACTTCAACTTGCGCCAGGTCAACTTCGATAAACTCTGGCAGGTTTGCGGGCAAGCAGGTGATGTCGAGCTCGGTCATGTTGTGGGTTATCTGGCCGCCTTGCTGCTTAACACCAATAGATGTTGCTTCATTGATGAAGTGCAATGGCACTTTAGTGTGCAACTTCTGGGTTTTGGAAACGCGTTGAAAGTCGGCGTGCAGAATCAGGGGTTTTGCTGGGTGACGCTGCAGGTCCTTCAGGATAACGTCTTCATTTTTGCCACCAATGTTCAGGGTAACAATGTGTGAATAAAACGCTTCGTTTTCCAGTTGTTTGACCAGGTCTTTGTGAGGCACAGCAATATTTTGTGGCTCTTTTTCACCGCCATAAATAATGGCAGGTACTTTTCCGTCCAGACGACGCAGGCGGCGGCTCGCACCTTTCCCCGCATCCTCACGGACTTCTGCGTTCAGCGTAAATGCATCAGACATTTTGTAGTCCTCAAGTGTTCATAATGCTCTTGCGACCAGAGTCATTATGGTTAAAAAAACCTGCCTTATGGCAGGCGGTTAACAAAGTGCTTTGTTGCTGCTTTAACTAGCTGAACATTGCACTCAGTGATTCTTCGTTACTTAATCGGCGTAGGGCTTCTGCCAGCATATCTGACAGTGTCAGTACTCGAATGCGTCCGCACTTAAGGGCCGATTCGCGTAAAGGAATTGAATCGGTGACCACCAGTTCGTCAAGTTCAGAACCGTCAATATTCTCAATGGCTTTGCCAGACAGTACCGGGTGAGTACAGTAGGCGACCACTTTCTGCGCGCCGAATTCTTTAAGTGCTTTGGCCGCACCGCAGAGGGTGCCGGCTGTGTCTACCATATCGTCAACCAGAATACAGGTACGGCCTTCAACATCACCAATCAGGTTCATGACTTCTGCCACGTTGGCGTGTGGACGGCGTTTGTCGATAATGGCCAGATCAATGCCCAGTTGTTTGGCAACGGCGCGGGCACGTACCACACCGCCGATATCGGGAGAAACAACGATCAGGTTTTCAAAATTCTGTTTTTCAATGTCGGCCAGCAGCACGGGTGAGCCGTAAACGTTGTCTACCGGTACATCGAAAAAGCCCTGTATCTGCTCGGCGTGTAGATCTACCGTCAGCAAGCGATCAATACCCACTGTCACCATCATATCGGCAACTACCTTGGCGGTAATGGGCACCCGGGCAGAACGCACGCGGCGATCCTGACGGGCATAACCAAAGTAGGGGACTACAGCGGTGATTCGGCCTGCAGAAGCGCGACGCAGCGCGTCAACCATAACCACCAGTTCAATCAAGTTGTCGTTGGTAGGGGCGCAGGTTGACTGCACCACAAATACGTCACGACCACGGACGTTTTCGTTGAGCTCTACGGCAACTTCACCGTCAGAAAACTTGGTTACCGTGGCATCACCAAGGGGAATGCCTAGTTTTTCTACAACCAGTTTACTGAGCGCTGGGTTAGCGTTACCGGTAAAAACCATTAAGTCGGCCACTGTAGATACCTTGTGTTTGCTTGTTGAACAGTCGGAAGTGGGTAGGTCGCTTGGCTCTGCCTTAAACGATGTCTTGTTAATACAGGCAGCGCTTACAAAGGAAGGCTGAGCATTTCCAAGCTACAGACATTTTGCCTGCGGGCTTTCTGTTTTTTCGCCTGGCCTGCTATACCGGCACGCCGGGCTCTTTCATTTTCATTTTGTATTTACCAAGTCGACAGCTATGACAACTTCGTAAACTAAATAGGCTGGGCGGAAGGATGGCAGAAAACGCGTTGCGTTTTTCGAACCTTCTGGCCAATCTGCGTAGCAGATTGGGGTTCTCATCCCCAGGCTTTTACTGACTAATAAAGCTAATCGTTACGCCAGCCTTATCAATCTAAATATGGCTGGGGTGGAAGGATTCGAACCTTCGCATGACGGGATCAAAACCCGCTGCCTTACCGCTTGGCTACACCCCAGTGGTCTTCGCCAGTTTTTGCTGAGATAGTGCTCAGTTGTTTATGGGCTGGGTGCCGGTTTACACCTTTGGCAACGAAGCCGCTAAACGCTTTTGGCCGCTGAGCAAACACTGCTTCTGCGCTGGCCTTGTCGGAGAAGGTGGTGAACACACAAGCTCCGGTTCCTGTCATTTGTGCGGGGCCAAAATTATCTAACCAATTCAATGCGTTAGCAACTGGCGGATACAATTTTTTTACCAGTTGTTGGCAGTCATTTCTGCCGCCCTGCTTCAGGAAGGCCGCTACTTTAATGAGGGGCGTGTCTCTTGTCAAATCTTTGTGAGAAAAAATTGCGGCGGTTGATACATGGCAGTCTGGCGCCAGTACAAGGTACCATTTTTCCGGCAAATCAATAGGCTCCAGCTGCTCGCCAATGCCTTCTGCCCAAGCGGTTCGGCCACGAATAAAAACCGGGATGTCTGCACCGAGTTGAGCGCCCAATGTCAGAAGGTCTGACTCCGGCAGTTGGCACTGCCACAGATGGTTGAGGCCAAGTAATGTGGTGGCTGCATCGCTGCTGCCGCCGCCAATGCCGCCTCCCATGGGTAGGTGTTTGCGCAACGTGATATGGACACCTTGGCAGGTGCCTGCCCGTTGTTGCAGGGCTTTGGCAGCGCGATAGACCAGGTTGTCGGGTGTATTAAGGCTGTTGATGCTGCTTTCTACAACGATCTCGTTACTGGGCCGGGGCGCAAAGGTGAGCTCATCGCCGTAATCCAATAATTGAAACAGCGTTTGCAGGTTATGGTAGCCATCGGGGCGTTTGCCAGTGATATGCAAAAACAGGTTGAGCTTGGCAGGCGCTGGCAGGGTAAGTGCTGTAGACATGGTAAATAAGTGCTTTAAGTTTGGCGATTCAATCAGGGGCGAGCGCTCAGGAGCCAGGATTTTACGACCATTGTGATGCGTGTTTCGCCTTGGGTAACGGTAATTTTCTCTGGCAGGTTGAGCGCGCCATATTGCCCTCGGCGTTGATACTGTACGTGCCAGCCCAGCTGATCGAACTGGTCCAGGGTGCCATTATCGTCATAGATAGCGGCATTATAGGGCGTATGTGGCGAGGGCAGGCCTTTGACCCAGTAGGGCAGTTGGTCGACGGGAATGTACCAGCCGGTTTGTGCTGCCAGTAACTCGCTGGGTGAGGGGTGCGACACCGTTGGCTCTCCCGGGCGCGACAAGGTTGCTGACTCAGGCGTTCCTTGAATGCGGGTTGTACCTATGCCCAGGCTGCCGGCAAGGTTGATATCGAAACGGTCCTGATTTTGTAGCCAGTTAATATAGAGACTGCCGCTTTTGGCAGCAGTGCGTATCCCCAGCTTACCTTCTAGCTGCCAGTGGGTGAGATTCTCTATGCTGGTTGGGGGGGTATGGGGGAGCGATGTTATCGGCGCGGTGGTACAGGCATTGAGCAGCACCGCCAAGTATATAACCATGGCGGTTGGGCAGGCCCGGCGCAAGTGCGACAGTGCTTTCATTGACTAATGCGCCGGGGTGTTGGGTAGCGGTAGCGCGATATCGGCACCCAGGCGTTCGATAGCTTCGTGCAATACCTGGTTTTGGGGTGCTTGTTTGATGGCTTTGTCGAAAACTGCTTTGGCTTCGTCCTGTTGGCCAGATACCCAAAGGACTTCGCCTAAATGGCTGGCAATCACCGGGTCGGCAAGTTGCTTGAGTGCCTCACGCAGCCTCAATATGGCCTCTTCGTAGTTGCCTAGTCGGTATTGAACCCACCCCATGCTGTCAATAATGGCGGGGTCGTCGGGTTTTAGTTTCAGTGCCTGGCTAATCAGCTCGAGTGCTTCCTGGTAGCGTGTGGTTCGGTCTGCCAGTGCGTAGCCCAAGGCATTGAGTGCATCGGCGTGGTTGGGGTCGTAGCGCAAAATACTGCGTAAATCCATTTCCAGCAGGTCGATGAAGTCGCGCCGGTCGTTGATCATGGCGCGCGCATACAGCAGCTGGTTATTTTCCGGGTCGAAGGTGAGTCCTTCGGTCAGCTTCTGTTCGGCTTCTTCCAGGTACTGATATTTGCCCAGCTTCTCAGCTTCCAGCAGGTAGAGGCGGGCAGCCTCCTGGGGGAAACGTTGGCGAATAGCCGACAAATGGTCATTAACACTTTGTAACTCACCGGCACTGATGAGCAGGTCGGTAATCTGGGATACGGCTGGCAGAAAGTCGGGCCCCGGCTGAACCTGCAGATATTGCTCAAGTGCCGTGGCGTAATCTTTTTGCCTTTCGGCGATACGGGCCAGATAGAAGTGGGCAGAGGAGGTTCTTGCCCCCATTTGAATCAGCTGCTCAAAATATTGCTTTGCTTCGTCAAAGCGCCCTTGCTCATGGTTGATCAGAGCCAGTGAGAAGACAATATCGGGGTCGTGAGGTTGCTGTTCATGCAATATTTGAAACTGTTCATAAGCTTCATTCAGGTCGTAATTAGCCAGTAGACGGGCATATTGTAAGCGCAGGCGGCTGTCTTCAGGGGCGTTTTGTAATTCCTGGGAGAGCAGAGCCAGTGCCTCACTGGGTTTGTCCATATCTTCCAGCAGCTTGGCCTTGAGTACGGTGCCGGTAATATGGCCGGGGTGCAGTTCAAGTAGCTCGTTAGCGATGCTCAGCGCAGTATCAAAATGTCCTTTTTGCTGCTCTAGCAACGCTTTGCCGAGGAGCAGGCCATCGTCGGTTGGATGGCTGGTCAGCAGTTGATCGTAACGAAACAGCAGCTGTTCTCTTTGGGTATCCGTTGCGCTGGCGGCTCTGGCGGCAATATTTTGAAAAATAGTGCTGCTTTCGCCGTCAAGGAGCGTCTCTGCCTGGTCCAGCGCCTCAAGCAAGCGCCCGCTTTTCGCTAGCTCGGTGGCAGCAATAAGGTGGGCTTCGCCGTTGTCGGGCTCCAGCTGTATCCAGAGCAAGGCGGTGTCGAGCGCAGCCTGATGTGCGTTGAGAAACCGCGCAATGCGCGTGGCGCGGGCGGTAACGCCAGGGTCACGGGTTTGATGTGCTTGCTGAACATAATTGGCCAGCGCAATATCAAACTGTGAGCGGCTGCCAGCCATTTCGGCAACCAGCAGAGCATAGAGCGTTTCTGGCGGGAAGGGTCGGTCGGGAATCTCCTTCACCACAATGGGTTCTTTTTCCGGCTGGGGCTTCATTTCTGTGGTGTTTTCTACCGGCAGGGTTGTACAACCCCCCAGCGCCAGAGATCCCAAGCTGACCCAAAGGGATAAAGACTTGATTCGTGTAACAACTGATTCTTTCATCGAATATGCTGCGCCTTAGCGTTACTTCTTACCTATTTTAGGCGGCGTTTCTCACGCTGGGTTCCGTTGACTGTGGATAACGTTTACTTACGTTTTACACAGCCTTTGTGCCAAATTCAAACAATACCACAAGGTATTTGCGGTTTGCTGCACAGATCACGCCCCTTACGAGGGGTTCGTCACTTAATTATAGAACGCCATTCAGTGCTTGGGTAATGGGCCGTTTGGCTGTGAAAGTGAGTATTAATGGCGCTGAGCCTGGGTATTCTTGTAGTTTTACTTGCCACCGCTGCTCCGGATACGGACAATTATGTTTTTTTATTGTCCGCCGGGTCTGTTTACTTCATGTCGCTAGTTGCACTGGGTTTGAATCATACCACCGCCTCCGTGGAAATGCGTGAGCGGGTAGCCATCGCACCCGATGCGATGCCAGACGCATTGCGAGACGCGCTGGGTGATACAGCCATGGGCGAAATTACTGTTTTGTCTACCTGTAACCGGCTGGAGCTTTATGCGTGGGGCAGTGAAAACGGCGAGAGCCTGGTTCAGTGGCTGGAGCACTACTGCGGGTTGGAAAAAGGCACGTTGGGCGAACACTGTTATCTTTATCAGGATGAAGAGGCAGTAGCGCACATGATGCGTGTAGCCGGCGGGCTTGATTCTCTGGTATTGGGCGAGCCGCAGATTTTGGGCCAAATGAAGTCAGCTTTTGCCGTAGGGCAGCAGGCGGGCACAGTGGGCACGGGCCTGCACTCAGTGTTTCAGCAGGTGTTTTCAATTGCCAAGCGCATTCGCACCGAAACGGCGATTGGTGAAAATCCGGTATCGGTGGCGTATGCGGCGGTTAGTCTGGCGCGCCAGATTTTCTCGGATCTGAAAAAAGACACCGCGCTGCTGATCGGAGCGGGTGAAACCATTGAGCTGGTAGCCCAGCACCTGCGCGAGCAGGGTATCGCCAAGGTGATTGTCGCCAACCGCACGCTGGAGCGCGCGCAACTGCTGGCCGAGCAGTTTGCCGCCGAGGCCATTTTGTTGTCGGATATTCCTGATTACTTGCACAAGGCCGATATTGTTATTTCTTCTACCGCCAGTCAGTTACCTCTGTTAGGAAAAGGCGCCGTGGAATCAGCACTCAAACGCCGTAAACATAAACCCATGTTTATGGTCGATATTGCCGTGCCTCGCGATATTGAAGTAGAGGTGAGTGAACTGGAGGATGTGTACCTTTATAGTGTTGACGATTTGCGTGATGTGATTGAAGAAAGCAAGCGCAGTCGTCAGGAAGCCGCGCAAAATGCCTTGGAAATTGTGCGTGAAGGTGTAGAAAATTTTGTTGCCGAGCGTCGCGCGCTGGATTCTGTTGAAATTATCAAGGCCTATCGTACCAAAGCCGAGCAGTTGCGTGATGAAGAGTTAAACAAAGCCTTGCGCGCCTTACAGCAGGGTAAGCATCCCGAGCAGGTATTGAATCAGCTGGCGCGCAGTCTTACCAATAAGCTGCTGCATTCGCCCACGGCGCAGTTGCGGCAGGCAGGCGCACAGGGGCGCCATGAGGTGATGGATTGGTCTAAAGAGTTGTTCCAGCTTGACTCTGCCCCAGGAAACGATGATGAATCTGCTGCATTGCCAGCGCCGGGTTCGTCACAGGCGGGGATTAAGTAATGCTCTCCGGCCGCTATTTTTTACCCTGGTTCTATTGCGCCTTCCGTTAGCGCAGTCTCGCCTTCTTTTTCAATAAATGGGCAGCGTGCTCTGCCATGTCTATTGTTTTGTTCTACTGAAGTGAATTCCTATGAAAGCAAGTATTTTAGAAAAGCTGGATGGTCTGTGTGATCGTTACGACGAAGTGTCTGCATTATTAAGTGATGCCGATACCATTGCTAATCAAACCCAGTTTCGTGATTTGTCGAAAGAATATGCCGAGCTGGAGCCCGTGATAAAAAGCTACGCTGAATACCGTAGTGTGTTGGATGATATTGAAGAAGCGCGCCAGTTAATGAAAGACGGCGACAGCGATATGCGTGAAATGGCAGAAGAAGAACTCAGCAGCGCGCAAGAAAAGTTACCGGCGTTGGAAGTGGAATTGCAGAAACTGTTGTTGCCGAAAGATCCCAACGATGACAAAAACGTGTTTCTGGAAATTCGAGCCGGTACCGGTGGTGATGAAGCGGCTATTTTTTCCGGCGATTTATTGCGCATGTACAGCAAGTTTGCTGAAGCGAAACGCTGGAAGCTGGAAATTCTCAGCGCCAGTGAAGGCGAACATGGCGGCTATAAAGAAGTGATTAGTCGTATTGAGGGGGCTGGTGTTTATTCTCAGTTGAAGTTTGAGTCGGGCGCGCACCGGGTTCAGCGTGTTCCAGAAACCGAGTCGCAAGGGCGTATTCACACCTCTGCCTGTACCGTGGCGGTAATGCCAGAAGCTGATGAAGTTGAAGAAGTTGCCATTAACAAAGCAGATCTTCGTATTGATACATTCCGAGCCAGTGGTGCGGGTGGTCAGCACGTTAACAAAACCGACTCGGCCATTCGGATTACGCATATTCCTACTGGAATGGTGGTTGAGTGTCAGGATGAGCGCTCGCAACATAAAAACCGTGCCCGAGCCATGTCGCTGTTGGCCGCTAGATTGAAAAGTGGTCGTGACGAAAAAGCAGCGCAAGACATTGCCGACGAGCGTCGCAATCTAGTAGGCACCGGCGACCGCTCTGAACGCATTCGTACCTACAACTATCCGCAGGGCCGGGTCACCGATCACCGCATTAACCTTACCCTGTATAAGTTAGGTGAGGTGATGGAAGGCGCGTTAGACGAAGTGGTGGGGCCATTGGTCAATGAATATCAGGCTGACCAGTTGGCGGCGTTGAGCCGTTAAACGTATGGCGCAATCCATTCGAGACTGTCTTCTCGCCGCAGAGCAACTCGCCAGCGTGAGTGAGTCACCACGGTTGGATGTTGAGTTGATATTAGCGTGGGTGCTGGCGCAGTCGCGCACGTACCTGTTTACGTGGCCTGAGCGTGAGCTTTCTGCCGCACAGCAGGCAGCATTTGAACAGGCTTTAGCGCGGCGTTTAAAAGGCGAGCCAGTTGCCTATATCGTTGGCCAGCAAGGGTTTTGGACCCTGGATTTACAGGTGGCACCCTCCACACTGATCCCGCGCCCGGAAACCGAACTGTTGGTCGAAGCTGTTTTGCAGCGCCTGCCTGAATCACCGGCAATGCTGCTAGACCTCGGCACAGGAACCGGTGCTATCGCATTGGCAGTAGCCAGCGAGCGGCCCCAATGGCGCTGTGTAGCAGTCGATAAAATGCCCGACGCGGTCGCGTTGGCAGAACGCAATCGTGAGCGTTTACAGCTGCATAATGTTCGCTGTTTACAAAGTGACTGGTTCGCGAATGTGGGCAGCACACTGTTTGATGTGGTTGTGAGTAACCCGCCCTATATCGACAGCGAAGACCCTCATCTACAGCAAGGTGACGTGCGCTACGAACCTCAGTCTGCCTTGGTGGCTGCCGAAAAGGGGTTGGCCGATATCGATAGGATTGTTACCAAGGCGAAGCGTTACATGGTGCCGGGCGGTCTGCTATTACTTGAGCATGGTTGGGAGCAAGGGCAGGCTGTACGAAAGCTGTTTACGGCAAATAGGTATTCGCAGGTGGAAACGCTATGTGACCTCGCAGGTCACGAGCGAGTCACGTTGGGGTATGTATAGTCACAGCCTCCAAGCAGAGAGGGGATCCTGTAATGAACGATAACCAACTACTGCGCTATAACCGGCAAATTATGCTGCCGGATATCGATATCGCCGGGCAGGAAAAGCTGTTAGCTGCCCGAGTTGTGATTGTGGGTTTGGGTGGTTTGGGTTGCCCCGCGGCACTGTATCTGGCGGCTGCCGGAGTGGGCGAGCTGGTATTGGTGGATCACGATAACGTAGATGCATCTAATCTACAGCGGCAGATTGCTCACGTTGAAGCATCGGTGGGGCAAGCTAAAGTGGAATCAGCCGCTGAGCGTATTCGCGCGTTAAACAGTGATACCCATTTGCAGCTGTATACTCAGGCGTGGACACAAGATATGGCAGACCACTACCTGCCATCGACTACACTGGTGCTTGATTGTACCGATAATCTTACCGTGCGTTTGCAGCTCAACCGGCAATGCCGCGAGCAGGGTGTAGCGCTGGTATCGGGGGCAGCTATTGGGTTTGAAGGGCAGGTGGCAGTGTTTGATTTCCGTAATCAGGCAAGGCCTTGTTATCAATGTTTGTACCCCACGGATACGGGCGTTACGCTTTCCTGTGCGGAAAACGGCGTATTGTCGCCACTAGTAGGCGTGATCGGTGCAATGCAGGCGCTGGAAGCGGTGAAATTAATAGCCGGGGTCGGCGAGTCGCTGGCCGGTCGTATTCAGATACTCGATGCCAAATATATGCAATGGCGCCAGCTGCAATTGACACCACGTGAAGATTGCCCTGTGTGTGGTGTGCTTAAGTAGTACCTTGCAAGATCGTTTGTGTTTCGCTGTTATCACAACCCTCAGTTTTATTAAAACCTCTCCTGTAGCGTAATAATTCCTGCCTGCGTGCGACTAACGCCATGAAAACAACACTATTGGGAGGCGTAATGGCTCAGCTAATGCAAAAACTGGTGAAGGGTTATCAATGTGGTCTGCATAAAACCCGCGTATTCGAAGGCGTGCCGCCACTTTTTTTTCGACTGATATTGGCGCCAGTGATGATGCAGGCGGGCTGGAACAAGCTGCAACACTTTGAGGATACCGTAGGTTGGTTTGGCAACAGTGATTGGGGGTTGGGGCTGCCTTTGCCTGCCTTGATGGCGACATTGGCGGTTGCTGCGGAGCTGTTAGGCGGTGTCTTATTGCTGCTGGGATTGGGGGTGCGTCTGGTGGCTATTCCGTTGATGGTAACCATGTTGGTGGCCATTTTTGCCGTGCATTGGGAAAACGGGTGGTTGGCAATTTCTGACGCATCCAGCTGGCTCGCCAATGAGCGGATTATGGAAGCTGTCGAACGTAAAGAGGTGATCAAAGAAATTCTGCGAGAGCATGGCAATTATGATTGGCTCACAGCCCGCGGCAGTGTAACGGTGTTGAATAACGGTATTGAATTCGCGGCCATGTACTTTGTGATGTTGCTTTCCCTGTTTTACACCGGTGGCGGGCGTTATTTTAGTATCGACTACTGGTTGGCAAAACGTTGCCAGGCACCGGCCTGACAGGGTGGTCGTACATTTTTTGACAAGCGTGGTATACTCCGGCACTCATTTTCGTTGTGCCGGAGCCACACATTGATCGGTAAATTTCTTAAAAAGTTATCAAATAAACCCTCTTCTCCCGAAAAAAACTCTGCTCGGGGGGCTTCCGGCGGAAAACCAAGCGGCGCATCATCCTCTAGTAACCCATCATCTAGCGATGGCAAAAAACATTCCGGCCGCAAGCCGTCGCGTCGGCGTAATAATCGCAATCGCAATGACTCTAAAAAAGACACGCGTGTGGCGGCGGCCGCAGAGTGGGATATCAGCCAGTTTCCGGTGGAAGAAGTGGCCGGCAAAGTTCGTTTTCACGATATGGGGCTAGACAACCGTATTATGCATGCGGTGGCAGACTTGGGTTTTCAATACTGCTCGCCCATTCAAGCACAGTCACTGCCTTATGCGCTAACCGGGCACGATGTATTGGGTAAGGCGCAAACCGGTACCGGTAAAACCGCAGCGTTTCTGGTAGCGATTATTAATGATCTGCTTTCGAACCCGATAGAAGAAGAGCGTTACGCAGGTGAGGCGCGTGCACTGATTATTGCACCCACCCGCGAATTGGTTATACAAATTGGTGAAGATGCTAAAGCGCTGACTAAACACACCGACTTAACCGTGCACACCTTGGTGGGTGGCATGGATTACGGCAAGCAGCAGCAACATCTGGAAAACAGTTTGGTTGATATTTTGGTGGCGACGCCGGGTCGATTGTTGGATTTTTGTGGCAATCGCGATGTTCACCTTGATCAGGTTGAGTTTTTGGTGATCGACGAAGCCGACCGCATGCTCGATATGGGCTTTATTCCACAGGTGCGTCGCATTGTGCGTTTGGCGCCAAAAAAATCTCACCGCCAAACGCTGTTGTTTTCTGCCACATTTACGCAAGACGTGCTTAATTTGGCCGAGCAGTGGATGGAAGATCCGGTAACGGTAGAGATTGCGCCCAAGTCGGTTGCGACTGATACCGTTGAGCAGCATATTTACCTGGCGGCTGCCGATGAAAAATTTACCTTGTTGTACAATATTCTGCAGCAGCAAGAGGTGGAGAGCATGATACTGTTTGCCAACCGCCGCGACGAGTGCCGCCGATTACACGCGCGGTTACAGGCGCATGGTTTTAAAACCGGTTTGCTGTCGGGCGAAATCGCCCAGAATCGTCGGGTGAAAACGCTGGATGCGTTTAAGTCTGGAGATATCAGAGTGCTGGTTGCGACCGATGTGGCCGGCCGCGGCATTCATATCGACGGTATCAGCCATGTCGTGAATTTTACGCTGCCGGAAGAGCCGGAAGATTATGTTCACCGCATTGGCCGTACAGGGCGTGCGGGCAAAAGTGGTACCTCAATCAGCTTTGCCTGTGAAGACGACGCTTTCCGCCTGATGCCGATTCAAGAGATGGTGGGTGATCAAGTCAAATGTGAGCAGCCGCCAGAGCACTTGCTGGTGCCAGAGCCTGTGGTGCGTGTGCCTAAAGATAAGGGACCAGGTGATGGTGGGCCGAGACGAAGCTCAGGTAATCGCTCGTCGGGTAATCGTTCGCGTCGTCGTTAAGAAGCTTCCCTGCTTTGTAGTGCTTTCCCTGTGCGCGGCGTGGCCGCGCACTCTAGTTGTTTTGTCTTAACGTCTATTAAAAATTCAGTCCTACTCGCAGGCCATACTCCCGTGGTGCTCCGTAAAACTCGTTAAGATCGAACTGCCCGGCAACATACTCTTCGTCTGTCAGGTTGGTTGCGTACAGTTCTGCGTGCCAGCGTTCATTGGCAACAGATACTGACGCCGACACCAACGAGTAGCTGTCAATCACATCTGACTCGGGGTTGTAGGCGAAGTAGGTGAACTGGTCATCGATATACGAGTAGTTCAAGCGCGGGGTGATGGTTAGATCTTCCAGCGCAAACTCGTACTGCACACCCAGGTTGTAGGTCAGTTCAGGGGCAAATAATGCATCGCCGCCGGCAGAGGTTTCAATCAGCGGTTGATAGTTATAACAATCAGGAAGGGTCGAAGGTTGGCCTGCGGGGCATTGTGGCGCTACAACACCGAGTGGCACTTTACGGCTGTTGACGAAAGTGAACCCGTCCATTTCTGAATCGGTATAACCGATATTTGCATCCACGGATAAACCACCAAATACGGCCTGTACCTGCGCTTCAATGCCTTTGATGGTCATATCATCCAGGTTTTCGATACCCACAAATCCCGTGCTAGTTTCAGTAATATTAAACTGGAACTCACTGTAATCGTTGTAGTAACCGGTTAACTGAGTACGTACACGGTCGTCGTAAAAGCTGGCCTTCCAACCCAGTTCATAACTGGTAACTTCCTCTGGGTCAAACTCGGCTACTGTTGAATTAAAACCGCCGGGTTTGTAACCGCGAGAGACCAAACCGTAAATCAGGTGGTTTTCCGTCGCTTGCCAGTTGAGTGCAATTTTACCCGTGTTGCGGCTGTCGTAATGGCTTCCAGAAAGATCAGCTACGGGAACTCCCGTGGGTGGAAACCCTGGAATACCTGCACCAATGGTAACGGCTCCCGAACCCTCGGTATCGTAAGTGGAGTGGCGAATACCCAGTTGCAGTTCCAACTCAGGTAGCAGGTAGTAGTTCAGCTGGGCAAAATAGCCTTTAGTAATCCGTTCGTTTTTCGGGGTAATGTCGGTCGGAAAACCATCCTGGCTTTGTAGGATTTTTACGTTGATATCGTTCTTTTGATAGTAAGCACCGACAATCCAGTTCATATTGCCTTCAACGGGCGAGATAATATTAATCTCTTCGCTGTACTGTTTCTCATTGGCGTAATAGTCTTCGCTGACATCCCCGCCCATAGATGCTGGTGCGTTGGTTGCATCGACATCATTCAGGTTATTTAAACGCTTGTTCTGGAAGCCACTCAAAGAACGCAGGGTGATACCGTTGTCCAGTTCATAGTGAATGTCGAGGCTGGTAATATTGGCGCGGTCGCGGTTTGCGGTTTTCTCGTCGTAATTAACGTCGCGGAATCCATCTGGCTGGAAGCTTGCGAACTGGGTACCAGGAACGGGATGGTACGGGTAGCCACCTGTCTTACGATCATTGAATTGCGTTTTAAATACAGCTTCCAATGCACCGGGGTTCCAAAGAATACCCAGGCGAGCACCTTTTTCGTCGAGCTTGCCGGCTTCATTATTGAAAGGGCCCAGGTCGTTATAGTAACTGTCGCGGTCGCGGGTAAAACCGGCCAGACGAATGGCCAGATCTTCCGTTACTGGAATATTAATGGCACCTTCAGCACCTTTGCTGCTGTAATTGCCCGCAGATAACTCCGCATAGCCTTCAAGCTCTTCCAGTACCGGGTTTTTTGAGTTGATAAAGATGGCGCCCCCGGTGGAGTTACTACCCACAAAGGTACCTTGTGGCCCACGGAACACTTCCACGCTTTGTAAATCGTAGAAATTATTAGCTTGCACGATGGGTGGCTGGAATAGTCCATCAACGTAAGTGGCTACACCCGCTGTCACGCTGGGCGAGTTACTCGCAATACCAATGCCACGAATATTCACGTTTAAGGTAATACCTGCGTCGGTAATCGAGAGCGAAGGTGCTGCTGATTGTAAGTCACTCACTCGGGTTACGGCTTTCGCCTTCAGTGCGTCGGCATCAAACGCCGATGCGGCCACTGATACATCTTGTAAGTTTTCGGTACGTCGTTGTGCGGTAACAACAACTTCTTCCAAAAATGCTACTTCATTGCTGGAAGTTTGCCCCGATTGCGCAAGTGCGGGCATTGCCATCGCAGATAAAATGGCGCTACATAAAATTTTTTTATCCATAAGTGTGTGCCTTTTTTGCTGAGGTTAATTTTAATTAATAACTTTATTATTGTTGTTATTGTGTTGATGGTTGTCATGCAGTGAAAAACGAGAGGGCTTTTCACTGCATTCGGTAAAAGCAGGAAATTTTTTCATCTTAATGCTGGGCTTAGGGTTTCCACGCTGATGCAGCTTCAAAAAACGCAATCGTTTCTCGCATGAGTTTCATATCGTCACCGGGCGGAAAATAGCTCAACTTCACAACCACGGTATTGGTGGTTGGGTTGACATAAATAAATTGCCCCTGCAAACCGATTGCCGAATAGCCATCGCTGTCTGCAACGGTCCACCACTGGTAACCATAGCCACCCGGGCCATAGGTGTCATTTTCTGGGCCTACGGATTTAGTAGAAAGCTTTATCCACTCGGGGGAGACAATTTGGTGCCCATTAATGCTGCCGTTGTTGAGCATCATTTTGCCAATGCGGGCAAAATCTCTCAGGGTTGCGCTATAGCCTGCGCCAGTGAATTCACGGCCCACGCCGGGCTCTCCATCCATAATGAAAAAACCATCTGATTCGGCACCCATTGGTTCCCATAAATGTTCTGTCATATAGGCGGCAACAGGGCGCTTAGCAACACGTTCTAAGAGCAGGCCCAACACGGCGGTATCAATGGTTTTGTAAGCGAACACCTCACCGGGTTTGTGGGCACGTTTAATGGTTTTTGCCGCATCCACAAAGCGGGCGACGTTTGTTACCAGTGCTTCGATATGATTGCGTGCCGCTATGCCGGGGTTGGCAAAATCATAGCGCTCTTCATAATCTACGCCTGATCGCATTCCTAATACCTGGCGAACGGTGACACCTTTATAGGCGCCGCTTTTTAATTCCGGCAGGTATTTAGTGATGTCGTCGTCCAACGACTTGATAAGCCCCTCTTCATAAGCAATGCCGACCAGAATTGAGGTAATAGACTTGGTCATTGACCAGCCCATAAAGTGGTCACTGTCGTTGCTCAGGTTACGGTAATTTTCGTAGACCACTTTATTGTCCTTCATAACCAGAAGGGCATTGGTATAAGTGCGATCGAGAAAATCTTGCGGGCTGTAGGTAGTACCCTCAAAGCTGTAAGTAAAGTCGAGGTCTTGATCGCAGTGTTCAAACGGGCTGGGATAGCCAGAATGAGAAACTTTACGGGTAGTAAAAAGCCTATCCATGCTACGAAAGGTTAGCGCGTTGATAGCGGCGTCATTCATGTGCCAACGCAGGTTCTGCACTGCCACCGGCACCTTGGACTCAGGTTTAACGTCTCTGATGTGTGGGTCT
The DNA here is from genome assembly GCA_050289485.1 of Cellvibrionaceae bacterium. Lineage (GTDB taxonomy): Bacteria > Pseudomonadota > Gammaproteobacteria > Pseudomonadales > Cellvibrionaceae > JBNKFV01. The sequence continues at coordinate 60,211 of JBNKFV010000015.1, forward strand.
GGCAGGGTTTGTGCCGAGGCCCACGCGCTGAATGCGCTTAGTGATGCTGCGGCTAGAAAGTGAATGAAAGGTTTGCAGGTGATCTTACTGGGTTGTTGGTAGTTAGTTATGATTTTCTGCATGTTTACATCCAATTTAAATGTTTCGGCCTCTTTGCCAAAGGGGCATGTGAGAGAGATTATGGGTGGGTATGGTATGCGCGGGGTGTGTTATATGTCATACCCCATTTGGAGTATAGATGCTTATTTTGGAGGCAGTATTAACAGCGTACTATTGTGCAGGGTGGGTTTTGAAGGCAACCGATGAGAGAAGCAGGCGGATCAGGTCGGGCTGCCGGTTAACGCCGAGCTTGGCAAAGATGCTTTTTAACTGGATACGAGCCGTTTTGACAGAAATGCCACGGTGTTGCGAGTAATCGTTTAACGAGTACCCGTTGCAGAGTGCGATTGCCAAGGTCGCTTCGGTATCAGTGAGGCCAAACAGCCGTTTCACTGCGCTATTAGGTGGGGTGCTCTGCAGCGCAGCCTGGGTCAGATACAGAGCGACATGGCGAGCCCCCGTCTTAAACTGCCCGGCCTCGGGGTTTTGTAGTGGTGTAGCCATCACCTGCAAGGGGTTGTTCCACAGTTGACCCAGTGTGGTCAGAACACGATGCTGGTCGCCGGGACTGGATGCGCACTCTTGGATGAGTTCCTGCAGCTGCAATTGATCGGTTGCACTGACACAGCGCAGGGTTGTGCCGTTTTGCTGCAATATATTTGAGCCTAGCAACAAGGTTTTGGCACACTGGTTTATCCAATGAATACCCGCAAGTTCATCAACGATGATTACGCCGGTATTGAGCGTGTTAAGCGGTTGCTCCAAGGCCATTTTTTGCAGGCTGATTTGGTCAACTTTTTCTGCCAGTGATATAGCTTGCTGGATATGTGGCGCTATGCGCCGCAACATGTTTTCATGCTTACGCGTAAAGGCTCGAGAATCATCATAGTGACGGTGCAGAATCAAGGATAGTTCGAAACCATCGTGATAGGGCAATTGTAGTGTGATGGATCGCCCAAGCCCCACATACTGCAAACGCTGCCTAAGTGCGCGAAATTGAGGTTGGGTAAGGGGGTCACCGTCATCTTCGTGAAAGACCCTGGCATCGATAAGCGCTAAATTGCGTTCATTGAGCCTGTAGCGGGGATTACTATCATTGTTCACCAAACGGTCGTGAATGGCGGCTTGCTCCGTAGAGTGCGTGTCACGTACGGCCCACTGCTGTTTCAGTAGGTTGTCGTCATGCCGAAACAACTGAATGACAGCGCTGCCAACTTGCATCTCACTCTTGAGCTGGTCAAGAGCATAACACCAGTGGTCGCTCGTTTCCGCAGATCGATACAGGTTTGGTAGGAATGCTTCAAAAAACGACCCACTCATAGAGCCTCTTCCACCTCAACAGGTTTTAGAAGTGAACGGTAAAACGCGTTCAAGTATATAGGAAGAAAAGATGACCTAGCAATGGATAGACTGGTGCGCAGAGATCCTCGCTCGGCATAGGTGAGAGCGTTTTGACGACAAATCACGGGTTGGCGGCGCTCTGCTTCGCCTTTTTCATCGGGTTGCCATAGTCTTTGAGCCATTTTGTATCAACGTTCCGGTAGTGAGCTAACAGGTGCCGATAGTATTCCTTGTTGGTCTTGAGTTCTCTCAATGCTTGACTGAATGCACGGTTCATATGGTCGCCGTTACTGCCTTGAGCCACGACGAAACAAACATCGAAATTAAAATACACGCTGCGCGCAAACTCATCCGGCAGGTTTTCTTCTTGAATCAACTCCTCTACTGTGGCTATCGCAAAAATGTAGCCGTCTATGCGCCTGCTTATAACCTTGCGTAGACCGCTATCAGCAGAAATCGCTGGGTAGGTGGGTACATCGAGTAGTTGTCGATGCAAGCGCTCGGTCTCCAGTCGGTAAGGAAAAGTGGCTGCTGCTAAGGCTTGCTGCTCGCTGTCAGTCAATGTTCTGTGTAATGCCGTTGAGGCCGCTTGCACCATCTCATCACTGCTTGGGTAATCTGCATTGATATTCTCTAGAGCTTGCCTCTCCTTGGGAGAAAAATACACTGGGTCAATCATCCGCAAGGTTTTAGCATTCAATGAATACTTGGCTTGCAGCAGGTCCTCCCTGGTAATAGGGTTATTCTTATGGCTGTATATTGCAAAAAGAATGGTATGTATAAGTTCTTTGCCATATTGGAAGTGCTGGCTGGGTGTTCTGTCTCTAGGACAGATGAGTGGCAAGTGCAGGTCGGCTGAACCTTGGCTTACTTCCCTGACTGATCTTGAGAAAGGCCTTGTGCGGATAGTGATATTGCCCTCTTTATAATATTTGCCTGCAGCCTTAACGACATCAACATAAATATTTTCCAGGTTTTCGGTATGCGCAGGATTAAGTTCTCCGACATTGACAATAAGATCGTGCCCATAGGTAATTTGAGCCACGCTAAGGCCAAAATAAAGTAGCAACAGTAGTCCGCATGTTTTTGTTGGTTGCGGTACAGCAAGCTGAAGATACGTTGTGAGCATGAGGTACAGTGCCTTAGCGATATGCATTATGTGAGATCAGATAATTTCAATTTATACGCTATAGTTATAAAAGCCGCAGTCGCCAACAGCGGCGTGAATTAAGTTATGATGGATTTAGCGCTTTTTTGCCTATTGGTGGGGACTATTAATCCGATAAGTATTATTGTCGGGTTAATAAGCGGCGCACAAATGCGTCGCCAAGTTAATAACATAGTGCATACGCCTTCAATAGACTAAAGCGAGCAAATCCAGATATTAATGGATGAACGTGTCAATAAGTGTAGCCACATTTTTTTGTGAGTGTGTAAAAAGTAGCTTGTGGGCCAGATGAATATGAAACATGTACTGATCGTTGAAGATAGTCCTTTGGTAATGAAAGTTATTCGTCATGTGGCCTCGGCAGAGCTTCGCTTCCAGCCGTTGTTTGCGACCAGTTTTGCTGAAGCGAAACAGGCGTACCAGGCCAATAAAGCCTCAATTTTTGCGGCATTGGTTGATCTCAATCTACCAGATGCACCCGATGGTGAAGTGGTAGACTTTATGTTGCAGCAGCGTGTGCCTACGGTGGTGCTCACGGGTTCGTTCGATGAGGCACGGCGCGATACGCTGTATAGCAAAGGTATTGTTGACTATGTTACTAAAGAGGGGCGTTACTCATACAGCTATGCTGTCAACCTCGTCAACAAGCTAGATGATAATCAATCGGTGAAAGTGCTGGTGGTTGACGACTCAGCAACGTCGAGAGAATTTATCAGCCAGTTGTTAAAGCAGAATTTGTTTCCCGTATTAACTGCTGCTAATGGTATCGAGGCGATCAAGGTTATTTTGGAACATCCAGACATTCGCCTGCTGATCACCGACTATAATATGCCCAAAATGGATGGCTTTGAGCTGGTGCGAAACCTTCGTCATAAATACGAAAAATCAGACTTAGTCATTATGGGTTTGTCGGCTGTTGGAGATTCCTCGTTGTCGGCCCGATTCATTAAAAATGGTGCAAACGATTTTTTGGCGAAGCCATTTAATCAAGAGGAATTCCTGTGCCGGGTTATGCACAACGTCGAATCACTACAACTGATCGCCCGCATTCGCGATACGGCCAATAAAGACCATCTTACCGGCGTGTACAATCGACGCTACTTTTTTGAAAAAGGCGAAGCATTTTGCCGGGCTGCCAGAGAAAACCACACTCCGCTGGCAACAGCTATTATTGATTTGGACAATTTTGCTGCGGTGAACGATGCTTATGGTTACGAAATGGGTGACAACGTGCTGCAGGCTGTGGGTGAAAGGCTGCGTGAATCATTTTCACGGTTCTTATTGGCGCGTGCTGGTGGACAGGAATTTTTTCTCATCATGCCGGGCCTAAACAACGAAAAAGCCATGACGTTATTAGGGCGTGTACGCGAATGGGTATCGAATGCCCCTGTGATCATTGGTGACGAACGCATTGCTGTATCGTTTAGTGCTGGTGTTACTAATCGATTGGCGGCGAGCCTCGACATACAATTGAATATCGCCAACGAACTACTCAACCGTGCCAAAGATGCCGGGCGTAATTTGATTATTGGTGATGATGAAGATGATGCGGGATAACGCGGGCACTTGAGTGCCCGTGTCAATGAATATTACACCAGGTGTTCACTGAATAAGTGCAGTAGCCGGCCCCAGGCCTTTTCTGCTTGTGCTTCGTTATACACCTGCGAATCCGGTGGGCACCAGCCATGCATGGCGCCAGCATACACTTCTATTTCTGCTGGTAAATTCGCTTTGGCAAACGCTGCTTTTAGCACGTCTTTCGCGGTAGGGTCCCGTTCGTCATCGTTTTCTGCAATGGCAAACAAATATGCTGCCTGCATTTGTGGAATCAGCAAATGTGGGCTGTCAGGTTTATCTGTTACCAATCCACCGCCATGAAAAGATGCCGCTGCACCTATACGTTCAGGTAAAGCGGCTGCTGTACGCATAGTGATGGGGCCGCCCATGCAATAACCAGTGATGCCCATTTTACGTTGGGTATCAACGGCCGCTTGTTGGTCGAGAAAAGCAGCAAAGGCGTTGGCGTCGGTGGTATTGGTGGCAGGGGATAAACTGCGCGCCAGAGGGAAAACAATATTGCGGATATTCTCATCAGCAAAGGTCGCACCTTTAGGTACAACCGGTGCAGGTTGTGTTCGGTAATAGGGATTTACTACCAGCACCGCATAACCGGATTCAGCCAGCCGCTTACCCATTTGCCGAAAAGCAGGGCGCAACCCTAGAATATCAGGCCATACAATTACTGCAGGATGCTTTCCAGTGGTGGGATGAACAAAATACGCATCGGCTTTGCCGTCGGGAGTATTGATAACTACATCGGTTTCAGTTACTGCCGCCGCATTAGTTGGGCTGGAAAAGTAAAAGGCAAGCCCCGCAGTGGCTGCCAAAGCGCCAAATTGGCGGCGGGTGATGCCTTGTTTTGCTATGAGGGAATCATTGTCTTTTTGGGTACGATCATCGCACATGGGGCTATCCTTGAAGTAGTGGCTGAAGCAGTAGGTTAATCTAGAGTCAGTTAATCGCCAGTAAACAGCAATCTGTTCACTGGAGCCTTATTTTTGGTGGGTAATTGCAGTGTGCTGCTCGCGCATCTCTTCCAGCCAATACAACGTACCTCCCGCTACCGCCGCAGGCATCACAAAAATATTGACGATGGGTATCACCAAGCCGGCCATCACTAACCCACCTAAACCCATGCTGGTCCATAAGTGGTTGTGCAGTTGTTCGCGCAGGCTGGCAAAGGTTTGATGATTGTTGTCGGCCGGGTAGTCAACGTATTGAATCGACATAGACCATGCGCCCCATGCCATAGCTAAAAAAGGCGTGAGAAAATTGGCGACCGGTATAAACGATAGCAAAAACAATCCCAGAAAAATGGCTAAGCCGCGACTGACAAAATACCAGAGTTTTACCGCTTCACGCCCCAGGGTGCGCATAACAATGTGGCCAAAGGATTCGGGTGGGAGCTTTTCGCCGGTGATATCTTCTTGAATTTTTTCTGCCAGTAAGCCGTAAAAGGGTGCGGCAATCAGGTTGGTAAGGGTGCTGAACGTGTAGCCGTAAATAATCAGGATAAGCGAGGCGAAGGATCCCCACAGCAGTGTCGCCAGCAGGCCTGTGAGCCACTTGAGCCATTGCCAGTCTGGCAACCAATTAAGCGCCCAGTCGACCATATCGCCAAACACTTGTACCAGGGCATAGGTGGCGATGCTGAAAATAAGAATGTTGATGCATAGAGGGATAAACAAAAATTTACGAAAGCCCGGTTTGAACAACAGGTTCGCGCCGCGAAACAGGTAGCCAAAGCCGTGAAACAGGTTGCCTTGCATTAATGTTTATCCCTTTGTGTTACACATTGCTAGCTGAAGCTTACGCCTCTGTCGCGCCTGCTGCTTTGAGAATATCAGCGTATTCTTCACTCTGGCGGTGGGTGAGTACTTCGGCCAGTATAGTGCATCCGTTAGGCCCTTTGGCATTAATGTTGCGGCCTTGTTCCAAAAAGAATTTGATAAAGGTTTCAAAATTTTCCGCTTTCATACCGCGGTAGGCTTTTTCCAGCAGGTGAAAATTTTCATCAATACCTTCCGGTGCCTGAAACTGGAGAAAGGTTTTAATGCGGGCATCGTCAAATACTTCGCCCAGAACTTTTTGCTTGTCTTTTTTTAGTGCCATGATGTTTCTCGGTTTTGACAGGCAGCACTGGTAGTGCCGCCGTGATCTAAACATGTTAAGGATTTGGTTAAGGGTTTAGTTAAAGCAATTCGTTAAGTTTTTTCAGCAGAATCTCGTTAATCGCCTGCGGGTTTGCCTGGCCTTTCGAGGCTTTCATAATCTGGCCAACGAAATAGCCCAGCATTTTCGGGCGTTTGTCCGGCTCGGCATTGCGATAGTTTTCAACCTGTTTCGGGCTGTTGGCAATCACTTCGTCGGCCATTTTTTCCAATGCGCCAGTATCGGATACTTGCTTCAAGCCTTGGCTTTCAATGATCGCATCGGCACTGTTGCCTTCGCCTTTCCATAGTGCTTCAAACACCTGCTTGGCAATTTTGTTGGAGATGGTGCCGTCTTTAATGCGATTAATGACTCCGGCCAGTTGCTCAGCATTTATTGGTGCATCTTGAATAAAAATTTCTTCGGCATTCAAGCGAGCAGCGACATCGCCCATCATCCAGTTGGCAGCGAGTTTGGAATCGCCACAGTGTTCAGTAACCGTTTCAAAGAAGCGTGCAGTGGCTGCGTCGTCACTGAGAATGGTGGCGTCGTAGTCGGATAAACCAAAGGTGTCGATGTAGCGCTGCTTGCGTTCTTCTGGCAGCTCTGGCATCGCATTGCGCACGGCGTCGATGTAATCGTCGTCGAACACAACGGGTAACAGGTCAGGGCAGGGGAAGTAACGGTAATCGTTGGCTTCTTCTTTCGAGCGCATGGACCGTGCCGTTTTGGTGTCGCCGTTATAGAGCCGGGTTTCCTGCGTGATGCTGCCACCGTCTTCGAGTACGTCGATCTGACGCTCAACTTCCAGGGCAATGGCTTCTTCCATAAAGCGGAAGGAGTTCAGATTTTTGGTTTCCGTGCGGGTGCCAAGTTTGTCCTCGCCTTTGGGGCGAATGGAAATGTTAACGTCGAAGCGCATTGAGCCTTGCGACATATTGCCGTCGCAAATACCCAGTGAAGTCACAATGCTGTGCAGTTTTTTGGCGAAAGCAACCGCTTCTTCTGCATTGCGCATGTCTGGCTCAGAGACAATTTCAATCAGAGGGGTACCAGCACGGTTCAGATCGATACCCGACATGCCTTGCCCTTCGAGAAAGTCTAGATCGTGGGTAGATTTACCGGCATCTTCTTCAAGGTGCGCGTGGTGAATACGAACGAGTTTGGTGGTGCCATCAGCTAATTGAATATCCACATGGCCTGCACCGACGATGGGCTTTTCCAACTGGGTTGTCTGGTAGCCTTTAGGTAGATCTGGGTAAAAATAGTTTTTACGCTCGAAGATCGAAGTTTTGCCAATCTCGGCATCAATGGCCAGGCCAAACATAATGGCGTAACGAAACGCCTGTTCGTTAGCCACAGGTAGTGTGCCTGGCATGGCCAGATCAACAGCGCTGGCCTGAGTGTTGGGCTCGGCACCAAACGCGGTGCTGGAACCGGAGAATATTTTTGATTTGGTGGCCAGCTGTACGTGTACTTCAAGGCCAATGACCGTTTCCCATTGCATGGTGGTTTCCTCTTCGTTAGGCCTTAGGCAATTCCTGGCGCGGTACGCGTGTGGTGGTCGGTATTCAGCTGAAATTGGTGAGCAATGTTCAGCAGTTTGGCTTCTTCAAACAGGTTGCCTATTAATTGCAGGCCTACCGGTTTGTTATCAACCAGACCACAGGGAATCGACAGGCCTGGCAGACCAGCGAGGTTGGTAGGAATGGTGTAGATATCTTCCAGATACATGGCAACAGGGTCGTTACCTTTGGCTCCAAATTTAAAGGCAGGCGCGGTGGCCGTTGGGCCCATGATCACATCGACCTCGGCAAAGGCCTGATCGAAATCCTGTTTGATAAGGCGGCGCACTTTTTGCGCCTTGCTGTAATAGGCGTCGTAATAACCGGCCGACAGCGCATAGGTGCCTACCAGAATACGGCGCTTCACTTCTTCACCAAAACCTTCAGCGCGCGAGCGCTTGTACAGGTCAGCCAGATCTTTAGGGTTTTCGCAGCGGTAGCCGTAACGCACACCGTCAAAACGCGACAGGTTTGCTGAGCATTCAGCGGGGGCGATCACGTAATAGGCCGGTACTGCCAAGTGGGTGTGCGGCAGGCTGATGGTTTTGATAGTAGCGCCGAGTTTTTCATATTGCTGGATGGCTGCTTCCACATGGGCCGCGGTTTCCGCGTTCAAGCCCTCGCTGAAGTATTCGCTGGGTACGCCGATGGTGAGCCCAGCGATACTGTCGTTGAGGTTGGCGGTGTAATCAGGTACAGGGCGGTCGATACAGGTGGAGTCTTTAGTATCGAAACTGGCCATGCTGTTAAGCAAAATGGCACTGTCTTCGGCAGTGCGGGTGAGCGTGCCACCTTGGTCAAGGCTTGAGGCGAAGGCAATCATGCCCCAGCGCGATACACGGCCATAAGTTGGCTTGAGGCCGGTAAGGCCGCAGAGGCTGGCGGGCTGGCGAATCGAACCGCCGGTATCGGTGGCCGTCGCTGCAGGTGCCAGTTGTGCAGCCACAGCCGCTGCTGAGCCACCTGAGGAGCCGCCGGGTACACAGTGGGTGTCCCACGGATTTTTAACCGGGCCGTAGTAACTGGTTTCGTTGGACGAGCCCATGGCGAATTCGTCCATATTGACTTTACCCAGCATCACCACACCGTCGTTTTTCATGTTTTCAACCACGGTGGCATCGTAGGGTGGAATAAAGTTGTCGAGCATCTTTGAACCACAACTGGTGCGTACCCCGTTGGTGCAGAATATGTCTTTGTGGGCCACCGGCACGCCACACAGGGCAGGGGCGTTGCCTTGGCTACGCAGGGCATCAGCAGCGCGGGCCTGTTGCAGAGCAATGTCCTCCGTTACGGTAACGTAGGCGTTGTACTGCGGATCCAGCCGCTTAATGCGGTCGAGATAGTGTTGGGTAATCTCCACACTGGAGAATTGGCCTGCCTCCAGGCCGCGAATAATGTCGGCAATGGTAAGTTGGTGCATTGCGGATTCCTTGAAATATCTCTGCCAGTCGCCTTGAGCAGGGCGGGCAGACAAAACAAATAACGGGTTAAATGGGGGTAGCCGGACTTATTCGATTACCTTGGGTACCAGATACAAGCCTTCGCTGGCGGCAGGCGCAATGGCCTGAAACGCATCGCGTTGATTGGTTTCGGTTACCTCATCGGGGCGCAGGCGCTGTACCGCATCCAGTGGGTGCGCCATGGGGGCCACACCGTCGGTATTGGCGGCCTGTAACTGGTCTACCAGCGCTAATACGTCATTAATACTCTTGGCCACGTTATCCAAGGTTTGATCATCTACCTGAATACGTGCCAGTTCTGCCAGTTTTTGAATCTCGGATTGATCCACGCCCTTCTCCAAACGTCACTCAACGATGTGTTTTGCTATATGATGCGGTGTGATTTAGCAAAATCGAGAGCACATCAGGCATGAAAGTGCCGGAATTGTGCTCCAATCTGCAATAGGGGCGCTAAGTTACCATATTTGCGTCTTGCTCTAAATCCCTGGCGTATATAGACTTCTGCAATTTAGCAGACGGTTTAGAGGCATTCTCGGAACTTCTTATAGGTGACTGAAAATGCTGGTTAAATCGTGCGCAGTAAAATTGCGATTTGCACCCTGATGATTCAGGGATATGATTAAAAGGTGTTGCCTCCATTATGCTAATCCCTAAACGCCTGCGTGGCGTGTTTTCTAACGACTTGTCTATCGATTTGGGCACCGCAAATACCCTGATTTATGTTCGCGATCGCGGCATTGTGTTAAACGAACCCTCGGTGGTTGCTATCCGCAATCACAATGGCCAGAAAATAGTCGAAGCGGTGGGTGTTGAAGCAAAACGTATGTTGGGCCGAACGCCCGGCAATATCACTGCTATTCGCCCCTTAAAAGACGGCGTGATTGCCGATTTCCAGGTAACCGAAAAAATGCTGCAGCACTTTATCAAAAAAGTGCACGAAAGCAGCTGGTTTCAGCCCAGCCCCCGCGTATTGGTATGCGTACCCTGTTTATCTACCGAAGTTGAAAAACGTGCGATTCGTGAATCGGCCATGGGTGCTGGCGCACGCGAAGTACGCTTGATCGAAGAGCCCATGGCAGCAGCGATTGGTGCCGGCCTGAAGGTAGAAGAGGCCAGTGGTTCCATGGTGGTGGATATCGGCGGTGGTACCACTGAAATTGCTATTATCTCGCTCAATGGTGTGGTGTATTCGGATTCTGTGCGCATTGGCGGTGATCGTTTTGACGAGGCGATTGTCAATTATGTACGTCGCAACTACGGGAGTGTGATTGGCGATGCAACCGCTGAGCGCATCAAGCAAGAGGTTGGCTGCGCTTATGCTGGCAGTGAAGTGCGTGAAATCGACGTACGTGGCCGTAACCTGGCAGAAGGTGTGCCCCGCAGTTTCACGCTTAACAGCGATGAAATTCTGGAGGCATTACAGGATCCTTTAGCGTCTATCGTGCAGGCCGTCAAAGGTGCGCTGGAGCAATCGCCACCTGAACTGGCTTCTGATATTGCTGAGAGTGGTATTGTGCTGACAGGCGGCGGCGCCTTGCTGCGCGATATTGACCGTTTGCTGGCAGAGGAAACAGGGTTGCCGGTAATTGTGGCAGAAGACCCTCTAACGTGTGTTGCCCGTGGCGGCGGCCGCGCCATGGAGATGATGGATCGACGCAGTATCGATCTGCTGTCCAGCTAAACGCCAGTATGACAAAAATGCTGAATGGCTGTAGGGCGTGCTCTGCAGCCATTGTTTCCAGCAGGCCGTTCAAATAAGTGTCAACAGGCTCTAGGGAGTCGTAGTTATTAAACCCCTGTTTACGAAAGGTCCCTCAACGTTTTCTCGCCTGATTTTTTGGGGTGGGCTGGCCCTCGCCCTGATTCTTGTCAACGTGTTCACCCCCTGGTTAACCCCGGTACGCTCAAAAGTCGATATGCTGGCGGTACCTTTTTACTGGGTAGCGGATTTGCCAGACCGCTTCGGCGATTGGGTGGCTGAAACCTTTGTCGATCGCAGTGACCTCATTGAAGAAAACCAGGCACTCAAAGAAGAGTTGCTGATTTTGCGCCAAGAGCAACAAAAACTGGCTGCGCTGGCGGTGGATAACGCTAATTTACGTCAGTTGATGAACTCTGCGGATTTGGTGGAAGACCGCGTACTGATCGCCGAGCTTATCGGCGTGTCGCCAGATCCACTTACTCACACGGTAGTGGTCAATAAAGGTTCCAGCCATGGTGTGTATGTGGGGCAGCCATTATTAGATGCCTACGGGCTGATGGGCCAGGTGATTTCGGTTACGCCTTTTAGCAGCCAGGTTCTACTGATTACTGACAGCGCTCACGCGATTCCTGTAGAAGTGAATCGCAATGGCTTACGTGCCGTGGCTGAAGGTATAGGCGATTTGTATTCTCTGCGCGTACCTCATGTGCCGAATACGGCAGACATAGTGGAAGGCGACCTGCTCGTCAGCTCGGGGCTGGGGCAACGTTTTCCCCGCGGTTATCCGGTAGCTGATGTGGTAAAGGTGGTACGCAATCCGGGACAGCCATTTGCCACGGTTGAAGCCCGCCCAAGAGCGCAGTTAAACCGTAGTCGGCATGTGTTACTCGTGTTTAGCAGTCGTCCTAATGTGCTGGGAGCGTCGCAACCTGCCGAGGAGAAAGCGCCAAAAGTGAAAGCCGAGGACACGGTAGATGAATAATCGCCGGGGGCATCACAACTTTTGGGTTGTTTGGATGGGGTTTGTGTTTGCCTATCTGCTGGCGATATTTCCTCTGTCGGGCTCGTTGTTGTGGCTGCGCCCGGAATTCGTCGCCCTGTTGGTGATTTTCTGGACGTTAGAGCTGCCGCATGATTTCGGCGTACTGGCCGCGTGGCTGATCGGCTTGGGGCAGGATATCGTTGAAAATGCGGTGTTGGGGGAGCATGCCTTGGCGCTGAGTATTATTGCGTACGTGTGTTTGATGTCATACCAGCGCTTGCGCAATTATGCCATTGCGTACCAAACCCTGTGGGTGTTTGTGTTAGTTGGCGTGCATCAGTTATTTTGTAACTGGGTAGCAGGTTTGGGCGGCCGGTCTGCAGATATCTGGCAATTTCTGGTGCCGGCGCTTGCCTCGGCGGTGGTGTGGCCGGTAGTAAAGCTCATCATGTCTGCGCTGCGTCTATATTACCGGGTTGCTTAACAAATAACTGGATAAACAGGCAAGTTGAACAGTGAACGATACAAGCGCAATACAGTCTCTTCCGCCCCGTTTGTATCTTGCCTCACGCTCGCCCCGGCGACGTGAAATTTTGACCCAACTGGGGGTGCCTTTTCAGGCCCTGCAGGTGGCGGTTGAAGAACAGTGCCAGCATGCCGAGGCGCCCTTGGATTACGTGCAGCGCTTGGCTCGCGATAAGGCGCTAGCCGGATTAGTGGCTTTGGGTAATACCGAAGACAGCGCAGCTGTCGTGTTAGGCTCCGACACCATTGTGATAAGCCCTGCTGGCGATGTATTGGAAAAGCCCGCTGATGCATCTCATGCGGTAGAAATGCTGATGCAGTTGTCTGGGCAGTGTCATCGGGTGGTGTCGGCCATTTGCTTGACCAATGGCAACACAACTCACACCCGTTACAGCGAAACGGACGTCATGTTTCGTGAACTAACGCGCCAAGAGTGTGTCGATTATTGGGCCACTGGTGAGCCAGCCGACAAAGCTGGCGGCTATGCTATTCAAGGCTTGGGTGCAGTATTCGTAACCGCCATAAACGGAAGTTACAGTGGTGTAGTGGGTTTGCCGGTAGAGACTCTGCTGCCTTTACTGCGCCAGTTTTCAATACCCTGGTGGGTGCCTCTTCAAACCTGATCAACAAGTTGCAGTGACGACATGAGTGAAGAAATTTTAATAAACGTATCGCCCACAGAGTGCCGTGTGTCACTGGTAGAAAACGGGGTGTTGCAGGAAGTCTATATAGAGCGCACCCAAAAACGAGGGTTTGTCGGTAATATCTTCAAAGGCAAGGTAGTACGGGTGTTGCCCGGTATGCAGGCCGCGTTTGTTGATATTGGGCTGGAGCGCGCCGGTTTTATTCACGCCTCCGACATCGTCAATCACTCGCCAGAGGAAAGCACCGGTTCTGTACCAGAAATTCGCGAATTATTGCGCGAAGGCCAAACCTTGATCGTGCAGGTGATTAAAGACCCCATCAGCACCAAAGGCGCACGCCTTACGACACACCTGTCGATATCGGCACGTTATTTGGTGTATATGCCCAATACCTCGCATATTGGGGTGTCTACTCGCATTGAGGATGACGGTGAGCGTGAGCGTTTGAAGGAACTGGTGCGTACGACACTGGAAAAAGTGGTGGGCGACGAGGCCAAGGGCGGCTTTATCGTGCGCACCGTGGCAGAAGGTGTGTCAGCAGACGAACTCGCGGCAGATATACCTTTTCTCTACAAGTTGTGGAGTGATATGGAGACGCGTATTAAAGAGGCCGCTGCGCCATGCTCCATTTACGAAGACTTGCCCCTGTTTATGCGCACCATGCGCGATCTGGTGCGGCCACACATCGAAAAAGTGCGGGTAGATTCGCGCGAAGCGTTTGCCAGAATGCGCCATTTTGCCGAAAAATATGCACCGGAGATGCTCAACCGTATCGAACATTACCCGGGTGAGCGGCCATTGTTCGACCTTTACGGCGTTGAAGACGAGCTTCAGCGTGCATTGGAAAACAAAGTGCAATTGAAATCGGGTGGTTATCTCATCGTTGAACAAACCGAGGCCATGACCACCATTGATGTGAATACGGGGGCCTTTGTTGGCCACCGCAATCTTGAAGAAACCATCTTCAAAACCAATCTTGAAGCGGCTACTGCCATTGCTCGCCAGCTGCGGTTGCGCAATTTGGGTGGCATTATCATTCTCGATTTTATCGATATGGGCGATGTTGAGCATCAGCGCCAGGTATTGCGTACTCTGGAAAAAATGCTAGAGCGCGACCACGCCAAAACCAGCATTACTGGGGTGTCGGAGCTGGGGTTGGTAGAAATGACGCGTAAACGCACCCGTGAGTCATTGGGACAGGTGCTTTGTGAGCCGTGTCCGGTCTGTAAGGGGCGCGGTTCGTTAAAATCACCAGAGACAGTCTGCTATGAAATTTTTCGCGAAATTCTGCGTGAAGCAAGAGCCTACGATAACGAGAAGTTCCTCGTGCTGGCCTCGCAAGTGGTGATCGACCGCTTGCTCGATGAAGAGTCGGCGAACGTGGCAGATCTGGAAGAGTTTATCGGCCGTGCCATTGAGTTTCAGGTGGAGACCATTTACCACCAGGAGCAATATGACATTATTCTGGTCTAATAGGCTGTATTTGCCATCAAGAGCCCGTTGCTGTTGCCACGAACCTTATGTCTAGAGTAATTCGCCGCAGTGTTAAAGTTTTTTGGCGCGCCTGTGCGCTGCTGATTATTGCGGTGGCCGTGGCGGTGCAGCTGGGCCGAGTGTTTTCGCCCCAGTTGGCTGAACAAAAAGACTTTTTTGAAAACTGGCTTTCCAATATGCTCGGTGCTCAGGTGAGCATGGGCACGGTGTCGGCCAATTGGACCGGCTTATTGCCAAAGATACAGGTGTCGGAGTTGTCGATTCGTGTGGACGATGTCTCCGACCCAGAGCCCCTCATCGCCCAGCGCGCGCTGATTCAACTGGATCTTTCCGAAACCTTCTGGCAGCGCCAGCTGATCTGGAAGCAACTGGAATTACAGGGTGTAAAACTCGTGCTAAGGCAGGATGCAGAGGGCACCTGGAGTCTGCCAGGGCTGCCGTTGCGCGATCCCAATGCCGAGAAGGCCAACTGGCTGGCAGATTTTGATCCCCTTAACATGTTGTTACGCAGTGGCCGAGCAGAACTCACTGACAACCAGATTTCACTGCAATTTGCCGACGGCCGTATCAGCCACTTGAACTTGCCGGAAATATTGCTGGAAAACGACAGTACCGATTTTCACCGCATTTCTGCCGACCTCGACGTAGATGGTATTGACCAGAGTTTGCATTTTATAGCCGAAGGCCTGGGCAACCCCCGCAAGCGCGATTTTATTGGCCGTGGTTATGTGGCTATGCAGGAGTTTCCTGTAGGTCGGGTGTTACAGGCAATGCCTCACGATACCAGTGAAACGGCCCTGGTATTAAAAAAACAAGGCGAAGCCCTGTTGGATCTGGAAGTGTGGCTTAACTGGAAAAAAAATAACCCGATTGAGCTAACTGGCAGGTTGTCTCTGCGCAGCGATAATGCCGAACTGGAGACCGGCCTGCGCTTACCTGAACAGGTGACTACCGAATTTGCGGGGCAATGGAATAGTGCCAGCAACTGGCGGCTGGATGTCCCGGTATTCACCAGTGAGTGGGCTGGCGCTACACTGGTTGATCAGGCGCTTAAACTGTCATACACCCATGCTGGATTACAAGTTTATATGCCGCAGTTGCCATTGGCAGCTTGGTGGCAGGCGGTTAAGTACGCCAATGTATTGCAGGGAGAGCGAGCTGAGCGAGTCAACAATATTCTCGATACGCTCAATCCGCAGGGTACGCTACGTGCTTTGAAGGTGGTGGTGCCGACGGACAATTGGCGAGCATTGTCGATCACCGCTGCCGCCGATAATCTGACAGTCGACAGCTGGCGCGGTGCACCGGCACTCACGCAAGTCAGTGGCTATATTTCATCGGGCCTGATGCAGGGCAGTATTGCCCTCGACAGCAGCGATGGCTTTAGCATGTATTACCCCAAGGTGTATGCCGATCCCATGGCGTTTCAGCAGGCGCATGGTACCGTAGGCTGGCGACTCCGCCCCGATGAGAATAGTGTCTATGTGTACAGCTCTCATTTGTCGTTGGTAGACGATGATGGCGAAGTGGACGGTGTATTCAAACTCTACTTGCCTTGGAAGCGTGGCACGGCGCCATCTGATCTTACTTTGCAGATTGGTGTCACTAATAGTCTGGCGCGTTACCACAAAAAATATGTGCCGATGATTCTCCCCGATAGCCTGCTCAGCTGGCTGGATAAGAGCATCGTTGCCGGCAAAGTCAAGCAGGCGGGTTTTTTCTATCGCGGCCGTTTAAAAGGTGAGCCAGCGGAACGGGCAATACAGGTTTACGTTGATGTAGACAATGGGCGCTTAAAGTTCCATCCCGATTGGCCCGAAATCACCGATATTCGCGGCCAGCTGACAGTGGATAACGGCACCGTGACGGCAGCGGTAGATCGCGGCCAAATATTTAATACAGAGCTGTCGGAGGGCCGCATCGCGGTTGTGCCAAACCCCCGGGGTGAAAAGGCACTATTGCGGGTGGAGTCGCAATTGAATGGGCCGGCGGCTGATGGTTTTAATCTGGTGCGCAACCATGTACTGCCTATGACCGGGAGTGACGACAATATTCTTAAACGCTGGGCTATGCAGGGGCAGATGCGTGGCAGCATTGACCTGAGTGTGCCACTGCATGCTGGCGAGCCTGGCCACCGACAAAATATCGAGGTTCAGCTGACAGAGGCCAATTTGGCGATGCCTGAGCTTGATCTGGTATTTGATAATCTCGCGGCAGAGTTACGCTATACCAACACCGGTGGCTTACAAGCTGACAATCTGAGCGCCAGCCTCTGGGGGCAGGCACTCACGGGTAATATTGAGAGTAAGCCGACAGCCAAAGGCAGTACTAAACAAGATATGGCGGTGACAGTAACGGGAACATTTTTGCCGGAACAACTGGCGGAATGGACCCTCCGACCAGAGCTCTTGTTTCTTCAAGGTGATGTACCCCTTAAAACCGTCGTGAGGGTGCCAGGCCACAAAGCCGAGGGGAATGCGGATGTGCTGGTAAACGTATTCTCTAACCTAAAAGGTGTAGCAGTAAACCTACCTGGCAGGTTGGCCAAACCAGCGAGTACTCGCGTGCCCTTAGCAGTAGATATTCCGGTTAACGGTTCGCGCATTGACTACCAGTTCAGCTACGGTGACTACGTAAAAGGCCATTTTCTGCAACGCGAGGGCGTACTGGAAAAAGGCGTGCTGGCGTTTAACCAGCCGGTGAATTTGCCGGTAGACCCTCAGATTTTGTTTACCGGTGAGCTTGCAACGGTAGATCTGGCAGAGCTGCAGGCTCTGCAGCATACCTATGCCGACTACAGCGCGCGTATTGATACCTTAAAGCGGCTAAAACAGGTCGATACTGCAAAGCTGGCAGGTGCAGAGCCTGACGCAGAGCCTGGCAGTGTTGTCTCTCCACCCTTGCCACAGGCGTTGGATCTGCGCTTGGGGCGCGTCGTATTGAAAGATCTTGAACTGGAAAATCTCAATGTCAGTGGCGAGGCTGTTGATCGCGGTTGGCGCTTGCAGTTGCAGAATACGATGTTGGCTGGTGACGTTGCCTGGCTGGCCGACCGCCCGCTTGAGGTAGACCTGGATTATCTGCGCTTCCCCGCACCGGTGAGCGCAGCAAGCTCGGAAGAGCCGATAGCGGCAGGCGCAGTTGCGGATGCGCCTGAAACGCCTCAGGAAAAGCCCGCCCGCGACCCGCTAGCCGACGTTGATATGGCATCACTGACGGATATGAACTTTTCTACCCAGGAATTCCGGATAGGCGACGAAGACTACGGTAGCTGGTCTTTTCAGTTGCGTAACCACTCGCAGCCAGGTAGTGAAGAAGTGCTGATTACGCATATTCTTGCCAAACTGCGCGCCACGGAAATTGTCAGCCTGCCTGACCAGCCCGATGGTGCCAGCTTTGTGTGGCGCAAGAATGAGAGTGGTATGCACAGTGATTTTCAGGGGCGCTTTGTGGTCTCGGGTATGCAAAATTTATTGGTCGCCTGGAAACAGCCGCGGTTAATGGAAAGCAAAAAGGCCGTGTTTGATGCCAGTTGGCATTGGCAAGGATCGCCAGCAGCCATCAGCCTGTTGGGGTTAGAAGGCTCTTTACAGGTAAATATCGAAGAAGGGCAGTTTATTAAAGGTACCGACACCAATGCCAATTCATTGTTGCGTTTGTTTGGTCTGTTTAATTTCGACAGCTGGGCACGGCGTTTGAAACTGGATTTTTCCGATCTCTATAGCGAAGGCATGGCCTTCGACACGGTGAAAGGGCAGTTGATGTTTAACCGGGGTCTGGTGCAGATTTCCCAGCCGGTGGTCGCAAAAACACCGTCGAGCCGTTTGCAGTTGGGTGGTGCTATTGACCTTATCAACGAAACCTTGGATACCCGCCTGGTGGCGACACTGCCGGTAGGCGGTAACCTCACACTGATTTCGGCGTTGGCGGGTGGCTTACCCATGGCCGCTGGGGTTTACGTTGCCAGCAAGCTGTTTGAAAAGCAGGTGGAGAAGGTTGCCAGCCTGAGTTACAGCTTGAGTGGTAACTGGAATGATCCAGAAGTACGATTTGAAAAACTGTTTGATGACAAAGCGGCGAAAGAAGCAAGTCGCGACAGTGCCACTAAAGCTGAGGCGCTG
Organism: Cellvibrionaceae bacterium; assembly: GCA_050289485.1. Taxonomy (GTDB): domain Bacteria; phylum Pseudomonadota; class Gammaproteobacteria; order Pseudomonadales; family Cellvibrionaceae; genus JBNKFV01. The sequence goes on from JBNKFV010000015.1 coordinate 79,023, forward strand.
CGCGAGGAAGCGCAGGATTCCCAGCCAACAGCACCGACTACCGACGATAACCTGTCCTCTGAATCCGCGGCTCCGCCGGCTACTGAACCGTAATTTGTTCAAGCACCAAGCGGAACAGCTTGCGCGCGCTGGCGGGTGGCTTATTGTCTTTGCGCTCTTTCGCTGCAGAACGCAACAGTTGCCGTAGCTGCTGGGCACTGGTTTGAGGGTAGCGATCAAGAAACTCGGTCACTGCGTCATTATTGCCCTCCAGCAGCCGGTCGCGCCAGGCCTCCGCAGCATGGTGTTGCTGAACATGCTGGTGGTGCTTTTTGTTGAACTGCTCTAGCTGCTCGTTAATGGCGTCGTGGTCAGCATGGCGCAGTAGTTTGCCAATAAAGCGAAACTGGCGGCGACGCGCCTCATTGTGCTTCATGATCCGTGCCTGGTTAATGGCATCAAGCAGTTCTTCCGGCAGCGACAGGCTTGCCAGCTGGCTGCTGCTGAGGTCGGCAATTTTTTCGCCAAGTTCCTGCAGGGCTTTCATTTCACGCTTTATCTGGCTTTTGCTGGGGCCAGTTTCTTCTTCAAAATCGTAATCGTCGTCGTGATTCATGTTGATATCTTAAAACCAAAAAGTTTATCGGTGTGCCTGGTGACGAGGCGTAAACAGCCTCAGGCGTAAAAATACGTAGCTAGCCCCAAAAAGGCAAAAAAACCGACCACGTCGGTAACGGTAGTAAGGGCCACACCACCGGCCAGGGCGGGGTCGATATGCAGACCACGCAGTATCACCGGCAGTAACGCCCCGGCCACCGCCGCGGTGGCTAAGTTAATCACCATGGCGCAGGCCAGAATGATCGCGATGGTGGTATCGCCGAACCAGAGGGCAGCAATCCCCCCCATCACCAGTGCCCAAAGCAGACCGTTGATAATCCCTACGGTAAATTCTCGTGACAGCAGCCAGCGTAGGTTACTGCGGCCAATATGGCCAAGTGCCATACCGCGAATCACCACCGTTAAGGTTTGGCTGCCGGCAACGCCGCCCATGCTGGCTACAATAGGCATGAGTACGGCCAGTGCCACGACTTTTTCAATGGTGCCTTCGAACACATTAATCACGGCCGAGGCCACAATTGCGGTAATCAGGTTGATACCCAGCCATATGGCACGCCGTGGTGAGGTGCGCATCACCGGGGCAAAGGTATCTTCGTCTTCATCCAAACCGGCCATGCTCATCAGTGAGTGGTCGGCGTCTTCAATGATGACGTCTACCACGTCGTCAATGGTAATACGGCCTACGACACGGCCTTCGGTATCTACCACCGGTGCTGATACCCAGTCGTGGCGCTCAAACAGGTTGGCCACTTCCTTACTGGACAGGCTCACCGGTATCGGGTTTACATCGGTCACCATCACTTCACGTACGGTGAGGTTCGGATCTGAAGTGAGCAGTTTACTTAGCGACAGTAAGCCCAGGTATTCATCGTTGCGATTCACAACCACCAGGTTGTCGGTGGATTGAGGGATTTCATCGTGCCGGCGCAAATAGCGCAATACGACATCCAGTGTCAGGCTCGGGCGCACACTGATAGCGTCGGTGTTCATCAAACCACCGGCGGTATCCTCGTTGTAGGGCAGTACCGACTCCACCCGTTGCCGGTTTTGCTCCGACATCGCCGCTAGCACTTCGCTGATAACGGTGTCTGGCAAGCGCTGCAGAATATCGGCTACATCGTCGGGGTCGAGGCTTTCGGTGATCTCGGCGACCTTTTTGCTATCCATGCGTTCCAGGAACTGCGCCTGAATATCATCGGTCAGCTCTTGTAGAACTTCCCCTTCGGTTTCACCGTCGATTAGCCGCCAGAGTACCCAGCGCGTCGACGGTGGTGAAGATTCCAGCAAATGCGCAATCGTCACCGGCGGCAGCGCATTGAGCATCAGGCTAACCTGCTTAAAGGTGCCGCTGTCTAAGGCTGCATACAGTGCGCTCAGGTGCGTCTGCGTTTCTTGGTGTAATTCTTTTAAATTTGCTTTCGCCATAAAAAGAGTTTTATTAACCGTAGGGGGATGCGCGGGCGTAGTTTACTGGTTGGCGCTTGCAGGCTCTAGACAATTTTATGGATTTGCTTAAAAGCATGGTGGCATTGAGTCGTGTTGGTCAGTGATTTCATTCTTGATACATTGCATGTTGTTTCGTAGATATCTTTGTATCATTATGAGGCTTAAGACCACTTAAAATAATAGATAAATAATGTTGCTGACTAAGTATGGGATATCTTAAACCCATTAATGCACCTTGCTGCCTGCTTTTGTTACTGGCAATCATTCCCTGGCAAGCGGTATTCGCGGCGCGATTTTTTGTGCAGTTCAATGTGCCGCAAGGCCCGTTAAGTGAAGCATTGCTGGTCTATTCCAAGCAGGCTGAAGTGTCGCTGTTTGTTCCGCAAGGCTTGGTGCATAACCTGGAGGCACCGTTACTGCAGGGTTACTTCACTACCCGGCAGGCGCTTGATCGGTTGCTGGCCGATACCGGGCTTGGCTACCGTTTTGTATCGCCCGATACGGTATCGGTTTTTCGTCTTGATCCGCCGCAAGCCGCGATTGAAAGTGCTGCTGACAACACTGGGCACACCGAGGTACCGGCGATAGAAGAGGTGATAGTGACCTCGGGTCGCATCAAAAAGAACTTGCAGCGTTTGCCATTGGCCGTGTCAGTTATCAACGAAGATACCCTCACACGCGGTGATATTGATAGTTTGGAAGGGGTATCGCTGATCGCGCCCGGGCTCACGGTGGCCTCTTTCAGTTTGGGGCAGCCGACCATTCACATGCGCGGTATTGGCTCCAATGATGACGGCGCAGCGATGGATAATTCTGTAGCGGTTTTCCTTGATGATATTTATATCGGTCGTATTTCCACCATTGATCTCAACTTGATGGATATTGGCCAAATTGAGGTATTACGTGGCCCGCAAGCGGCACTCTACGGCAAAAATGTGATTGGTGGGGCGATTCGCCTGATGAGCAATGACCCCTCCGAGGCGACAGAGCTGCGTTTGGCAGCGACGGCAGGCAATTATCGTTTTAAAGGCGTTAATCTGTTGGCCAGTGGCTCGTTAAATGCTCAGTGGTTTGCGCGGTTGGCAGTGGATGTTAAGCAGCGTGACGGTTGGCAGCAGAACATCGTGCAGGATAACGCGAGCCAGCACGGCTACGAACGCGACGCTGCCCGTGCCAAGATAAACTACCGTAACGGTGATGGGTTACAGGCAACATGGGCGTTTGACTGGAGTCGTGACGACTTCGAATCTACGGGGCGTATTCCCGTAGTGGGGCGTAACCCAATTACCGTACTCGATGCCGAGGGTAATCGTATTACGTTGTTGAATGAGCAGGGCCTACCGCTCTTGGGGGCGGATGGCCAACCTGAATACCTACGGCAACTGCCCACAGATATTTTTCGAGAACTGGGAGGCTCACCCCTTCGTGCGACCAATGGCATTGAAGGCTATACCGACCGCAACCTCTGGGGTTTCAGCCAGCATGTTACCGTGGGTGGGGGTGAACAATCGTTTGTGTCTATTACCGGATACCGAAGCGCCGATTTTGCCTGGCTCGAAGATTCTGTTGGGCTGCCGTCCACGTTGACAGATCAAGTGGTGGCCAGTCAGGTCGACGAGCACCACCAGCAGATTAGCCAAGAGTTTCGCTGGACAAACAATCCGGCAATGGGTGCAGACTGCGACGCCGTTGAGGAGCACGAGCGTTGGTCTTACTTGCTGGGCACCTATCTTTTGTATGAAAAAACCCATCGCAAAGAATGGTTTTGGCTGCTGAATTCCAAAGGACTTACTGACCAAAACAATCGTACCGGCAGTGTTTCGCTTTATGGCCAGCTGGGTTATTGCCTTACTTCAAAACTGGCAGTCAACCTGGGTGGCCGCTACAACTATGACCATAAACGGTTGTCGCAAACGTCGGTTCCGGGCACGCGTCTAAGTATTGTGCAAGAGGCGTTTCGGTTGAACTCGCAGGCTAGCTGGAGTGATTTTTCACCCAGCCTGTCGCTCTCTTACACGTTGAATCCCTACCATTTTATGTACGCGAGCGTCACCAAAGGAATGAAAAGTGGCGGTTTTCAAGGTGCACCGCCAACACTGGAAATCGCCCGGCGTACCATCGAGCCAGAATCCGCCTGGGGTTATGAGTTGGGGTTAAAATCTCGCTGGTTGGATGAGCAGTTGCAAACCAATCTGGTAGCCTTTTATACCGACTATCAAGACCTGCAAGTGGTGCAGTTTAAATCTACCGATAACGTCGGATTCTTCTTTACCAGTAACGCGGCATCTTCCAGTGTGTATGGGGTTGAAATGGAGGTGATGGCCAAACTGAATCGACGTTTATCGTTATCGGGGTCGTGGGCCATGCTTGATGCACGGTACGACACGTTTCAAGACGTTGATGGCCGGGATTTCACTGGCAATCGTTTGCGTCAGGCACCCAGGGATTCTTTGGCTATGTCGCTTTTATATGATCGCAATACCCCGGCATTCAATATGGCGGTGCAACTTGACTACCGCTTCCAGTCAAAAAGTTATCGTGAGCCGGATAACCGTATTGCTATTCAACCCGCATTTTCCGTAGCTGATATCCAGTTGGCTTTGTCGCCAGTGGTGGCGCAACACTGGTCGGTGTCGTTCTGGGTGCGCAACTTGTTTGATAAAGAATACATCTCCCATCTTTACGTGCTGGGCAATAACGATTACGCCCTGTTTGGTGATCCGAGAACCTATGGCGTAACGGTTGACATTACGTTGCAGTAAAAAAAATACAAAAAATGGATTTTTTAGATGAGGTGTTTGTGGGCAGCGGTGTCTTGTACATCGATAGCAGGCTAATTATGCCAAGCCTGTTGTTCCACCAATAACATAATAACGTAATGGAGCTAGACACCTATGATAAGAAAAAACATGTTGTTAGCCACAATTGCAGGCGTTTCCGGATTTTGTATTACCAACGTAGCCAGTGCCGCTCAGTTGGAAGAAATAGTGGTTACGGCCCAGAAAAAAGAGGAAAGTCTACAGGATATTCCTTTGGCCATTACCGCTTTCAGTGGTGATCAGATTCGTGAAGACGGTGTTGCCAATCTGGAGGATATCGGCAGTCGTACCCCAGGGTTGGTGTTCTCTGCATTTAGTGCTGGCCAGCCGGAAATTGCTATTCGCGGCATCGGTACCAAAGAAGATGGCGCGGCAGCTTCTGACTCTACCGTGGTTTCTATTGACGATGTGTATATTGCTGCCCGTACTGCGCAGGTATTCGATATTTTTGATCTGGAGCGCGTTGAAGTATTACGCGGCCCGCAGGGTACCCTCTATGGTAAAAACTCTATTGGTGGTTCCATCAACTTTGTAACGGCTCGGCCATCCGACACATTGATCGGGCGGGCTCGGATGACGGTGGGCGACAATGGCCGCTTTGACTATGGCGCGATGGTCAGCGGTCCACTGACTGACAATCTGTTAGGTAAACTTACGTTCAGTCAGCGTAATTACGATGGCCATTTGCATAATGTGTTGGATGGTTCCACGCGCGGAAGTCAAGACACACTGGCATGGCGTGGGCAATTGCTCTGGATAATTAACGATAACGTCAATCTTCTGTTCAGTGCCGACGGTGCCGATGATGACAATGGTGATACCAATCGTGAACCCGTTGGACACGCGGGTGACTCCGTGAATGGTGATGCTAATGACCCCATTGCGGTGAATGAGGCTTTTGGGGGCGCTGGCGATCCATTCTCTGCTGCGAATGACGAGATTGGTTATACGGATCGTGAGGTAGAAGGTTACTCGGTGCGCTTAACCGCCGATTTCGATGCCCTTACCTTAACCTCGATTACCTCGTGGAGAGAAAGTGATTTTGACTGGGCTGAAGACTCCGAAGGCTTGCCGGGATTGAGCACCACAGACCCTACTGTTGCACCAGAATTGGGTTTTAGACGCGACGTCACTGATGCTGCCATCGAGTCCACCGAACAAATCACCCAGGAATTGCGCTTGTCGTCGCAAGGTGAAAGTAGCGACTGGGTAGTAGGCCTGTTTTATAGCCTGGAAGACATTGAGCGAACAGAAACATTTTGTATTCCCAACTGCGGCGGCAATGTGATTCCTGTTGATTATGGCCGCTTGCCAGATCGCCTTATAGTGAATAGCTCTCAGCAGAAAAACGATAGCACCAGTTGGGCAATTTATGGCCAAAATACCTGGCGTATAAAAGACAGTTTTTCCGTGACTGCAGGGTTACGTTACTCCTACGAAGAAAAAGAAGTTGCCTTTGCGGGTGACATTGATGATGGCATTGCACCGGTGGGAGTGTTTATCCAGGAAAATTTTTATGTCGAGGCCAAAGACGACTGGAGCAATGTATCGGCAAAAATTGCTGCCGACTGGCAATTCAGCGAAGACGCCATGCTCTACGCCAGCATTGGTAACGGCTTTAAAAGTGGCGGTTTTATTGGTTCGCCATCAACACCCCAGCGAGCCCTGAACTCTTTTGATGAAGAAGAGGCCATTAACTATGAAGTTGGTTTGAAATCTACCTGGTTTGATCAAAGCCTGCGCTTGAATGTCGCCGCTTTTTATACTGACTACAGCAATCTTCAGGTGACCCGTTTTACCCAGTTGGCCGATAACCCCGGCAATCAGTTCGGTGAATTCATTACTGAAAATGCGGCTGAGGCTGATATTTCTGGCTTGGAAGTTGAATTTACCTGGCTGCCAATAGCCGCGTTGGAGTTTGGTGGTAGCGTAGCATTTTTGCAGACAGAATATTCTGATTTTACGCCAGAAGTCGCCAACCTTGCGCCGGGTGGCGGTACCTTGCCTTGTGCCGATGGAACGCTCGGGGTCAGTTCAGATCCAGCTGATGGCTGCATTCCGAATTTCTCTGGGAATGAACTGCGCCAAGCGCCTGAGTTTACGGCTCATGTTTATGGTCGTTATGGATTTGATCTGGGGGATAACGGCACCCTCTACGCCAAAGTCAGCTATCGTTATCAAGACAAGAGTTATTACGATCCCGACAATAACGACATTACCACTATTCCATCTTATGATTTGTGGGATGCCCATGTTGCATGGCATTCTGTCAGTGAAAAGTGGAATATAACTGCCTGGGTTAAAAACCTGGCAGACGAAGAATATCGTACGCATATTTATTCGCAGCGTAGCTCGCAAATTGCGTTCGCAACCTTTGGCGCTCCACGTACTTCTGGTGTGACGGTGCAGTACGATTTCTAACTAATCTGCTTGCCAGTCGTTGGGCTGGCAAGCGCTGTATTGGTCTAGCAGCGTGTTGAAAAACTATCTGCGTGGGTTCTGCGGCGTTAAAATCGGACTCAAAATGCTCATTTATCACGCAAACAGGCCGTAAAACATGATAACTAAAAAAACACGCGGAAGTGTTCGGTATTGGCGTAATGGTGACTAAAGCCAGTGTAAAAAAGCAGGAAAACAATGTGTTTGGTATTGATGCTGCCAAACCGTCTGTTGGTCGGTTATGGACGGGTGCAGCGAAGGAAAGTGCCTACCATGCTATGTTTAGTGCGTACCATACGGCATTGCTTAGGTTTCTCCGTCGCCGCTTGCCGGATGTACATACTGCTGAAGATATAGCGCAAGACACTTACCATAATGTGATGCGCCGTGATTCCCTGGAAACAACGCAAGACTTAAAAGCTTATGTTTTCAAAACGGCCGCTAATCTGGCCGCCAATCGTCTGCGCAAAAAAGGGCGCGAAGATCTCTATCTTTCATTGCATGATGGCGAGCAGTATCACGATCAGGCTGAGGCGCAAAATCCTGAACGTTTCGTTGCAGCCGAAAAAAGTTTGGATAAAGTCAGCAGTGCTTATCAACAACTACCAGAGATTTGTCGCAGAGCGTTTGAGATGAATCGCTTTGACAGTAAAAGTTACTCACAAATCAGCATCGAATTGGGTGTGTCGGTGAGTAGTGTAGAAAAGTATTTAATGAAAACCCTGGCTGTATTGCGAGGGGCTTTGAGTGATCACAGTGCTAAGTAAGCGCTTGATGACAATAACAGGATCAGTGTACCTGTGTGTACCAAGAGTAAGCTATGACATTGCCTAATCCAACTGCCCAGCAAATCGAGACAGCCATTGAATGGCTGGTAAAATTGCAGTCACCTTCGTTTAGCGATGCTGATAAGCAGCATTTCGATCACTGGCTCGAAGAGAAAATCGAACATCAGCTGGCTTACATTGAGGCCGAAGCGCTCTGGGATGCCGCCAATACAGTTGAGCCAATGCGCACGACGCAAGCTGGTGATCAGGCTTCTGTCTCGAAGTTGACCTCTCCTGCATCAAAACGAGTTGCTGGTAAGAAGCGTGTTTGGTGGAGCGGCTTGGCGGCCGTTGCCATGTTGATATTGGCCATCTTTGTGGTGGTTCAGCAACCGCAACAACATACGTTTCAAACCCAGGTTGGCCAAAGTGAAAGCGTGGTATTGAATGACGGATCCGTCGTTACGCTGAACACCAATACGCAAATCAGTATCGTCATGGAAGATGCAATACGCAAAGTCAATTTGTTACATGGCGAGGCGTTTTTTGATATTGCGCCGGATAAGCAGAGGCCATTTGTGATTGAAACGCCTTACGGTTTCGTCAAAGTATTGGGCACCCGTTTTAATATTCAAGTAGATAAAACGGATTATGCGGCCATCACTGTTGCACATGGTTTGGTGTCGGTGGCCCCCAAAAATGAGGTAGCGTTACAACAGTTTATCAATGCAGATTTTAGCGATACCAATTTGTTGAACCCGGGTGAGCAGGTGAATATGCATGCCGATCATCTCGATGCAGTCATCACAGGCACCGATATTGAGTCGGTACGGTCGTGGATAACAGGTGTGCAAATATATGACGGTATGCCACTGGGGTATGTGATTGAAGATTTGAATCGTTATTACAGTACGCAATTAGCCTTAGGCGATGCCGAACTGGCCGATGAAGCCGTGGTTGGCGCCGTCAGTTTGCATGACCTTGATGCTGTGTTGGAGGTATTTAAAAGCAGTTTTAATCTCGCGGTGCACTATGATGATCTACATAACCGAATCGTTCTTACGCGATTAGAAGAGTAATTTTTAGCGGTATCTTCGCAAAGCTCCGTAGACAAGAGGGAGCTTTGTTGTTGATTGCTCAGTGCCAAAAGTTGTTGGTTTAATTTTAATAATAAAAACGAAAGGGTTGACTATGGCAGTTGTTATTGAGAAAAGTACATCGCCTATGCTTGGTGATGATATTGGTCGGATCATCAATAGTAATAGCGTGAAACCCGTGCAGTGGATGGTCATATTTATTGCATTGTTATTGAATATACTTGACGGTTTTGACGTTACTGCCATGGCATTTACTGCCCACAGTATTGGTAATGATCTAAGTATTCCACCTCAACAACTGGGCTTGCTTTTCAGTACAGCGCTGGCTGGCATGATGCTCGGTGCCATGTTTATTGCCCCACTGTCAGATGTGATCGGTCGTCGGAAGATGATCCTTGCCAGTGTTGCGGTGATTGGAATCAGTATGTTGGCCACTAGCGTTTCGAGCACTTTGTGGTTATTGATCATATTGCGCCTCGCAACGGGGTTGGGAGTAGGTGGTTTACTGGCAAGTCTTGCCACTATTACGTCTGAATATACCCCGGAAAAATATCGCAGTCTTACGGTGGTGGCGGTAACGGCAGGTTATCCACTGGGGGCATCTTTGGGAGGTTTTATTGCAGCACCTTTATTGACCAGCTTCGGTTGGCAAAGTGTATTTGTTGCTGGTGGATTGATGACACTCACTATGTTGCTGCTGGTATATTTTTGGATGCCCGAATCGCTGCAATTTTTATCAACACGGCAGCCGCCCGGTGCATTGCAAAAAATTAATGTCATCCTCAAACAGCTGAGTTATAAGCCGTTGCTTCAACTGCCTCAAACCGAGGTTGAGGCGCACGCTGATAAGGCAACCGTAGTCAGTTTATTAACACCTGAAAGGCGGCTCAAAACGATACAGCTGTGGCTGACGTTCTTTTTCTGTTTTATCAGTTTATATTTTTTAATGAGTTGGGTGCCTAAGCTGGTGGTTGATGCCGGCCTTTCTGAAGCTGCTGGTGTGTATAGCGCAGCTGTACTGAATGGTGGTGGTGTCTTGGGTATAGTGTTGCTGGGCTGGATTGCTACCAGAGTGGGCCTTACCGCGCTGATTGGCTGGTTTTTGATTGTGGCATCGGCAGCTATGGTTGTGTACTCGCAGTTTTCAGAAACGTTGTCACTGTTTGTCAGTCTGTTTGTGGTGGGTTTTTTGTTGCAGGGCGGGTTTTGTGGCCTTTACGCGGTAGCTGCTAAATTGTATTCGGTCGATGTTAGGACAACCGGCGTGGGATGGGCTATTGGTTTGGGGCGATTTGGTGCCGTTGTAGGCCCTTATGTAGGCGGTTTTTTGATTGCTGCGGGTTTAAATCTGGAGGGGAACTTTTTAATTTTTGCCATCCCTACCTGTTTGGCAGGCGTCTTGGCACTGGGCTTAAAAGTCAGATAAGCTGGCTTGGTGTTAATGGCTGCATGGCAGCCATTACTCTCCTTCACCAAAACGGTCGTTAATTAAATCACATAGGGCAGCCATTGCCTGATCTTCGTCGTTACCGTCGCAGCTGATGTAAAGGTCCGAGCCCTGGCTGGCGGCCAGCAGCATTAGCGACATAATGCTTTTGCCATCCACATGTTTACCGTTGAGCCCGGTTTGAATCTTGCAGCCAAAGCGGGCGGCGGTACTGGCAAATTTTGAGGCGGCACGGGCATGCAGCCCCAGCTTGTTAATAATGGTGATTTGTTTTTCTACCATACTTATTTTTCTGCTATTTTTTTGCGGTTTAATTCTCGGTGACGTACCAGTGTGTTTTTAAACGTTTTTGAGCATTTTTGGAAGAGTGATTCTGCAACAAATACCGATCTGTGCTGCCCACCAGTGCAACCGATGGCTACGGTAAAGTAACTACGGTTACTGGCTTCAAAACGTGGAAGCCAAGTTTCTAGGTACCGCTCAATGTCGACGATCATTGCATTAACATCGTCCTCTGAACTCAAATAGTCGATAATGGGTTCATCGAGCCCTGTATATGGCCGCAATTGGGGCTTCCAATAAGGATTGGGTAGGCATCGTACATCGAATACCATATCTGCATCGGTGGGTACGCCATGTTTAAAACCAAACGATTGAAACAGAATTGCCATGCCTCCTGAGCCATCGGTCACAATACGTTTTTTGATCATGTCGCGCAGCTCGTGCAGGCTCAAGCTACTACTGTCGATCACCAGGTCGGCCACATTGAGAATGGGTGCCAGCAATTCCCGCTCTTTGGCTACGGCTTCTTTCAAGTTGATCTGGTCGCTGCTTAGTGGGTGTTTACGCCGGGTTTCACTGAAGCGTTGAATCAGTACTTCGTCGCGTGAATCAAGAAAAATGACATGACAGTCAAGCCCCTCCAGATGGCATGATGCAAGAATTGAGGGAAATGCGTCGAAGTCTTGCCAGATATTGCGGGCATCGATACTGACAGCCACTTTCTTTTTCGCTGACGATTTGCCGCGCACTTGGTTGACAAACGCTGGCAATAAACTGGCGGGCAGATTGTCTACACAGTTGAATCCCGCGTCTTCCAGTACGTGTAGGGCACTACTTTTACCGGATCCTGAGCGGCCACTGATAATCACAAGTTGCATAAAGCTGTATCCTGCTACGTGGTTGGCTTTACCGGTCTGAATGCCGATTTTAAGCGCGCTTTTGGGTTGTGGTGAAAGCCTTTAATGGCTGTCTATGGCTGCTTCGTACAAATCGCTGTCTGTTTTCGCTTGTCGCAGACGGTTAAGGTACTGCGGTTGACTGAAACGTTCGGCAAGGGTTGCGAGGGTTTGCAGGTGCGTATCGTGAGCTTCTTCCGGCACAATCAATGCAAAAATCAGATCAACCGGCTCGCCGTCTACCGAATCAAAATCGATAGGTTCTGCCAGCTTTAAAAGGGTGCCAATGGTGCCGGTGCAGTTTTCAATACGGCAGTGAGGAATGGCAATACCGTGCCCCAGTCCAGTTGAGCCAAGTCGCTCGCGGGCGATCAGGCGTCGAAACAGCTCATCGGCGTCCAGGGTAGGGATGTCGTTGGCGATGTGCTGGGCTAAGTGTTGCAGAACCCGCTTTTTACTGACCCCGTCAAAGCCGCACTCAGTGCGGCTTGGGGTGATGATGCTATCCAATTGAGTCATTATCTGTGTTCGCGCATTTTTGCTTTGTGTTTAAGTAATTGACGGTCGAGTTTGTCCGACAGTTGATCGATGGCGGTGTACATATCATCAGACTCGCAGTCAGCGAAGATATCTTTACCGCTGACATGTACCGAGGCTTCGGCTTTTTGGATGAGTTTTTCTACCGACAAAATAACATTGGTGCTAGTGATCTGATCATGGTGGCGACTGAGTCGACTGAGCTTGTTGGTTACGTACTCTTTGATGGAGTCGGTTAAGTCCACATGATGACCGCTAATCGTAATTTGCATACCTAAGTTCCTCGTCGTCGTTATGCACCCGTAAGGTGCTTTTACTTGACGCAGCCCGTGAGGCTGCGGGTTGAAACTCATGCAGTGGTAGATGTTTGTTGTTTTTCTGTAACGTTGAACACCACCTTGGTTGTTGCGCCGTTAATAAAAGTTTAGACCAGACGTTTGCGTTCGTTGGAAGCGGCAATGCCCAGTGATTCTCGGTATTTGGCAATGGTTCTTCGTGCTACTTGTATCCCCTGGTCTGCCAGTAGTGACGTAATTTTGCTGTCGCTAAGTGGTTTGCGCGGATTTTCGGCGGCCACCAGTTTTTTGATAATCGCGCGAATGGCCGTTGAAGAGCATTCACCGCCCGTATCGGTACTCACATGGCTGGAGAAAAAGTACTTTAATTCAAAGATACCTTGCGGCGTATGAATATACTTTTGGGTGGTAACTCGGGAGATCGTTGATTCATGCATACCGACATCTTCTGCAACATCATGCAGTACCAATGGTTTCATGGCTTCGGCGCCGTAGTCAAGAAATCCGCGCTGCTTTTCAACAATACAGGTGGCCACTTTCAGCAAGGTTTCGTTGCGACTTTGCAGGCTCTTAAGAAACCAGCGAGCCTCCTGTAAATTGTCACGCAAAAAGGTGTTGTCGTCACTGCTGTCTGCACGTTTTACCAGGGCCGCATAATTTGGATTGATGCGAATTTTCGGGGCAAGATCCGGGTTCAGTTGCACGGTCCACCGGTCGTTGGTTTTAACCACAAAGACATCTGGCACCACGTACTCCGTCTCGCTGGATTCAATCTGGTCGCCGGGGCTTGGGTTCAGGCTCTGGATTAAACTGACAGCAATTTTAAGCTCGGGTTCTTTTAATTTGCAGCGCCGCATCAGCAATTTGTAGTCGCGCGCGCCCAAGCTGGTCAGATACTCTTTAACGATTAACTTGGCAGCCTTCAGGCCGGGCGTGTCGGGGGTAAATTGATTCAGTTGTATCAACAGGCAATCGCGTAAATCCTGCGCAGCAACTCCGGGAGGGTCAAACTGTTGCACCCGGTGCAGTACCGCAAAAAATTCGTCCTCTTCGAACTCTTCCAGTTCCTGGCTCAGGCCGCTGCAGATTTCTTCTGCACTGCTTTGCAGGTGGCCATTGGTACCCACTGAATCAATAATTGCTGTGGCAATGACTCGGTCGCGCTCACCCATCGGGGTGAGATTGAGCTGCCATTGTAAGTGGTCTTGCAGGCTTTCGGAGGATCCTCGGCGACTGTCAAAGTCGAAGTCGTCGTCTCCTGCAGGCATTGAGCTTACGGGGGAAGAGGGTTGGTAAATCTCATCCCAGTCGGTATCAACAGGCAGGTCGGAAGGAATGTCGTTATTCCAGTCGCTGTCGACCTCGGATTCAAAATCGTTGTCGCTGGCCGACGTTTCGTTATTATTACTGCTATCACTGCTATCCTGATCGTTGGACGGGGTTTTTTCGCTGCTTTCGTTGTTTTCTGATGCAGAAGTTGAAGGCTCCCGTTCGTCTGAATCCGAATCTGAGGTGTGGCTGCTGTCGCTAGAATCCTCGCTGATCTCCAGCATAGGGTTGGACTCAAGCGCTTCCTGTATCTCGTTCTGCAAATCCAATGTCGATAGTTGCAACAGCCGGATGGCTTGCTGCAATTGCGGGGTCATGGTTAGCTGTTGCCCCAGTTTTAACTGCAAAGATTGTTTCATCTTGCTTTCACACGTCCTTAGGCTTTGCTCTCTCGTGCAATGGGCTGTAATGGTGGGAAGTTGTGCCCAAATGCTGTGGTTATCGTTACTGCGAGTGTAGTCCTGCTAAGCGTGTGAGGCAATATTGACAAGCAAGTTTTATGCCGCTAGCGGGCTATTGGGTGTAGATCTTTATAATTGAAATTGCTGGCCAAGGTAAACATCCCTGACCTGTTGGTTGGCGAGAATGGTTGGGGCATCGCCTTCGGCAATGATGTGCCCTTCACTGACAATAAACGCTTTTTCGCAAATGTCCAATGTTTCGCGTACGTTGTGGTCAGTAATGAGTACGCCAATGCCGCGATTCTTCAAGTGCGTGATAATGTTTTTGATGTCACCTACCGAAATGGGGTCAACACCGGCAAAGGGTTCGTCCAGTAGCACAAAGCTAGGTTCCATCGCCAGTGTACGGGCAATTTCAACCCGGCGCCGTTCACCACCGGACAGCGCCATGCCCAGGCTGTCTTTGATATGGGTGATGTGGAACTCCCGCAGCAGTTGTTCCAGTTTTCCTTTGCGCTCCTGGCGTGACAATTCTTTACGCAGCTCCAAAATTGCCATGATGTTGTCGGAGACCGACAGTTTGCGAAAGACGGAGGCTTCCTGCGGCAAGTAGCCAATGCCTTTGCGGGCGCGGCCATGAATGGGCAGGTGGGTAATGTTTTCCTGATTGATGAAGATGTCGCCTCGATCCGCCTTTACCAGCCCGGCGATCATGTAAAAACAGGTAGTTTTACCCGCGCCATTGGGCCCCAGAAGGCCAACAATGTGGCCCTTGCTAACACTGATGGACACATCAATAACAACTTGTCGGCCTTTGTAAGATTTGGCTAAGTGTGCGGCGGTAAGTGTTGTCATTCTTTGGCGTTGCTGTCACTGGATTTGTTGAGAGTCGAGGGCTGAATGACCATTTCAACCCGGGTGGGTTTGCCGGTTTGTCCTGCCTTCATCAGGGATGATTGGATGTCGTAATCAATTTGCTCGCCTTTAAGAATTGAACCACCCTGGTCAACCGAGGCCTGTTCTATCAGCTGGAGCTTTTCACTGTCGACAAAGTATTTGATCGTTTTGCCTGTGGCTTTAACCACCTGCTTGCCCTGCTCTGGTAACTGTTGGTAACGGGCCGGGTTGCCCAAGGCGACAATTTTCGTGACCTTGTTGTTGGTGCTGTGAATCGTCACGCTGTCAGCTTCTATACGCAAGCTGCCTTGTGCCATATGTACCTGGCCGCGATAGGTGGTTAGCCCTTGCTTTTCATCGCGCTCTGCAGTGTCTGACTGGATGCGGATCGGTTGTTCACGGTCACTGGGTAGGGCCCATGCCGTTGTCGTGCACAGGTTGGTCAAACACGCGCACAAAGTTGCGAGTATGATGCGGCTGTGACACGGGTTAAATGGTTTCATAGTACCCCTGAACCTTATTAAGAAGCTGTATGCGCTGCTCTTTGATAAACAGTTTCATGCCGACGGCATCCGTGGTGCCCTGAGCGGTGGTAATCCTAACAGGTTTATCGGTTTCGGCGTATTCACGGTTGGGAAAAAAGATCAGACTGGTGGTATCTAGCTGAGTTTTTTCGCCATTTTTATTGGTGAACCAGACTTTAACTGCGCCGCGCAGTTCAATTTTTTCACCATTATTGTTGGCGATGCCTTTGTTACTGATGGCGTACCAAGTGGGCTCGGCGGGGTCGTGAAGCTGAATGTAGGGTTTTGTTAGGAATGTTTTACCGCGAGCGACCTGCTTTTTTTGACGATTGCCAGTAGTACCGAACACTTCTGCCAGCTCGGCATTGAGCTCAAACCCCAGAAAACCGTTGGTATTGAATTCACGCGTGTGCATATTGGTCATGTAGGTGGTTGGGTAGCGAATTTTCCTCCCCTCTCCGTCATCGTCGCCCAGCAGGGTGTGTGGTGGCTGATCCCATAACACCACAAAGGCTGCAATAAATAAAAACAGCAATAGTAGCGTCAGGCGATTACGGCTTATCATCGTGCTTAGTTTACCTGGGTGTAGGCTGCAAGGGCGTCGTGGTAGGTGCCTTGCGCCTGCATGATAAAGTCACAAGCCTCACGTACGGCGCCTTCACCGCCGCATCTCTGGCTTTGCCAGTGAGTGTGTTCCTGAATCGCTGGCAGTGCGTTGGCGACGGTCATGCCCAAGCCAACACGGCATATAACCTGTAAGTCAGGGTAGTCATCGCCCATATAGGCAATTTCTTGGGGTTGGTAGTTGGTCTCGTGAAGCAATTCCAGCATGGCGGAATATTTGTCCTCTCGCCCTTGTATCAATAGGGTAATACCCAGGTCACGTGCACGCTTTTCTACCAGTGTGCTGGTGCGGCCGGTAATAATACCCACCTTTACGCCACTTTTTTGCAAAAGCTTGATGCCATGCCCGTCGAGTGTATTGAACGCTTTCATCTCTGCGCCGTCGTTACCGAAATAGAGCTTTCCATCGGTGAGCACACCATCTACATCGAGCAGCAGCAGGCGTATGTGCCTGGCACGTTCTTGTGCCGTTTGGTGAGGTTTTGTCATTAAACAACTCCTGCACGCAGTATGTCATGCATGTGTACAACGCCAACGGGTTGGTGTTGATCGTTTTCGACAACCACTGCTGTAATTTTCAGATTTTCCATCAAGCCCAGTGCCTCGGCTGCGAGCATGCTGTGAGCTACCGTTCTTGGGTTTGCGCTCATCACGTCGCGCATGGTGGCGTTGTTGATCGGGGTTCCCTTATCAACATGCCGGCGCAGGTCGCCGTCGGTAAATACTCCGATCAGTTGGTTTTGTTCGTCAACAATGGTGGTCATACCCAAGCCTTTTTGGGTCATTTCTACCAGGGCATGGCTCAGGCTGGTGTCGACACTGACTCTCGGCATCTCGTCGCCACTGTGCATAATGTCTTCAACTTTCAATAGGAGTTTGCGGCCCAGTGCGCCACCGGGGTGGGAGAAGGCAAAGTCTTCCGCGCTGAAGCCGCGGGCATCCAGCAGGGCAACGGCCAATGCGTCGCCCATTACCAGCGTTGCTGTGGTGCTGGAGGTAGGGGCTAAGTTGAGAGGACAGGCTTCTTGGTCGACCTGTATGTCGAGGTTCGCGTCGGCGGCTAGTGCCAATGGCGAATCGGGTTTGCCGCACAGGCTTATCAATGGGGTGCCCAGGCGTTTCAATAGTGGTAACAGGCTGATCAGCTCGCCAGCAGTACCCGAGTAAGAGATGGCAATAACCACATCGTCACGAGTAATCATGCCCAGATCGCCATGGCTGGCTTCGGCGGGGTGAACAAAAAATGCCGGGGTGCCGGTACTGGCCAGGGTGGCTGCTATTTTATTGCCTATGTGACCTGACTTGCCCATGCCTGTCACGATGGCGCGCCCTTTTTGGGGTGCTGAGGTGCAACCTAAAATAAGCTCGCAGGCTTTAGTGAAGCTGGCGTCGATTCGTGGAATTAACGCTTCAACGGCGTCGGCCTCCATTCGAATTGTGCGTTGAGCAACGTTTATGGCTGTTACGGCTGAAAATGTGGGAGGAGTCACGTGGTTTCCTGTTTCTTCGGGGTCACTGTGCGGCTTGCTTGCCTGAAAGGCCGATTATAACAAGTCGCACAGTTATTGCGTGTTTTGGTAGCCGAAAAGACTGCGCCTTTTGATGTGTTGTCGGCATACAGCGTAAATTAAGCGGCGCCGTTGAACAGTACAATATAATAGGCGATATAGCCTATCAGCAGCACCACCGCGATTCTGCGCCCCAAGTGTCCAACGGTTCCACCTTTACGGCTACGTAAATAAAAGTCGACAAACAGGGTGACCGAAAGAATCAGGGTAATGGCTGCCATCGCGATGTAATCTCTGGCAAATACGTCTTTGGTCATAGTCAGTGGGTGCACAATGCCAGGAATTGCCATGACTGTGAGCAGATTAAATATGTTTGAGCCGATAATGTTGCCAAGGGCAATATCGGTATGGCCCTTGATCGCACTTACCGCAGATGCCGCCAACTCTGGTAGGCTGGTGCCGATGGCGACCACCGTCAAACCAACAACCAGCGGGCTTACGCCAAAGAACAGGGCAACTTCTTTGGCACCCCAAACCAGCCAGTCGGAACTGATGACCAGGAGAACGAGGCCGACAATAAACCAAAAGCTTGCGCTGGCTTTGCTCATGTCGGGAATGTCTGTTTCTTCCTCCTCTGGGCTCGGGTGTTTGCTTTTCACCTTCACCATAAAGATCAGTAGAGGAATCAATAGACCTAGAAGGATAATGCCTTCCAGTCGAGATAGGTGAGCGTCCCACAGAAAAAAACCGGCCAGGGCTGTAACGCCCAAAAGAATCGGGGTTTCCTGAGTCAGCAGGTGTTTTTGTATCGGTAAAGGTGCCAGCAAGGCGGTGATTGCCAGTACCAGGCCCATGTTGGCCAGGTTGGACCCTAATGCGTTGCCGATGGCAAGGTCGCCTGCATCGCCAATGGATGCATTAATCGATACCAGGATTTCTGGCGCAGAGGTGCCGAGAGACACAATTGTTAAGCCAATAGTCAGTTTCGATATGCCAAAGTTGTTAGCCAGGCTTGCTGCACCAGCAACAAATCGGTCTGCACTCCATACAAGACCTGCAAAGCCGCCCAGGATTGCTAATGCGGCTAGCCATATGTCTGACATATCTTTACCTCAAGGTAGATGAATTTTTTTGCATTTGCCGAATCTAATCGTTCAGCAGAAAGGTTGCTGATGGTATAGTGGCCGCGCCTGATTGTCAGCAAAAGACTGTGCCCCCGCCTGTTAAAAATAGGAATGAAATTAGGGGGTTATGATGTTGAAATGATGGCACTTAGCTGGAGATTGCCGTTATTGGTCATCTCGATAGTGCCAATTAGAGTACCAATGGTTAGGGAACTACATGTTAAAACGTAAAAATGCTCAGTCTGTAAACATTGCTAAGTTGATAGTCCTCAGTGTGATGATGGCAATGTTGTCTTTTGTTACGACGACTCATGCTGCCAATGAAAAAATGGCATCGCAGCAAGGAGATTCGCAGTCAGACGCACATGGCATTGTGCGCGAGATCACTCGAGAAATGCTGACTGTCATCAAAGAGAGCGCTCCTGATAAGGTTGGTCAAGATGTGTTTCGGGAGAAGGTGCTCGAAGTGCTTGATCCGGTTGTCGATTTCGACTTTATTGCTCGCAGTGTGATGGGGCCTTATTCCAAAGGGGCTTCCGAAGCGCAACGCGAGGAGTTCGCCAAAGTATTCAAAATAGGTTTAGTCGATACCTATGCAAAAGGGGTGTCGGGGTTTGGTAACCGAGATATCGTGACTCTCCCGCCGAATGGCGATATTGGTGGGCAGCGCCGGATCAGTGTTGAGCAAAAAATCGAAGGTTCGGACGGTACTGATCACCTGTCGTATACCATGGCTCAGAACCGCCAGGATCAGTGGAAGTTGATTAACGTAGTGCTCAATGGCGTCAACCTGGGAAAGACCTTTCGTAATCAGTTTGCGCAAGCGATGGTCAAGTACGGTAACGACATCGATCAAGTCATTAGCCACTGGGGGCAGGAAGGTTAACCCATAGTGGGTGCGCTAGACCCCTAAATTCAGTAAACTACACGGCTTTTCTGGCTGGCTGTAGCACCTTCTGATAAACCTACAAGGGCAACGGTTGCAAAACTGTTGCCTTTTGTTTTTACGAGCAGAATCAATGTGTGTGCCAGTCCTCCAAACTGGGTAGAGCTATTTATGGATGCAAATCAAATTAAAGCGTTGTTGGAAGCGTCAATTGATCAGGCTGAGGTCGAGGTGACTATCGATGGCAGCCATATTAATTTAGTGGTAATTAGCCCTGCATTTGCGGGAGTGCGTCCGGTTAAAAAACAGCAAATGGTGTATGCCGTATTAAATGAAGCCATCGTCAGTGGCGCTATTCATGCTGTGCATATGAAAACTTATACACCAGAAGAATGGGCCAATCGATAAGTTGTATCGTTAAAACCGGTCTGCATCCGTTGCGTTAGAACTCGAGTTAGTACTATGGACAAATTATTGATTAAGGGCGGTGTACGCCTGGAAGGTGAAATCCGCATCTCCGGTGCCAAAAACTCCGGGTTACCGATTCTTGCTGCGACGTTGCTGGCTGAAGGCCCTATGCACATCTGCAACTTGCCGCACCTTAATGACATTACCACCATGTTAACCCTGCTGCGTAGCATGGGGGTGGGAGTGACTATTGATGAACACATGTGTGTTGAAGTTGATGCGTCAAGCATTCTCGAATACGAAGCCCCTTATGAGCTGGTGAAAACCATGCGAGCCTCGATTCTGGTTTTGGGGCCAATGTTGTCGCGTTTTGGTCAGGCCGATGTATCGTTTCCCGGTGGGTGTGCTATCGGGAGTCGCCCGGTAGATATTCATTTGCGTGGGCTTGAAGCCATGGGCGCAATCATTGATGTTGACGGCGGTTATATTCGCGCCCGCGTCGATGGGCGGCTTAAAGGCGCCCACATTTTTATGGATACGGTCACCGTGGGTGGCACGGAAAACCTGTTAATGGCGGCAGCCCTTGCTGATGGACGAACCATACTCGAAAATGCCGCACGCGAGCCGGAGATTGTTGACCTGGCAGAATGCCTCAACAAAATGGGCGCAAAAATTACCGGTGCCGGCACCGCTACGATCACCATCGATGGCGTGGAGCGCTTACAGGGGTGTACCTACAGCGTTATGCCAGACCGTATTGAGACGGGTACGTTCCTGGTGGCCGCCGCTGCCTCTCGTGGACGGGTAAAGCTTCGTGATACGTCGGCAGAGTTGCTTGAGGCTGTGCTGTTGAAGCTTGAAGAGGCTGGTGCGCATATTGAGATAGGCCCTGATTGGATCTCGCTGGATATGAAAGGTCAGCGCCCTAAAGCGGTTAACTTGCGTACAGCACCCTACCCGGCTTTTCCCACTGATATGCAGGCCCAGTTTACGGCCATGAATGCTGTGGCTACTGGCACGGGTACAGTGATTGAAACGATTTTTGAAAATCGTCTTATTCAGATTCATGAGCTGAATCGCATGGGCGCTGCCATTCGTCTCGAAGGCAATACCGCTATCGTTGAAGGTGTTGAAACACTAAAAGCAGCACCGGTAATGGCGACGGATCTGCGGGCCTCTGCGAGTTTGGTCATTGCCGGTATTGTGGCCGAGGGCGAGACTGTTGTAGATCGGATCTATCACATAGACCGTGGCTACGAGTGTATTGAAGAAAAACTGCAGATGCTGGGTGCAAACATTCGCCGCGTGCCTGGGTAATTTGCAGTAAACACAGAGAAGCTGATCAAGATTATGACTCAACTGACTATTGCGCTGACCAAAGGGCGTATTTTAAAGGAGACCTTGCCGTTATTGGCTGCGGCAGGTATTGAGCCCGCCGAAGATATCGGCAGCAGCCGTAAACTGGCGTTTGAAACGAACCAGCCGAATATTCGTTTGCTGGTGTTAAGGGGAACCGACGTGCCCACGTATGTTCAGTTTGGTGCTGCCGATATGGGAGTGGCCGGTAAGGACACTCTCATGGAGCATGGTGCCGAAGGGGTGTATGAGCCAGTGGATTTGGGTATAGCCCGCTGCGCGTTGATGACCGCAGGTATTGCCGGTGTGCCGGAGAAAGCAGGGCGTATCAAGGTGGCTACCAAGTATGTGAATGTCGCCAAGCGCTACTACGCAGCACGCGGCTGTCAGGTCGATATTATCAAGTTGTATGGTGCGATGGAGTTGGCGCCCTTGATGGATCTTGCTGACGAAATTGTTGATATTGTCGATACTGGTAACACTTTGCGTGCCAATGGACTTGAGCCCAGAGAGCATATCTGTGATATCAGCTCGCGCTTGATTGTGAATAAGGCTTCCATGAAGATGAAGCATGCACCCTTACAGGTGCTAATTGATGCTATTGCTGCAGCTGTTGCGGAATCAGCCTAACTATTTTGTGTTTATGTTTGTGTGTTAATAGAGGTAGCCCGTGATCTCACGTCTTAATGCCAGTGCCCCCGAATTTTCCGAGCAACTTGATAAGCTGCTTGCCTGGGATTCTGTATCAGATCATGAAGTGCACGCGCGGGTGGTAGACATCTTGGCGGCAGTGAAAGCCAAAGGCGACGTTGCGTTGCTGGAATATACCAGCCGTTTCGACCGCATGAATGTGCAGCAGGGTGAAGATCTCGTGGTGTCGCCTGCACGCTTGCAGCAGGCATTGGAGCGCATTTCACCTGAGCAGCGCAATGCGCTAGAGGCAGCCGCTGATCGTGTACGGCGCTACCACGAACACCAAAAACAAGCCTCTTGGCAGTATACCGAGCCCGATGGCACGGTGCTGGGGCAGAAAATATCGGCCATGGATCGGGTTGGTATCTATGTGCCTGGCGGCAAGGCATCTTACCCCTCGTCTGTGTTGATGAATGCAATCCCAGCGAAGGTTGCCGGTGTCGCGGAAGTTATTATGGTGGTGCCCACGCCGGGTGGGGAAATCAATGAAATGGTGTTTGCGGCGGCCGCTATTGCGGGAGTCGATAAAGTCATTACTGTGGGTGGTGCGCAGGCTGTCGCGGCACTGGCTTACGGTACAGACACTGTACCTAAGGTCGATAAAATTGTTGGGCCCGGCAATATTTACGTGGCCACAGCCAAGCGTCAGGTGTTTGGTGAAGTCGCTATTGACATGATTGCTGGCCCGTCTGAAATCTTGATCGTGTGTGATGGCAAAACTTCACCCGACTGGGTTGCGCTGGATATGTTTTCCCAAGCCGAGCACGATGAGCAGGCGCAATCCATTCTGGTTTGCCCAGATGCGGCTTTCCTTGATGCGGTGGCATGTAGTATTGAAGCGATGCTGCCAACGTTGGCGCGTAAAGATATCGCTCGGCAGTCGCTGACAAATCGAGGTGCGTTTATCGAGGTGAGAGATTTGCAGCAAGCTATCGAGGTGGTTAATCGCATTGCGCCTGAACACTTGGAGTTGTCGGTAGAAGACCCCGAGAGCCTGGTGCCCTCAATTCGTCATGCGGGCGCTATTTTTATGGGGCCTTATACCTCAGAGGCGCTGGGTGATTATTGTGCAGGGCCAAACCATGTGCTTCCCACCTCGGGAACAGCACGCTTTTCGTCACCGTTGGGTGTGTATGATTTTCAAAAGCGCAGCTCGTTAATTTACTGCTCAAAAGCCGGTGCGCAATCATTGGGGCAGATTGCTTCTGTGTTGGCGCGGGGCGAGTCACTGGAAGCTCACGCGCTGTCGGCAGAGGCCCGTTTAGACAAGGGCTGAAACATTTGTTTAGGTGATTCACACGAATAAGGGACGTATGAGCCCCTTATTCGCGTTTTGGCAGTCATTAAGAGTTGCTGGATTGGGAGGTGTTGGCGGATTGGGGGTTGGTGCCCACGACTACTTCAATCGTCATTTTTTCGGCCGCACGAATCAGGGTGATCACCACTGTATCACCTGGTCTGGAGTCAAAGATCGTGCGCATGCCTTGGCGCCCATTACCAACTGGGTGTTGATTGATATGTGTGATGATATCGCCCGGTCGCAGACCCGCTACCTGAGCAGGGCTTTGCGGAGTCACTGCTTCGATGACAATGCCGTTGCTGGCAGAAAGGTTGTTGGCTTCCGCATAGCGGGGTGATAGTTGCTGCGCTTCAATACCCAGCCAGCCGCGTACGACATAGCCATACTTGATAATGTCCTGCATTACGCGAATAGCTTCATTGGCAGGGGTTGCAAAGCCAATGCCGGTTGCGCCAGCTTTAGCGTCGAGGATGGCGGTGTTAATGCCCAGGAGTCGACCGTAAACATCTACCAGTGCACCACCAGAATTACCCTGATTGATGGCTGCATCAGTTTGAATAAAGTTTTCGTAAGATCCGGGATTTAAGCCATAACGCCCCGTTGCGCTGACAATACCTTGTGTGACAGTTTGGCCGACCCCAAATGGGTTGCCAATTGCCAGCACGACATCGCCAATGCGTATTTTTTCTGGGTCGCCTGGCTCAATGGTAGATAGGTTATCGAGATCGATCTTCAGTACTGCCAAATCGCTTGCCTGATCGGTGCCGACCAGGGTGGCGATGGCTTCTCTGCCATCGTAGAGCAATACAATAATCTCGTCGGCTCCATCGATAACGTGATTGTTCGTCACCAGATAGCCGCGTTTGTCGACGATTACCCCAGACCCCAGCGCGGATTGCAATCGCTCCTGTTGTACCGGGGCTGAACGGTTGAAGAGCAATCGAAAAATCGGATCATCATAAAGTGGATTGCGGCGTTGCTTAACTTTTTTCAGAGAGTAGATATTAACCACCGCCGGTGCAGCCTTACTTACTGCGTCGGCATATGAGATTGGGCCCATCAGGCTGGTATTGCTTGGAGGTGAATTGGGTTTGTTGGGAAACCAGCTAGCCACGTTACTTGGCAGAGTAACGAGACTGGAGCGCAGTGACGGCGTGGCTAACACTAAAATCAACGCGACCGCTAAGCCAAAGAGGGCCGGCCAGCCGCAATATCGCATAAATTTAGAAAAAGCCACTTGCCGGCTCCGTAGTTAACATGGGTGTAGCCGCATACGGCACAGTACCGAGTTTAACGAGTCTTGTTGGTTTGAAACTCGTTGCTTTGGTCGTCTTCGCTGTTTAATCCAAAATCTTCGCTTAGCGTACCAGTCGACCCTGGTGTTTTCGGCGCCCAGTCTCTTGGCGGCTCGACACTGTCGAAGTCGTCTTGTGCCGTGACATCATCCAGCTCTTTGTCAACCAGTGCGCCCTTGCTTGCTTCGATAAGTTGGCGGCTAATATCTGGATTGGTCAGTTTTAAGGCGCTGCTGGCGAGGTGTTCATAGACTTCCTTGTAGTCTTTGGTGAGGTTGTTCACCAGTCTGGAAGTCTCAGCAAAATGCTCAGAAACATCGCTCTGATAGTTGTTTAAACGGTCTTCTGCTTCCTGAAGGCGGGTTTCCAGCTCTTTGTTCTGCTGCTCCTGGTTGCCAAACTGGCGCGTTAGCAAAGCACCAATAATGCCGCCTGCAACGGCTGCAAGGATACCAGTGAGAATCACCGTGCTTAATGCGTACACAAACATCTCCTTAACATGCGTGGGGGTAGGTTTAAGCCGTTTTATCACGAAACGACAGTCGGCTTTAGACCGGTTTCTATTATACGGTTAAATGGAGCGGCTGATAGCCTTTTGGGGAAAATAGAGGGTGTACCCTCACTGCGAACCCGTTGCGGCACACGCCAAGGCGCTATAAAGTGTGGCGCAATTTTGGTGAGGTGGCTTAAATATGAATCTGACTCCACGTGAGCGTTATCAGCGTGATTTGCAGCGAGATGATTTTTTTCACGATGCGGCGCAAGAGGCTGCGGTTGAGTTACTACAAGATTTGTACGATTGCTTGTTGGCGAGTAAGCCGAAGTCACCGACCTTGTGGCAAAAACTGGTGGGTAAGCGGGTATCTCAGGTTCCTGTGAAGGGGCTCTATTTCTGGGGTGGTGTCGGGCGTGGCAAAACCTACCTTATGGATAATTTCTACGAAAGCCTGCCTTTCGAGAATAAGCTGCGCACACACTTTCACCGCTTTATGCGCAGAGTACATCAGGAGCTTAAAACCTTAGCAGGTGAAAAGAACCCGCTGGAAATCGTTGCTGATCGCATTGCCAAGGATGCTCGCATTATCTGTTTTGACGAATTTTTTGTATCTGATATTACCGATGCGATGATATTGGGTACGTTGCTGGAAGGGTTATTTCAGCGCGGTGTTTCCTTGGTGGCTACGTCGAATATCGTGCCCGACGGACTCTATAAAGATGGTCTGCAGCGTGCACGGTTCTTGCCAGCCATTGCGTTGTTAAAAGCGCATACGCGGGTGGTCAATGTAGACAGTGGAACCGACTACCGCTTGCGCGCATTAGAGCAGGCTGAGCTTTGGCATAGCCCCCTTGATACAGGTGCCGTGGAGAGCTTGAAGGCGAGCTTCCATAGCTTGGTGCCAGACCCTGAAGAAATAGAACAAAATGTCATGCTGGAAATCGAGGGCCGCAAGCTGATGGCGGTGGCTGAGGCGGAAGACGTGGTGTGGTTTGAGTTTGTCACCCTCTGTGATGGCCCGCGGTCACAGAACGACTATATTGAGCTGGCTAAGGAGTATCATGCTGTGCTCTTGGGTAATGTGCCCCAGTTAGGCGTTGCCAAAGATGATCAAGCCCGGCGCTTTATTAACTTGGTGGATGAATTTTACGATCGCAACGTTAAGTTGATTATCTCGTGTGCGGTACCGCTGCAACATCTATACAGTGGTGGTCGGCTCAGCTTCGAATTCGAGCGTACCATTAGTCGTCTGCTAGAGATGCAGAGCCTCGAATATCTGGCCAGACCGCACAAGCCGTAGGCGTTAGCTACTTGTCCTGCTGTTCGGCATCCTGTAGAATCCGCGCTCCCCATTACTGGGCTTTCCCAGGATTGGGTGTATTACCCCTTATTTCATTCAGTTGAATGATTTTTAGTCGTCTTATTTTCTTTAGTTTAGGCAATTACAACATGAAGACTATCAGTGCCAAACCAGAATCTGTCCAAAGAGACTGGTACATTATTGATGCTGACGGCAAAACTCTGGGTCGTATGGCTGCAGAGATTGCCCACCGCCTGCGCGGTAAGCATAAACCAGAATATACGCCACACGTTGATACTGGCGATTACATCGTTGTTGTTAATGCAGAAAAGGTACGTGTTACCGGCCGCAAAGCAACTGACAAGATGTACCACCATCACACCGGTTATATCGGTGGTTTGAAATCAATCAGTTTCGAAAAGCTGATCGATAAGGCGCCAGAGCGTACTATCCAGACCGCAGTTAAAGGTATGTTGCCAAAAGGCCCGTTGGGTCGCGCAATGTTCAAGAAGTTAAAAGTGTACGCTGGTACTGAGCATCCGCATGCTGCCCAGCAACCACAAGAACTGAATATTTAATTGGGGGTTAGGATAATGGCTGCAACTCAGTACTACGGCACTGGCCGTCGTAAAACCTCTACAGCACGTGTATTTATCAGTGAAGGCGCTGGTAACATTGTTGTGAATGGTCGCTCTTTGGATGAGTATTTTGGTCGTGAAGTGGCGCGTATGATTGTACGTCAACCACTGGAAAAGGCCGATATGGTAGAAAAGTTTGACGTGCTGGTTACCGTTAAAGGTGGCGGTAGCTTCGGTCAGGCAGGCGCGATTCGCCACGGTTTGACACGTGCATTGATGCAGTATGACGAAGCGCTGCGTAAGCCTCTGCGAGAAGCAGGCTACGTGACTCGCGATGCTCGTGAAGTTGAGCGTAAGAAAGTGGGTCTGCGTAAAGCACGTAAGAAGCCGCAATTCTCCAAGCGTTAATTGTTTGCTGGTATGGTTTCGCAGAACGCCCGGTTTTCGCCGGGCGTTTTTGTTCGTGAACGACGGAAGAGTTTGCCTTGATGTCTGTTTGTAAATTGACCAGCAACTTGGCCTATATCATGAAAACGCCATAAAGCATGGGGGCTTTCGCTAAACCTTTCTTGTAAGGATGCCGCAAATTCTATACCATGTGCCAATTTTTCAAGTCTTCAAAATAACGTAAACCCTTGTAATTCAAACAGTTACTAGCCCCCAGGTGCGGGCTGAGTACGACCCTGATTGGAGAAAAGCGTCATGAGTAATGGCGAGGTGAATAACGGCCGCCGCCGCTTCCTGACCGCAGCCACGTCAGTGGTAGGCGCGGCAGGTGCGGTTGGTGTTGCTGTCCCCTTTGTTGGATCATGGAATCCAAGTGCAAAAGCAAAAGCTGCCGGTGCTCCGGTGAAGGCTAATATCAGCAAGATAGAGCCCGGACAGATGATTACTGTTGAGTGGCGTGGCAAGCCGGTTTATATCGTTCGCCGCACGCAAGAGGCTTTGGACGGTTTAAAAGAGATGGACTCGTTGTTGCGAGATCCAGGCTCTGAAGACTCGGTACAGCCTGAGTACGCCAAAAATGAGTATCGCGCTATCAAGCCAGAATATCTCGTACTACTTGGGTTGTGCACCCACTTGGGCTGTGCGCCGATGTTCCAGCCCGAAGTTGGCTCTGTGGATATAGGCAGTGCTGTGTGGCAAGGCGGTTTCTTCTGCCCCTGTCACGGCTCCAAATTTGATCTGGCTGGCCGAGTGCTCAAAGGTGTTCCGGCCCCGATTAACCTTGAAGTGCCACCCTATTCTTATGAATCGGATAGCGTGATCGTAATTGGCGTGGAGGCATAATAATGACCAAGTGGTTAGGAGATCTATGGGGTTGGGTTGATGCACGTTTGCCTGTGCAGCGCGCCTGGGATACTCACATGGGCAAGTATTATGCCCCGAAAAACTTTAATTTCTGGTATTTCTTTGGGGTGTTATCGATTCTGGTTCTGGTGAACCAGTTATTGACTGGCATCTGGCTGGTAATGAGCTTTAACCCCACCGCTGAAGGAGCGTTTGCCTCTGTTGAGTACATCATGCGTGATGTAGATTACGGTTGGCTGCTGCGCTATATGCATTCCACCGGCGCCTCGGCGTTCTTTGTCGTGGTATACCTGCATATGTTCAGGGGCTTAATGTACGGCTCCTACAAGGCACCGCGCGAACTGGTGTGGATCTTCGGCATGACCATCTATTTGGCCCTGATGGCGGAAGCGTTTATGGGCTATGTGTTGCCTTGGGGGCAGATGTCATACTGGGGGGCGCAGGTTATTGTATCGCTGTTCGGTGCTATCCCTGTTGTGGGGGATGACTTGGTGCAGTGGATTCGTGGTGACTACCTGATTTCCGGTATTACCTTGAACCGCTTCTTCTCGCTGCATGTTGTCGCTTTGCCTATTGTGCTACTGGCCTTGGTGGTTATGCACATTCTGGCACTGCATGAAGTG
The DNA here is from genome assembly GCA_050289485.1 of Cellvibrionaceae bacterium. Taxonomy (GTDB): domain Bacteria; phylum Pseudomonadota; class Gammaproteobacteria; order Pseudomonadales; family Cellvibrionaceae; genus JBNKFV01. The sequence continues at coordinate 108,299 of JBNKFV010000015.1, forward strand.
GGTTCCAACAACCCTGATGGTGTTGAGATCAAAAAGAACAAAGACGAGAACGGTATCCCTAAAGACGGTGTTCCATTTCATCCGTTTTATACCGTGCACGATCTGGTAGGTATTACGGTATTCTTGTTTGTTTTTTGCTTCATTATTTTCTTTATGCCAGAAATGGGTGGGTTCTTCCTTGAACACGCCAACTTTGAAGAAGCCAACAACCTGAAAACGCCACCGCATATTGCACCGGTTTGGTATTTCACGCCGTTCTACGCCATTTTGCGTGCAGTGACAATTGATATTGGCCCGCTGAGTTCGAAGTTCCTTGGCTTGGTGGCGATGGGTGCCGCTATTGCGATCCTGTTTGTATTGCCTTGGCTGGATAAGAGCCCTGTTAAGTCAATGCGTTACAAAGGCTTTATGCCGCGTATTTCTTTGCTGTTGTTTGCGGCAATGTTCGTGGTATTAGGCTATCTAGGTGTTCAATCACCAACGTCTGGTCGTACGGTATTGGCCCAGTTGGCAACGGTTTATTACTTTGCTTACTTCATTCAAATGCCTACATTTACTAACCCAACTAGAAGCCAAACCGGGGCGGTGAATATCATTATCAGCACCATTTTGGGTTTGATTATGTTGTGGTTGGCATGGGGTGATACCAGTGGGACGCCATTGTTTGTCAGCCTGTTTGGCACGGCGGTTGGCTTGTTTGTTATCGCTACCCCATGGCTGACAGGTAAAGACTCCGTTTCACCAGAGCCTACTCGTCTGCAGGCAACAGGGGTATCCAAAGCCTTGGTGTGGGCAGGTTTGTTGTTCTTCATTGTACTGGTTGTGGCGCCAATCAAAGCGGTTGCTTCGACAGGTTCTTTTGAGTGTGGAACCATTCCTTGCGATGAAATGACGCCTGACCTGAAAGACAAAGCGTCTTTGCAGCGTGGTGCCAAGTGGTTTATGAATTACTGCTATGGCTGTCACTCGGCGAAGTTTTCTCGATTCGAGCGCGTAGCTGATGATTTGGATATTCCACACGAGCTGATGTTGGAAAATCTGGTGTTTGGTGATCGGCGTATCGGTGAGTTGATGACGATAGCGATGGACCCCAAAGATTCAAAGGCCTGGTTTGGTGCCACACCGCCTGATTTGTCGTTGGTTGCTCGTTCTCGCTCTCCAGAATGGCTTTACACGTACTTACGTAATTTCTACAAAGATGATTCCCGTCCGACGGGTATGAACAATAAAGTGTTCAAAGACGTTGCCATGCCCAACGTACTGCTTGAACTGCAGGGTGTTCAAGAGTGTGCGCCCGGACCTAAACTCGATGCACATGGCGCGGTAGAGCGTGATGCAATGGGCGAAGCCATTGTGGACGAACATTGTGGTGGTTTGGCGGTAGGCGATATCAAGGGTTCGCTTAGCGAAGAAGAGTTTGATCAGGCCATGTACGACCTGGTTAACTTTATGGAATATGTTGCAGAGCCCATGGCTGAAGATCGCAAGCGCATTGGTGTTTACGTATTGCTCTTCTTGTGTGTGCTGTTTGTGTTCTGTTATCTGCTAAATAGAGAATATTGGAAAGACATTCACTAAATTACGCAGATTAGAAGTATTTAGCTGGGCGATCCTAGGGGTCGCCCATTTGTATTTAAACGATTTATTTTTTTGCATCGAGGTGTAGTCCATGGGTGTTTTGGCTAAGCGTTCATCTATGACGTATTTTTCAGATGGACAGGATCATTACAGCCATCGTGTTCGTATTGTTCTGGCTGAGAAAGGGGTTTCCGTTGATATTATTGATGTTGACCCAAACAATCCTCCGGAAGAGCTAGCTGACTTAAATCCTTATAACAGCTTACCGACTCTGGTAGATCGCGAACTATCGCTTTATGAAACAAAAGTGATGATGGAATATCTTGATGAGCGTTTTCCTCATCCACCGTTACTACCGGTTTATCCTGTAACGCGTGCGCAAAGCCGCCTCTGGATGCACCGCATCGAAAGAGATTGGTGCCCGCTGGTTGATGTTATCAATAGCGGAAAAAGCAAAGAAGCTGCTGCAAAGGCTCGTAAAGATCTGAAAGACGGGCTGATGTCGATTGCGCCAATTTTTGCAGAAATGCCGTATTTTATGAGTGAGGAGTTTACCCTGGTAGACTGTTGTCTGGCTCCTATCCTGTGGCGTTTAGACCAGCTGGAAATCAAATTGCCAGCTACAAAGCAGGCGAAACCGCTACTGGATTACATGGAACGTCTGTTTGCACGCGAATCGTTCCGCGAGAGCTTGACTGATTTTGAACGCGACATGCGCGTTTAGTAGTTTAATCCACTAAACGTTAATCGAGGTTTTTGTCCATGGCGATGTCATCGAGTCGACCTTACATGATTCGGGCGTTATATGACTGGATTGTAGATAACCAGTGTACCCCGTATATTGTGGTCGATGCCCATGGTCCGGGCGTTGAAGTGCCGCAAAATTTTGTTAACAAGGACGGCCAAATTATTCTCAATATATCGCCAACTGCTGTGGTTGGTTTGGATTTGGGCCAGGATGCGGTCGCTTTCAGTGCCCGTTTTGGCGGTGTGCCTACCGATATCTACGTACCCTGTATTTGCGTAATGGGTATTTATGCGCGAGAAAATGGTCAGGGTATGGTCTTTGAGCCTGAAGACTACCCTGAGCCGCCCAAACCGAAAGGTACGGGTTCTAAACAGGCAACGCCCATCACTTCGGCGAAGCCCGGTAAAAAACCCAGCCTTAAAGTGGTTAAGTAGTTTTTCACTATCGAAAAAAGCCCAGCAAATTAGCTGGGCTTTTCTGTTTTTGCATCCTCACCGCCCTGCTTGGCCATAAACACGCTACATTGAAGCTCTCAATATGGATAATTATTTATATAAGTAATAGGAATTAATGATTAAATTGGTTATTTCTAATACTTATTGGTCAAGTTGTCATCCCTCAATGATACTCAGTAGTGCACGTACACTAATAATGAGACTTAAGGAGGGCTTTTATGGCCATTTTGGAGCACACCCTTGGGATTATGTTGCACCCAGATTCGGAATGGAAAGCCATTAGAAATGAACGACATTCGTTTTTGCAGGTATTTGTAAGTCATGTACCTTTTCTCGCCCTGATTCCTGCGGTTGCAGCGTATTTTGGGGTAACACAAGTGGGTTGGACTGTTGGCGGAGGCGAACCGGTCAAACTAACCTCGAACAGTGCTTTATCATTGTGTGTTCTCACCTATGTAGCGATGCTGCTGGGTGTTTATGTGCTGGGGGAATTTATAAATTGGATGTCGAAAACCTATGGCGTTGGTGATAGTGAAGAAAAACGCCACTATGAGGGTACTGCTTTAGCTGTATACGTCACTACGCCGATATTCCTTGCCGGTGTTGTCCACGCATATCCAGATATGTGGATCAATGCGGTAGTGTTATTAGCGGCGGCTGCCTATGCAGTTTACTTGGTGTATGAGGGTATCCCCATCCTCATGAACATCTCCAGTGATAGAGCTTTCATGTACGCCAGTTCTGTGGTCACTGTGGTACTGGTGATGGTAGTTGTCGTGCGTGTGGGGTCTGTGATCTTATGGGGGCTTGGCATAGGGCCACAATACGTAGACTAGTGAATCACACTCACTAAGGTTTTAGGTTAAACGGGGAGTGTTATCGCTCCCCGTTTTCGTTTTACTTCACATAGCAAGTACTAGGCAATAGCACTTTCATTATTCTTTAGCACCATAAACTTTTTGTTATTGGTTTTTCGCCACCAGATTGCGTTATACTTTTTGCTGCATTGCGGAATCAAGTGTGTTGCGCGGTTTTCTAGCAGGCACATATCGAGAGCTGGCTTTAGGTTTGGTCGGCACAAAGTGATCAATTTGTAATCCACCGGAGTCTAAGTATATGGAACAGGTAGCCATTGTTGCTGCAGGTCGAACTGCAATTGGTAGCTTTAATGGGAGCTTGGCTGGTTTAAGTGCAGATCAGTTGGGAACGGCTGTTATTAAAGGGCTGTTAGAGAAAACAGGTGTAGCACCTGACCTTATTGATGAAGTGATTTTGGGGCAGGTTCTCACTGCTGGCTGCGGCCAGAACCCTGCTCGCCAAGCCGCTATCAATGCGGGTTTACCCATCACTACTCCAGCGATGATGGTAAGCAAGGTGTGTGGTTCGGGTTTGAAAGCTACGCATTTGGCCGCTCAGGCTATAGCGCTAGGCGATGCGGATATCATCATCGCGGGTGGCCAGGAGTCTATGAGCCAGTCTGCTCACGTTTTGCCCGGCAGTCGTAATGGCGCCAAGATGGGTGACTGGACGATGGTTGATACCATGATAAAGGATGGCCTGATAGATGCCTTCCATAACTATCATATGGGTATCACGACGGAGAATATTGCTGAGAAATATGGCATTTCTCGTGAAGAGCAAGATGTATTTGCGGCGGCATCACAGCAAAAAGCCGAGGCTGCACAAAAAGCGGGTAAGTTCAAAGACGAAATTATTAGCGTCGAGATCCCGCAGCGTAAGGGCGATCCGATCGTGGTTGCTGATGATGAATATCCAAAGCATGGCACTACGGCAGAAACACTGGCCAAGTTGCGTCCCGCGTTCAAGAAGGATGGCACGGTAACCGCAGGTAATGCGTCGGGTATCAACGATGGTGCTGCTGCGGTGATGATGATGAGCCTGAAAAAAGCCGAAGCACTGGGACTGACGCCGTTGGCGGTCATCAAGGCGTATGCGAATGCGGGGGTCGACCCAAGCATTATGGGTACAGGGCCTATCCCTGCAGTTAAGCGTTGCTTGGCAAAAGCTGGCTGGGGTGTTGGTGATTTGGAGCTGATTGAGGCAAATGAGGCTTTTGCTGCGCAAGCGATTTCAGTGAATCGTGATCTTGAATGGGATACCGGCATCGTAAACGTGAATGGTGGTGCTATTGCGTTGGGTCACCCCATTGGTGCGTCAGGTTGTCGTATTTTGGTGACCCTATTGCATGAAATGGTTCGCAGAGATGTTAAAAAAGGCCTGGCCACCCTCTGTATTGGTGGTGGTATGGGCGTGGCGCTTGCGGTTGAGCGTTAATCTCTTCGGAGTCTGAGAAAACAAAAAACCCGGTTTAGCCGGGTTTTTTTAGGTTCGCCAACTTCGTCAGTCTATATATTCAAAGACTCTCACCACCTTTTGTACGCCGGAAGTTGAACTTGCTACTTCTGTCGCCTTCTCGGCTTCCACGCGCGAGAGCAAACCCATCAAGTAAACGACACCGTCTTCAGTCACGACTTTGATACGGGAGCCAGCAATATCCCGGTTGGCCAGTAAGCGGGTTTTTACTTTACTGGTGAGCCAAGTATCGTTTGATCTGGCAACCAAGGAGGTTTTCCCCTGCACTTGTAGTTCGTTATGTACCTGACGAACATTTTTTATATCGCTAACAATGGTTGTAGCTTGATCTCTAAGGCTTTGATTTTCCACTTGTCCTGTCAACAGTACGACGCCATTGTAGCTGGTGATAGAAATATGCGCGTTCTTTAAGCCTTCGTCGCTTTTGTCCAGATTAACGTTAGCCATGGTTTCTATTTGTTGGTCATCAATCAGTGTGCCGAACGTTCGTTTGCCAGGGTTACTGCTAATGGGCTCGTCGGTTGTTGCGCCAATAATGCTGGAACAACCTTGAGCAAGTAACGTTGAGCATAGCAAAAGAGTGAGGGCAAAAAGACGCATGGTTACTCCTGTGCACCAAAGAGTTGATAGTCGATTAAATCGCATAGGCAAAAGCCCATTAGTAAGTGAATTTCGTGTATGCGGGTACGAGAGTTTTCCGGTACGCGCAGTTCTAGATCGTTGACATCCAGCAGGGCCGCAATGTTCCCACCGTCCCGACCGGTAATGGCAATCACGTACATGTGTTTGTCGTGGGCAGCTTGCAAGGCTTGTACGAGATTGCTTGGGTTGCCACTGGTAGAAAACAGTATTAGTACGTCGCCAGATGTTCCAAGTGCTCTGATTTGTTTGGCAAAAATCTCATTATAACTGACATCATTGGCAATAGCCGTTTGCGCAATGGAATCGGTACCTAATGCAAATGCCGGAAACGCCGGGCGCTCCCGCTCAAACCGGTGGCTAAGATTCGATGCCAGAATTTGCGCATTAGCGGCAGAAACTCCGTTGCCGCACAACAGTATTTTATTTTCGCTGAGCAGTGCCTGAACGAGTATCTGACTGGCTTCTGTCAACAGTGGCGCAAGGTACTCACCACTTTGCATTTTGGCTTCAATGCTGCGATGGAATAGCGTGATAATGCGTTCATCGAGTTCATTTTGTTCGGCAGCATGGTCGTTCATGTGGTTCGGATTCCTTCGTATCGTCGGCGGCTATTGTACAGACGTGTGTATGCAGGCGTCATTCCCAGTAGCAGCTTTTTTTAGTGTCAACAGGCCCTAACAAAATGCATCGGGAATCCAGTGGATGTCATAGGCTGGCACTTTATCACCGGGAGTGAGAGTGACACTGATAACGTCGAAGCGACAGCTTACGGTATTGAGTAGTTGCTTTTTTTGCAGGTAGTGCATGGCACTGTGAATGATTTTTTTCTGTTTTTGACTGCTGACTGATTCGGCACCGGAGCCGTACCGGCTTTGAGTGCGGTAGCGTACTTCAACAAACACCAGTGTTTGATTGTCTTTAGCGATAATATCGATTTCACCGTACCGACAACTAACATTAGTGTCGACTATCTTGAGCTTTTCCTTTCTCAGGTAGTTTACCGCGGCTTGCTCAGCGGCGTCGCCACGCCGCTGAGCAAGCGTTCGGGGTTTTGCCCACTTCATGTTGGTATTCTTTCCTGAATCATTAGCTATTTATATTTATTGTTGTGACACTACCATTGGCATAGGGCGAGCAACCCCGCCAATAATCTGTGCCCACACCTGTTCGCGGTGTATTTTCCGGTCGTTGGTCAAATGTAGAGCCCCTGTTGTTCCGTACAAACGGGTTTCGGGGATGGCCTGTAGTTGCTTCAGGCGCGGGTATAACTGAAATACATCTGCGCCGAGTGCGTATAGTCCCTGGTATTCAGGCTTAGCTTGGGCAAATTTGTCTATGGCCTGTTTGACGGGTTTTGCCTGTCCAAAAAACCAGGGCAGGGTATTAAAGCGAATGCCGTTAATATCGCGATCGGCCGAGGGGTCGGATACCCCGGCGTAAACATGACTGGTAGCATAAACGGGAATATCTCCCGCATAGTAGAATGCCAACATGGGTTTAAGCTGACGAGCTTCACTGGGCCGGGCCAGTAGGAATATCATATCGATATCCTGGCGGCGGCGAGGTTCGTATTCAAATGGATAGCCAGGTCCAAAAAGAGCTCGCAGGTCGCGCGCACGCTGCTGGCTATCGGTGACGCCAACGTTGTTTTTTATGGTCTGAGAAAATTCTCGTTGGTCAGAAAACAGTGCCTGACTAACCACTGTGCCACCGTAGCTTTCCCAGCGCTCACGAAATGCCTGTACGGTACGTTCGCCCCAGGCAGTGCGGGGGGCGATAATCATAGCTTTCCTGTGAGTGTCGAGCCAAGCTCGTTGCGCCACCTGTTCAGCTTCGTCATCGGCAGAGAGACCAAACTGGTACAAATTGTCAGCGTAAACCGTTTCAGCAGGCTTTGTATTGGGCTGGGTGGTTGTGTTCACTGCTTGAATATCAATGTAGTTCAGGGCAATGGTGGGCACCGGCAACTGTGTTCGAAAATTCAAGTCTGCCACTTTGGCTTTATCCAGTGGGCCAACTACCAAATTTGCGCCTGCTGCTACCGCTTGATCATAAACCTCATTAATATCGCGGTCGGTAGTGTCGTATACCTCCACAATGGGTGTGGTATGGTTTCTGCCGAGAGAGTCGTAGTAAGAGGCCATAAAGCCGTCTCGAATTGCTTTTCCTGCTTCGGCAAGGGGGCCGGTAACCGGCAGTAACAGAGCGATATTCTGTGGACGTTCGGCGATTAGCTCGTTTAGTAGTTTCAAGTCTTCTGGCAATGACCGACTGGCAGGGTGCTGTGGCCATTGGCGTTGCCAGTTGTGCACCTGTTGTAATTGCTCGTTCAGATCAGTCTGGGTATTTTTGCTGAGTTTCGCCAAACTGTACCAGCCTCGTAACGTCTGGTTAGCCTCTGTTTGACTCAGCTCACTGAGTTGGCTGTCGGGTAGCGACATGAGAGTGCGCCAGAGGGCTTCGCGATTTTCGTATTCTGCCTGGCTATCGACGAGTATTGGGTCCAGAGAAAGGCGTTCTTTGATGCTGTCTATGGCTTCTCCCAGTGCGGCAAACACACGGGCCCGTCGTTCACGGATAAGGGTTTCCTGCGCGGCATCTACGTTGTGCCAGTTTTGCTCAAGCCGTGGGTTCGATAGAATGCGCTGCGCTAAAAACATGCTGTCGTCGGCCAGGGCTATTTCGCTGAACAACAGCACATAATTGATATAGTCTGCATCTGCCAGCCTAGAGGGTTGCAAATCGGCGAGAAGGTTTCGCGCCCATGCAGCGTCGCCCTGATGGTACAGTGCATTGGCTGCTTGCAGGTAGAGCTGTTCACGGCGGGGAGATTCACTGTCTCTAGCCTGCTTTAAGACACTTTGCACATTGATTTGGGTAAACTCGGCGTTTTTGTCGGTACTTTGGTGTTTTACGGGCTCTGTGCCGCAGGCAGCCAGAAACAGTGACAAGGTTAAAACAGTAACACTTGTAGAAAAACGAAAATTTGGCATGAATAATCAGTCCTTAGATACTGATATGGTTAGCAGCAGTTAGTCTTACGGTGCGGCCTGGTGCAGGATTCATTCTACAGAGGATGACAAAACTATGAGTAACCCAGCGCTGTATATAGTTCCAACACCCATCGGTAATTTGGCCGATATGGTACCGCGAGCGATAGAGGTACTACAAACGGTGCAGGTGATTGCTGCAGAAGATACACGGCATACTGCGAAGTTGTTGGCACATTTTGGCATTCACACGCCAATGATTGCCTACCATGATCATAGTGATAACGCTAAAACGTCAGCGATTGTTTCCCGTCTTCAGGCTGGCGAAAGTGTTGCTTTGGTGTCGGATGCAGGCACACCACTCATTTCTGATCCTGGTTACGGATTGGTGCGAGAGGCGAGGGCGCAAGGGATCTCTGTTGTGCCCATTCCAGGACCTTGTGCCATCATTACAGCGCTCAGTGCTGCTGGCTTGCCGTCGGATCGCTTTACCTTTGAGGGCTTTTTGCCAGCTAAGAAAGGTGCCAGAGAAAAGGCGCTCTCGGCCTTGGTAGATATGCCTTATACGTTAGTTTTCTATGAGGCTCCTCATCGAATTCTGGATTCTCTTGTTAGCATGCAGGATGTGTTTGGAGCTGATCGCGAAATAGTCGTGGCGCGGGAGCTCACCAAAACATTTGAAACCTTTCTTGCTGGCACTATCGCAGATGTTGTTGTGAGGGTTCAGGCGGACTCCAATCAGCAGCGCGGTGAGTTTGTGGTTATGGTGAGGGGTAAGCGCGAACGCCAGGCTACCGATATGGATGCAGAAGCGGGACGGGTAATGAAAATTCTTGCCACAGAGTTACCCCTCAAACAGGCATCGCAATTGGCGGCAGAAATAACAGGGGTTAAGCGCAAGGCGCTCTATCAGTGGATGTTGGATCAACAAACGAATCGCTAAATGGTTAGTTTGCTCTGATAAAGGTTATTGAAAGATTGTTTTTTTGGTTGCGTAACGTTAGTCTGCGCGCAAGTTGGCCAGGCAGTCGCTCTCATGTATTTGAGGGAGGAAAGTCCGGGCTCCATAGGGTAGAACGCCAGGTAACGCCTGGGGGGCGCGAGCCTACGGAAAGTGCAACAGAAAGGAAACCGCCTAAGCAATCGTTAGATTGCCGGTAAGGGTGAAATGGTGCGGTAAGAGCGCACCGCGCAGCTGGCAACAGTCTGTGGCGATGGTAAACCCCGTTCGGAGCAAGACCAAATAGGCCCTCAATGGCGTGACCCGCGCTGAGGGCGGGTAGGTTGCTTGAGGCTTATGGTGACATAAGTCCCAGATGAATGACTGTCCGCGACAGAACCCGGCTTATCGGCTGACTTACTTTGTTCCAATAAAAAAGGCTCCTTTTGGAGCCTTTTTTATTTTGTTTTTAGCGAATGCTTAGGCTTGTTTCTGGCGGCGGCGAGCGGCGCCTAAACTAATCAGGCCCAAACCAAATAGTGCCAGTGTGGCAGGTTCAGATACTGGGGTGGATTCTTTTACCCAAAAGCTGAAGTGTGACAAAGCGCTCAGGCGATTGTTCTTTGAGCTTTTCCACCAGTCACCGCTTACATCCCAGTCTCCGCTGCTGAAGTTAACGTTCAGCTCATACGCTGCGGCACGATTACCAGCCTTCAGTACTGCAAGCACATCACCTTGAGCATAACCGAGTGCTGCCCAGTTGAGATCAATATTCCAGGTGCCGGAAGTGCTCCCTTGACCCGTGACAGTCAGGTTGAAGTTGCCTGCCGCCCAGCCGTCGGCTTCTGTCTTAGACAGCAAACTCCATCCTGTGCCGAAAACACTGGTAAGTTCGGGGTTGTCAAAAATTGTGTTTACGCCATGGTCGTTGCCTGGGTCAAAAACACCAGCGCAAGATGTAGATGTGGTCAGGTCATTGAGTGAACAGCTGGTTACCACGTAAGCTGAGCTTACTGCGCTGACAAGCATAAATGCTGTTGCGCAAAGGGCGTTTTGAAGAGTCTGCCGGATAGTCATTTTGCTGGTTTCCATTGGTGGTGCAATCTAATATTGGTAATAATTAAAGCGAGTATTGTGCCATGCTTAAAAACTCTATTTTATTCAATGGGTTGTGTGTTTTGGGGAAAGCTTTTTGGAGTCTGTTGTAAAGTATTTCGACGCGAATATCATCTTTTTAAGCTTGGCGCCTAAATACAGTGTAATAATGCTCGACACTTGCGGTCGCGGTACCATTTTCTGCCCCTAAAATCCTTTAACTTAATAAGTTACTTTAAGTTTGCCGCTTACCTTTTTGAATAATAGCTTTTTTCTTTATTCATAAAATTTTTCTGCTGCTGTCTGCGGCTTGTTTGAAGCCTGTATCGGCGAAATTCCTGCATTTTTATCTGATTTTACGCGTCAGTTCGCTTGACTTTGCTCTAGTGCAATTTATAGTGTTCAAATGTGGTGAAAAGTGGGTTTTTGTGGAATTTTGTGGGGCTGACGCCCCTTTCGGTGAGTAAATGTTTCTCGGAACGAATGCCATCAATATGGACGCCAAGGGGCGTATGGCGATCCCGACTCGTATCAGAGACGAGTTGGTGGATTGCTGTGGTGGTCAGATTGTGCTCACAGCCCACACTGAAGAACGTTGCCTTTTGATGTATCCGAAGCCTCAGTGGGAAGAGCTGGTACCCCAGATTGAGGCCTTGCCCAACATGAATAAGGCGGCCCGGCGGCTGCAGCGGTTGCTGATTGGTTATGCCAACCCGCTGGAGCTTGATGCCAATGGCCGAATCCTTGTGCCGCCCACACTGCGTGAGTATGCAGGCATGGAAAAACGGCTGATGCTGGTGGGTCAAGGGAAGAAGCTGGAGCTTTGGAGCGAAGATCGTTGGACTGCCTGGTTGGATCAGGATGACGACGGTGAGTTGTTGCCCGAGGCCATGCAGGCGTTGTCTCTCTAAAAATAGCGATACTTTTGATGTTTTTTGTGCTGCGACGATGTTGCTGCGCGTGGTGTTTTTATAAATTTTGAGGGTGTCATGACTGACTCGCCACATATTACGGTGCTCTTGCATGAAGCTGTTGCAGCTCTGGTGGGGGACGACGCTGGTGTGTACGTCGATGGGACTTTCGGGCGCGGTGGGCACAGCCGGGAAATATTAAGCAAGTTGTCTGGTCAAGGACGTTTGTTGGCAATTGATAAAGACCCTGTGGCCGTGACCTGTGCGGAAACATTGGCAGAAGCCGATGATCGCTTCTGCATTCTGCATGGATCGTTTGCACAGTTGCAGCATCGCTTACGCGAGCAGGGCCTGGAAGGGAAAGTAGATGGGGTGTTACTTGATCTGGGGGTTTCTTCCCCGCAGTTAGACGAACCCCAGCGCGGCTTTAGTTTTATGCAAGATGGCCCTTTGGATATGCGCATGAATACAGCGGTCGGAGAAACTGCCGCGCAATGGCTGAACCGAGCCGACGAGCAGGATATTGCCAGGGTGTTGAAAGAGTATGGCGAAGAAAGATATGCCCGGCGTATCGCGGGTGCCATTGTCCAGCATCGGAATGTAGAACCTTTTGCGACAACAGCGCAGCTGGCAAAAGTTGTGACGGACGCGAATCCGGCGTGGGAAAAGCACAAACATCCAGCAACGCGAGCGTTTCAGGCAATCAGAATTTACATCAATAATGAGCTGGGTGATTTGAATGATGTGCTGGAGCAGGCTCTGGCGGTATTGAAACCCGGAGGGCGCTTGGTAGTGATCAGCTTTCACTCATTAGAAGACCGGATCGTAAAGCGTTTTATTCGGCGTTGTGAAAAAGGTGACCCTTTGCCGGCAGGGTTGCCGGTTATGGAATCGCAGCTCAACAAGCGTATGCGTTCTATGGGTAAGGCGATTAAACCTGGTGAGGCAGAAATTGCCGTCAATGTTCGGTCGCGAAGTGCCGTGATGCGTGTGGCCGAGAAGCTGTGATTTCGGTTGTTGAATCATTGGGCAGGCAGCGCCTGCGCAGGCTCTGGAAAAAAGTTGCGCTGAGTTTGTTGGTCGGTGGGTTGTGGCTGGCGGTTGTAGTGTCGGCATTAGCGGTGGTCAATGTGACTCAGCATTCACGCAAGCTGGTCAATGAACTGGAAGTATTGCGTAGAGAGCAGGCGTCTCTGGAGGTAACAGGGGGGCAATACCTGTTGGAACAAAGTGCATGGTCTGCTTATAGCCGGATTGAAAATCTGGCAGAGACAAAATTGAAAATGAAAGTGCCTGCTGCCAACGATGTTGTCCTTGTTGTGCAGTAAAAATAACAAACATTGAATTCTTAATATCAGGGGATGTACATGTCGCCCAATGGCGCCAAAAAACGACGTAGGGGTGTAACACCGCAACCACAGGTTGTTGCGTGTTTGCCTGCGCGCTGGCGCCTGTATGCGGTGGTGGGCGCTATTGTGCTCTTTTTACTGGCATTGATTTCTCAAGTAGCGGCGTTGCAGATTTTGCCGACTGAAGAAAAAGGCTATGAATTTTTACAGCAGCAAGGCACTTCTCGCAGTGTGCGCGAAGTTAAAATCAATGCCTATCGTGGTGTGATTACTGACCGTAATGGTGAGCCGCTCGCGGTTAGCTCGCCGGTTACTTCTATTTGGTTCAATCCTCAAGAAATTGATCTTTCCGAACCCGGTTGGAAAACCGTTATGAAAGAGCTCGGGTTGTCGAAAAAAGAATTAAGTGCACGGGTTCTTAAATATCGTGGGCGCAACTTCGCCTATTTGCAGCGCCATATGACACCGGCCGACGCGGATAGAATTTTGTCGCTCAAGCTTTCCGGTGTAAATGAAGAGCAGGAATATCGTCGTTTTTATCCCGCCGGGGAGGTGACTGCTCATCTCGTTGGCATTACGGATATCGACGATCATGGCCAGGAAGGAATGGAGCTGGCCTATGACGAGTTTCTTACGGGCGAGCCCGGTATTAAACGCGTTGTAAAAGATTTAAAAGGTCGTGTTGTACGTGAGGCCGGTTTGGTGAAGGCTGCGGTATCCGGCAACGACCTGATGCTGAGCATTGATTTACGTTTGCAATATTTGGCGTACCGCGAGCTTAAAGCGGCGGTAACACGTTTTGCTGCGCACTCTGGTACGGCAGTTATTCTCGACGTGCATACCGGGGAAGTGTTGGCGATGGTTAATCAGCCGTCTTACAACCCAAATGATCGTACCGACATTAAAGGGAGCGCGCTGCGTAATCGGGCGCTGACTGATGTGTTTGAGCCCGGTTCTACCATGAAACCACTGACGGTTTTGGCAGCGTTGGAGAGTGGGCGTTTCAAACCCCATACGCAAATTGATACATCGCCCGGTTATATCCACCTAAACGGTAAAACCCTGTTAGACCCAGTAAATTACGGTGTGATGGATGTTACCAAGGTTATTACCAAATCCAGTCAGGTGGGTATCAGCAAAATTGCACTTAAATTAGAGCCTGACTGGGTACGTGACATGTACTACCGAATGGGTTTTGGTCAAAGTACCGGTACGGGTTTCCCTGGCGAAAGCGTGGGGTTGTTGCCGGTATACAGTAAGTGGCAGCCCATTATGCGTGCTGCTTATGCCTTTGGGCATGGCTTGAACGTGACTGCTTTGCAGTTGGCGCAAGCCTATGGCGTTTTGGCTCAGCATGGCCAGAAGCGTCCTGTGTCGTTACTTAAACTGGATCAGGTTGGGGAAGCAGAGCAAGTTGTGGATGCACGCTATGTAGACCAAGTGCATGAAATGCTGAAAACCGTGACCCAAAAAGGTGGCACGGCAACGCGCGCCAATATTCCTGTTTACGAAGCTGCAGGTAAAACAGGTACTGTGCACTTAGTGGGTGATTCGGGTTATGCCGACAGCCGCTATATGGCCTTGTTTGCTGGAATGGCTCCAGCAGATGACCCTTCCATCGTTGTCGTCGTTGCCGTTAATGAGCCGGAAAATGGCAGGTATTATGGTGGTGAAGTTGCGGCCCCGGTGTTTGCCAATATAGCCGAAGGGGCATTAAAGCTCATGTCTGTGCCGCCGCCTGTGCCAAGGCAAACTACTGCCCAGCAAGGCGACAAATCCAATACTCAAAAGGAGCCGCTGATATGACGGCTCTTGCGCGTTTGGTAGCGCCCAATATTATCAATAAGCCGCTGTCTGATTTCTTGCCTAACGCTACTGTTATCAATGGTGATGCAAGTACATGTGTATCGGGCATTACCGCAAATAGCAAGCTGGTGCGCAACAATGATGTGTTTGTCGCATTGCCAGGGATGAAAACCCACGGGCTTGAATATTTGCAGGAAGCGTTGAGTTTTGGTGCAAGTGCTGTACTGGTGGATGCATCCGATAGCGATCTTGCCAATGCTGCAGTGGCCGCCCTGGGGCATCAGGCCGAGCGTTTGATGATTATCAGCATGGATAATCTCGCCGAGCAGGTGAGCAGCGCTGCGAGTAATTTTTATGGTAATCCCGGTAATAGCTTTAAGGTGTATGGCATTACGGGTACTAACGGTAAAACCACATGCTGCTATTTGCTCGGACAACTACTGGCAACCTTAGGGCACGTTTCAGGGGTGATCGGTACACTGGGTTTTGGTGTTATCGAGCATCAGCGCAATGTGAATGAAGCCCCGTTTACTAAAGGTCTCGTACAAACCGGGTTTACAACACCCGATGCCATTGCTGTGCAAGAAATATTGTGGAGTTTTGCGGAAGCTTCCGTTGAGGCTGCGGTGATGGAAGTGTCGTCGCATAGTTTAGCTCAGCATCGTGTTGCCGGGGTTCCTGTGAAGGTGGCGATTTTTACTAACCTCACCCAGGACCATCTTGACTACCACGGCACTATGGCCGCTTACGGCGTAGCGAAAGCCAAGTTATTTGAATTTGCCTCGGTCGAGTGTGCCGTTATCAATGCTGATGACGAGCTCGGTGCAGCACTTGCGGCAGAACAGGTTAAGCAAGGTCGTCGAGTTATTACATTTTCTACCGAAAATAGCGCCGCTGATATATTTGTTCGATCGATGCAAATGAGCAGTGCTGGCACGCAGGTCTCTATTGGATCGCTTTGGGGTGACGGTATGTTTCGCACCCCTTTAATTGGTGAGTTTAACATTAGCAACCTGTTGGCAATTATTGCGGCTGCTTGTGTTGGCACAGGTGCGTCGTTGGCCGATGTACTGTCTGGAGTTACTAATTTAGACGCTGTGCCAGGTCGTATGCAGGCATTGCATATAGCCGAGCGACTCGTGGTTGTCGATTATGCGCACACTCCCGATGCCTTGGCATCAACATTGAAAACGTTGCGTCCTTATGTGGATGGCACATTGATTTGTGTATTTGGTTGCGGCGGCGATAGAGACACCAGGAAGCGCCCCGTTATGGGGGGGATCGCTGAGTCGTTGGCAGACAGACTGATCATTACCAGTGATAACCCGCGTACAGAGGAACCAAAGAAAATAATCAACGATATTCTGGCTGGGGTGACGAATCAGCATTCAGTAAATGTGCTGATCGAACGTGCGGATGCAATTGCCCATGCTATCAACACCAGTGAAGCGGGTGATGTCGTACTCATCGCGGGCAAGGGCCACGAGGATTACCAGGTTATTGGTGCCGAGCGTCGCTATTTCAGTGATGTGGAAGAGGCAACCAAAGTGCTCGCCGCACTCGGAGGTAGTGATGTTTAGTCCTTTGCTGCTGTCTCAACTACACAGTCATCTATTGGCGCAAGGCTGTAAGGCCGAGTTGCTGAATGGAGATGTAACCTTTACCGGAGTGAGCACCGATACGCGTTCGCTTGTTGAAGGTGACTTGTATGTTGCTATTAGTGGCGAACGCTTTGATGGACATGATTTCGTTGCGGCAGCAGTAGAAAAAGGCTGTTGTGCGGTGGTTGTGGACCACGAAATAACAGACATTGCCGTTCCTCAATTAGTTGTCACCAATACCGTTACTGCTTACGGACAGATCGCGGCATTAAATCGTCAGCAGTTTACCAAGCCCCTGTTCTCCATTACAGGCAGTTGCGGCAAGACAACCGTGAAAGAAATGCTGGTGAATGTGCTGAATCAGCAAGGCAACGTGCATGCAACGGTGAAAAATTTTAATAACCATATTGGCGTTCCTGCCATGCTGTTGGCATTAGAGCCGCAACATGATTTTTCGGTGATGGAACTCGGTGCCAGTGGTGTAGGCGAAATTCAATATTTGGCTGGACTGACCAAAGCCGATGTTGCGCTGGTTACGAATGTGCAACCAGCCCACGTGGAAGGTTTCGGCAGTGTCGATGCCATTGCTCAGGAGAAATCCGAAATTTATCGCGGTATGCAGCCTGCTGGTGTAGCGGTCATTAATCTTGACGACCATTACGCAGCAAGCTGGTTGCAGGAGTTTGCACAAAAACGTGTCATCACATTTTCATGTGAAAAAAACTCGGCCAGCGTGTATGCCTCCGATATAAAGGTCTCTTCGTCTGGGCAGGCATCATTTATGTTGCATATTCAAGAGCAGGAATATCCTGTTTCTTTACGAGTGTTAGGGCAGCACAATGTGAATAATGCCCTGGCTGTTGCAGCTATGGCTCACGCGGTGGGTGTCGAGCCTACTGTGATCGTCAGCGGGCTTGAGTCTTTTGCCGGTGTGCCTGGCCGTTTGGCAGAGTATAAAACTACGTCAGGCCATCGCGTTATCGATGATACCTATAATGCCAATCCTGGCAGTGTAAAAGCCGCTATCGATTTTTTGGCCAAGCTTGATGGGGTACGTATTTTGGTGCTCGGCGATATGGGTGAGCTGGGGGCTGATGCCGGAATGCTGCATGACAATGTAGGCAGTTATGCCAAAGAAAAGCATATTGATGTGCTGTTTACTGTTGGGGATTTGTCTGCGGCGGCGACACAAGGGTTTGGCGAATCAGCAAAACACTTCACTGATAAATCAGCATTGATTGCTGAATTACAGGTGTTACTTGCATCAATACAGAACGCGGCCATTTTGGTGAAAGGTTCTCGAAGTACAAGCATGGAAGATGTCGTTAATGAAATCAAAGAAAAAGGTAATCGATAATGCTTCTGTGGCTGGCTGAATATTTACAGCAGTATCTAAATGGTTTCGGGGTTTTCAAATACCTCACACTGCGAGGTATTTTAGGTATTTTAACTGCGCTGGGTATTTCGTTGTTGCTGGGGCCCTGGATGATTCGTCGGCTCAATGCGTTACAGATCGGTCAGTCGGTACGAGATGATGGCCCACAAAGCCATTTGAGTAAATCCGGTACTCCCACTATGGGGGGGACATTGATTCTTGCGGCGATTTTTGTGAGTGCGCTGCTATGGTCCGATTTATCCAATCGCTATGTGTGGGTTGTACTGATTGTCACCGCTATTTTTGGAGCGGTCGGCTGGGTAGATGACTACCGTAAAGTTGTAGAATCCAATTCTCGAGGCTTGCCAGCGCGTTGGAAATATTTTTGGCAGTCAGTGGCAGGGCTGGGTGCTGCTATTTTTCTCTACGTAACAGCACAAAGCCCGGCTGAGACCAGCTTGATTTTACCGTTTTTGAAAGATGTATCGATTCCAATGGGTGTGCTGTATATCGCGTTAACGTATTTCGTGATTGTTGGCTCCAGTAATGCTGTCAACTTAACCGACGGGCTGGATGGTTTAGCGATTATGCCCAGCGTAATGGTGGGGTCGGCTTTGGGCATCATCGCGTATCTGGTAGGGCATGGTGAGTTTGCCCACTATCTGCATATTCCGAATATCCCCGGTGCAGGTGAGCTGGTGGTGTTTTGTGGCGCTCTGGGAGGTGCCGGTTTAGGTTTTCTGTGGTTTAACACTTATCCCGCTCAAGTGTTTATGGGCGATGTGGGTGCGTTAGCACTGGGTGCTGCACTGGGTGTTATAGCGGTTATTGTTCGCCATGAAATTGTTTTTTTTATCATGGGTGGTGTGTTTGTGATGGAAACCGTGTCTGTGATTTTGCAGGTGGGGTCCTACAAATTAACCGGGCGTCGTATTTTTCGCATGGCGCCACTGCATCATCATTTTGAATTAAAGGGCTGGCCTGAACCACGCGTGATCGTTCGTTTTTGGATTATTACCGTTATGCTGGTGCTGTTTGGTTTGGCTACATTGAAGCTGCGTTGATATTACAGGAAATATGAGCAATTTAATCGCGACAAGTAAAGTAACCGCTATCGTCGGTCTGGGAGTTACCGGGCTGTCGGTTGCGCGTTATTTGGCAGCAACACAAAAGGCGTTTGTGTTGCTGGATAGTCGTGAAAAGCCTGCGCAGCTGGATCTGTTTAAAGCAGAATTTCCGCAGTGTTCGATTTATACCGGATCACTCATGACTGCTGATGCGCAGGACATACTGTTACACGCAGAGGAAATTGTACTCAGCCCCGGCTTGCCCCTGGCTGACCCTGCGTTTGCGGGTCCGTTGCAGGCTGGCGTACCCGTTATTGGTGATATCGCCTTGTTTGCTCGTGATTGCACCAAGCCCATTATTGCGATTACCGGTTCCAACGCCAAGTCGACCGTTACCACGTTGGTTGGTGAAATGCTTAAGGCTGCCGGCGTTAATGTGGGTATAGGCGGTAATTTGGGTACGGCTGCACTCGACTTGCTGCGAGCAAGTGATCACGATGTTTACGTGTTGGAGCTTTCGAGTTTTCAGCTGGAAACTACGCCCAGGCTCGGAGCACAAGTAGCTGCCATATTGAATCTGTCAGCAGATCACATGGATCGTTACGATTCGATGCAAAGTTATCATGCGGCTAAACAACGCATCTATTTTGGTGCAAAAAATGTGGTCACTAATCGCCGCGACTTATTAACGGCTGCGCCAGTTGCGCAAGGTGTTACTTATTATACATTTGGTTTGTCGCGCGCAGACAAACAGGGTTTTGGACTGGCTGATCATGCCGGGGAACAGTATCTTTTTGATGGGTTTATTCCCTTCATGCCTGTGCGCGATGTACGTATACCAGGGATGCATAATATTGAAAACGCGCTAGCAGCGTTGGCGATCGTAAAAGCGTTTGGTGTGCCATTGGCCCCTGTCGTTGATGTATTAAAAACGTTTGCCGGGTTACCTCACCGTTGTGAATGGGTTAGAACTATTAACGGCGTTGATTTCTATAACGATTCGAAAGGTACCAATGTTGGTGCTACGGTTGCCGCAATTAAAGGCCTGGCGCGTGACCCTGCCAAGTTGGTTTTGATTGGCGGCGGCGTCGGTAAAGGGGCCGACTTTTCACCTTTGGTTCCGTTAATAAAAGCACATGTTCGCCATGCGGTACTCATCGGAGAAGACGCTCCCAAATTGACGACTTTGCTGGACGGGGTTGTCCCCACGCAACATGCTGCCACTATGCAGCAGGCGGTTATTTGTGCATTGTCTGCTGCTCAAGCAGGGGATGCCGTTGTGCTATCTCCGGCCTGTGCCAGCCTGGATATGTTCCGTAACTTTGAAGATCGCGGTGAACAGTTCGTACAGGCGGTAAGGGGGTTGGCATGCTGACTATCACACAGGTACGTCAATTTGTTATCCCTCAAGGGCAATCAGATAGCTTGCTGTGGGGCATGGCCGTCGTTTTGATTTCGTTTGGGTTGGTGATGGTAGCCTCTGCATCGGTTGGGCTGGCCGATAATGTGTACGGTGACACGTGGTATTTCGCCAAACGACATATTTTTTATTTGTGTCTTGGCTTGGCTGTATCCGCCTGGATTTTACTGATGCCATCTTATTTTTGGCGTGAGTACGGCTGGTTATTGATGTTATTGGCGTTTGGCTTGCTGGTATTGGTATTGATTCCCGGGATTGGGCGTCGGGTCAATGGTAGTCAGCGTTGGTTGAGCCTTGGCTTTATTTCTGTTCAAGCATCAGAGGTTGCCAAGTTCTGCAGCCTGGTTTTCTTTGCACGCTATCTCGCGCGTTGGAATCCGGTTATGCAATCCCACTGGAAAGATATTGCCAAACCAATCGCCTTCTTGGGGGCAATGGTCGTGTTGCTGCTATTGGAGCCAGACTTTGGTTCCACCGTGGTATTAAGTGCAACCGTGGTAGCCATGTTGTTTTTAGCGGGTGTTAAATTGTGGCAGTTTGCGTTGTTGGCATTAACTGGGCTGGCGGGCCTCTCACTCATGGCCTTTATATCGCCATACCGCGTGCAGCGTTTGATTACCTTTCTTGATCCGTGGGCTGACCAGTACGCAAGTGGCTATCAGCTAGTGCAGTCTCTTATCGCATTTGGTCGCGGTGAATGGTTTGGCGTAGGGCTCGGTAATAGCGTGCAAAAACTCTCTTATTTGCCGGAAGCTCACACCGATTTCATCTTTGCGATTGTGGCAGAGGAATTTGGTTTTATTGGTGTGATACTCGTATTGGCTGTGTATGCCACCTTAATCTGGCGAATTTTACGTATCAGCTATCGTGCCCTCAACATTGAAGATCGCTTCGCAACACTGTTGTGTTTTGGTGTGGCCGTTATGTTTTCGCTACAGGTATTTATCAATGTGGGGGTTGCTTCGGGGCTACTACCTACAAAAGGTTTAACACTGCCCTTTATCAGCTACGGTGGTTCCAGCCTGGTGATTTGCTTGATGTTGTTGGCGTTGGTGATGCGTATTGACTGGGAGTTGAGTGCTAAGGAGTCAGGGCGATGAATCAGGTTAATTCAGCCGTGATTATGGCCGGTGGTACGGGCGGCCATGTATTCCCAGCACTGGCGGTAGCCAAGCAACTGATTGCGGAAGGTTGGCGGGTGAGCTGGCTCGGCACTCGTAAAGGTATTGAGGCAACACTTGTGCCTGCAGCAGGTATCGATATTGATTATCTGGATGTAACCGGGTTACGAGGTAAGGGTGCCGCAACGCTGCTGGCTGCTCCGTTTAAACTACTTAAAGCCTGTTGGCAGGCTGCTCGCATACTGCGTAAGAGAGCGCCGCGTATTGTATTGGGTTTCGGCGGTTTTGCTTCTGGCCCTGGGGGGCTGATTGCCTGGTTAAAGCGGATTCCTCTGGTAATTCACGAGCAGAACGCTATTGCGGGTACTACCAACCGCCTGTTGGCCAAGGTTGCTACCCATGTTTTGCTCGGCTTTGACGGTGCCTTGGCAAAAGGGCAGTTTGTGGGTAACCCGGTGCGCAGTGAAATTTTTGCTGAACCTACGACTCATAGTGCAGTCGATACTCAGTTTCATTTGTTAATACTGGGTGGCAGTCTAGGTGCTTCTGCGTTAAATGAATTGCTGCCGGTTGCACTGGAAAAATTGCATTGCGAAAAAAACATGTGTGTACGGCATCAGACTGGCCAGCGACATATAGAAGTTGCTAAGCAACTGTACAGCAACGCTCAGTTACAGAATATCGAAGTAGCCATAGAACCATTTATTGACGATATGGCGGCTGCATACCAGTGGGCAGATTTGGTGATTTGCCGAGCCGGTGCATTAACGGTGGCAGAACTGGCGGCAGCAGGTCGAGCAGCCGTACTGGTTCCGTTTCCTTATGCCATCGACGACCATCAAACGGCTAACGCCAATTGGTTAGTGGGTAAGGGAGCCGCCAAGGTTTTTCAACAGAATGAATTAACACCCGATGTGCTCGCCGGTGTATTAAATGAATTGATTCACAATAATGATCTGCGCCAGCAAATGGCTGCAAATGCTCACGTTGCCGCAACCCCAAACAGTGTAAAAGATATTGTGGCAACCTGCAGGGAGGTAAGCCGATGACAACCGCAGCAACACGCAATTCTCCTGTAGCCAGTGTGCCGGAAATGCGGCGTATTAAGCGCATCCACTTTATTGGTATCGGTGGTGCCGGCATGAGCGGTATCGCTGAGGTATTGTTGAACTCCGGCTACGAGATTACCGGATCGGATTTAAAAGCATCAACGGTTACAGAGCGCCTGCAAGCCATGGGTATGACTATTTTTATTGGTCATCACGAAAGCAATGTAACTGGGGCCGATGTGGTTGTTAATTCTTCGGCAGTGAATCAATTGAACCCCGAAATCATTGGAGCGCGTGAGCGACGTATTCCCGTTGTGCGCCGTGCAGAAATGCTGGCAGAGCTGATGCGTTACCGACATGGCATTGCTGTCGCCGGTACCCATGGTAAAACCACTACCACCAGTTTGTTGGCGTCGGTTTTTGCGGCGGCGGATAAAGACCCTACCTTTGTAATTGGTGGTTTGCTAAACAGCGCCGGCAGTAATGCAAAGTTGGGACAAAGCCGATTTCTGATTGCAGAGGCCGATGAAAGCGATGCGTCGTTTTTGCACCTGCAGCCGATGATTGCCATCGTTACCAATATCGATGCTGATCACATGGATACCTATGAAGGCGATTTTTCACGTTTAAAGAAAACCTTTATTGATTTTCTACACAACCTGCCCTTTTACGGAATGGCAGTGTTGTGCAAAGACGATCCAATCGTTACTGAGATTCTGCCAGACATCTCACGGCCATGGGTCAGTTACGGCTTGAGTGATGATTGCGATTATCAGGCGTTTGATATTCGCCAGAAGGCCTTGTTTAGTCATTTTAAAGTGAAAAGGCCTGGGCACCGTGAGCCGTTGAAGATCACTTTGAATATGCCGGGTATTCACAATGTGCTGAATGCGACTGCGGTGGTAGCAGTGGCAACCGATGAAGGTATTGATGATGCTGCTATTCAGATGGGGTTGGCAGAGTTTGGCGGCGTGGGGCGTCGCTTTCAAGTTTACGGTGAATATCAGATTGGGGATGGCGGTAATGCGATGTTGGTTGATGATTACGGTCATCATCCACGCGAAGTTGGTGCAACGATTAAAGCTGTGCGCGACGGCTGGCCTGATCGACGTTTAGTGATGGTGTATCAGCCTCACCGCTACACGCGTACGCGAGATCTTTTCGAAGATTTTGTCGATGTACTGTCATCGGTTGATGTACTGGTGTTGCTAGAGGTGTACAGCGCGGGTGAAGACCCTATTCCCGGCGCCGATGGTCGCCATTTGAGTAGAAGTGTTCGCAATCGAAACCTGGTCGACCCCATTTTCGTTGAGGGTATTGAGGGCGTGCCGGAAGTTATTAAAGATATTGTAAGACCTGGTGATATTGTGATTACCCAGGGTGCCGGTAATGTGGGTCAATTGGCCCAGCTGTTGGCTAAACGGCAGTTGATGGGTTTCGCAGACATCGAATAAGTGCGATGCAACAGAGTTTATAGAGATAACACCTTATGAATGAACGCATACAGACTCTTTCCGAGAAAGCCGGCACGGTAGGCGTGCTGTATGGCGGCTTGTCTGCTGAGCGAGAAGTGTCTTTGCGTAGTGGCAAAGCCGTTTACGATGCGCTTAGGGCCATGAATGTTAATGCTGTATTGATAGATGTAAATGAAAATGTAATCGATCAGTTGAAGCAAACAACACTGGATCGAATTTTTATTGCCTTGCATGGCGCAGGGGGAGAAGACGGTCGTATTCAGGCGCTGCTTGAGTTTATGCAATTACCGTACACCGGCAGCGGTGTGCAGGCATCTTCACTGGCGATGGATAAAATAAAAAGCAAACAAATATGGCAAGCCAGCGGTCTCAGCACAGCTCCATTTGTGGTGCTCGATGAGCATACAGACTGGAGCGTTGCACTGGCCAAATTGGGCGGTAAAGCTATGGTGAAACCAACTCACGAGGGTTCGAGTATCGGTATGTCGAAAGTTGTCTCGCCTCAAGAACTGGAATCAGCATTTCATACTGCTTGCCGTTATGATCGCAGTGTGTTTGCCGAGGCACTACTGACGGGCCCGGAATACACCGTTGCTATTCTCAATGGTCGCGCCTTACCGGCGATCAAGCTTGAAACCGACAATACATTTTACGATTACGAAGCCAAATATATTTCTAACGATACACGTTATCTGTGCCCATGTGGGTTGGACGAAGAGGATGAAACCGAATTGCAGGCACTGGCACTGCGCGCATTTAATGCATTGGATTGCAAAGGTTGGGGGCGCATAGATGTGATGGCTGATACCGAAGGCAGGTTTTACTTGCTCGAAGCCAATACTGTGCCGGGCATGACGGATCATAGTCTTGTGCCAATGGCAGCAAAAGCCACTGGAATGAATTTTCAGCAACTGGTTGCTGAAATACTTTATCAAACCGTTGAGTAATTATGCTGGTACGTAGCAACAGTCAACCAAAAACGATACGCAGGGGGGCCAGTCGCAAGCAGAGCGATGCTCGCTCACGCGTGAAGATACCTTGGGCTGCGTTGCGTAAGGTATCGGTTGCGTTATTGGTAGCTGCGTCGTTAGGGCTTTGTTGGATATATGGTAGCGATGTAGTAGCCAGTGTGGTCAATCGCCCAATCGCGAAGGTAGGTATTGAAGGTGACTTTCGGTTTATTGAAAAAAATAACATCGCTGACATCGTTGCAGGGCATATCAACCAAGAGTTTGTGCAACTAGATTTACAAGAAATCAAAGCCCAGTTAGAACTACAGCCCTGGATTGATACTGTGTCGCTCACAAGGCGTTGGCCAGATCGGCTGTTTGTGCGAATAGACGAGCAGCAGCCTATTGCACGCTGGGGTAGCAAGGGGTTTATTAATCAGCGAGGTGAGCTTATTTATGTGCCGGTTAACGACTACTTGAAGACGTTACCGTTGTTGTCTGCAGATGACAGCATGGCCGAGCAAATGATGCAGAGTTATCTTGCCTTGAATAAATTGTTGCGCCCTAAAATGCTCGAAGTTACTGCGTTAACCTGTGATGGTAAACGCTCTTGGAGTTTGGTGTTGTCTAATGGTATTGAAGTTAAGTTGGGTCGCGATGAAATGTTTTTGAAGCTACAGCGTGTGTTGGCAGTTTACGAGCACTATTTGAAACAGCGTGTGGACGAAGTCGCTACCATTGATGCGCGGTACGAGCAGGGTGTGGCAGTTGCCTGGAAGCAACCTGGCGAAAATACGATAGCAAAAAAGAATACGTGAAAAATCTAACAGCCGATGACGGCGGAGTTGGCGAATGGTAAGTGTAAATCACGGCAAAATGATAGTGGGCCTGGATATTGGAACATCCAAAGTGGTGGCTATCGTGGGTGAAGTTTCGGCAGATGGTCAGTTGGAGGTCGTGGGTATTGGCTCACACAAGTCCAACGGATTAAAACGTGGTGTTGTTGTGAATATTGAATCCACAGTTCAATCCATTCAACGTGCCGTTGAAGAAGCAGAACTCATGGCAGGTTGTCAGATTCATTCTGTGTATGCCGGTATCGCCGGTAGTCATATTCGCAGTTTGAATTCTCATGGAATTGTCGCGATCAAAGATCGGGAAGTGTTTTCCGCTGATTTGGATCGGGTGATTGATGCGGCCCAGGCAGTCGCTATTCCTGCTGACCAGAAAATTCTGCATATTCTGCCGCAGGAATATTTGATTGACGATCAAGGTGGTGTGAAAGAGCCCCTGGGCATGTCGGGTGTTCGTCTAGAAGCGAAAGTGCACTTGGTCACCTGTGCGGTTAACGCTGCACAAAATATCGAAAAGTGTATTCGCCGCTGTGGCCTGGAAGTCGACGATATTATTCTTGAGCAACTGGCATCAAGTTATTCGGTATTAACCGAGGATGAAAAAGAGCTGGGGGTATGCTTGGTCGATATCGGTGGCGGTACTACTGATATTGCCATCTTTACCGAGGGTGCGATTCGCCATACCGGTGTTATTCCTATTGCGGGTGATCAGGTCACCAATGATATTGCCATGGCGTTACGTACACCAACGCCGCATGCGGAAGAAATAAAAATTCGTTATGCCTGTGCCCTAGCCAAGCTCACTGGCCCGGATGAAACCATTAAAGTGCCCAGTGTGGGTGATCGTGCTTCTCGCGATTTGTCGCGACAGGCATTGGCCGAGGTTGTAGAACCACGTTACGACGAACTGTTTACGCTGGTGCAGGCCGAATTACGGCGCAGCGGTTATGAAGATCTCATCGCTGCGGGGATTGTGTTGACTGGCGGCACATCAAAAATGGAAGGTGTTGTCGAGCTTGCTGAAGAGATTTTTCATATGCCGGTTCGTTTGGGCGCGCCTCATTCTATACGAGGTTTGTCAGATATCGTCGACAACCCGATTTATTCAACCGGCGTAGGGTTGCTGCAATATGGTCTGCAACAGCAGCTGCACGACAGCGCCGGTCATATGTCACGAGATAAAGATGAAGGTTGGTGGGCGAAAGTCACCAACTGGTTTAAAGGCAACATGTAACTCAATACGGGTTACGGAAGCGTTGAAAAAACGCTGGTTGCAATTCAAAGCATTAACGCAAGTAAGTGTTAGTAACAAGGGGAAAATGAGGGTAAATCTATGTTTGAGTTAGTAGATAATGTTCCACAAAACGCAGTCATTAAAGTCATCGGTGTAGGTGGTGGCGGCGGTAACGCTGTTAAGCACATGATTTCTAATGACATTGAAGGTGTCGAATTTATTTGCGCCAATACCGACGCGCAAGCATTGAAAGATGTTGATGCCCGCACGGTACTGCAATTGGGTAACACCATGACTAAAGGTCTGGGTGCTGGTGCAAACCCAGATGTTGGCCGCCAGGCTGCTATGGAAGATCGCGAGCGTATTGCCGAAGTACTGACTGGCGCTGATATGGTATTTATTACTGCCGGTATGGGCGGTGGCACCGGTACTGGTGGTGCGCCTGTCGTAGCGGAGGTGGCTCGCGAACTGGGCATTTTAACCGTAGCTGTGGTGACCAAGCCGTTCCCGTTTGAGGGCCGCAAGCGTATGACCATCGCCGATATGGGTATCAAAGAGTTGCAGGAGCGGGTTGATTCATTAATCACTATTCCTAACGAAAAACTGTTAGCTGTGCTGGGTAGCAAAACCAGTTTGCTTGATGCTTTCAAGGCAGCTAACGACGTATTACTGGGTGCCGTTCAGGGTATTGCTGATCTGATTATTCGCCCCGGTATGATTAATGTCGACTTTGCCGATGTTCGCACAGTGATGTCTGAAATGGGCATGGCGATGATGGGAAGTGGTTCTGCCAGTGGCGAAAACCGTGCCCGTGAAGCGGCTGAAGCAGCCATTCGCAGCCCGCTGTTGGAAGACATTAACCTGGAGGGTGCGCGCGGTATTTTGGTGAACATCACCGCTGGTATGGACTTGTCACTGGGTGAGTTCTCCGAAGTGGGCGATACCATTGAAGAGTTTGCCTCGGCAGATGCTACTGTGGTGGTGGGTACCGTGATCGATCCTGAAATGAGTGATGAACTGCGTGTAACCGTTGTTGCGACAGGTTTGGGAGCGTGTGCTTCAGCGTCCGTGCCCAAAGATGAGAAACCTTCGGTTTCCAAAGTTGTCGACAATACGGCTGCTAAGCAACGCGCTGGTGGTGAGCCCGATTATGCGGCTTATGAAACGCCAACGGTGATTCGCAATATGCCAAAAGCCTCTGCTGGTGGTAATACCGCAAGTCAGTTGGCGGTAGACAAGGATATGGAATATCTCGATATTCCGGCATTCTTACGGCGCCAAGCTGATTAATTACTGTTGATGTTAAATGGGGCTCCAAGGATGGCTGGTACCGTTGACCCTCTGGTGCCAGCCCCATTCACACTGTATTAAGGGGAAATAATTCACAGTGGCGATAGGTTAGGGTTAAAGCCCGCGTGGCAGGCA
Organism: Cellvibrionaceae bacterium; assembly: GCA_050289485.1. Classification (GTDB taxonomy): domain Bacteria; phylum Pseudomonadota; class Gammaproteobacteria; order Pseudomonadales; family Cellvibrionaceae; genus JBNKFV01. The sequence goes on from JBNKFV010000015.1 coordinate 136,718, forward strand.
AATCAATTGCTACAATAGCGAGCTGTTACATGGTTTCGGGAAAACAACTCTGGTACCATTGCGGCCCTTAGCTCTCAGGAGCGTGGATTGACAGTGACAAGCGAGAAAATTGATTAATGATCAAACAAAGAACGTTAAAAAATGCCATTAAAGCAACTGGTGTTGGCCTGCATACTGGGCAAAAAGTGTTTTTGACGTTGCTTCCGGCGCCAATCGACAGTGGCATCGTTTTTCGTCGTGTCGATTTGAATCCCCCGGTAGAGATCGAAGCCAAGGCTGAAAATGTGGGTGATACCACGTTGTCGACCACCTTGATGAAAGGTGATGTTCGTGTTTCTACGGTTGAACATTTATTATCTGCGATGGCAGGTTTGGGCATTGACAACGCCATTGTCGAAGTCAGCGCCCCTGAAGTACCCATTATGGATGGCAGTGCCGGACCTTTCGTCTTCCTGATCCAGTCGGCAGGTATCGAAGAGCAGAATGCAGCGAAGAAATTTATTCGTATCAAGCGTCCTGTTAGCGTGAAAGACGGTGACAAGGAAGCCAGCTTTTTGCCTTTTGACGGTTTTAAAGTCTCTTTCAGTATTGAGTTTGATCATCCGGTATTCCGCGATCGTAAACTGAATGCCTCGGTTGACTTCTCCAGTACGTCGTTTGTGAAGGAGGTTAGTCGCGCCAGAACCTTCGGTTTCATGAATGACTTCGAATACTTGCGATCTAAGGGGTTAGCCAAAGGTGGTAGTGTTAAAAACGCTATTGTAGTGGATGAATTCCGCATTCTTAATGAAGATGGCCTGCGTTACGAAGATGAATTCGTCAAACACAAGATTTTAGATGCCATTGGGGATCTGTATCTCCTCGGTAATAGCCTGATTGGCGAGTTCAAAGCTCATAAGTCTGGCCATGCTTTGAACAATCGTTCTCTGCGTCAGCTGATGGCAGATAAAGAATCATGGGAAGTGGTAACCTTTGAAGAGGAAAGCGCACCTATCTCCTATATGAAGCCAATTTTGGCGGTTTGATCGCATTTTTTTATCGAAATTGATCTGCTTTCGTACGAAAGTATGGTAATCCCTTGTTTTCTATGCCATATTTCAGGCCGTAATGGTTAACTGGCACAGACGGGTCGCCCGTCTGTGAGGCATTTAGAAAATCTCCTATGAAAGTCATTCTTGTCAGCCGACATCACGGCCGCACGCGCAGCATCACCCTTGGTGGGTGGACGCGCGCGGTTGTATCTGTGTGTCTGATTGGCATTCCAGCAGCCATCGGCGGTTTGGCGGGTTATAACTGGGGACCAAAAGAGGCCTCTGACGTGCTCACCGATGAGTCTGCCAAAGCGTGGCAGGAAGCATTAGACGAGCAGAAAGGTCAGGTTACCCAGGCCCAGGCCCAGGCTCAGCAAGAACTGGCAGCGCTTACTTTGCGGGTTGCTGAGTTGCAGGCGCGGCTGATGCGTATTGATGCGGTGGGCGAGCGTCTCACCAGCATGGCCCAGTTGGATGAAGGCGAGTTCGATTTCTCGCAGCCGCCTGCTCTGGGGGGGCCTGAATCAGGCAGCTTGGGTGAAGCCTATGCGCCACCAGATTTCCTCGATACGATTAACGGCCTGTCCCAGCAAATTGAAGACCGTGAGCAACAGCTCGAGATACTCAGCGACCTGATGGCCAAGCGCAAGCTGCAGCGCGACGTCTTTATTGCCGGTCGGCCGGTGGTAAAAGGGTGGATGTCGTCCCGGTTTGGGCGCCGCACAGATCCTTTTCACGGCAATATTGCCTGGCATAATGGTGTAGACTTTGCGGGTAAGCTGGGATCTGAAGTGGTATCCGTGGGGGCTGGGGTGGTTACCTGGTCCGGTAAGCGTTCCGGTTACGGTGATATGGTTGAAATTAACCACGGTAACGGTTTTACCACACGTTATGCTCACAACCAGGAAAATAAAGTCAACGTAGGTGATGTGGTTAAAAAGGGCCAGATCATCGCGTTAATGGGCTCCAGTGGCCGCTCCACAGGGCCTCATGTTCACTTTGAAGTGTACAAAAATGGCAGGGCAGTAGACCCAGCCTCTTATATTCACCGAACTCACCGTTAATTTTCCCTTCCTCGCTTGCGTCTGCAGGCTTCTTTCGGTTTACTTTGCACCCGTTTCTGTCGCTACCGGCAGCTAGCAGCATAAAAATTCAATGGTAATTCTCACATGATTGGTAAGGTTTTAAAGTCCGTATTTGGCTCAAAAAATGATCGCGAAATAAAACGCATGAACAAAGTGGTCAAGCAAATTAATGCCCTTGAGCCAGATGTACAAAAATTGAGCGATGCGGATATCGCCGCAAAAACCGCAGACTTCAGAGAGCGTTTAGCAGCGGGCGAGCGTATCGATAGCATTTTGCCGGAAGCGTTTGCGGTGGTGCGTGAAGCCAGCCAGCGTGTTTTGGGCATGCGCCATTTTGATGTGCAAATGATCGGGGGCATGACATTGCACGAAGGCTGCATTGCGGAAATGAGAACCGGTGAAGGTAAAACCTTGATGGCTACCTTACCGGTATACTTGAATGCTCTCACCGAGAAAGGTGTTCATATTGTTACGGTGAACGAATACCTCGCCCAGCGGGATGCCAATTGGATGCGACCGTTGTATGAGTTTTTGGGGTTGACCGTCGGTGTTATCCAATCCATGCAGGATCCGGCGACCAAGCGTGAGGCTTACGCTGCGGATATTACTTACGGCACCAACAACGAATTTGGTTTTGACTACCTGCGTGACAACATGGCACTGCGCAAGGAAGACCGGGTTCAACGCAAACTGCATTTTTCGGTAGTGGATGAGGTTGACTCAATTCTGATTGACGAGGCTCGAACACCACTGATTATTTCTGGCGCAGCGGAAGACAGTTCGGAGCTGTATCGTCGCATCAACCAGTTAATACCCAAGCTGCGTTTGCAAACCGAAGCAGAAGAGGGCGATTACACCGTTGATGAGAAAACCCGCCAAGTAGAATTGACAGAGCAGGGGCATCAGCAGATCGAGTCGATGCTGATCAGTGAGCAGTTGTTGTCAGAAGAAGACTCTCTTTACTCTGCAACCAATCTTGGATTGCTGCATCACGTACATGCGGCGTTACGAGCGCACACCCTGTTTACTCGTGATGTTGATTACATTATTCAGAATGGTCAGGTTGTTCTTATTGATGAACACACGGGTCGTACCATGGCTGGTCGCCGTTTGTCTGAAGGGTTGCATCAGGCGATCGAAGCAAAAGAGGGGGTGGTGATTCAAAACGAAAGCCAAACCCTGGCTTCTACCACCTTCCAGAATTATTTCCGCCTGTATGAAAAATTGTCCGGCATGACCGGTACCGCCGATACTGAAGCGTTCGAATTTCGGCAGATTTATGGCTTGGATGTTGTTGTGATACCAACCAATAAGCCGATTGCTCGTCAGGATTTAAATGACCTTGTTTACCTGAGCATGGAAGACAAGTATCAGGCGGTGACGGAAGATATCAAAAAGCTGCAGGAAGACGGGGCACCTATATTGGTAGGTACGGCGTCCATTGAGAGTTCTGAAGAGATGTCTCGTCGCTTGAAAAAAGCGGGTATCGAGCATCAGGTATTGAACGCGAAATTCCACGAAAAAGAAGCTGAAATTATCGCTCAGGCTGGCCGGCCCGGTACGGTTACTATTGCGACCAATATGGCTGGTCGGGGTACTGATATTGTGCTGGGTGGCAATATCGATGCTGAAATTAATGCGTTGGAAAATCCTACCCCGCAACAGGTAGAGCAGCTCAAAAGTGAATGGAAGAAGCGTCATCAGCAAGTGCTTGAAGCAGGTGGCCTGCACATTATTGGTACTGAACGGCACGAGTCGAGGCGGATTGATAACCAGCTGCGTGGCCGTGCCGGGCGTCAGGGTGATCCGGGTGTGTCACGATTTTATTTGTCGCTCGAAGATAACTTGATGCGTATTTTTGCCTCCGATCGCGTGCGTAATTTTATGCAGGCCTTGGGCATGGAAAAGGGTGAGGCCATTGAGCATCGTATGGTGACCAATGCCATCGAAAAAGCCCAGCGCAAGGTTGAAGGTCGTAACTTCGATATTCGTAAGCAATTGCTGGAATACGATGACGTTGCCAACGACCAGCGCCGTGTAGTGTATCAGCAGCGTAACGAAATTCTCGAGTCGGATGATATCTCTGATGCTATAGATGCGATCCGTCAAGATGTGGTAATCGACGTATTTTCTGGTTTCGTACCGCCCCAGAGCCTTGAAGAGCAATGGGATATTGCTGGCCTCGAACATCATATGGAAGCAGAGTTTGGTCAGACATTGCCGGTACAAAAATGGCTCGACGAGGACAAGAACCTGCACGCAGAATCACTGCAAGAGCGCATTCTAAGTGCTGTTAATGAGGCTTATTTGGCCAAACGTGAGCAATTTGGTGCAGTGATACAAGACGTCGAGCGCCAGGTTATGATGCAGATTCTGGATAATCTCTGGAAGGAACACCTCAGCAACATGGATCATTTACGTCAGGGTATTGGCCTGCGTGCTTATGCTCAACGTAACCCAAAACAGGAATACAAGCGCGAATCATTCCAGCTATTTCAAGATATGTTGGAAGCCCTGAAGCATGAGGTTACGAGAATTCTTTCCCGTATTGAACCAGTCACACAGGAACAGATGGAAGAAATGGAACGTCGCCAGCGTGAAATGCATGAGCGTCAAAAAATGCAGCTTGAGCACGCAGAGGCATCCCTAATGGAACAAGAGGTGGATGAACATAACGCAGCCACAGAAAATCTACAGCCTTTCGTTCGCGAAGGTGAAAAAGTGGGACGTAATGATCCCTGTCCGTGTGGATCAGGCAAGAAATTTAAGCAGTGTCACGGTAAATTAGGCTGATACTGTTTGGCGACCGACTTTCGAGTATAAACGCTTATGGCTGTAGAAAAGTTTGTATTTCCAACCATGCATCCTGTTAAAGGGTTTCGCTTGGGTACTAACAGTGCCGGTATCAAAAAGCCAGGGCGCAAGGATGTAGTGGTGATGGAGATTGCCGAAGGTGGGGTTACCGTTGGCGCCTTTACGAAAAATCGCTTTTGTGCGGCACCGGTTCATATTTGTAAGCAGCATCTTGATACTGCTACCCGTTACATGGTTGTGAACACAGGCAATGCCAATGCCTGCACGGGCGATATAGGTATGAAGAATGCGGTGGATACCTGTGCAGAGCTGGCCCGTTTGTGCGGCGTGAGTGTTGAAGCTGTCTTGCCTTTTTCTACCGGTGTGATTGGTGAACATTTGCCGATGCAAAAATTATTGCCGGCATTACCTGGTGCCATAGCCAATTTATCGGACACGGGTTGGACGGATGCAGCTACAGGCATTCTGACCACAGATACCCGCCCGAAAGGTGCCAGCATTCAGTTCGATCACGACGGCCAAATGGTTACCGTTACCGGTATTGCCAAAGGTTCCGGCATGATCAAACCGAATATGGCCACCATGCTGGCCTATGTGGCAACTGATGCGGCAGTCAGCAAGCCGTTACTGCAAAAGCTACTTTTGAATGCGGTTGAGCAGTCGTTTAATCGCATTACGGTTGACGGTGATACTTCCACCAATGATTCGTCCATGCTGGTTGCTACGGGCGCTTCAGGTTTGCCGGTGCTGGACGATGAAACCTCGCCCTTGTATGAAAAGTTGCGCACGGCCCTTGTCGATGTGCATGTGGAGCTGGCACAAAATATTGTGGCCGATGGTGAAGGTGCGACTAAATTTATCAGCGTCAATGTGTCAGGTGGTACTAACGAGGCTGAATGTTTGAAAGTTGCTTACGCGGTGGCGCATTCCCCGCTGATTAAAACCGCTTGTTATGCCAGTGATCCCAACTGGGGGCGCATAGTGGCCGCCATCGGTTATGCCGGTATTGACGATCTGGATGCTGATTTGGTCAGAGTGTTCCTTGATGATGTGTTGATTGTTGAAAACGGTGGCCGGGCAGACAGTTATATGGAAGAAGCGGGTCAGGCCGTGATGAATAAGAGTGAATTCGCGTTTAATATTAACTTGGGGCGTGGCGCTGCCGGAGCAACGGTTTGGACATCTGACTTGTCCCACGAGTATGTTTCTATCAACGCAGATTATCGCAGCTAAGTATGACTAAGCAGATTCATGTTGCGGCAGGCGTGATTGTGCGCGGGGTGGCTGAACGCAACGTTGAAATACTATTGGCTAAGCGCCCCGATCACCTCCACAAAGGAGGGTTGTGGGAATTTCCCGGTGGGAAGGTTGAAGCTGGGGAGTCCGCAGTTGAGGCGCTGAGGCGAGAGCTTGTCGAGGAACTCGGCATTACGGTTCAAGAAGCTGGGCCGTTGCTGGAAGTGCCTTATGTTTACCCCGAAAAAACGGTACTGCTTGATGTGTATTTGGTGTCGTTGTTTGCCGGTGAGCCGGAGGGTAAAGAAGGACAGGCCATTCGCTGGGTGTCTTTAACGGCGTTGCGCGACTTCGCTTTCCCCGAGGCCAATGCGCCTATTGTGGACTATCTATTGCAAAAGCCCTGGGACTATTAATCCGGCGACAAAGTAGATCTTCTTATCTATTTTGTCGCACGCCTTGGAAATACCCGCGGAATGTTACGAAATCCCTTGTATTTCGAACCCGACAGCAATGCTTGCTCGGTTAATAGCAGTTTATTGATGGCTATCGTCCAATTCATCCGACAAAAGATCGTCGTAGATGGAATTGCCCTCAATTTTATGGCTTTCGCTGGCCCATTCTCCAAGATCAATTAACTTACAGCGTTTGCTGCAAAACGGCCTGTCGGGGAAGTTATCACTCCACGTAATGGTTTTTTTGCAAGTTGGGCAGGGTAGTATGGTTGGGTTCTTGGGCGAAGTATTTGTCACGGTATATCCAGTTTATCACGGTGCATCAGTTTGACTTAGGGCCAAGTATTGTTGATGTAGCTTATTCACCTGCTGTTCCAGGGCAGCTAGATCACCCTGATTGTCGATGATATCGTCGGCATGTTCCAGCCGGCTTTTTCGGTCGATTTGACTATCAATAATCGATTGTACCTGCGCGACTGTTTGCTGGTCTCGGTTGCTTGCTCTCGCCCGTTGTACTGGTTCTGGTACATCAACCACCAACACCCGGTTTACTTGCAGGTGACCTTTGGTTTCTATTAGTAGTGGTGCTGAATAAATTACGTAGGGGCCCGCGGCCGCTTGCAACTGCCGCTGAACTTCAGCTCTGATCAAAGGGTGAAGTATCGTTTCAAGCTCGGTTTTCATACGAGGGTTTTTAAAGATCAGTGCACGGAGTGCTCTGCGATCCAATTTTCCATCCACTCCAATGATGCTATTTCCGAAGTGTTCAAGAATTTGTGTTAAGCCAGGCGTGCCAGGTTCTACCACCTCTCTGGCAACCAGATCTGCATCAACCACAGTAATGCCGTGTCGGGCAAAGGCGTCGGAGGCCGCGCTTTTGCCGGAACCAATGCCGCCAGTGATACCAACTACGTAGTTAGCCACAATAGATTCATCCAAATGAGTCCGAACAGGCCCTAGTCGTTTATTGGCTTACAGCAGCAAACTGCAGGTAAGTGGCGGTAATATCATCGCCCCACAAAAAGGCGATCCAGCCAGCAATTGCCAGGTAAGGCCCGAATGGCATGGGGATGTTTTTATCACGGCCCATTATTATGATGCCAGCGATACCAATAATGGCGCCGACGAAGGAGGAAAGGATAATGATTAGGGGCAGCGATTGCCAGCCCATCCAGGCGCCCAACGCGGCTAGCAGCTTAAAATCACCATAGCCCATGCCTTCCTTACCGGTCACCAGTTTGAAAAGCCAGAACACAGACCACAATGCCAGGTAGCCAGCTGCTGCCCCGATAATTGCGTCGCTAAGTGAGCTAAATATGCCCTGGGTATTGATTAACAGGCCAAGCCAAAGCAGGGGTAGGGTCAGGTTGTCCGGCAGTAGCTGGTGATCAATGTCGATCATGGTTAACGCGATCAGCACCCAGGTAAATATCAGTGCGAAGAGAAGCGGATAACCAACCGTCACTTGCGTGGCAAGATAAGCACTCAGTAGCCCGGTGACTAGCTCGATAATGGGGTAACGAACAGAGATTTTTTGTTTGCAATTGGAACAGCTTCCTTTGAGAAACAGGTAGCTGATTACCGGAATATTTTCCCATGCCCTGATTTTATGGCCACAGTGTGGGCAGGTTGAATTAGGCAATATCAGGTTAAATGTTTCAGCTTGATCCGGTATGGTTTGCTCTAGTAATTCACAGCAATCCCGTTTCCAGCTTCGCTCAAGCATGATAGGTAGCCGGTAGATGACAACATTGAGAAAACTACCGACCAATAGCCCGAAGACCAGACAAGCTAAAATAATGTGTGTCAGCGACAGGGTAAATACCGTCATTCCTCCGCCTTACACCACTGAACCAATCTGGAAAATAGGCAAGTACATCGCGATCATTAGCCCACCTACTAACACGCCCAGTACCGCCATGATCATCGGCTCAAGCAGTGAGGTGAGACTGTCGACCATATTGTCTACCGACTCTTCATAGAAGTTTGCGACTTTATCCAGCATATCGTCGAGTGCACCTGACTCCTCACCGATTGCGGTCATTTGCAGAAGCATGGAGGGAAATATATTGGTAGCTCGCATTGAGGTATTTAATTGAATACCGGTTGAAACATCGTCACGTACACGTAAACAGGCTTTCTCATAAACTACATTGCCCGTTGCGCCCGCTACGGATTCTAATGCTTCGATGAGGGGCACACCTGCGGCAAAAGTGGTGGCCAGCGTACGTGCAAAACGGGCAATAATGGACTCATAGACAATTTTACCAACGATGGGGACTCTTAAAATCAGTCGATCTAGAAAGTCCGCGAAGGCTTTGGAGCGTTTTTTGGCCTCTCCAAGAGCAAAAACGCTGCCGGCGATGGCCAATAGAATGATAAACCACCACTCCTGTACTGCTTCTGATAATCCGAGTACAAAGAGGGTAAAGGCGGGTAGATCGGCACCAAAACTTGAAAAAGTTTCTGCAAATTGCGGTACCACTTTAACCAGCAGAATACCGGTGACTACAAGGGCTACGACTACAACGGCGATGGGATAGGTCATCGCTTTTTTGATCTTGGCTTTGATTGCTTCGGTTTTTTCTTTGTAGGTAGCAATACGGTCGAGCATAGTTTCCAGTGCGCCCGATTGTTCGCCGGACTCCACCAGGCTCACGAAAAGGTCATCAAAATATTTGGGGTGTTTTTGTAGCGCACTGGCAAAGCTGGTACCTGAGGCCACATCATCGCGAATTTTGAAGATAAGCTCAGAGAGGCTTTTGTTATCACTACCTTCACCCACAATTTCGAAACTTTGCACCAGCGGCACACCCGCTTTCATCATGGTGGCCATTTGGCGGGTAAAAATGGCAATATCCATGGGTTTGATGGCTTTTTTGCCGCCGCCAAACATTGGTTTGGGCTTTTTCCTTACCTGGTTGGCCATAATCCCTTGTTTGCGCAGTTGCGCTTTTACCAGGGCAGAACTAATTCCCGAGGCTTCCCCTTGGATTTTGTTGCCTTTCTTATCCAGGCCTTTATACAAAAATACCTGATTGGTTTTTTCTGCCATCGCTGTTGCCCCTGAAACAAGCCCTATGTTTGTCCGTTTTATGGTCGCCAGCAGGATGTATGAATGCCTGCGTTTTTCGTATTGGCTATCTGACCTTCTTAACTGTCTTAGTCTTTGGTAACCCGGTTTGCTTCTTCCAGGCTGGTAATACCCATCGTCACTTTGCGTAAGGCTGATGTGCGAAGGTTGTTAAACCCTTCTTTTCGTGCCTGATCTGCAATTTGCAGTGAGTTACCGCCTTCCATTATAAGGCGGGATATCTCCGGTGTTATGCGAACTACTTCATAGACCCCAACGCGGCCTTTGTAACCTTTGCTACATTTGTCACATCCCGTGGGATGAAATACTTGCCATTCCTCTTTAGGGATATCCAGAGCGTCAAACCCTTCTTCCGTAAAAATCTCGTCAGGGATGTCGTCTGCTGGGCGCTTACAATGGTCGCAGAGACGGCGCGCCAGACGTTGGGCAATAATCAGGCTAACCGAGGTTGCCACGTTAAAGGCGGGTACCCCCATATTGAGCAAGCGCGTAAGCGTTTCCGGCGCACTGTTGGTGTGGAGTGTCGAGAGTACCAAGTGCCCGGTTTGGGCTGCTTTAATGGCAATTTCTGCGGTTTCCAGGTCTCGAATCTCCCCCACCATCACAATGTCAGGGTCTTGTCGCAGAAAGGAACGAAGCGCCTCGGCAAAAGTGAGCCCAACCTTGGTGTTCATATTCACCTGATTGATCCCTTCCAGGTTAATTTCGACGGGATCCTCAGCGGTAGAAATATTGGTTTCCGGGGTATTAAGAATATTGAGGCCGGTATACAACGATACCGTTTTACCAGAGCCTGTAGGCCCTGTGACTAAAATCATGCCCTGCGGCTGTTTGAGGGCATCCAGATAGAGTTTTTTCTGTTTGTCTTCATAACCCAGTGCGTCGATGCCGAGTTTGGCGCTCGAGGGGTCGAGGATTCGCAGTACGATTTTTTCTCCAAACAGAGTAGGCAGGCTGTTGACCCGGAAGTCGATTGCGCGCGTTTTTGAAATCTTCATCTTGATGCGCCCGTCTTGCGGTACCCTGCGTTCAGAAATATCCATCTTCGACATCACTTTTAAGCGGGCAGCCATACGGGTGGCGAGGTTCACCGGCGGTTTTGCAATTTCTTGCAATATGCCATCGGTACGAAAGCGCACACGATATGCTTTTTCGTAGGGCTCAAAGTGAATATCGGAGGCCCCGGTGCGAATGGCATCCAACAGAATCTTGTTAATAAAACGAACAATGGGTGCTTCGTCGGCTTCTGTGGCGCCATCGTCTTGCTGGGCATCTTCATCAACAGACTGAATATCCAGGTCTTCCAAGTCTTCGTCAAAGTCACCCAGAGTTCCAGTAATACTTTCTTCTTCTGCATGCAGGTAGGCTTCAAGCCCAGCCAACAGTTTGTCAGCTTCTACCAGTACCGGTTCAGTGGTAATACCCGTATTGAATTTGATTTCGTCAAGTGCGTGCAGATTGGTGGGGTCGGCAACGGCAACGAACAGGCGGTTGCCCCGCCTGTATAGGGGCAGGGCGTTATGTTTTTTGACCAGCTTTTGGTCCACCAACCCTTTGGGAATGCTGCCTGTGTTAAAACTGGAAAGGTCCATCACGGGCGTGCCGAATTCGTCGGATACGGCCAGCGCCATTTGTGTGGGGTTGATCAGCTCATTTTTAACGACATAGAGCGCCAAGGGCTGCTTGTCTATGCGAGACTGTTCCAGCGCGTTAACCATCTGTTCTTCGTCTATCAAGCCATCGTTTACCAAGCGTTTTGCCAAGCCGCTGAGATTAGGCGCCGATGCATTCATAGAGAAAATCCTTGAGCTAAAATTGTTCTGCTATTAACCGGTTTTATGACTGGCAAAGTGATACTCCACCATTCTTGTTCAAACAATAGATTAACTAATTGGGCTAACTGCCTGTTATTTCAGGCGAAATAGCACCCGCTAACTGTAACCCATCATGTGTGGATAGTATAGCCCGTGTGCTCACTGCTGAGGTGCTGAAATAAGTGTCTGGGTGTCGTATGAGTAAGGTGGTTGCTGAAGGGTGACAAAAAACGTCAGTATTTGTCGTAGCTGGTAAAGGTTTGTCTCTAGTTGACCTTTTGATACGGCCAGGTTGTTGGTAGTGTGTAAAAGCTTTTTTACTATTTTTCTTAATATAAACAAAGGGTTATGGTTCGTTTGTGAAAATTGGCACGGCCTCTGCTGTAATCTGATTAGTTTTACTGCACTTTCCCCAAGAAACGTAAGACATTTATTCTATACCCAATTGAGGATTGACTAATGAAAAGAGTACAACAAGGTTTTACATTGATTGAATTGATGATCGTTGTGGCGATTATCGGTATTTTGGCTGCCGTGGCCTTACCTGCGTATCAGGATTATACGGTTCGGGCAAAGGTTTCTGAAGGTAGTGTTGCGGCAAGTGGTTTAAAAGTGGGTGTATCAGATTTGTTCGCGGATCGTGGTATGGCTGGCATTGCCGCTTATTCGACAGAAATTGCTAAGGCTACCACTCAGGCGGAATTGGTGACTGATCTGATTACTGCGGTTGCTGTTGATGACACTACAGGCGAAATTGCCATTACTATGGGTGGTATCAATCAGCTTGGTGCTAATAATGTAATTGCATTTATGCCTCAAATAGGTAATGCCGCACTATCCAATACCAATGCTACAGGAACGATAGAGTGGGTGTGTGCAAACACATTGCCGGGTGCTGGTGTTGCCTCTAGTACCACTATCGCTGACGAGTACTTGCCTGCAAACTGCCGCTCGTACTAATCCCAAGTAACTGGCCCGCTTTGAGCGGGTCAGTTATTTGTTGTGAGTAAAAAACCATCTGCTATGCAGGTGGTTTTTTACTTGCTTTCTTGCGTGCGCATTGAGCGCATGATTCATGCCTTGGCCGACATTTTACTTTTCCTGTCTGAGACCTTACCCTCAAAAAATAGTACGTTCACTCAATGAGAAATTTGTTCTAAGCGCCCTGTTCGCAAAAGCCAACTTTATACCTGATGCCTTCTGCCAGAAGAACATTGTGATGGTAAGCTCAGTACCGTTGTCACAGATGACTTGAACGAGCCTGCTGCGATTCTCAATTAGTTGCAAGGGAGCGGACTACTATAGCACCGGTGATCGAGAAGCAATCTGTTTTCGTCCAGCAGGCTGCACCACCTTTTTAGATTAACGCGGCAGTTTCCAGAAACTTCTCTGCAAGGAGGTGCTTGAGTTTGCTGCATATATCCTTGGCATTGGCCTCAAGCACCCTGATGGCGTTAATGATTTGTTTTTAGGTGTAACATTTCTTTATGTTGATGTATCTGTCGGGCTAGATTAGCTGGAAATCTAATCTATTTGTGACTTGTGCGCTGGCGAATATCGAGGTGATCAATAGCGTTGTTGCCGTGAATAGGCAATTGAAGACGGGGTCTACTGAGCGGTTATGTATGATGTTATATCCTTATGATTCCTTTGTCGGGGGTATAGCAGACGTCGCCTGTGTCCATGTAATGTTTGGATGTCAAAGGTACTAGGTAGCAACTTCGTTGTTCGTCCAACACAAATTTGTTTAGCCGTAGTGCGATCTTATGCTTAGGAGTATTTCGTATGGGTATATATAAGTTTGCGCGCATTGTGAGTGAATTGTCACCAAAAAAACTGTGTGCAGCCTTTATAGCTGCAATACTATTTTTGTCATCAGGCAAGTCTAAAAAAACATTTAGCGGCGCTTTTCCAGGTATTTTCTTTAATTGATCTATAGGTATGTCGTTAGCTTCATAGTCCCTTTGTGAATAAACATAAATTCCATCATCGGATAATACTTGCACTATAGGTCTTTCGAAGTAGACTGTCCAAGTGCCAGCTACAAGGGCGGTAAATTGAATACAGGCGATGATGGCAAGATCAATTTTCAGTGATTTTTTTGCCTTGTTGTACACCATCAAGGTGAGTAGGGGGCCAAGTACTAAATCAACCCCGGCAACGATTTGTATACCCTCTATACCGCCTAGATGAATAAAGGGGCCTGGGTACCAAAACAGAAAAATAATACCAAGCAATACAATAAATATGACGAAGCTAATGCCTAAGTGTATTGCAAAGGCTTGCCATCGTGTATTTACCGTCATTGTTAGAGCCCTGTTTAGTAGTGGTGTTAAATTTCCACCCGCATCGATAAATCTACTGCTTTCACATCTTTAGTCAGCGCACCAATCGAAATATAGTCGACACCAGTTTCGGCTATGCCTAGTAGAGTCTCATCGGTTACCCCGCCTGAAGCTTCCAGTTTAGCCTTGCCCTGATTGTTGGCAACGGCGGTGCGCATGTCATCCAGCGAGAAGTTATCCAGCATGATTATATCGGCACCGGCGATTAGTGCTTCATCCAGCTCTGCCAGGTTTTCGACTTCTACCTCAACCGGTTTGCCCGGTGCATTGAGTTTGGCCGTGTGAATGGCATTGGCAATGCTGCCGCAGGCGGCGATGTGATTTTCTTTGATGAGGAACGCGTCGTACAGGCCTACGCGATGGTTGTAGCAGCCGCCGCAAGTGACGGCATATTTTTGTGCGGTGCGCAGGCAGGGTATGGTTTTACGGGTATCGAGCAGGCGAACTTCAGTACCCGCGACTTTGTCGGCATAAGCCCGGCAGCGGGTAGCCACGCCGGAGAGCAACTGCAGGAAGTTAAGAGCAGCTCGCTCACCAGTAAGCAGGCTTCTGGCACTGCCTTCAAGGGTGAACAGGGTGGAATTGGTTGCGACCTTGTCGCCGTCCCGTACCTGCCAGTTCACATCTACCGTAGCGTCGAGCTGGCGAAAGACTTCATTAACCCAGTCTGCGCCACTAACCACACAGTTGTCGCGTGTGATAATGCGGGCTTTCGCCGTGTGATCTGCGGGGATCAGCTTGGCGGTAATATCGCCGTCGCCAATATCTTCCTGTAACGCCAGTGTTACAGTGTTGATGATGTCGTTTGCCAGTGTAGGCAGATTGTCGGGAAAAGCTGTCGTCATAATCATTCGTCTGGTGTTAACAGGTTCGGGGCGGCGATTCTAACAAGTTTGGCGTGGAGCTGGCGATTATTTTGCCGGAGAAATCCCATGCGTTACTGAGGATGGCATATATTACAACATTTTGGACTACCTCAACTTTCATGCTTGGTATTGTAGGTTATTGATATTAAAGGACTTATTATTTTTTTGCGGCTAATGTTGACGATTACGCCTGACAGGCATATTATGGAATATCTCACCGGTTCTACTGTACAAATTTACAGTTATCCTCAGAACTGCAAGGATGCAGACTAGCACTAGAACTCTAACTGCGAGTGCGGCCAGAGCCGGTGAGCCTCTTCTTTCTCTCTACCTAGCTGATGATCGGATCTACAGCATGCCTTCGTTTGATATCGTCTCTGAAGTGGATAAACACACCTTAACCAACGCAGTTGATCAGTCAAACCGGCTAATTACCACGCGTTTTGATTTTAAAGGCGTGGATGCCAAGTTTGAGCGTAGCGACTATGTGGTCACTTTGTGGGCTGAAGCGGAGTTTCAGTTGGAGCAAATGCTGGATGTACTGAAATCAAACCTGATCAAAAACAAGATAGACATTAGTTGCCTGGAAGAGCGCGATGTTCATGCCTCTGGCAAAAAAGTGCGGCAGGAGGTTCTGGTGCGTACTGGGCTGGACTCAGATCTGTGTCGCAAAATTGTAAAATTGGTAAAAGACAAAAAACTGAAGGTTCAGGCCCAGATTCAGGGGGATCAGGTTAGGGTGACCGGCAAAAAGCGCGATGATCTGCAAGAGGTGATCGCGATGCTACGCCAGGAAAACCTGGGGATGCCGATGCAATTCAATAATTTTCGCGATTAGTATTGATTGAGCTACGCTCAATCATTTGTAACCGCAACCACCTCTATTTATATCCTCGGAATAGCAATACTCACTGCCCAAGCGTTCGCCCGCCATCAACTGAAATAATTTGGCCAGTAATGTAGGGCGCCTCCTTGGCCAGAAAAACAACCGTATTGGCGATGTCATTTGGTGTTCCCAGTGTTTGCATCGGGATTTTATCCAGCATTTGCTGCTGTTGAGCAGCGTCTATTTCAGTGTGTTTCTCTGGCCACAGTATAGCACCGGGGGCAATCCCATTAACACGCACGAAGGGCGCCATATCTTTTGCTAGTGATTTGGTGAGCATGGTATTGGCGGCTTTCGCCATGGAATATATTGAGTGATGCTCAAGAGGGCGCTCGGCATTAATGTCGGTGATGTTAATAATGCAACCGCGTTCGTTTTTTAATGTACTGCTTAAGGCCTGGCTTAAGAAGAAAGGGGCTTTGGCATTGCTGTTAAATAAATCGTTCCATTGGGCTTCTGTGGCCTCCGGCACCGGTGTCGGGTAAAAACTGGAGGCGTTGTTGACCAGTAATGATATTTTGCCCCAGACAATTTTCGCGTTGGCGGCCAGCAGGTCGATATCGTCCATTGAATTGAGGTCTGCGTGCAGAGAAATAGCACTGTGCGCCCGCAGTGTATTCAGCTCGCGAACTAATGTTTCGGCATCGGCTTTATTATTGCGGTAATGCACAATTACATTGTAATGGCGGTGGTGTAGGGCGCGGGCAATGGCTGCACCGATTCGGCGAGCGGCACCTGTTATCAATGCGACGGGTTGCGATACTTCTATCATTCGACAAATCCCCAATAGCGATTAGGTCAGTATGTCCTTTACCAGGTTGATTCGGTTGTGCTCAAGCGCGTTCCCCAGCGCCTTACCCTGAATACCTTGTTGCATCAGGTCAGTGGCGGTTACTTGAACACATGCAGTATACGCCGCCTTTAAACACTTGGCGTTGTTTTGTATTTGATCTTTTTCTATTTTTTGCTGTGGTTCGCTGGCATTAAACAGGGCGACGGTAATACTTAGCCATTGCTCGAATCGCTCCGGTTTGCGGTAAATATCAAGGTGTTTAAACCATTGAACGATTTGCTCGGGAGCTTGGTTTGGCAAGTTGGCGAACAATGGCAGGCCTTGGGCCACAAAACCGGCCATCTCACGAAATTTTTTCGGCGCACCCAGGCGGTCACAGAGATGCTGGAGCTGTTCGAGGCTGGCTGATACGCCAAGAATACTCAGCAGCGCGCTGAACCTGAAGACCGTATCGATGTGATGCTCGCACAGGTGCACGAACGGTTTGAGTATGCTCTGCAGGTTTGTGTGGGCGGCAGATTCTGCGAGTTCTGGCATAATCACTTGTAGGGCGCCGCATTGATCAAGGGCTATTATAAACTGTTCCGGGTTTTGTTCGGTCAGTGAGCGTTCCCACTCTTTCCAAACCCTTTCTGCAACTAAGTGGTTGGCCTCACCATTGCCTACCATGGTTTGCATGAGGGTTACGGTTTCATCGGCGATGCGAAACCCCAGGTGAAAGTAACGCGCGAGAAAGCGCGCCGTTCTGAGAATGCGCACAGGGTCTTCGCTGAATGCGGGCGAAACGTGGCGCAGGATGCGTTTACGCAGGTCTGCTTGCCCGTGATAAGGATCAATGATTTCGCCTGTTGAACGTTCTGCCATGGCATTGACGGTGAGATCGCGACGAATCAGGTCTTCTTCAAGGGTGACGTCGGGAGTGCTGTGAAAAGCGAAGCCGGTATAGCCGGGCGCTGTTTTGCGCTCGGTACGGGCCAGGGCATATTCTTCGCTGGTTTCAGGGTGCAGGAATACCGGAAAGTCTTTGCCGACGGGTTTGAACCCTTGCTGAAGCATATCTTCAACGGTTGCACCAACCACTACCCAGTCGCGCTCCTTGACCGGGTATCCCAGTAGTTTGTCTCTGACTGCGCCGCCGACTAAATATATATCCACGTTTGTCCCGATGGTTGGTATTCGTCTGAAAAATGTTCTGGCCCAAATGGCATGAGCCGACTAAGGTGATTGAGGTGATAAATTTGCTTGACCTGATTGATCATCGCCTCCACACTTGCTTACATCACTATTTATGTAGATGTTCTCATCATGCTAACAGCCAACCATGCCGTCAGTCATTCAATTCGTGTACCCGCTCTGCGTGTGCCTTGTGTGCGCCGTGCGTGGGTGATGTATGGCGGCTGGTGTATTGAGCGTATTCCACATGATTAATCAGTGAAGTGAATTCAATACGAAAAGCCGCAGACAAACCTGCGGCTTTTTTTTTGCCTAAAAAAGGAAGCGACGACATGAGGATATATCTGGCTTACGGCACGGTCGTGCTGATTTGGTCAACCACGCCACTGGGGATTTCAATCAGTAATCATGATTTTGGGTTTATGGGCGCCATATGCTGGCGTATGACGCTAGGCGTTGTGATCGCCTATTGTATTTTGCGTTTACGCGGGGAACGGCTGGCGTTGCGAGCCCACTGGCAGTCCTATGCCTTGGCGGGCATGGGTATTTTTCCCTCCATGGCACTGGTGTATTGGTCTGCACAATGGGTGCCCTCGGGCCTAATCTCTGTGATGTTTGCGGCAAGCCCTTTTTGTGTTGGCTTGCTGAGTTATTTTCTGTTGCAGCAGGAGTCACTAACGGTGAGCAAAGTGACAGGCATCGGCTGTGCTTTTGTCGGGCTAGTTATCATTTTTTATGACCAGATTTCCGTTGGGCAGGATGCGATTTGGGGACTGTTGGCATTGTTGCTTGCGATTAGCCTGTTTGCGCTGAGCGTCGTTGGGCTCAAGCGCTGGGGTTCTGCCTTGTCACCTATGCAGCAGGCAACCGGCGCCATGGCTTATGCTTTGCCGGGATTGTGGGTCAGCTGGTGGTTATTGGATGGCACACTACCGGCGTGGCAATGGTCTGCGTCTTCTGCTGCCGTGGTATATCTGGCAGTAATGGGTTCTGTGGTGGGTTTTGCACTGTATTATTTTCTGTTGCAAAACCTCACGGCTACTACCGTGTCACTGATTGGCATGATTACACCGCCGCTCGCGCTCATGCTGGGAGCATTTCTGGCGGAAGAGCAGGTGGGCAGCAGGTTGTACGTGGGGGCGGCGTTGATTGTCACAGGCTTGTGCTGGTACCAAGGGTTGTTATCGGCCTGGTTAAAGCGTGGTCGTATTGTTTAGTGCCAACAGGCCCAAAAAAAGAGCCCCAATTGCTTGGGGCGTAAGGTCTTAGGGTTTGTTTGCTGCGCAACGCAGCGAAATTGTGTAAGCCTGTAAAAAGCAAGAGCCCCTAAACCTGGAATAGGTTGGGGGCTTTTGCTTTTTAGCATGTTCAATTGTGAGAAAGGTAGCGCTATATGTGTCTATAATAACTTACATGACTAACCTGTCAATTGTGACATATAGAATATTTTGTGCGCACTGGGGACGGTTTATTACCAAAAGTCATAATTGTCAGGTCGATTTTTGAACCATTTTTTCTATATACTCCATATTTGGCTATTTACGTGCCATTCTGTCAGGTTTACCTATTTTGAATTACCTGTTAATGGTACGTGTGGGGTAGGGAATAAGTTCGCTGAGGTACAGGAGGTATCCCCTCTTGAATGCCTGTAGATAGACACTTTTCGAGGCCAGAAACATTCTGGTGAGGCGTTTTACGTGATGAATCGAGTTTTAACAACCGGCGAGGCAGCCAGGTATTGCGGTGTGCATTTTCGTACGGTGATTCGCTGGATTGAGCGTGGACGTCTTAAAGCCTACAAGTTGCCGGGCCGGGGAGATCACCGCATCCGCGAGCAGGATTTTGTCGCATTCCTTAAGGAAAACGCTATGCCGGTGCCGGATGAACTGGTGCCCGAGAGTCATACGGTATTGGTTATTGAAGACGACACTGACACGGCCATGATTATTGAGCGGATTCTCATACGGGCCGGGTACGAGGTAAAGGTAGCTCACGATGGCTTTGCTGCAGGCACTTTAATGAGCAGTTTCAAACCTGCGCTGGTCACTCTTGATTTGAACATTCCGGGTATTGATGGCTATCAGGTGCTCAATTACATCCGTAATACCGACGAGCTGGCAGGTACTCGTGTTCTGGTGATTTCGTCTGAAACCGAAGAAGGGATTCGCAGGGCTATGGATGCTGGGGCAAATAGCTTTCTGACTAAACCTTTTGCCCACGATATGCTGGTGGAAAAGTTAAAGTCAATTTGTTAACCCGACAAGCATTATTGTCGGGTTAACAAGCGGCGCATGGATGCGCTGCCATGGGTCGCAGGCCAATGCCAGTCTTGGAAATGCCAGGCACCTCTTTATTTTGCGGCAGTGTCTTATGTTACGTCCCCTTTATTATTGGCTATCGGCGTCGTCAATAGGTATGGGCGGGCAATGAAAGCTGTGTGTGATGTGGTCGTCTTGCACTGAGTGCAGATGCACATCGAACCCCCACAGTCGGTGAATATGTTTTAACACTTCATCGGTGCTGTCACTTAAGGGCTTTCGCTGATGCTGAATATGATGCAGGGTTAGCGAACGGTCTCCTCGAATATCCACTTTAACAACTTGCAGGTTGGGCTCTCGGTTCCCAAGGTTATAGATACCTGCCAGCGACTCCCTGATGCGCTGATAACCAGATTCATCATGTATTGCCATTACTTCAATGCTGGGTTCTTTGTCGTCGTCACTGATGGCAAACAGTTTAAAGTCGCGAATAACTTTGGGTGATAAAAACTGTAAGATAAAACTCTCATCTTTAAAGTTACGCATGGCGAAGTCGAGGGTTTCTACCCAGTTGCTACCGGCGATATCAGGAAACCATTCACGGTCTTCGTCGGTAGGGTTTTCGCAAATGCGGCGAATGTCACTCATCATACTGAAGCCCAGCGCGTAGGGGTTAATCCCGCTGTAATAACGGCTGTTAAATGGAGGCTGGTAAACCACTGCCGTATGGGATTGTAAAAACTCAAGAATAAAACCGTCGGTGACTTTACCGCGTTCGTGTAATGTATTGAGAATGGTGTAGTGCCAGAAGGTTGCCCAACCTTCATTCATCACCTGGGTTTGGCGTTGTGGGTAAAAGTACTGGGCAACTTTTCTGACAATTCTTACGATTTCACGCTGCCATGGCTCCAGCAGGGGGGCATTTTTCTCAATAAAGTAGAGCAGGTTTTCCTGGGGTTCGGCGGGAAAGTTAGGGTACGCCTGGCTGCTTTTTTCTCCGCCTTGCATAGGAATAGTGCGCCATAAATCATTCACCTGTTTTTGTAGGTATTCTTCCCGTTCTTTCTGACGGGCCATTTCCCGCTCGGCAGAAATAGGGTAGGGGCGTTTGTAGCGGTCTACGCCGTAATTCATTAGCGCATGGCACGAGTCAAGCAGGTTCTCCACGTCGTCGATGCCGTAACGTTCTTCGCATTTGGCAATGTAATTTTTCGCAAATACGAGGTAGTCGATAATGGAGTCAGCGTCGGTCCAGGTTTTGAACAGGTAGTTGCCTTTGAAAAACGAATTATGGCCATAACAGGCGTGGGCAATCACCAGCGCCTGCATGGTCATGGTGTTTTCTTCCATGAGATAGGCAATGCACGGGTTGCTATTAATAACGATTTCGTAGGCCAATCCCATTTGGCCGCGCTTGTAGGAACGCTCGATATTTAAAAACTGTTTGCCGTACGACCAATGGTGATAGCCCAAAGGCATGCCCACAGAGGCATAGGCATCCATCATTTGCTCTGAGCTAATCACTTCGATCTGGTTAGGGTACGTATCCAGGCCATATTCTTTGGCGATGGCAGCAATTTCTCTATCGTATTCATCGATTAATTCGAAACTCCACTCTGATGTGGTGGAGATAGGCGTGCCGCGCTTGCCAGTCGTGTTGCCGTCAATGGTATTCATACTGATCGCTTATGAAAGAGTTGCCGGAAAACGGGGTAAATATCGCCCACGTCGATAATTTGTTGCATGGCAAAGGTGTCGGGAAATGCTTCAACCACAGATTCGTATTCCTCCCACAAGGCTTGATGCTGCCTGGGTGTAATTTCGATATACGAATAAAATTGTAACTGAGGCATGATGTCGTCGATCAACAATTTTGAGCAGGTTGAAGAGTCATCGTTCCAGTTGTCACCATCGGAGGCTTGGGCGCCGTAGATGTTCCACTCCGACGCGGGATAGCGCTCGTGCAAAATTTCGTTCATCAGTGTCAGTGCGCTGGATACAATGGTGCCGCCGGTCTCGCGGGAATAAAAAAATTCTTCTTCGTCCACTTCCTTGGCACTGGTGTGGTGACGGATGAAGACAACCTCAGTGCGCTCATAATTACGTTGTAAAAACAGGTACAGCAGAATAAAAAATCGTTTGGCCATATCTTTGGTGGCTTGATTCATTGAGCCGGATACATCCATCAGGCAAAACATCACTGCCTTAGAGCTGGGTTTGGGGTCTTTGACGTGAAGGTTGTACTTGATATCGAAATCATCGAGCCAGGGAACGCGTTTTATCTTTGCCTGCAAGGTGGCAATTTCTTGCTCAAGGGCCTCGATCTTCTGGTGATCGCGTAGCACAGGATCCATCGCCAGAAGTTTTTTTAACTCTTCTTCAAGGGCTTTTATTTTTTTGCGTTTGCCTCCGGTTAAAGCCATGCGGCGGGCGTTTGCAGATCGTAAACTGCGTGGAATGTTAATGCGTCCCGGCGTGCCTTCATTGCTAATGCCTGCTCGGCGCAGTTTAAACTCTTCATTTCCCGCCAGTTGACGCTTGACCAGGTTGGGTAATTCGAGGTCTTCAAACATGAAGTCGAGAAATTCATCTTGCGTGATTTGGAAGACAAATTCATCCATGCCCTCGCCGCTATTACCCGCATTTTCACCTTGACCGCTTCCGGCACCATCACCACCGGGTGGCCGGGGAATTTTGTCGCCCTGGGCAAATTCTTCGTTGCCGGGTAACACGTTTTCCATCACGCCGCCACGGCCATGATGTAACACAGGCTCGGAAATATCACGTGAAGGGATACTGATTTGTTCGCCTTTATCAATGTCGGTGATGGAGCGGCGAGTAACGGCTTCCGCCACCGCTTTTTTAATATGTTTACGATAGCGGCGTAGAAAACGTTGCCGGTTAACAGCACTTTTGTTCTTGGAGTTAAGTCTACGATCTACAATGTAGCTCATATAAGGCCCCTGGTTAATGCAGGTAAGGTTATGGCTACTGCTGCATGACAGACTTTTCAGCTTGCTCGTCGCTTGCCAGCGACGAGCGGTACATAGGTCGTGTGTCTGCTACGGCGCAGTCTTAAAGTTACTGAGATTTCCTTACCCGTAAATACCATTCTGACAGTAATCGGACTTGCTTCTCGGTATAACCCCGCTCCACCATGCGTGCGACAAAGTCCTGATGTTTTTTCTGGTCGTCGCCTGAGGCTTTGGCATTGAACGAAATAACTGGCAGTAAATCCTCTGTATTTGAGAACATTTTCTTCTCAATGACCGTGCGCAGTTTTTCGTAACTGTTCCAAGCTGGATTAACACCATTGTTGTTGGCGCGGGCACGCAATACAAAGTTAACCACTTCATTCCGAAAATCTTTTGGATTGCTAATGCCTGCGGGTTTTTCAATTTTTTCCAATTCTTCGTTCAAAGACGCACGGTCGAAGATCTCACCGGTTTCTGGATCGCGGTATTCTTGATCCTGGATCCAGAAGTCGGCATAGATAACGTAGCGATCGAATATGTTCTGCCCATATTCTGTATAGGATTCAAGGTAAGCGGTTTGAATTTCCTTACCAATAAATTCAACATAGCGCGGTGCCAGGTATTCTTTCAGGAACGATAAGTAGCGTTCCTGCAGCTCGGGGCGAAACTGTTGTTGGCTGATTTGCTGTTCCAGTACATACATAAGGTGTACTGGGTTGGCGGCGATTTCGGTTGGGTCGAAGTTGAAAACTTTCGACAAAATTTTGAAGGAAAACCGGGTAGAGAGCCCGAGCATACCTTCGTCAACACCGGCAGCGTCTTTGTATTCCTGTATCGACTTTGCTTTGGGATCTGTGTCTTTTAGATTCTCGCCATCGTAAACCCGCATCTTTGAATAAATATTGGAATTTTCCGGCTCTTTAATGCGCGACAATACGGTAAACTGGGCTAGCATGCGCAGGGTGTCGGGCGCGCATTGTGCATGGGCTAATGAACTATTTTGCAATAATTTTTTGTAAATATTGACCTCTTCGGAAACGCGCAGACAGTAAGGCACTTTGACAATATAAACCCGATCAATAAACGCTTCGTTGTTTTTATTGTTTTTAAAGGTTTGCCATTCCGATTCGTTCGAGTGCGCCAGCACGATGCCGTCAAAGGGGATGGCGCCGAGCCCTTCGGTACTGTTGTAGTTGCCTTCTTGCGTAGCGGTTAATAGAGGGTGCAAGACTTTGATAGGCGCCTTGAACATTTCCACAAATTCCATCAGGCCCTGATTGGCGCGGCACAAACCGCCGGAGAAACTGTAGGCATCCGGGTCATTCTGAGGGAAGTCTTCCAGCTTGCGAATGTCTACTTTACCCACCAGAGAGGAAATATCCTGGTTGTTTTCGTCACCAGGCTCGGTTTTGGAAATCGCTACTTGGTCAAGAATCGACGGGAAGACCTTAACCACTTTGAACTTGCTGATATCACCATTGTATTCATGTAGTCGTTTTACGGCCCACGGTGACATAATGGTTTTGATGTAGCGGCGAGGAATGCCATAGTCTTCCTCTAAAATGTCGGCATCTTCGTTGGGGTCAAACAGTGACAACGGCGATTCATAAACAGGCGAGCCTTTAATGGCGTAGATGGGTACTTTTTCCATCAGCGCTTTCAATTCTTCTGCCAGTGATGACTTGCCGCCACCCACGGGGCCCAGCAAGTAAAGAATTTGTTTCTTTTCTTCCAGGCCTTGTGCGGCATGTTTGAAGAAAGAGACCATTTGCTCTATCGCTTCCTCCATGCCGTAGAAATCGGTAAAGGCTTTATAACGTTTGATAACTTTGTTAGAAAAAATTCGGCTCAGGCGCGGATCGCGTGATGTATCGATCAGTTCAGGCTCGCCAATTGCCTTCAGCATACGTTCTGCTGCAGTAGCATATACAGAGGGATCCTGTTTGCAGAGATCCAGATATTCCTGGATACTCAGTTCCTCTTCCTGAGTCTTTTCGTAGCGATCTTGGTAATGACTGAAAATGCTCATTCGGTGTCTCCTGTTTCTGCCGATGCCGACATTATCGGTGTTGCTGAGAGGTCGATTGTGAGCGAGTCAAATTCTCGCGCTGCCACTACAAAGCATAGTGCAAAAAAACTATATAAAGGTACTTTTTTATTTGATTCCTTGTAACGTCTTGTGTCGAAAAGTCAGAGTGACAACGGCATGACTCTTTGACCCTGCCATAGGCTTGGACGCAATGTGTATGCCAATAGTTTCATCATTTTTTGCGCCTCTGGTCAGCGGCACTTTTCTTTGACCGGATGGTAACGCCTTCCGTTTAATTTTAGAGGCTCTGTGTCATAATCGCTGCCTGGGGCCTGCCTATACCAATCTGAATCCTTAACCCTAGGGGCCGGGGTTATTTTGCTGCCCTACGGCGTTATTATTCATTTGTTTGGAATAACTAAACCGCACTCAAAATGCCTGGTAGGACTATAAAATAACCTCCAGCAGTACATTCAGATTAGTATAGGCAGGCCTCTAAAGCGTAATCCTTTCGTGGTGTGTAACACAACAGTAAAGTGGGCAATGGAGTCAAATAATGGGACAAACGGGCGAGGCAAATGTTAGCAAGCGAGAAGTGCGCGGTAGTATTCTGGTGACAGGTGGCGCAGGCTATATTGGTAGCCATACCTGCATTGAGTTGCTACAGGCCGGCTTTCAGATTGTGGTAGTGGATAACTTTTGTAACAGCAGCAAGGAATCGCTGCGTCGGGTGGAAAAAATTACCGGTAAACCGGTGCTGTCTTACGCGGTAGATATCCGTGATCATCGTGCGCTGCAACAGGTATTCACTGAAAATAACATTGTTGGGGTGATTCATTTTGCCGGTTTGAAGGCCGTGGGCGAGTCAACCGAGGTGCCACACAAGTATTACGACAATAACGTGAACGGTACGTTGGTATTGTCAGATGTAATGGCAGAAAATGGTGTTACACGGTTGATCTTCAGCTCGTCGGCAACCGTATACGGCGACCCGGCTTCGGTACCTATTCGTGAAGACTTCCCCACTTCGGCAACCAACCCCTATGGTCGTAGCAAATTGATGGTAGAAGAGATTTTGCGCGACTATTGCAAGGTGCCCAACCACGACTGGCGTATTGCCTTACTGCGTTATTTCAATCCGGTCGGCGCACATAAAAGCGGTCTGATTGGCGAAGACCCTAAAGGGATTCCTAACAATCTATTGCCCTACGTAGCGCAGGTGGCGGTGGGCAAGCTAGCCCAACTGCGGGTATTTGGCAGTGACTATCCCACCAAAGATGGTACCGGCGTACGGGACTATATTCATGTGGTAGATTTGGCTCGTGCCCACGTGCAGGCGCTGATCAAGTTGTTGGGTGCCGATGTTGGCTGCTACACCTACAACCTGGGGACAGGGGAGGGGTACAGCGTGTTGGAAATTGTCAAAGCCTTTGAACTGGCATCTGGTAAGCCGGTGCCTTATGAGCTGGTTGCGCGGCGCCCCGGTGATATTGCTGAATGCTTTGCTGATGCCAGCCTGGCGGCCGAGGAGCTGGGCTGGAAAGCCCTGTGCAGCCTGCCAGAAATGATGGAAGACACCTGGCGTTGGCAGTCTGCCAACCCTAATGGTTACGAGGCATAGAGCCAATTGTGGTAGTGATCGGAATTGGCAGGATAATGGCTTTGGACCGCCGCGCCTATTTCTTGCAGGTGCAGCGGTACCACTTTAAGTCTTCAAGGCGCAGCATAGACAGCTTACCGCCCCATACACAGCCGGTATCGAGTGCATAAACATTGGGGGTTTTGACTTTACCCTCTAGCGCAGCCCAGTGGCCAAACACGATTCGGTCATTGGCGGTTTTGCGCTGCGGGTGGGCAAACCAGGGGGCATAGCCCAAAGGGTGTTGACCGGGACCTTGTTTCGAGGTCAGGTCGAGCCGGCCACCAGGTTTGCAGAAGCGCATACGGGTAAAGTAGTTGGTAATCGTTCGCAGCCGCTCGTTACCAGTGAGGGATTTTTTCCATTTTGCCGGTTCATTGCCGTACATTTCAGGTAAAAAACTTTCGATTGCACTGCTTTGCAGCACTTGTTCAACTTCTGCACTGTAGGCGAGCGCCTTTTTCAGGCTCCATTGGGGCGGTATGCCGGCATGAACCATCGTAAAGCCGAGTGTCGGGTCGTGGTGCACCAGCTTTTGTTGTCGCAGCCAGTTGAGCAGAATGTCCTTGTCTGGGGCATCCAGAATATCGTGGAAGGTATCATTTTTGGTGGGTGAGCGATGGTCGTAGGCAACTGCCAGTAGATGCAGGTCGTGATTGCCTAGTACGCAGGTAACGATATCGCCCAGGCTATGCAGATAGCGCAGAGTCTCCAGCGATTCAGGCCCCCGGTTCACCAGGTCGCCAGCAACCCAAAGTTTGTCTTGACTGGGGTTGAACTGAGCACGTTTTAGCAAACGAAGTAGTGGCTTCAGGCAGCCTTGAATGTCGCCAACAGCATAGGTTGCCAAATGAAATTCCTTAAACGAGTTAGTGTTAACAGACCCTAGTGCAGTGCGTGCGGGGGAATCAGCATAAACTGTGGGATAGGTGTTTCAAACTCTTGCCCGTCGTCAGTTCGCATTTGGTAGCTGCCTTCCATGGTGGCAATTTCTGTCGCCACGATAACACCGCTGGTGTACGTGTAATTCTGGCCTGGCTCAAGCCTTGGTTGCTCACCCACCACACCCATGCCGCGAACCTCTTGCACGCCATTGTCTTCGTCGGTAATGAGCCAGTGGCGGCTGATCAGTTGTGCCGGGCGTTCGCTCTGATTGGCGATAGTGATCGTATAGCTGTATACATACCGTTGCGAGGAGGGGTCTGACTCCTGCCCTTTGAATTCGGTTTGTATTTGGATCGTAATGGGTTCGAGGTTCATATCAACTAGGTATAGGTGGTGAATAGGCAGATGGACTATTTTGCTGGCGCTTATCGAGCTTGTCCAGACGAAAGTGTCGTGGTTTAGCCGTCAGCCGCAGGCAGTGCCGCCAGCAGATTGGCAATATCGACAAAATCGGCCAGTGAGAGCGTTTCTGGTCGGCGTGAGGTGTCGATATCCAGGGCCTCCAAGTGTTCTTGCGCGACCATTTGCTTCAAGGCGTTACGCAGGGTTTTACGCCGCTGTTGGAATGCAGTATTCACCAGTTGTTTGAACAGTTTGATGTCGGTGGCTGGGTGCGGGAGTGTTTTGTGTGGAATTAACCTCACAATAGCTGAGTCGACTTTGGGCTGAGGCCGGAAACAGGTGGGCGGCACGGGAAACAGGTTAACCACCTGGCAATAGTATTGAGTCATGATCCCGAGCCTGCCGTAGGCTTTGTCACCCGGTTGCGCGGTCATGCGGTCTACCACTTCCTTTTGTAGCATAAAGTGCATGTCGTGTATTTGATGGTGGTAGCTCAGCAGGTGAAAAATCAGCGGCGTTGAAATGTTATAGGGTAGATTACCCACTACGCGCAGCGGCTCTGCTTCGCTCGCGAGGGTTGAAAAGTCAAACTTCAGTGCGTCGGTTTGGTGAATGTTGAAATTGTCGTATTTGGCGAATTGAGCTAACAGAATAGGGATCAAATCACGGTCCAGCTCAATCACATTCAGGCGCGGGCAATCCGCCAGCAGTAGTGCGGTGATAGCACCCTTGCCGGGCCCGATTTCGACGATGTTGTCGTTGGCAGTGGGCGCAATGGCGCGCACGATTTTATCGATAATACCGTCGTCTACCAGAAAGTTCTGGCCAAAACGTTTGCGGGCAGTATGAGCAAAGGGTCTGTTAGGTTGCGACATGTGAAGCTGGTTACCTGGGGCCGGTGAATCAATAAAAAAACGTAGTTTATACGTTTTTGGCTGCGTTGCGGCGTGTCGCCATATCGGCAGCGTAGTGTAGGGCGGTTTTCAGGCTGCCAGTATCCGCGGTTCCCTTGCCTGCTAAGTCTAGCGCGGTGCCATGGTCGACCGAGGTGCGAATAATCGGCAGGCCGAGGGTAATATTCACGGCTTGCCCAAAGCCTTTATATTTCAATACGGGTAGGCCTTGATCGTGGTACATGGCCAGTACCGCATCGGCATGGTCGAGATATTTGGGGGTAAAGAGGGTATCGGCGGGTAACGGTCCTTGCAGCTGCATGCCTTCTGTGCGCAGGGCTGCCAGTGCAGGTTCGATGACCTCGATTTCTTCCCGACCAAGGTGGCCGCCTTCGCCTGCATGGGGGTTGAGGCCACAGACGAGGATCACTGGCTTTTCAATACCAAACTGCATTTGCAGATCGCGATGCAGGATACGAGTGACCCGTGTCAGTTCGGCGTGGGTAATGGCGGCAGGTACGTCTTTAAGTGGCAGGTGGGTGGTTGCCAACGCGACACGCAACCCCTCGGTTGCCAGCATCATCACCACTTTGGGGGTTTGGGTCATGGCCGCGAGAAATTCGGTATGACCAGAAAATACGATGCCCGCATCGTTGATCACGCTTTTTTGCACCGGGCCGGTGATGAGGGCGGCGTAATCACCTTGTAAACAGCCTTGCGTGGCTTGGGTGAGCGTGTTGAGAACGTAGTGGGCGTTGCGCACATCAAGCTGTCCGGCGTTGCAGGGTGCGGCCATGGCTACGGGGTGTACCACCAGCTCCCCGGCTTGGGTTGGCCGCGGTGGCTGCGACAGGTTGACTTCTCGCAACTTCACGGGCAGCCCAAGTTGCAGGGCGCGGTCGGTCAGCAATTGCGGGTCGGCAAGTGTCACCAATTCGTGGTCGGCAGGTTGCTGGGCCAGCATAATGGCCAAGTCCGGCCCGATGCCTGCAGGTTCGCCGGCGGTATAGGCCAGTCTCAGAGTCATTTCAGGCGAATATCCACATAGGCTTGCGAGCGAATTTCAGACAGCCAGTTTTGCAATTCGTCATCGAAGCGCTGTTTGCGGATCAGGTTTGCGGCCTGATTGCGAATCACGGTTTCGGTCATATCCTCTTTGCGGCTGTCTTCTACCTTGAGAATATGCCAGCCAAACTGACTGCGAAAGGGCTGGCTTATTTCACCTACCGGGGTTTTGGTCATGGTCTCTTCAAATACCGGCACAAACTTGCCTGGCAGTGACCAACCCAGGTCGCCGCCTGAAAGCATTGAGCCGATGTCTTCGGAGTATTCCCTGGCCATTTCGGCAAAGGTGGTGCTACCGGCAATAAGGCGTTGGCGAACTTGGGTGAGTTTGTCGCGAGCAGCCTGGTCGTCGAGAATTTCAGACGGCTTAAGCAGGATGTGGGACACTTTATATTGCTGAATCACGGTGTTGTCGCCACCGCGCTTGTCGAATACTTTGAGGATGTGAAACCCAGCCGGGCTGCGGAAGGGGGGGGTTACATCGCCGGTATTCAGGTTACTGAGGGCCTCGGCAAACTGTGCGGGCAATTCTTCTGTTTTACGCCACCCCAGCATGCCGCCTTCGGTAGCGTTTTGGCCGTCGGAATTGTCTTGTGCCAGTTTTTTAAAGTCGGCTCCTTTCTTCAGGCGGTTGTATAGTTGCTCGGCTTTGTTTTTGGCCGCATTCACCTCTGGCTCGGGGGCTTTTTCGGGCACGCTCACGAGCATGTGGCCCAACTGGTAGTCTGGCGACGTCCAGTACTTGCCTTCGGGGCTGTTAAGGAAATTGTCGATGTCTTGATCAGTCACCCGAATGCGGCGATTAACTCGGGCCTGCTGTACACGAGAGATGGCCAGTTCGTGCTTGATCTGGGCGCGTAACTGGCTGATTGTCATGCCGTCGTTAGCCATTTGCGCAGCGAATTGTTCGGGGCTGAGATTACGGCTGGCCCGCATTTGTGCAAGGGCTTGGTCGACTTCGTCTTCGGTAATGCTGATGCCACTGCGTTCTGCCATTTGTAGCTCAAGGCGCTCTACCACTAAACGATCCAGAATCTGGCGCTTGAGCTCGTCTTCTGGGGGTAGGTTAGCGCCGGGGTTGCTGCGCACCACTTGGTTGACACGCTGGTCCAGCTCGCTGGCCATGACAACGTCATCGTCGACAACAGCCACAACGCTGTCGAGTCGTTGCAACTGGGCGTGGGTAAAACCCGACATCACCGCGAGCAGCACGGCGGGGGGCAGAGAGCGTAAAGTAGTGTGTAATATCGAAGTCAATTTATTCATGCAATCTATTAATAGCTTATTTGTGGGGTGATTGGTTTGTGCGCTGCAAAAGCCCGGTTAACGGGCTGTACGTTGCATTTCGCGCCTATCATAGCCGTTTATGCTGTCTGACAATATGTTGTCGATGGTTTTACTGGTGCCTCCCAGGCCGCGAAACTCGATTTCGAAGAAAATACCACGGTCATGTTTGAGGTCTTCATCCGCAACGACATCGGCATAGTTGTTATCGAGCCAGCGTCTGCCCAGCAGGCGCACACGATAACAGCAACTGTTGTATTCGATGCCTAACAGGGTTTCCAGTTCCCGCTGGTTGGTCATGTCATGGTTGCTGCGGGCGATCAGGTTCCAGTTGCCTGCGATGGGCCATACTAACGATATATCCGACTGTTCGATATCTTTGTCGATAATATTACCGCTAGTGTCTATAGTGCTGTTTTTGCGGGTGTAGTAATAGCCCAGGTTCAGCAGCCGTGATGAATCGTCGAGATAGCTCAAGGTCATGGTGCCGCGACTGAGTTTACCTTCGTCGTCGTTATAGAGCAGATCACTGGTAAAACGCAGATTTTCGCCTACCTGTGCGCCTATTTGTCCGGCAATCTCTGAATTAGGTAGGTCATCAACCTCGCCTGTGAGACTGATACGACGGTCACGGGTGTAATAGATCTGCCCGATACTCAGGCTCAGTCGTTCCACACCGGTATTCCGTTCAATCCAGCGTGTGGTCAGGCCCATGGCTACCTGGTTGGCATCGTCGATACGGTCGCCGCCGGAGAAGCGGCTGGTGCGGAACAACTGACTGTAGGTAAAGGTGGTTTCGCTGGTATCGAAGTCTACGTCTTGGCCGTCTTCTGTTATATCGATCAGCGCAGACTGGTCTTCGTAGTCGCTGTAAAAATAGAACACGCGTGGTTCAAAGGTCTGGATGTAGTTTGACTTGCCCCACAGACTGTCGCGTTCGAAAAACAGCCCCATGTCGAGGCTGCCTTGTGGCACGGTGAAACTCGGCTCACTGTCGGCATCGACTAGCAGGTTGTCGTCGTCCAGCGCATAAGACACCGACTTGACATACGCACTTGGGCGAAAGAAGCCCCAGATCCATTGTTTGTTCCAGGTGAGGCGGTAATCAATGCGACTGCGCTCACCGGTGATGATCTCTCCTCCCTGTTTCGTTTGTTCATTAGCATGGGTAAAAGATGTCCATTGGTTATTCAGTGACAGGTTCCAATTGCCCCATTGATACGCGCCAAAGGCTGCCAGTTGCGGCTCAAGCCGATAGGGGGCGTCGCGGTTTTCGCGCAGGCTTTGGTAGTGGGTGACGGTACTGCTCAGGCGCCAGTGGTCAAATTGATAACCCGCTTCACCGGTACGTTTCAGATCAGTTTGGCTATTAATATTAAGGCCAGAGGTACTTAGGTCCTGAAAGTAGTCGACGTCGCTCACGCGGGTGTAATCGATATGGGTGAACCAGCGTTTGCCAATGCCTCCGATTTGTTGCACACCCAGGGCCCAGCGGTCTTCGTCACGAAACGGCGCGGCTTCTTCCAATGTAAGCAGGTTATCATCAATCAGGGCTTTTTCGTTGTCATCGAGTTCGCTGTCGTCTTTGCCCAAAAACGCCAGGTTGATTTCACTGTAGGTCAAGCGGCTCATATGGCGCAATTCGGTCTGTAACATAGTGCCGCGCCCGGCTATATAGCGGGGTGCCAGGGTTGCGTCGTAGTTGGGGGCAAGATTCAAATAGTAGGGCACGGATAGATCGAGCCCGTCGGTATCACTGGTGCCGATGGTGGGATAAAGAAAACCGCTTTTGCGCTGATCACTCAGAGGAAATGTGACATAGGGCAGATAAAACGCAGGTATGTTTTTGATTTTCAGCACCATATGCTTGGCGGTGCCTATCTGCGTGTTGGGGTCGAGCTTGATGGAGGCGCTGTGCAGCAGCCAGCTTTCGTCGTCTGGCGGGCAGCTGGTGTAGTTGGCCTCTTTGAGCACCAGGACCTGATCAGCCAACCGTTCCATTTGTGCGGCACGACCATGCACCTGGGCTTCATGAATCACATACTCTGCCTGGTTGACGGTGGCCGTTTCCGTGTCAGTGTGCACGAGCGCGTCATTGCCGGTAATCAGCAGATTGGGTTCGCGCAAGCGGATATTACCCTGCAGAGCAATAGTCTGTTGGGACTGATCGCTGATCACGTGATCGGCCTTCAGTTGGCGGTAGCCCTGTGTTACTACCACGCTGCCGTCGAGGGTGGCTAGCGATTGGTTTTTCCATTCCGAACGGTCGGCATTGGCCCGCATGGGTGCTTCTGCCGGGTTCATTTTGGCTTCTGGGTCGGTTCTTTCTGGGGCGATGAAAGCGCCGCAGCAGTTGGGCAGCACCAATGTTTTTTGTGCGTCGGTTAACTGTGCTTCCGGCACCCAATCCAGTGAATGAGGAACACTTTGTCCCGTTTGCGGGTTTCGCGACTTAACGGTTTCAGTGCAATCCCAGCCGTCACCTGCAGCGTTGGCAGTGCAGCGCCAAGTGTCTGCTTGGCTGCTACCTGTGTATAGCACAGCACTCAGTACAAGAGGCGATACGGCAAGAGGCCAGAAAACTTTGGAGTAGCGCTTGCAGCGTATAGAGAGGTGCGTTGGCATCGCGTTTGTCCAATCTGGCATAGTGATGTTCCGTAAAAACTCGCGGGTGGTCGATTGCCCTGGGCGCTAACAACAAAAAGGCACTGGCAAAAATAAGTGGCAGATTCTACGTGATTCCGCTGAGCCTTTGAACGCTAAAAAAGCATTTCGTGGTATTGATAGGTCGTTGGGGGATGCAATTGGGGTGAAATTTTTCAGTGGCGCGAGGATTATTGGCCAACTTTGCTGTTAGGTAGCTCCATGCCACGCATGTGTCTGCGCAGAAATCCGCGAATGGATCGAATCAGTCGGTCATGGCTGGTGCTATCCGGTGAATCCAGATCCGCGAGGGCAATTTGGCGGTAGGCGGTGATTTTTTTGCGTTTTGCCTGATCCAGCCGTTGTTTGGCGAGTATTTCATTGATCTGGGTATCTTCGTAAATGTCTAATATCGGGGTGCTAGGGTCAGCGAGTGACTCCGGTAATTCAGGGTTTATGGTGGACTGGTGGGTTGGCAGCTGGTGACGCGGGTTGATTATCACCAGTGTTTGAAAGGTTTTTTCCCGTGGGTCGGAGGGCTCTGCTTTTGCTGGAGAAATCTGCTTCATAAAATAAGCTCCCCGCGCAGCATTCACCCCGATGGCGATCATCGCGAGGTTAAATTGGCCCTGTTCGTGCAAATAATTCACCGCAGCTTTAAGTCTGGCTTGAGCAATTGGCTCGGGATCTGCCGGTTCAGGGCGGGGTGCTTCTTCTGTCGTTTGCTCTGCGGGCGCGGGGGCGCTTGCCGCTGCTGTATTTGTCGATGGGTCGGCAGCGTCCTCGTTGGATGGGCTGGCCTCGTCATTTGGTGGTGTCTTCTCTGCCTGGATTTCCTCGGGCTTTGGCCGCGGTGGAACACTGGGTAGTAGCGGGTCGGGCAATTCAATAGTCAGTGTGGCCCAGCCCCACTCGGGCAATGCTAATCGCAGGGACTGGGTACTTTGGTTCAGGTTAAGGTGTTGGCCTTCTGCGTGCAGAATCAATATGGCACCTTGTGGATCACCGGAGCGGTCACGTTCGAACAGGGCGAGAAACTTACCCTTGTTGTCGTTCAGCCAGACAATCTGGCCCGCGTTGGCGTCTGCCGCAACAGCGGCAATGGTATCTGCTTGTGTGTCGGGCGGTGGAACACGGTGTGACGGTGTGGTGGCTGTGTCAGTGGGAGCTGTTTCTGTATTGTCAGTTGTTGCCGGTGTGGGTTGCTGGGCACTGGCAAATTGAGGCATTGCGGCAGCCAGAACGACCAGTAAGAAAAAAAACGCTGATGGGATAGGTTGCTTACTCAACATGGTGTCCTGTAATAATAGTGCGCTGTAATATTAAAGAGCCTCTGATTCATTACCTGCGTTTAAACTGCGCTTACTCGGTCGTTTTTGCCTTGCGCTGATTGTGCCGACAACATTAATCAGGCATTCCTTAATCCAGCACGAATGATTGCCGTGTTAGTCGTGTTAATAGTTGGGTGCGTCTGTTGCATAAAGTACAATGTGCGGTTTTTACACTGTTAACCTTTTAGCCCTCACAGGTTGTTGGTGTCAGTGTTCTGTCTATCCCGGTTTAGCCAGCTTTCAAGGTGTCTTATGCAAAACTTTCAGATCGCTCCGTCTATTTTATCCGCCGATTTCGCCCGTCTAGGTGAGGAAGTCGACAATGTTTTAAAGGCGGGTGCAGACATTGTGCACTTTGACGTAATGGATAACCATTACGTGCCTAATCTGACCATTGGTCCAATGGTCTGTAAAGCCTTGCGTAAGCATGGCATTGAGGCTCCGATTGATGTGCACCTGATGGTTGAGCCAGTTGATGATCTGATCAGCCAGTTTATCGATGCCGGTGCCACCTATATCACTTTTCACCCGGAGGCTTCCAAACATATCGACCGATCACTGCAAATCATTAAAAATGCAGGCTGTAAAGCCGGATTGGTACTCAATCCGGCAACGCCCCTGGATGTTGTGAGGCATGTTCTGCCACAGCTGGATATGTTGTTGTTGATGTCGGTTAATCCAGGTTTTGGCGGTCAGAAGTTTATTCCATACACGCTCGACAAGTTGCGCGAGGCCCGTGCCGCTATCGATAGCCAGGGGTTGAGCACTCGGCTGGAAATCGATGGTGGTGTGACGCCCGATAACATCAGAGAAATTGCTGAGGCGGGTGCTGATACGTTTGTCGCGGGCTCGGCAATTTTTGGCAAACCTGATTACGCGGCCGTGATTGCAACCATGCGTGAGCAGCTGGCACTGGCCAAGATGGGTTAACCGGTGAGCCTTAAAGCACTATTCGAGAACGGTGCGTTACCTCTACTGGTGATGTTTGATTTGGACGGTACGCTGGTCGACAGCGTGCCTGATCTGGCCGATGCTATTGACCGTATGCTGGCAGACTTAGGGCGCAACCCCGTGGGCGAGGCCCAGGTTCGCACCTGGGTGGGTAATGGCCAATGGGCACTGGTAGAGCGTGCGCTGGCAGCGACTGCGCCTCAGGAGACGCTCGACGAGGTCACCTTAAATAGTGCTGTGGCCCGTTTTCGACACCACTATGCAGCGTGTTGCAGTGACAAAACTCGTTTGTTCGATGGCGTACGTGCTTTTCTTGAATACCTTCACCAGGCAGAGGTCACCATGGTAGTGGTCACCAACAAACCTAAAGAGTTCGTACCCGCTATTTTGCAGCGCTTGAATATTGCAGAGTATTTTTCCAGCGTGCTCGGTGGCGAGTGCCTGACGGAGAAAAAACCACACCCTTTGCCCTTGCTGCATTGCCTGTCTGCCTATGGGGTGGAACCTGCGCAGGCTTTAATGGTGGGTGATTCGGCAAATGACATGCTGGCGGCAGCGCGTGCCGGGGTGCCGTCTATCGCAGTATCTTATGGTTATGCTCACGGTGAAGATTTGAGCGGCTATAATCCTAAGGCAGTTGTCGCGACACTAGCCAGCCTGTTGTAATGACAACTACTTTAAATGAGCCAGTATCTACCGGCCTTTCATGCGCACCGGATGGCAGCGTGTAGTTTGATGAGTCGATATTCAACAGGGTTTTTATGAAAAAGGCGCTATACAGCCTTACGATACTGACGTTTATCAGCGGATTATTGGCAACCTTTGCGGTATACCAGATAGAGAGCCGGTACAGCCTGCACCATGCCAAAATGCATACCCAGGGGCATACATTTCCTCATATTGCTCGAATCGAAAGCCTGATCGGCACGGCGGTGTTTGCTGCTCAGGGCTTGGCGGCTGAAATCCGTTACCAGCCTGTTCTCAATATCGAGCACATTAATTATGTGATCGATACGTTAATTGCCAATGAGTCACAGATACGGCATGTAGCGCTGGCAAAAGATCTTGTTATTCATTACGTGCGTCCGCTAGAGGGCAACGCATCAGCGATTGGCTTGGATTATCGCAATGTGCCGGCTCAGTATGCTGAAGTGCAAGAGGCACTCGACGCAAAAGGCCCGATATTGTCCGGTCCGGTTGATCTGGTGCAGGGTGGCAGGGCGCTGATAGTGCGCAACCCGGTGTATTTGGACAGCGAGAAAACTCAGCTATGGGGCATTATTGCGGTAGTACTCAACTTTGAAGAGGTTCTCTATGCTGCCGAGCTCATGGAACTGGAACGTGACGAACGCGTCGGTATTCGTCGCCTGAGTGCCACGGGTGAAGTGGAACAGGCCGTCTATGGCGATCAGCAAGTGTTTAATGACAGCCCGGTCATTATACCTGTGCGGTTGCCATCGGGTGCGTGGCAGGTAGGGGTCGTTCCAAAAGCTGGTTGGCGGGTAGGCACTGATGTAGCCGCGCGTATTTTTGTGGTGGGTACACTGCTGACCATTCTGGCGTGTCTGGTAGTCTTTCTTCTTTTGCGCAACCGGCAGAATCGCCGTGCGCATCTCGACGAAATGCGTCGGCATGCCACACATGATTACCTCACTGGCCTACCCAATCGGTTGCAGCTTAGTGCGTTGCTCAAACGAAAAACCTATTTGAGTGCCGGTGAAGAAGAGCCGTTTTGTGTGATTTTTATCGATATCGATAATTTCAAAGACATCAACGACAGTCTTGGCCATAACTTGGGTGATGAGCTGTTGGTCGGTGCCGCGCAGCGATTGCAGAGTGGTTTGCGTCCCAGCGATTTTTTGGCTCGCTTGGGGGGAGACGAGTTTGTGGTGGTTTTGTCGGGTATGGGTGACCCAGCTCAGGCAGAATTGTGGGCTAAAAAGCTGATTCACGAATTATCGAACTCTTTCAGTGTTGGCCGTTACGAGCTAAAAATTACCGTTAGCCTTGGCTTGGCTTTTTTTCCTCAGGACGGCCTTGATGCGGTGTCGTTATTGCAGCATGCAGATCGTGCCATGTACGCCGCCAAAGAAACCGGAAAAAATACATTTCACTTTTTCAACCTGTCACTGCGCGCCCAAGCCGATCGCCATGTGCAGTTGTATCACGACATGATAGTGGCCTTGGAAGACAGGCAGTTTGATGTGTTTTATCAACCCATTATGGATTTACGCACTGGCGAGTTTAGCCGGTGCGAAGCCTTGCTGCGCTGGAAGCATCCAGATAATGGCTGGATTTCCCCCATGGACTTTATCCCCGTAGCCGAGAAAAGCGGCTTTATTCGTCCGTTGGGGTTATGGGTATTGCACCGCGTTTGTCAGGACATGGTTAAGCTGCGCGAGCGGGGTATTTTTGTTCATGTATCGGTTAATCGCAGTACCAACGAGTTCTGCGATGATGCAACGTTGCGCCAGTGGATGCCCATAGTGCGCAGTTACCAGCTTGAGCCTGAAGATTTTACCCTGGAAATCACTGAGTCGTTGTTGATGAATGATGACAAAACCCAGGTTGAAAAGATCAATCGGATTAAAGCGGAGGGCTTTAAACTAGCGATTGACGATTTTGGTACCGGGTATTCCGGTATCAATTATTTACGCCAATACCCGGTTGATATCGTGAAAATTGATAAGAGTTTCATCGCGGGCCTGCTGGATTCAGAGCAAGATCGCACGCTTCTCTACGTACTGCTGAAAATGGCTAAAACCCTCGGGCTTGAGCTGGTGATAGAAGGGATTGAAAAACAGGCTCAGCTGGATTTGGTCACCGACAAACAATGCGAATTTGCGCAGGGATTTCTATTGGCAAAACCGATGCCGTTCTCTGAATATTGTGATTTTGTGGAGCAACAAACGGCCATTGATGTTGTCGAAAAATAACTGCCGTTGGTTGCTGGCCGATGGGGCTCAATAATTCTGGTAAGCGCTATAAAATACGCATACACTGCAGCCTTATCTACTCTGATATGAGGTTTGTGGTTGTGTATGGCCGCAGATTTTTCCGCTGACGCTTGTTCAGCATTTTTCGCTTCTGATTTTTCTTCAGCGTTTACCACCTTTAATCATTATGTTCGACAGCGCACAGGCGTAACCCGGCCTGATAACCCTCTTTGCCTGCCAGTGAGCCGAGCCCAAACCATGTATGGTTGGGGCCAGCCAAGGCCAAACGCGTGCTGGTACTGATCAGTGCGACTCATGGTGTTGAAGGTTACTGCGGCAGTGCGATTTAAAGCTTTTTATTGGCGAACTGGCCTGCATCATTTTTGCCAGGTAATACTGCCGTGCTAATGATTCATGCGTTAAACCCGTGGGGAATGCAGTGGGCTCGCCGTTGCGATGAGCAAGGCATTGATATTAACCGCAACTTTATCGATTTTAATCAGCTGTCCCCAGTCAACCCGCACTATGCCGCCGTGCGCCGTTGCTACGAACATGAAGCCATCACCGAACGACGTGAAGCACGGGCGTCACTGGCGCAACAGCTGCCGCAATGGGCGATCAGGCTGTGAGCAGCGGGCAGTATGAAGATGCTGGGCGCCTTTCTATGGCGGTAACCAGCCTGGGCGTGCAGCGCATTGGTTACAGCAGATCGCTGATGAGCTGGCGCTAATCAGTGGCCATTACCGACGTTGGCGGGTCATATTCTGTACCCAAATTTGGTCTGCTCGACTACTATTGGCACCGTATTATTAACGACAAGGGTTGTTTTTTACCGCTGGAGTTTGGTAATCATGGTACGGGGCCGTTTGATGTGATTCTTCAGGATCACGCATTTTGGCGTAACCTGTCAGACATCCGCCAATTGCCTGCCACCTATGGGTTACAGCGCGATGCCATGCTCGAACATTTTTGCCCAGCTGATAAATTATGGCGTCAGGGCGTATTGTTTCGCGTCTGGCAAGTGGCCGAGGCTGTATTAAAGGCTTGGGTATAAACCGGTTGTTACCATCTCGCAGGGGTGATGCTGCCTCGTCAGATCTATCCGAAAAGGGCTGTGCCGTGCAGGTAGTTCCTCAATTACGCGTTGCTAAAGAAGCCGATTTGGACTCTCTGGTGACGATTGAACAGGCGTGCTTTCGCAACGACCGTTTAAATCGCAGGCGCTTCCGTCACTGGGTAAAAGCCCCTAACGGTGCATTGCATGTGGCTATAGTTAATGATGCCGTAGTGGGTTATGCCTTGATACTGTTAAACAAAGGCACACGTTTGG
Source organism: Cellvibrionaceae bacterium (assembly GCA_050289485.1). GTDB lineage: Bacteria > Pseudomonadota > Gammaproteobacteria > Pseudomonadales > Cellvibrionaceae > JBNKFV01. The sequence goes on from JBNKFV010000015.1 coordinate 176,931, forward strand.
CCCGTTTGTATTCGTTAGCGATTCTGCCAGATTTTCGCGGCCTGGGTTTGGCACAGTTACTTATTCAGGCGATGGAAAATATCGCCGTGGAAGATGGGCGTTTATATATGCGTCTTGAAGTGAGCCAAAAAAATCTGGGGGCAATTAAGCTTTACGAACAGATGGGTTATCGTACCTTTGGTGAAGACAGCGATTACTACGAAGACCACAGTAATGCGTTACGTATGCAAAAGCGTATTCGTACCGCCTCGCAACATTCATTAATGCAGAATGTGCCGTGGCATCAACAGACCACGGACTTTACCTGTGGCCCGGCCGCGCTGATGATGGCCATGGCGAGCCAAACTGATCGCGTGACCATGAGTCAGGCGCTTGAGCTGGATCTGTGGCGCGAAGCCACCACGATTTTTATGACCTCGGGCCACGGTGGTTGCCATCCGTTAGGGTTGGGGATTTCTTCGCGCAAGCGCGGTTTTGAAACTCGTGTGTACCTCAATACGCATAACCCGTTGTTTATTGAAGGGGTGCGTTCAGAAAGTAAAAAAAATATTATGACGCTGGTCGATCAGCAGTTTAATCAGCATGCCCGTGAAGAACATGTCGATATTCGATATCAAGATGTCACGCAGGATGATATCGAAACCTGTTTGCGCGAAGGCTGGGCGGTATTGGTGTTGATCAGCACTTATCGGTTAGACGGCAAAAAAACGCCGCACTGGGTAGTTGTAACAGGTATGGATGACCTGTGCTTTTACCTGCACGACCCCGATCTGAATGAAGATCTGCCGCACCCGTTGCCAGTGGATTATCAACATGTGCCGATCGCTCGTGCAGACTTTGCCAAAATGACATTGTTTGGTCGCAGTCGACTGCGTTGTGCCATTGCGTTACGAGTAGCGAATAACACGGCTGTACCCCTATGAAACACTATGTGATTATCATTGCTTTATGCATCATAGCTGGCGCCGCCAAGGCCGCGTCCCTAAAACCCTTCACCTCAGATGGCTGCAGTTTTTTCCCCGATGGCCTGGGTATAGAGGGAAGCGACTGGCTTAACTGTTGTATCCACCATGATATTGCATACTGGCAAGGTGGTTCACTGGCCGAGAAAGACGAAGCAGATGCGGCGTTGCGCCAATGTGTTGCCGAGCTGGGGCACAGCGACGTAGCTGCTATTATGTACCAGGGTGTGCAGTTAGGTGGCTCGGCGTATTTTCCAACCGGTTATCGCTGGGGATACGGCTGGCCTTACGCCCGTGGTTATCAGCCCTTGAATGATGCAGAAAAGCAGCAGGTAAAAGACCAATTAACTTTTCTGCAAACAATAGTGAGCCAATGGCTGCAAAAAAACGAACAATCTGTTTTAACACATCAATAATCAGTAAGAGGGGAGACAGTATGAAAACGTTATTGAGTATGGGTTTATGCAGCATCTTGATTCTTAATCTGGCGGGGTGCGGAACGTTGCTGTACCCAGAGCGTAAAGGGCAAGCCGATGGGCGTTTAGATCCTGCGGTTGTCTTGTTAGACGCAGCTGGCCTTTTGCTGTTTCTGGTACCAGGTATTGTGGCATTTGCAGTAGATTTTGCTAACGGCACTATCTATTTGCCCGGTGGGCTCGCCTATCAAATGACCGACGAAGAAAAAGCACGCGTGGCGACTAATGGCCATGTTGATAAGCAAGCATTAAAAGCCTTAATCGACGAAAAAATGCCGGGCCGTCTTGATGCCGCAGGCAGTGATCCTTTTGCGCAGCTGGAAGTACGTGAAGTGTCGTCGATGGCAGAGCTTCGTACCTTGTTTCGCCAACACCAGCCTGTTCAAATCGCGACGATGTAATCGCGTTCTATGTTAATGGCTTAAAGCGCGGGTTTAGCGCCCGCGTTTTTCCAATCTCAAAGCGAACTCTTGCATTACTTGCATGTACAGTTCGTTACCCAGATAAAGGTCTTCCACTTTGTGTTCAATGCTGGGATTGTCGTTCACTTCAATCACATAAACCTGCTGGCCTTTCTGTTTAATATCTACGCCATATAAGCCTTTGCCAATAATGGCACTGGCTTTTAGGGCGACATCCAGTACCGGTTTTGGTACTTCAAAAGTGGGCAGGGTTTCAAAGCCTCCCGAGTTAAAACGTTTTGACGAGTGATTGTAAATTTGCCAATGGTTACGGGCCATGTGGTAACGGCAGGCATAAATGGCACGGCTGTTAAGTACACCAATGCGCCAGTCGAATTCGGTGTATAGATATTCCTGAATTAATACCAATGCCGTTTCGCTGAACAGTTCGGCCAGCTTTTTCTGCAGTTCCTCGCGGTTGGTAACTTTATAAACCCCTTTTGAAAACGAACCTTCCGGCATTTTGATCACAATCGGGTAAGTGAATTCGTGTTCAATATTATTCAGGGTTTCTTCGCTAGAGTTGGAGATTACATGGGTTTTGAGACTGGGTACGTGCTGGTAGCTGAAGGCATCATGCAAAAATACTTTATTACAGCAGCGTAAAATTGATGTGGGATCATCCATAACCACCAGGCCTGCCGTTTCGGCTTTGCGGGCCAACCGGTAAGTAGGGTGATCAATGGCGGTGGTTTCACGAATAAACAATGCATCGTATTGTGCAATATTTTCCAGCGCGCGGCTGGTCACGGTTTCGGCCTGAATGCCGCATTTCTCTGCTGCTTTAATAAACCGCTTAAGGGCTTCTTTGTCGCTGGGTGGTGAAGGTTCTTCGGGGTTTATCAGAATGGCCATGTCCCAACGCTGGCGTTTTTTTGCGTTGGGCGAACGCCATATCAGTTGGGTGAAGTGGGTTAATTGCTCCAAAAAGGTCTGGTTTTCTGTCTCGGTAAGGCGCGCAAACGCATAACGTTCGATATTGGCTTTGAGGTGTCCATCCTGGTTTTGCAGCACCAGTTTCATGATTGGGGTGGGAAGCAAATTAAATAAGCGTTGGCCCAGTTTGCGTAGGCTGGGGTCACTGGCGTAGCCAAAGCAATAGAGGTATTCCTTGGTATCGCCCGTGTTTGGCACCAGCTTGCGCAATGAATCCAGTTCGGTACTGAGTATTTCGGCATGAGAGCTTTCACGCAGTTCGTTAATCGTACTCACGCTCGGTAAAGCTTTATGCTGACGGGCTTCGGCCAGTAATGAACAGTAATACCCTTTACTCAAATAATGTTCTGTATCGCACAGGTTGATAATGCGGGTTTTGCGTTCGTTACGCTTGGGGTATTCGTGCAAATACTGCTCGAACGAAATAACCTTGAGTGCGCCACTGGTAAATACCAGTGATGGATCGTCTACGATAATTAGCGTGGTATACATAAAATGCTCCGGATGCCGAGCTTAGGCGCTTTGCTTTGCCAGCTGAATCAATACGTCGATAAAAGCTGCCACTGATTGTTTCGGGGCCGACTCAGCCAGTGTGTGATACCCCGACGTTGGAATCTGTAAGGTTGTGCCAGTGACTAAACCGTTAGAGGCTGAAATGATTCGCCCCATTTCGGTTGATCCCAATGAGGCGGACTTTTCTCCTGCTTTCAGCAGTTGGTTTTGTTGCGCTACATACTCGTCTTTAAATTGCGTTTTGATCGCCATTCGCTGACACAGCTTATATAGGGCAGCCGTTAATGATTTGTCGAATTCGGCGTTAGCATCACGATTGCGCAGCACCAGTGTTTGTTCTTTGGCAGTGTTGAAATCGGAGTAGGGACTGGTATCGACGACAATCAGCTGGTTGGTGCCTTTGCCAAAGCGGCGAAACCATTCCAGCAGGTAGCGCCAGCTTTTGCCGGCTTCTTCTTGTGCGGTAAAAAACGCAGTGCCTTCAAATCCAAGTTCAAACAGGTATACCAAAATAGCAATGGTAAGAATGTTATCAAGCTGGCCTACGAGGGCCTCGTCTGTCACCTTCAAACGATCGAGAAACGCTACCGGTGTACCGGCTATCAGGTGTTCAAGCCCTTCCAGTTCGAAAATCAGGTTGTTGCGGTATTCGCAAATATACGCTTGTTTGATTTTGCCATTGCCACGGTAGACCCCTGACCAAGGTTCGTACGCATACACTGCCTGTTCTGGAAAACGGCCTACCACCTTGCGCATCAGTTCTTCGCTTACGGAGTTTCCCAGCAAGTCGGAGCGGGCACCCGATACAAAAGCTGCATACTGAAACTCGTTAGGCCCGGTACAGATTAACCCGTGACGGTCAGCGTGGGCCGACAGCATCAACCCGTTGGGCTTGCTGCCTTGCGCCACCAGAAGACCTTCGTACCACGTTACCCTTGCCCCGCGCTCTTCGAGTTCACGCTGGAGAATACGAAAGAAAGAATGTTCTGCGCCGACGACGCTGGGGTTACGAATCAGCGAAGAGAGAAGGTCGATCAATGGCTGTGGTAACGCCGTATCAGGCTGTGTGGCTTCGGTCATTGGTGTGCTCCAACAGGCTTGGGTTAGGCCTCCTTGATGGGTCTAGATGCGAGGTACCATAACGGTAATAAAACTGGGTTTTTGGCAGGTTGCATGGGGCTGATAAGTCATCGCAAACTTGCACGCTATATATAGCGCAATTTGAGCCTTGGCAAGATTTATTTTGCACCTATAGGCAAATTTTGGCGGCAGACTCGCCAACCGGTTATTCATGGCTTCACGATTGGTCTGTTAGCAACAAGTGGCCATGGCTAAAGGGGGGAATTCGAGTGGTTTGCGGTCTGTACACTCGATAGTTTTGTGGTTAAACTTAAGCCCCATTAACGGGCCGCCTATACCTACTATTTCTTACATTCGGCTCGCTGGAGACCACACGTGACAACACTGGCTCAGACCCAGATTCCCTTTCCCTCAACTTGGCGATGGCGTCGCTAGGTTCACTGCTGGCTGCCTGTCGGCCAGACTCTGTAACTGCCATTCAAGGCATTTTCATCGGTTCAAAGAACCATTTAATAACGGGTTTGAGCAATTGCATCGCCCAGCCGTTGTAAGGAAAGATCAATGACGCCGCAAGAATATAACCAATTGGCTGCCCAGGGCTACAACCGTATTCCGGTTGTACGAGAAGTGTTGGCTGATTTGGAAACACCTGTTTCCAGCTATCTAAAACTGGCCCGTGGGCCCTATTCCTACTTGTTTGAATCTGTGCAGGGTGGTGAGAAATGGGGGCGTTACTCCATACTGGGCATGCCCGCGCGCACCATCATGAAGGTATTTGGTGAGCAGATTACCATCGAGAAAGATGGTGAAGTGGTTGAAACCCTACAAAGCCACGATCCGCTGGCCTTTGTAGAGCAGTTTAAGGCGCGTTACCGCGCGCCAGATCTGGACGGTTTGCCCAGCTTCAGTGGTGGCCTGGTTGGCTACTTCGGCTATGACTGTGTGCGTTATGTGGAGCCTAAATTAAACGCCAGTGTGAATACTGATACGATTCATACACCGGATATTCTGTTGATGGTATCTGATGAAGTGGTGGTATTCGATAACCTGGCAGGCAAACTGATTTTTATTGTGCACGCCAACCCAGAGATTGATCAGGCCTACGATAAAGCCATTGCCCGACTTGATGCACTGGAAGCAGAACTGCACAACGCGGTACCGGCGTTACCTGCGATTAATCCACAGGCTCCGGTGCGCGAGAGCGAATTTGCATCGAGTTTTGGTGAAGAGAATTTTCACGCAGCGATAGAAAAAATCAAAGCCTACGTGCAGGCTGGTGACATTATGCAGGTGGTGATTTCACAGCGGCTGTCGATTCCATTCACGGCAGAGCCTATCAACCTATACCGCGCCCTGCGTCATCTCAATCCATCTCCGTACATGTATTTTCTGGATCTGGGTGACCATCATGTAGTGGGTAGCAGCCCCGAGATTCTCGCGCGTTTGGAAAATGGTGAAGTCACTGTGCGCCCCATTGCCGGTACTCGCCGTCGTGGTAAAACCCCAGAAGAAGATCTGGCGCTGGAAAAAGAAATGGTTAACGACCCCAAAGAAATTGCTGAGCATTTGATGCTGATTGATCTGGGGCGTAACGATGCCGGCCGCGTGAGTGAAATTGGTTCGGTAACCGTTACCGAGAAAATGATGGTAGAGCGTTACTCTCACGTGATGCACATTACTTCAAACGTAAAAGGCAGGCTTAAAGAGGGCTTGGGCGCAATGGACGTACTTCGTGCTGCCTTGCCCGCTGGTACTTTGTCGGGTGCGCCGAAAATACGCGCGATGGAAATCATCGATGAGTTGGAATCCTACAAACGCGGTATCTACGGCGGTGCCGTAGGTTATATCGATTGGAGCGGCAATATGGATACCGCTATTGCCATTCGTACTGCAGTTATTAAAGATCAAACGTTATATATCCAGGCGGGGGCCGGTGTGGTTGCTGATTCGCAACCCGCCCTTGAATGGAAAGAGACCATGAACAAAGCACGCGCTACGTTTCGCGCCGTTGATATGGTCTTATAAAGAGGATTACACCATGCTGTTGATGATCGATAACTACGACTCGTTTACCTATAACGTTGTGCAGTATCTCGGCGAATTGAAAGCTGATGTAAATGTGGTACGCAACGACGAACTCACTCTGGAGGAAATAGAGGCCCTTAAGCCAGAAAAACTGGTGATTTCGCCTGGCCCCTGCACGCCTAACGAAGCGGGCGTGTCGGTAGCTGCCATACAGGCGTTTAAAGGCCGTATACCTATTTTGGGCATTTGCCTGGGCCACCAGAGTATTGGGCAAGCATTTGGTGGCAAGATTGTACGTGCACGCCAGGTTATGCACGGTAAAATGTCGCCCATGTTCCATAAAAATACGGGTGTGTTCCGCGGGTTGAAAAATCCCTACCAGGCAACCCGTTATCACTCGTTAGTGATTGAAAAAGCCAGTTTGCCAGACTGCTTGGAAATCACTGCCTGGACAGAAACTGACGACGGACAAATGGATGAGATCATGGGCGTGCGGCACAAAGAATACGCGATTGAAGGTGTGCAGTTTCATCCGGAATCCATCATGACTGAACACGGGCACGACCTGTTGCGTAATTTTTTAGAGCAGTAATGAGGCACTCCATGGATATTAAACAAGCGCTGGCCTCCATCGTAGAAGGCAATAGCCTGAGCATGGACGACATGGCTACCGTCATGAACCAAGTTATGACCGGCAACGCGACAGAAGCCCAAATAGGGGCTTTGCTGATGGGGCTGCGCATGAAAGGTGAAACCATCGACGAGATTGCCGGCTCGGCAAAAGCGATGCGCGCATTGGCGAAATCGGTGTCGGTGAATGCGTCCAACCTGGTGGATATTTGTGGCACTGGGGGTGACGGTTCCAACCTGTTTAATGTGTCGACGGCCAGTAGCTTTGTGATTGCCGCCGCCGGTGGCCATGTTGCCAAACACGGTAACCGGTCGGTATCGAGCTCTTCCGGCAGTGCCGACCTGCTCGAAAAAGCTGGCGTAAAGCTGGGCATTTCGCCTGAGCAGGTAGCGCGCTGTGTTGAACATGTAGGGGTGGGCTTTATGTTTGCCCCGGCACATCACTCGGCTATGAAATACGCCGTGGGGCCACGCCGTGAGCTTGCCTTGCGCACGGTATTCAATGCGTTAGGGCCCATGACCAACCCCGCGGGTGTCAAGCGTCAGGTATTAGGTGTTTACGATGATGGCTTGTGTCGCGCTCTCGCTGAAGTGCTTAATCGCCTGGGTAGCGAACACGTGATGGTGGTGCATTCGGCTGAGGGGTTAGATGAAATCTCGCTGGCCGGTGAAACACACGTTGCCGAATTGAAAAACGGTGTGGTCACTGAATATGTTATTCGCCCCTCCGATTTTGGCATTGCCGAGCAATCGCTCGATGGGCTGCAGGTCAAAACGGCAGAAGAATCGCTGGCTCTGATCTTAGATGCATTAGGCCGCAAAAAAGGCCCTATGGCAGCCAAAGCCGGTGACATGATTGCTCTCAATGCCGGTGCTGCTATTTATGTCAGTGGTGTAGCCGATAGTTTCAATGAAGGCGTTGCCATGGCGCAAGATGCCATCGCCAGTGGTTTGGCAGCAGAAAAAATTAAAGAGCTGGCAGCATTTACTGAGTTTCAGGTTAATCAATAACGCGATTAAGGTTTTACCCATGTCTACGCCAACGGTGCTGAAAAAGATTATCGATCGTAAATTCGAAGAAATTGCCGAGCGTCAGAAACAGGCCTCTATTACCGATTTACAAGCACATCTGGCGGGCCTACCGCCTACCCGAGGTTTTGCTAACGCTATCGCCAGCAAGGTTGCGTTAAAACAACCGGCGGTGATTGCCGAAGTCAAAAAAGCTTCGCCCAGTAAGGGCGTGATTCGTGAAGATTTTCATCCTGTACAGATTGCCAAAAGTTATGAAGCGGGTGGTGCAACCTGTTTGTCGGTGTTGACTGATGTGGATTTCTTTCAAGGTGCCGATGCTTATATGCGTGAGGCTCGCAACGCCGTCACTCTGCCGGTAATTCGTAAAGACTTTATGGTCGACGAATACCAGATAATCGAGTCGCGGGTGTTGGGCGCCGATTGTGTGCTGTTGATTGCCGCGTGCCTTAGCGAAGAAAAATTGAACAGCCTGCATGCATTGGCGGTAAAACTGGGTCTGGATGTATTGATTGAGGTACACAACGAAGCTGAGCTGGCGTTGGCCTTGAAGCTCGACAATCAGTTGATTGGCATTAACAATCGCGATTTGCATACCTTTGAAACCAGTCTTGAAACCACTTACCGCTTACAGGCCATGATCCCGCAAGATCGTGTGGTGGTAACAGAAAGCGGTATTCACACCCGCGACGATGTACAGGCCATGCGTGACCGCGGAATACATGCGTTTCTGGTTGGCGAAGCATTTATGCGTGCAGACGAGCCAGGTGAGTGCCTGAAAAATTTGTTTTTCTAATATAAAACCGGCGCGGCGACGATGCTAATTTTAAGGAAGCCGTTTATAAAGGTTCGTCAGCTCGTTACAGCAAAACGGTACAATAATTTCGCTACCCAATTGTTTCTATAAAAAGACAGCGCATAAATTGCTTTTTTGTTTAATTGCATTGAGGTTTTTTTGTGTTTATTGATTAAATTAAGGATGAGGTCATGTTTAAACGCATAACACTGTTAGTAACCATCTGTTTGTTTCTGTCAGCCTGTGGAATAAATAATATTCCTACCTATGATGAGCAGGTTAAATCGGCCTGGTCGCAGGTGGAAAATCAATATCAACGCCGCTCCGATTTGGTGCCCAACTTGGTGGCGACGGTTAAAGGCTATGCCAAACAGGAACGCGAAACTCTCACGGCGGTAACGGAAGCCAGGGCAAAAGTGTCGTCCATGCAAGTGGACTCCAATTTAATTAATGATCCGCAAAAATTGCAGCAGTTTCAGCAGGCACAGCAACAGTTAAGTGGTGCATTAAGCCGTTTAATGGTTGTGGTAGAGCGCTATCCTGAGTTGAAGTCCAATCAAAATTTCTTAGCCCTGCAATCACAGCTGGAAGGTACTGAAAATCGCATTAGCGTTGCGCGGCGTGATTTTATTGCGGCTGTACAGCAATACAACACCGAGATTCGAACTTTTCCCGGTAAAATATGGCATGGCATTTTGTATAGCGATATGCCCGTTCGTGACAACTATGAAGCAACGTCGGAAAACGCCGAAGCTGCGCCGGAGGTGAAGTTTGATTAAGGCTCTGCATTTGCCATCGCACCGTTCGCCAATAACGGCTTGGCAGCGGCTTGGGTTAGTTATTATTTTGAGCGTCAGTTTGCTGGCGATTGCGAACAGTTATGCTGAACCGGCCTTTCCAGCGTTGACAGGTCGGGTTGTTGATGACGGGGCTTTTCTTTCGGCACCCGCAGAAACCCAGCTTATCCAGCAATTGCAGACGCATGAAAACGCTACAGGTAATCAAATCGTTGTCGCCACCGTCAAGGATTTACAGGGTTATCCCATCGCGCAATTTGGTTATCAGTTAGGGCGTCATTGGGGAATTGGCGAGAAGGGCAAAAACAATGGTGTAATTCTATTGGTTGCCCGTGCAGAGCGTAAGATTCGCATTGAAGTGGGTTATGGGTTAGAAGGGCTGCTGACCGATGCGATTAGCAGCAATATTATTCACACAGTGATAGAACCCGCGTTTAAAAAAGGTCAGTTTGAAAAAGGCATTGATGCCGGGGTTAGTGCCATCATAGAGGCCTTGGGTGGCCAGTATGTTGTTAAACAACCGCGCAAATCGATTAAATCCAATAAATTTTGGCTGTTGATATTATTGGTTCTATTTTTCTGGCCCATGGCTGGGTTGTTCCTTCCTGCTGCTGTATCCGGTTCCCGTTACCGAGGCGGTTTTGGCGGTGGTGGTGGGTTTGGTAGCGGTGGTTTTGGTGGCGGCGGCTTTAGTGGCGGCGGTGGCAGTTTTGGCGGTGGCGGTGCATCAGGGGGATGGTAATGGGAATAATAGCTGAGAAAGATTTAACGGCGGTGAATGACGCAATTCAAGCCGTTGAAAAAAGTACGGATGCAGAGTTGGTTGCTGTACTGGCAACCCAGGCCGATGATTACCGTTATATTCCTACATTATGGGCCGCGCTTCTTGCATTGTTGGTTCCGGGTGGTGTGTGGTTGAGTGGCATGTGGTTGGAGACGTTGGACTTACTGGTATTACAGCTCTGCGTATTTGTTGTGCTTGCATTCGCTCTGCGAGTAAGGTTAGTTATGTTTCGTTTGGTCCCGCGCGCCGTTCGCCGTTGGCGAGCGGGAAACCTGGCGCGGCGGCAATTTTTAGAAAATAATTTACATCACACGGTATCTGAATCCGGCGTGCTGATTTTTATTGCTGAAGCCGAACGTTATGTGGAAATTATTGCTGACCGAGGCATTAATCAACATGTTACACAGGAGCAATGGCAAAGCATCGTTGATAACTTAACTGCGGCAATAAAACGCAATCAAACTCAAGCTGGTTTAATTGAGTGCATCGAAGCATGTGGCAAACTTCTAGCGCAGAATGTTCCGGCCACTACTGTTAAGAACGAATTACCGAATCACCTGATTGTTATTTAAATCTGGGGCGCTTCCGGATTTTTCATGGTGTAGCGTTGTTACTATTGGGTAGTGGCAGCGAGATCTGGCTGATAAAAATCGGCAATTACAAACCTTGACCAGCGAATTGCAGTCGCAGATTGAGGCTCGACAGCAAGTTGAAGTGGCGCTGCGGCGTGCGGATGAAACGATTTCCAGTTTAACCAAAGCTGAGGCTCGCCGTTAGGCTATTGAAGCATTTGTGTGCAACGTGGCTAAAACAGCCACCAAAAGGGTGCAAGAGTACATTGCAGGTACCCATGGTGGCGTGCTTCTTAAGAGTAAATCACTTGTCCCCGATAAATGCGTTGGGTGGCTTTTTTCTTGATCGTTTCTGTCTGGTCCGACGGGTTGGTTACCGACACTTGCGAAATCTGGCCGCGATACACGTGGGTGTTATGCTTTTGCTCTGGCTGCGTATTGGTCTGCAGGGCTTGAATCCAGGGTTCTCCTGCATGTTCAAACAAAGCCTTTATCAATGCGTTGGTGACGGTATCTTTGTTGGTGTGGTAATAGTTAAGAAGTTCGTTAAATAGCTCCGGGTTTGCCAGCTTTACCGCAGGTTTCAGGTCAGACGGCGCGCGCCGTCTAACTTCCTTGACCAGATCGATCATGGCTTTGTCGAAGTGCATGGTATTTTCCTCTGTAGTTATAGTCCACCCTGACGTTATCGCTCCTTTTGCTCTCTGTTGTCAGCAAAGTAGTGCAGGAACCATGCCTACTTGAATAAACCACGGTGAGATTCACAAACTGTACCGGCGGCGTGGTACAACTACCTTCTGCAAGCTGGTGCTGCTTTGTGTTTGTGCCCCGAAGCCATGCCCTGAGAGCGTGAGAACAAACGGCCAAAAAGTGCTTTATGGTTTGTCTTCGTTCATCCAGGATAAGGTCGTGCTAGAAAGTTTCGCTACCCCTAAATGCTAGAAATGGTGTATTTTTGCAGTCATATCATCAACGAAGTCCCGCAAGTTATTACGGTCTGAAAGTTGAACAATTATCATCGTCATGAATGGCGACCAACGTGAGGCTTTACGGTAAGGCCTGCCTTGTTTAAGTTAACGGGATAGTAGTGAGCTTCCTTATAAATGATTAATAACTCTTATAGAAAGTTTTTAGCCACTCACTTAATCCTTGAAATTGATAGTGCCGCAGGTAAATAGAGAGTTCTTCACAAAACGGTGTAAGGCTTTCTTGCTGTTCCAGTATTTTTAGCGCTGCGCGCAGCTTCAGTATGTCGTGGCGTTCTGCCAGTTCAGTCAATTGTATCAAGGTGTTATCGTCGGGTGGGTTGATCACTCTATTTTCTGTTTTTTCGACATTCTTATGGCTTGTTCCAGTGGGTAAGCGTAGTTCAAACCAAAAATGACTACCGTGTTGCGGTTTGCTTTCTACATGTAGTGTGGAGTTCATTTGTTTGAGAATGCGTTGGGTAATGGAAAGCCCTAGCCCACTGCCTTCAGCTTTGGTCTTTTTGTTTTCCAATTGTACAAATGGCATAAAGATTTGCTGCAAGTCAGTCTTGGCAATACCTATACCGCTGTCACGTATGTGAAAGCTAATTTGAGCCTGCTGTTTTGCCATTGGTCTGCAATTCACAATAAACTGTACTCGACCAGTGTCTGTAAACTTGACGGCATTGTTAAGTAGATTGAGTAAAACCTGTCGAAGTCGCTTCTCATCGGCATAAATGCTGTCGGGTAACGAGGTGTCTGGCAGGTAATCAAAAACAATGTTTTTCATTTTTGCACTGACACGGTTCATTTCAACCAGGTTATTTAAAAAGCTACCCAGTGGAAATTGTTCTGGATACAACGTGAGTGTATGTTCTGTGCCACGCGAAAAATCGAGTATATCGTTGATCATCAGTAGTAGGTGGTTAGCGCTGCGATCAATGGTATTCATACCAGTTTTGACATCTTGTTTGAGTTCTGCGTTATTTTTATACAGTTGTGCGTAACCAAGAATAGCATTTAGCGGGGTGCGTAGTTCGTGGGTAATGTTGGCCATAAAGCGGGTTTTGGCCCGGTCTGAGGTTTCAACTGCCTGTTTGGCGCGGTTAATACGATGGAAAAGTGCGATAACGACGGCCCATACGACCAAAACCAACGTCACAATAATAATCGCGTTGATGTACAGTGGAGATTGAATGTCGGCAATCATTTTTTGCAGATAACGATCACTGACAATGATGTCGGCAATGCCCAGCAATATTGTATCGTCACTGAGTAATGGCAGTGTGAAGTGAAAGCAGTTTTCGCAGCGGGTAATTCCTTCTTTAAAATTCAGGCTGTTTTCTGCAACGTCAATCTGGTTATAGTCTATCTGCAAGGCAATACCGAGAATCATGTGACCGCCAATAGCCGGATCCTCAACCAGAAGCAGTTCTTGCAGGCTGTTATAAAGACTGCTGGATAGCTTGTCTGGCTGGCTAGATTGCAGTGCAACACTTAAGCGCTCAATTTGCGATGTGGCAAGAACCTGTGCTTGTGTTTTGGCTGCTAAATACAGGCGCGGCTGTAAACTATTTTCCCAGTAACTGATAGATGAAAAGACACAAAACAGTAAAAGAGCGATAAAAATGATGGATATTACGCAATAGCTGGTCAACAGATAGCGTATACCATTTTTCCAGTGAGATAGCTTATTCATAAAGTTTTGCCGTTCTCACATAAAAGTCGTTTATTTTAAAATTGCTTGTATTAAGCGTGGTTTGGTTTAACAGGGGCTTGATTGTCGCTTCTACCGACACACCGGCGAGTACGCCTTTTTCAACGTCGCCGGCAAAAGGCGAAAATAGCAGGATACGGTGCTGCTTGCAGTATGTCAGTAGTTGCAACAACTCATGCTGATTGAGCTGCTGAGTAATGAAGATGGCCGCTGGTGGTGTGTTACTGCGCAACTGAGTATCCAGCGGCACGGTAGTAATATTGGTTGACAGATTTTTGAGCGTGGAAAAATCATCTGCCAGACTCGACTGCATTTTTTGCGCACTGAAACTATCGTTCGCGTAAATAAGGTGCACAAGAAATTTACCGTTATGATCGAGTTTGTCTTGCTGCTCGAGATCGGCGGCAATCAGCATACGAAAAAGCTTTAAACCGACATGCACACGGCGGTCGCTGAACGTGTCAGCAACGAGACTGGTAGATACCATCGTAAACATCGATACACTGATGATGACTATGGTATGAATAAGTATTCGCAGGGTTTTCCTTGCCCGGCAAACACGCAATGTGTACATCATTTAATACTCGTAGCTGATTCTCATCCAGAGCGTTCTTTCGCCGTCAACTAAACCCTTTGGATACTGATTGGGATTAGGCGTAGTACGGTGTTGCTTGTCCAGCAAATTACGCACACCAGTACTTAATTGCAGTGCGGCCACACCAAAGCTGTTAGGGAACGTTATCGCATAATCGAGGGTGTTGTAGCCTGAAAAATAGGCGCTATTTTGCAGCCGGTTGTTAATTGTTGCCCAACCGCTTTGTTTACCCACATGTTTGAGCGTGATGTTATGTTGGCCCCATGTGTCGCTTTGCCATTGTATGCCGGTTTCACCCAGCCAATTAACCACGCCGGACGGTGTAGCGTCTGGCATGGCTCTATCTTCCACATCTACATAGCTGGCATTGGCATACCATTTCCAGTTGCGTCCAACCTGTTGTTGCCATTCGGCTTCGGCGCCGGTAGTGCGCAAATCACCAAAGTTGCGCCAGAGGGGCGGAGAACCAGGTCGCAAATAAAATTCCAATACGTCTTTTACGTTGGTGGCAAAGGCCGTCAGACGAAGATTTTGTGTGGCGCCGTGGTAAATATAGGAAATTTCACGAGACGATAGACGTTCTTCTTTCAGGTTGTTAGAGCGCATAGCTCCCGGATAGCTGTTGCCGCCCGGTGATCCCTGTTCCAGCGTTGGTGGACGAAATGATTCAGAGTATTGCGCCTTTAAAATCTGTGTATTGGTAAATTGCCAGACGGCTGCAAGTCGCGGTGTGGTATAAGTGCTGCTACTGTAATGGTCAACACGAAAGCCTGCGGTAAGCTGTATGTTATCAGCAATCTGCCATTGGTCCTGCAGGGCCCAATAGGTGAGATTACGACGCGCATCTTGTGCAACCAGCGCGCTATCATCCGCCAGTTGCATGGCAGGTTGGCCTTCAATACGGTTAAAGCGCTTTGAATCAGTGACTTCTACATGGCTGTAGCCTAGTTGAGAATACAATTGGTGGTTTTTTTTGAATTGCCAATGCCATTCGGTTTGCAGCTGTTGGGATAACTCAGCATTGCTGTCTTGCCGATACATAGTGACGAGAATAGGGCCGTCAGTAAAAGGTGGATTAACACCTCGTGGAATGGGTAAATACTCACCAATTTCAATATCACTATGTTGCAAATGATATTGGGTATTCATTTGCAGGTTTTCCGCCAGTTGCCACTCGTGTTTCAAGGTGAGAGAGTTGTATTTCTCTACATGAGGTGCCGTATTATCACCCAGATTGGCCGTTGCCCCATGGCCGGCACCGCGTTTAATATGGTTATGTGTGATGGCCATTGAAAGCTTTTTATACTGGGTATTGAGTACAAACAGCTCGCCTTTTTCCTGGTCGTGCACTTGTGCAGGATAGAAGCCAAGACCGTTTAATGAAAAATTGTCGGCAGCCGCAGGCAACCCGCTAGCCTGTTCATCCCATGCTGCAGCATTAATTTGTATGCTGCCGTTTTCCCAGTTTTTGTAGTAGCTGCCATCAATCGTAGTGTGCTGGTGATTACCCAGTTCCAAGCCAACGGATGTGTCATCGCGCAAAATAATATTGACCACTGCCGATAATGCATATTCCCCATAGATAACTGAGCCAGGCCCGCGAATGACTTCGATACGATCTATCTGACGCAGAGGCAGCCTTTTGGCCCAATCAGCGGAACTGTCAATCGCGCGGTTTACGCTGACGCCATTGATCAGTATTTTCAGGTTGGTGCCTCGCAATGTGGCTCCAATGCCTCGAACAATGGTGACTTCATCACCACGGTTGTTAACGGTGCTGTAAAATCCGGCTACGCTGTTTAACGCCTCGCTCACTGTGCGTAAACCACGTGCCAGCAATTGGTCGCTATGCAGTACGGTGACCATACCGGGCACAAAATCGGCATTCATTTTTTGTTGCGTGGCAACGGCCGTTTCTTCGGCAAGCAGCGCCTGCAGCTCATCGTCAAAACTGGCATGCACAGCAGGTGTAGTAAATAGTGTAAAGGGAAGGCAGTAAGCTAGCTTCCTCGCGACTGCGTTATTAGTCATAACGTAAACTCTTGCTCAACATATTGGTGTTTTACTTTGTGTTTTTACTTTTTGTATTAGGGGAGTATTAACATCCATTATATAGGCCGCCCCGAGCCTGATTTCTTCCCTGGTGTTTTGCCTGGTACAGAAACAAGTCTGCGCATTTTAGCAAATTGGTATTGGTGCATAGACTACTATGGCCGCTGGCCCAGCCTACGCTGATACTCACATAACGCGACGCCGACGAATAGGCATGTTGTAGGCGTAAATCGCGCACTGTGTTACAGAGTTTTTCGGCCATTACTCTGCATTGCGCTGCTTGAACGCCTGGCAGCATACCGATAAATTCCTCGCCACCATAGCGTGCGAGTAAATCTGATGGGCGCTTAAAAACACTATTTAACGCCCTGGCGACCATACGTAGGCAATCATCGCCCGCGTTGTGGCCATAGTTGTCGTTGTAGGCTTTGAAGTGGTCGATATCAATCATGATGTAGGAAATGTCGTTATCGTCGCGCTGGGCACGAGCCCATTCTCGCCGTTGGCATATTTCAAAGTGTCCACGATTGGCAACGCCGGTTAAAAAGTCCATGCAGGCCAGTTTTTCCAGCATATCGCTTTTGCGCTTAAGTGCGAGGTGATTGCGTAACCGCGCTTTCAATATGGGCAGTGAGAAAGGTTTGCTGATGTAATCGACTGCCCCGATAGTGAGGCCATATTCCACACTTTTTTCGTTGTCTTGAGCACTTAAAAATACAATGGGTATATCGCGGGTGGTGATATCGCACTTCAGTCGTTCACAGACGGTATAGCCGTCTATATCCGGCATCATCACGTCCAGCAGTATCAGATCGGGCTTGGTGCGCCGGGCCAGGGCCAAGCCTTCTTCACCCGAGGTGGCGACGAGTAGATCCAGATTCTCATTTTGCAGCTGTTCAATCAGTACGTCGAGGTTGTCGGTCACGTCGTCGACCAAAAGAACCCGGAATTGGTCATCCTGACAATCGTCTTGGTGAAGGTTGGCTAACATGGTATTCCTCGTACTTAGTCGTCATTATCTTTAGTTACTGCAATTGGCTTGCCAGCTTTAAGTTCTATTAAAATCAATGAGTTATATAAAAGATGCATTAAGCGGTCGCTTATAGCTGTAAAAAATCCCCTATAGGCGCTTATACTGTAGGCTTATTAAGAGGACCGTTATGACAGACAGTACACGCTTGCTCATCGTTGACGACAAACCCGAAAATCTGGATTTGCTGCTGGGATATCTCAGTGGCAGTGGCTACGATATTTCAGTTGCCACCAGCGGGCAGGCCGCGTTGAATCTGGTTGCCAGCCATCCGCCAGCCCTCATCTTGTTAGATGTGATGATGCCGGATATGGATGGTTACGAAGTGTGTCGGCAACTGCGGCATAAGGGCATGAGTTTGCCGGTTATTTTTATGAGCGCCCTCAGTGATACTCAAAGTAAATTGCAGGCTTTCGAAGCCGGCGGTATCGATTATGTGACCAAGCCGCTTCAGCGCGAAGAGGTCCGAGCCCGCATCGATGCCCAGATCACTATCGTGAAGCAGCAGCTTGAGTTGGCTGACAAAAATCGGCAATTGCAGACGTTGATCAGCGAATTACAGTCGCAGATTGAGGCTCGTCAGCAAGTTGAAGTGGCGTTGCGGCGTGCGGATGAAACGATTTCCAGTTTAACCAAAGCTGAGGCTCGTCGCTGGGGTATTGAGGCATTTGTGGGGTGTTCGCCGGCGGTAGTGAATTTGTTGGACGATGTTCGAAGCCTGCAACAGGCGCCCCATACCAACGTATTGATATTGGGCGAGAGTGGCACCGGCAAGGAGTTGATATCCCGGTCGATCCATTTTGGTGGCCGGCGTGGTGACAAGCCATTTGTTGCCGTTAATTGCTCTGCGATTCCTGCGGATCTTGCTGATGCGGAATTCTTTGGTCATGTAAAGGGGGCTTTTACCGGTGCCACGGGTGATCGTATCGGCTATTTTGAGTGTGCTGATGGCGGCACGCTATTTCTCGACGAGATAGGCGATATGCCATTGAGTATGCAGGCAAAATTGCTACGTGTATTGGAGGATGGAAAAGTATGTCCGGTGGGTGGCAGACAGGAACGGCAGGTTCAGGTACGTATTATCGCGGCCACCAATCATGATTTGCAGCAGCGTGTGCGTGAAAAAGCCTTTCGATCCGACTTATATTTTCGCTTGGCCGGTTACACGTTGGCGCTGCCATCGCTGCGGCAGCGTCGAGAGGATATTCCGTTGCTGGTAGAACACTTTTTAAAGCAACTGTGTCAGCACATGGGTCGAGAGGCCCCACAGATTGCCGATCCAGCATTACAGCGATTAAGTGAGTACGATTTTCCGGGTAATGTGCGAGAACTGCGTAATATGCTGGAATACGCACTGATTGCCAGTCGGGGGCGAGCCATTGGTTTGCAGCACTTGCATTTTTTTGACACAGAGCGTACCACATCTGCCGTAGATTACATTGAAGACGAAAGCGCGGTGTTGGATTATGTAAAAACGCATGAGCGCATTGATAATCGCACTGCGCAGGACGTATTGGGCGTTGATCATGGTCGGGCGTCGTATGTGTTGAAAAAGTTACATAAAGAGGGTTCGTTGAAAAAGCGTGGTGAGCGTCGTTGGAGCTATTACGTACTGAAATAGAGAATTAATCGGTGTGGTTTGTAAGGAGAGTTGTAAGGAAAATAGGCATGAATAAAAAAATGGTGGCCGTTTACCTGGAGAATAAACCTGAAGCCTGGTTGGATCATCCGTTTGGTCCGCAGGCAGCGGTGTATAAAATTAAGGATAAACTGTTCGCACTGCTAACCTCGTTGAAAACGGCGAATGGTACAGTTGATGCTATTAATCTCAAATGCGACCCCGATCAAGCTGCTGGGTTACGGGATATGTTCAGTGGTGTGATTCCCGGTTATCACATGAACAAAAAACACTGGAATTCTGTACTGCTCGACGACAGTGTGCCTGCTAGCGAAATTGAACGTATGATCGACCACTCTTACGCTTTGGTAGTAAAAAGTTTGAAAGCGGTGGAACGCAATGCTCTGATTTTGAAATACGGCGAAGCGGCTGTATTAAAAGGGCTTTAACGATTATGCCTGCAAAGCCCTTTGCATGCTGTAGTTGACCAGGCTTTGTTGATGGCGGTGTACCGTGTTTTCACGCACCACACTAAACCCGTGTTTAAGAAAAAGTGGTTTGGCTACCGAGCTGGCGTCTACCGTTAACCGAGGTAGTTGTTGTGTGGCCAACTCAACCACAAAGTTTAATAGGGCGCTACCCACTCCCTTGCCTTGCCAGTCAGGATGTACGTACAGACAGTTGATATAGCCATTTTCGGTGAGTTCAATAAATCCGGTGATCAGATTGTTTTGCACACTCACGTAAGGCTGGGTAATTGCAAAGCGTTTTTCCCACTGTAGATAGTCGATTGGCTCAGGTGCCCAGGCCGCGCGCTGCGCTGGCGTGTAGAAATGGTCATCAATATGATGCACCGAGGCATAAAATAAGTCAGCCAATGTGTTGGCATCATCTGGTTGGTAGGGGCGAATCGGCATAGTGTAAGGCGTAGTGGTTAATCAGTTGAATAGCTGCTGATTATCCCAGATTTTGCATCAATCCGCAGAGTAGCATTGTAAGAAGTACCCGATTGGTATGGGGGATACCAATCGGGTTGGCTGACTACCAGCTTTTGTAGGGTAGAAATTTGCCATTCAATGTCAGTAAAACTCTATCGCCCTTAGGATCTTCGATTTTGTCGACTTCCATTGAGAAGTCGATGGCGCTCATGATGCCGTCTCCAAATTTTTCCTGAATAACCTGTTTCAGGGTTTCACCGTACACGCCCACTACCTCATACAGGCGATAAATGAGTGGGTCAGTGGGTATTGCCTGATCCCATGTTTTGGTGGGGTAGGCCTCAAGTGCACTGGCGACATCACTGCCCAGGTCCAGATAGTCGGCAATAGCCTGAGCTTTTTCTGCAGGGGCGCTATTCATGCCCAGGCACGCCGATGCCAGCCATACGGGCGATATATTCAGAGCTTCTGCCATGGTTTCCCAGCTTAGGTTGCGGGCAGCTTTGGCGGCCATTAACGCTTCTGTCATTGCGAGTTTATCCATTGTGTTCTCCTGTCGTTGCATTGTTAGTTGTACTGCCTGTCGTTGCATTGTTAGTTGTACTGTTAGTTGCACCGTATCAGTGCTTGTTTAAGTGTGGGGTCAAGTAAATTACTTTGCCCTTAGCTATGAGGCGTGGGCAGCAGACAAATAGCGCAATGAGTTTTGCAAGCGGGGTGCCAAGTATGTTGTTTGTCTATCTATATGTTTTTTAAGGTTTTTTTGTTTATTTAAATTTCATGAAATATCGCGATTGGCGAAATATGGAAAAAATTTTGCGAAATATCGCAAAATGGCTCAGATATTGGATAAGCCCAGAGATATTCTGAAAACGCGTGAGGCTTATGATGACAGCGACACAGCACTGGTTTTTTCATTCTGCCATGGCACAGCTGGTGATTGATCCCGTTGACGACAAGGTGTTGGCGGTGAATAAGGAGCTGTGCCGGTTATTGCAAACAGATAAGGCAACAGTGCTGGATTTGCCAGTCAGTCAGCTGTTTAGCCCCAGTTTGCCAGACATGCTGGTGTTTACGCAGGCTCTTATCGAACAGGGGCGAGGCTGGTGCGGCCATCTGATTGTGCAGGCACAGCATGATATTCACGTTGAGGTTAGCGGGCGTTGCGATGTGACAACTCGCGATCAAAAGCCGGCGTATTGCATTTATCTGACGTTGCAGCCGGCTGAAATACTCACGCAGCTGCGTGAACAGGCGCAAGCACAGCATCATTTTAGTTCCGGGTTGGGGCACTGGAATCGCGTGGCAACAGTGTTTCAAGAGTTCGAGCGCGAAAACCAGCTTTTGCTGGATGCGGCAGGTGAGGGTATATACGGTGTTGATGCACAGGGTATGACAACCTTT
Organism: Cellvibrionaceae bacterium; assembly: GCA_050289485.1. Taxonomy (GTDB): domain Bacteria; phylum Pseudomonadota; class Gammaproteobacteria; order Pseudomonadales; family Cellvibrionaceae; genus JBNKFV01. The sequence goes on from JBNKFV010000015.1 coordinate 198,314, forward strand.
GTAAACCCAGCCGCACAGCGTATTCTTGGCTACTCCGCTGAAGAGCTGGCAGGGCGCAACATGCATAGCATGGTGCATTACTCTCACGGCGACGGGAGCCATTTCGATGTACATGACTGCCCGATATTTGCAGCGTTTCGTGATGGCAATGTGCAACGGGTAGACGACGATGTGTTTTGGAATAAGGCAGGCGAACCGGTCGATGTAGAATATACCAGTACGCCTATTCGCGATAATGGCACCATCGTGGGTGCAGTGGTTGTTTTTCGGGATGTGTCGCAGAAAAAGGCAGATCGCAAACGTTTGCTGGAAGCGCTGGAAGAAGTTGAAGCACTGAAGAACCGCTTGCAAATGGAAAATGCTTATTTGATTGAAGCGTTGAATTCGGAATTCAATCAACATCGGATTCTCGGTAGTAGCTCTGCTATTCAAACCACATTGCAACAAATCCGATTAGTGGCACCTACCCAGGCCACCGTATTGATTACCGGCGAATCGGGTACGGGTAAAGAATTGATTGCGCGTGCGATTCATGAAGCCAGTTCGCGTTCTCAGCGTTCATTAATACGGGTAAATTGTGCGGCTATTCCCGCCGACTTATTTGAAAGCGAGTTTTTTGGGCATGCCAAAGGTGCCTTTACCGGGGCGACGGCAGACCGGCCAGGCCGGTTTGAGTTGGCCGATGGCGGCACCCTGTTTTTGGATGAAGTGGGAGAATTACCCCTGTACTTGCAGGGTAAATTACTGCGGGTGTTGCAAGAGCAGCAGTTTGAACGGGTGGGCGAATCAAAAACGCGGCATGTTGATGTACGTATCATTACTGCAACCAATAAAGATTTAAAGCAAGCGGTGCAGTTAGGTAGCTTTCGTGAAGATTTGTTCTTTCGTCTCAACGTATTTCCTATCGAATCTGTGGCATTGCGTTACCGTCGAGAGGATATTCCTGAGTTAACAGAGCATTTTTTGGTTAAAGCTGGGTTAAAGTTGGGTAAGGCAGGTTTAAAAGTGTCTGCCAGAGAGCTAGAGAAATTGAAGGCGTATCATTGGCCCGGTAATATTCGCGAACTGGAAAATGTGATTGAACGCCAAGCCATTTTGGCTCGTGGCGAGCAGGTAATTTTTCCACAGTTGTGTAATGATGATAATGAGTCAATCGATCAGCGCATAATCAATCAGGCAGGGCCTGCGTTCATTACCGATGAGACTATTCTGCAAACCGAAAGTGAACGAAGGGACAGCGAACGGCGTAATATTATTAATGCGTTAATGCACAGTCGCGGTAAGGTATCTGGTGCGCAGGGTGCGGCACGCATGTTGGGGGTTAATCCATCCACGCTGGCCTCCAGAATTAAAAAGCTGGGGATTAAGCCTCGGCGATATAAAGAGCCCGATAGCATTAGTTTGTAGCTTTTCCTTTTTGTCTATTTTGATATTGGTGATACCTATCTTAGAGGTTTTCGTGTCTATTACTGCCAACAAAACACATACAAAATATCATCAATCAACAAATTTTTTATGGCTAGTGATGTGCCTGCTGATGCTGCCATGGTGTGTAGCGATGGCGGCTGAACCTGTGCCGGTGGCGGTGCAGAAAGTTGACGAACAAATAGTGAATACTGATGTAATACTAACGGGTACGGTAACCTCTCCTAATGTGTCTGGCTTGTCGGTATCGGTTGCTGGTCTGGTAAAGAATTTGCACGTGGAAGAGGGGGATTACGTTGCGGCGGGTGATGTACTACTCGGCCTTGACAAAGAGCTAGTGGCATTTCAATTACAGCAGACTAATGCCCAAAAGGACGAGGCTCGCGTTGCGCTTGCCGATGCGCGGCGGCGTTTGCAAGAGGCGCAACGTCTGGCCGCGCAGAAAAATATTGCGGCCACTACAGTAAAAGATCGCGAAGCAGAAGTGGCTGTAGATGAAGCTGTTTATACGCGTGCACAGGCGAGTGCCGCCTATCAGGCGGCTTTGTTGCAGCGTCACGACATTCGTGCCCCCTTTGCTGGAGTAATTGCCGAACGCCATATTGATGTGGGCGAGTGGGTTACCCCTGGCGCGAGTGTTTTTACGCTAGTAGCCACGCAGGGCTTGCGACTCGATTTTTCAGTGGCAGAAACCTATTTGGACAAAATACAGGTGGGTGCCGTCGTCACGTTTTCATTGGCGGGTGAAAGTCATACAAAATATACCGGACGAGTGACTACATTAGTGCCCGTAACCGACCCCAATGCTCGCACTTTTTTGTTGCGTGTGGCGTTAGACAATAACCGTGAGCACAACTTACCAGTAAATCTTTTACCGGGTATGTCGGTGCAGGCAAATTTACAGGTATCTAGCGGGCGTGAAGGTATTGTCGTACCGCGTGATGCCGTATTGCGCTATCCCGATGGACGCGTTGTCGTGTGGGAAATTGTCGATGGTGACGCTGGTCCGGTCGCTCAGGAGCGTGTGGTGGAGCTGGGGGCAGTGGCCGACGGAATGGTGGAAGTTCGCAGTGGCCTCAGTCAAGGTGCGTCCATTGTCGTACAGGGTAATGAGGGGTTGCGCCAAGGTCAGCAGGTGAAAATTGTAGACAACGTCTTATCTGCCACGCTGGAGTAATAGAATGTTTGACAAAATTGTTCAGCGCGGTATTTTGATGACGGTTATCGTTATGATTATCTGCGTGCTAGGAACGCTTGCAGCGACCAAAATTCCAGTGCAGATGATTCCCGATCTCGATGTGCGAGCAATCAGTATTCGTACCCACTGGCCGGGTGCAACACCGCAGGATGTAGAAAAAGAAATTCTCGTGGAGCAGGAAGAGTACCTGCGTAATCTGCCCAATCTATCGCGAATGCTCTCCACGGCCAATAGTGGTCGGGCCGAGATTGAATTGGAATTTCCATTTGGTACTGACATTACTGAAATGATGATTCGTGTCAGTAATGCGCTGAGCCAGGTGCAGTCTTATCCGGAAACCGTAGACGAGCCGCAAATCTATGCCAACTCGTTTTCCAGCAACTCTTTCATGTTTTTCAGTATCACGCCATTGCCGGGTAACCCCCGGCAGCTTGATATGAATTTTATGCAGGATTTTATCGAAGATAACGTCAAGCCGGTTTTTACCAAAGTCACCGGTGTGTCTGAGGTGGGTGTCTATGGTGGGAACGAAAAACAGCTGCAAATTTTGGTTGATCCGGCGAAGCTGGCACAGCGCCAATTAACGCTGAATAATGTGCGAACTGCTGTTCGTGAGCGCAATCGTGATCGTTCTGGTGGTGATGTAGATTCGGGTAAACGCAAATACCTGCTGCGTACCATTGGCCGCTACAGCTCGGTGAGAGACCTTGAAAATACTATTCTGTCTCGTCGTGGTAATAGTGTTATACGTTTGCGCGACGTGGCTGAGGTGAAACTTGGGCATTTTAAGAGCAATAGGTTGGGCCTCTTTAATAGCCAGCCCAATGTTTTTATAACCATTCGTCGCGAGCCGGGCTCGAATGTTATCAATATCAAGCGTGATGTGTTGGTGCAGTTAGATTACTTGAACAACGATGTGCTGGCACCCGAGGGGTTGCAGCTTCAATTGATTGCTGATGATGTTACTTATGTATCCCAATCTATCGATAACGTGTGGAGAAACCTCGCCTTAGGTGCATTGTTGGCAACCGCGATTATGTTTTTGTTTTTGCGTTCGCTGAAAGCAACACTAGCTGGCGTTATGGGGATCCCAATTTGTATTATCGTGTCGTTTCTGGGCCTTCTATTAGCGGGGCGAACGATAAATGTGATTTCGTTGGCTGGTGTCGCTTTTGCCATTGGGATGACGTTAGATAACAGTATTGTTGTGTTGGAAAGTATCGAGCTTGAGCGCCGCCGAGGTGCCAACCGTTTGCGAGCTGCGGTAGATGGTGTGCGCAAAGTATGGCCTGCGGTGTTTGCATCAACCATGACAACGGTGCTGGTTTTTCTGCCAGTTACCTTTATCAAGGAAGAGGCTGGCCAACTGTATTCCGATATTGCTATCGCTATTTCCTCAGCCATTCTGGCATCGATGCTGGTAGCGGTTACTGTGTTGCCAACTGCTGCCGCACGTTTGAATTTTGCACCCAAAGAAAAGCCCGGTAGCAAGGGTTTTATGCATGTAATAACGTGTTTTGGGCTCGTTTGTAAAAGCAGAATTTTACGTTTGGTGCACTTTATTCTGGGTAGCCAACAAAGGCAGTTAGGCACCATTGCAATGATTGCGGTGGTGAGTGTGTCGGCGATCATCTGGTTGACGCCAGCGGCAGAGTATTTGCCTGAAGGTGAAGAGCCTAAGGTATTTGCCTATATGAATGCGCCGCCGGGTTACAACCTTGAGAGTATGCAAAAAATTGCTCTCGAGGTGAATCGTTATTTTATGTCTGCGGTTGATGCCGACCCGGCGGCATTCAATCAAGGTGAAACGCCTGTGCCGCCCATTACTTATGTGAATATGATGGTAACCACTGAGATGATTCGTATCATCAGCCAGCCACTGGATACCGCTAATGTGGATGCATTAATCGATGCGCTAACGGCTAAGTTTCGCGAGTACCCTGGTATGCGTGCTTTCGCTACTCGTGGATCTATTATCAGTAGTAATGATGGTGGTTCTCGTAGTATTAATCTCGATATTTCCGGGCCGGATCTTGAAGCATTATACCGCGTTGCCCAAGAAGCGTATTTACGTGCGGGTGATGTATTTGAAAATCCACGTATTCAAACTAACCCTGGTTCGCTGACCTTGGCGCAGCCAATGGTAGAAATTCATCCACGCTGGGAGCGTGCAGCAGAGGTGGGTTTTAATGCAGATACATTGGGTTTTACGGTGTCGGCACTAACAGACGGCAGTTACGTAGACGAGTTTTTTCTGGCCGATAACAAAATTGATATCTATCTCTATAGTACGGCAGGGCAAAATGCCAAGCTGGATAATCTCGCTCAGCTGCCGGTATATACGCCAAGAGGTGCAGTGTTGCCGTTGTCTGATTTAGTGGATATTCGGGAGACGGTGGATACCAACTCGGTGCGTCGTGTCGATGGTAATCGCACCGTGACTCTGAATATTATTCCGCCCCGCACCGTGCCCTTGGAAGAAGGTGTAGAGAGGGTAAAAAATCAGCTGGTAAAGGCCATGCAAAGTGAAGGTAAAGTACCTCTGGGTGTCACCATGACCATATCCGGTGCGGCTGATCAACTGGATGCTACCCGTAATGCACTAACCAGTAACTACGCCATTGCACTGATTATTATTTTTCTACTGTTAGTAGCTATTTTTAATCATTGGGGTTATCCCTTGTTGATTATGACATCGATACCCTTGGGTATTGCCGGCGGCATTGTCGGGTTGTGGTTATTGAATGCGGTAGGGGCGTTGCTGCCCCTCGTTGGTGGAGCTCCTATTGTGCAGCCCTTCGATATGATTTCCATGCTGGGCTTTCTTATTTTGATGGGTACAGTGGTCAACAATCCGATTCTGATTGTCGACCGGGCGGTGTTTAATGTTGACCACGAAGGCATGAATTCCGTGGCGGCTGTGACAGAAGCGGTGGAATCCCGTTTGCGACCGATCGCTATGTCTACTCTGACAACTCTGTTTGGTTTGCTGCCGCTGGTAGTTGTGCCTGGGGCGGGCACAGAGCTTTATCGTGGGGTAGGTGCTATTGTGATGTTCGGCATTCTGGGCGCTGCGGTAGTGAGTGTAACATTGTTGCCGGCCTTGACCGTATTGGTGCTGGAATGGAAAAACCGCATACGGTCTTGGCTGGCCAGTAGGAGCGACAAAACACCTACTGCTGGGTGAGAAGAATTGGGGACATAAAAAAGCCCTCGTCTGAGGGCTTTCGAAAGCGCTTGTGCAAGGCGTGACTAGCGGGTGCCAAACACCACCATGGTTTTGCCTTTTACATCGACCAGGCCTTGGTCTTCCAGGGTTTTCAAAACCCGGCCAACCATCTCCCGCGAGCAACCGACAATGCGTCCAATTTCCTGACGGGTGATTTTAATCTGCATGCCGTCGGGGTGGGTCATAGCGTCTGGCTCTTTGCACAAATCCAGCAGGGTGCGAGCAACGCGGCCCGTCACGTCAAGGAAGGCAAGGTCGCCGACCTTTCTTGTGGTGGCGCGAAGACGGCGAGCCATTTGTTTGCCCAGTGCAAACATGAACTCCGGGTGCATTTCCACCAGTTCCTGAAATTTACCGTAACTGATTTCGGCCACTTCACATTCGGTTTTGGCACGTACCCACGCGCTGCGTGAATCTTCCCGATCGAATAGCCCCATTTCACCGAAGAAATCGCCGTCGTTCAGGTACGCAACAATCATTTCTCGGCCTTCATCGTCTTCGATCAGAACGGTTACCGAGCCTTTGATGATGTAGTAAAGAGAGTCGCTGGTGTCGCCTGCGTAAATCAATGTGCTTTTAGCTGGGTAGCGTCTTCGATGACAGTGGCTTAAAAATTGTTCGACATTGTCGATATGGGGCGTTATTGCTAAGGAGACCAATCCAATATCCTCGCTTTGTAATTGCTCTTGCCGGACAGCGTAGTGTTTGCGATACCTTTGCCGCAACTTTACCCTGTCGAGCCTCGCTTAAAATTGTTGCGCTCGTAATAATTAGTGTAGACAGGCCCTAGAGTAATGCGAATTGGGTCACAGGTTCAACTATTCATCCTTTTTTGTGTCGATTATAGTGTCATCCGATCATTAGTTTCGGAATTGTTAGGTAGATATTCCTGAACGGGATGTTCCTGTGCTCCCGCAGCGTTACGGTACATGTCTGGTTTATGGTAATCTTGCGCGCTATTTTACCCGTCGATGTTGGTGGTCGGGTGTGTAATAACAGCGAAGAGGTTTGTCGATGAAGGCAACAGTGAAGTGGGTAGATGGCGCCATGTTTCTGGGCGAGTCGGGTAGTGGGCATACCGTGGTCATGGATGGGCCAGAGGATCATGGTGGCCGCAATATGGGTATTCGCCCCATGGAAACCATTCTGGTGGGGCTGGGCGGGTGTGCATCTTTCGATGTTGTCAGTATTTTAAAGAAAACGCGGCAGAAGGTATTGGCTTGCCGTGTGGAACTGGATGCTGAACGTGCTGATGGCGTACCGTCACCGTTTACCAAAATCCACCTGCGTTTTGTCGTAACCGGCACCGGTTTGAAAGAGGCTCAGGTCAAACGTGCTGTTGAGTTGTCTGCAGAAAAATATTGCTCGGCATCTATTATGATGGAAGCTGCGGGTGTGGACCTTAGTCATTCTTACGAAATTGTTGAGGCCGAATAACCCGGCAGTCGCATTGCCGGGTAAACCCAGGTTATCAGATACGATAGCTGGTTTTGGTCATGGCTTTTGAGACCAGTGTCATCAGGCCTTTAACCGGAGCGGGAAAATTCAGCCCGCCTGCAGCCAAAGCCGTGTGGGCATGTTTGGCTTCGTCTTCCAGCATGGTCTCGACAATGGCGCGGCTTTTGTGGTCTTGTTCCGGCAAGGCCTGTAAATGACTTTGCAGGTGTTTGCACACCTGCTCTTCTGTGGCTGCGACAAATCCAAGGCTGACCTTGTCGCTGATCAAACCCGCACCGGCGCCGATACCAAACGATAGGCTATACCAGAGTGGGTTGAGCACGCTGGTATGGCTATCTAATTGTTTGATCCGTTCTTCACACCAGGCCAAGTGATCAATCTCTTCGTCGGCAGCGTCTTCCATTTCGTGGCGCACTTCCGGCAGCTTTGCCGTCAGTGCCTGGCCCTGATAAAGCGCTTGGGCGCAGATTTCACCGGAGTGATTAACGCGCATCAGGCCTGCGGCGTGTTTTTTCTCTTGCGTGGTTAATTCGGTTTCACTCACATATTTGCCCGGCGAGGGCCTGTTGTGTACCTGTGTATCGGGCGTAAGCGCACGCAGGGCACGGTCTGCGTTTGTCAAAACCTGATCAATAAAGCTGAGTCTGCGGCTGGACATAAGAGGCTCCTGCGTTAAATAAGCAGCTAGCAGTATAGCGGCTTATCGGGGTGAGTTATTTGTGCGACATCAATGGCACGAACCATTCACAATATTAATGCTGCTCGCGCGCAATGGCTCGATAGGCGATATCGTTGCGATAGAACATACCATTCCAACTGATTTGTTTGGCCAGCTGGTAAGCATTTTGTTGCGCTTCGGTGACGGTTGCCCCCAGCGCGGTGGCGCACAGCACGCGTCCACCATTGGTGGTTACCTGCCCGTCTTTGAGGCTGGTGCCTGCATGGAACACTTTGGCACCGGTGTCGCCCGCTTCCGGTAAACCAGAGATTACATCGCCTTTGGCGTAGCTGCCAGGGTAGCCGCCAGCAGCCAGTACGATACCGACAGCGGCTTCCGGCGCCCATTGGGTGTTGCAGTGGTCTAGTGTTTTGTCCAGGGCAGCATTACATAATTCCACCAGATCAGACTGCAAGCGCAGCATGATGGGTTGGGTTTCCGGGTCGCCAAAGCGGCAGTTGTATTCGATGACTTTAGGGGCGCCATCGGCATCGATCATCAAGCCCGCATACAAGAAGCCGGTGTAATCGTTGCCCTCGGCAGCCATGCCTGCCACGGTAGGTTCAATCACTTCCCGCATAATGCGTGCGTGCACCTCGTCGGTAACCACTGGTGCTGGCGAGTAAGCACCCATGCCGCCAGTGTTGGGGCCGGTGTCGCCATCGCCTACGCGTTTGTGGTCTTGGCTGGTAGCCATGGGTAGAATGTTTTTTCCATCGGCGATCACGATAAAGCTGGCTTCTTCGCCACTGAGAAATTCTTCAATCACCACGCGGCAGCCTGCATCGCCAAAGGCATTGCCAGAAAGCATGTCTTTTACGGCTTCTTCTGCCTGGGCGATGGTTTCGGCCACAATCACGCCTTTGCCGGCGGCAAGGCCGTCGGCTTTTACCACAATGGGGGCGCCCATTTCTTGAATGTAAGCCAATGCAGGCTCAACTTCGGTAAAGTTCTGGTAGGCCGCCGTGGGAATATTGTGGCGAGCGAGAAAGTCTTTGGTAAAGGCCTTTGAGCCTTCCAGTTGTGCAGCGCCCTTACTGGGGCCAAAACAGCGCAGACCACGCGCTTGAAAGTAATCTACCACGCCGTCTACCAGGGGGGCTTCCGGGCCAACAATAGTGAGGGCGACGTTGTTTTGTTCAGCAAAGTCAGCAAGCTCGGCAAAGGCCAATACCTCAATGGCCACGTTTTGCAGTTTTGGCTCAGTGGCGGTACCTGCATTACCAGGTGCTACAAATACAGTGTTTACAGACGGGTTTTGTGCAGCTTTCCAGGCCAGCGCGTGCTCGCGCCCACCGCTGCCAATAACGAGGATATTCATAGAGAAGAGGATTCCTGCTTGATGGGGGATTGATCCCCGCTTTTCACTTGCTGAAAAAAGCGCGCATTTTCGCACGAAATGACAGGCGAGTTAAGGCTTCTCAACAGTGAATGATGGGCGGTTTTACAGAAGTGTGGCTCAAGCCTTGGCCAGGTAATCCAAGGCTTGTGGTTTGGCTAGTTTAACCCGCTTTTTCTGTGATCGCCCGTTGATCGCTGATCAAACCGTTCAACTCGGGAATACAGGAACCGCAGTTGGTGCCGCATTTGAGTTTTTCGCCCAGTGTGGCAGCACTAGAACAACCCTTGCTGATTGCATCGCGAATGGTGTTTTCGCCCACCTGATAGCAAGAGCAGATAATCTTGCCCACGTCTTCGACACCTTCACCGGGATCGCCTGCCAGCAGGGCAAAGCGGGTATTAATGTCGCACAACTGCCCCAGTTGTTGTTCAAGCCATGGGTTTTCTTTGTGGTCGTGGGGGCTTGCTCCTGATTGAGTGGGGTCTGCATGAAAGAGTACAGCGAGCTTGCCGTCGATAAATCCCGCCATGCGGTACAGGTTTGATCCAGAATCGCTCATTTCGGCCCAATCAATCACCTCTGTAAACTGGCTGGTAAGCCAGTGCCGCCAGTCTTGCGGCAGTTGGCGGTCGGCAATTCGGAACTTGGTGCCGTGGGCCACTGTGATTTTGGCCCAGTAGTCGCAGTCAGGGTTGGTATCACCCAGGGTGCTGGCTACCATCAGAAAGCCCCGCCATACCGCAGCGTAGGGTTTGATGCTGACCGGGCTGTGCTTGAATTCCGGTTGGCCACAGAGTGGGTCGGTGTAGGGGTTCACCAGTGCATCCGCGCAGCTACTGGAGGCAAAGCGGCGGTTCCAGTGCATGGGGGCAAAAATCTCTCCTGCACGTTGGCCGCTATGGGGGTTAGCCCGGCCAATGTAACGGGTATCGCGATTGTCGAGCTGCACCAAATCGCCGCTTTTCAGGCCCAGTTTGGTCATGTCTTGCGGGTGTATATCAATAAAGGGCTCGTCGCAGTGACCAAACAGCTTGGCGGCACTGCCGGTGCGGCTCATGGTGTGCCACTGATCGCGAATACGCCCGGTATTCATAATGACTTGACCCGCTTTTGCCGGTGCCTGAGGAAAGCGCGCAGTAATGGGGATCAGGCGAGCTTTGCGGTCGGTCGTGAAAAAGTCGCCGTTACTGAAAAAACGCTCACGCCCTTGAGGATGGGCGGCATTGACCGGCCACTGAATTGGGGTGAAGTTCTCATACTCGCTAAAGCTGATGTGCTGGTAGGCAGAAATATCAAAAGCCCGGCGGCTGTGGTGGGGTTGGTCGCTGTTTTCAAAGCCCGACAACGCCGCGTGCTCGCGGAAAATATCCACGGGATGGGTATAGTTAAAGGCATCTCGGTAGCCCAATTTATGGGCAAACTCGGTCATGATCTGCCAATCGTGTTTGGACTCTCCGGGAGGGGGTAGCACACCCTTTTGCAGTGACATACGCCGCTCAGAATTGGTCACTGTACCTATTTTCTCGCCCCATGTAGTGGCGGGCAGCAGTACGTGGGCGAAGCGGGCCGTGTCGGTAGTGGCAACACAGTCACTCACGATCACCAGTTCACACTTGGCCAGTGCCTCGCGTACCAGATTGGCATTGGGCATGGTCGCGGCCGGGTTGGTGGCCATTACCCACACGGCTTTTATCTTGCCGTCGTGAATATCTTGAAACATGTCTACGGCTTTGCGGCCTTCCTTAGTAGCCATGTTGGGGGCATTCCAGAATTGCTTTACCCGGTCGATATCGCTGGCGTTATCAAAGGCCATATGAGCCGCCAGTTGGTTGGCCAGCCCGCCTACTTCACGGCCGCCCATGGCATTGGGCTGGCCGGTAATGGAAAAGGGGGTTGCGCCGGGGCGGCCTATTTTGCCAGTGGCCAAATGGCAGTTGATGATGGCATTGCCCTTGTCGACGCCAGAAGAGGACTGGTTGATACCCTGCGAAAATACCGTAACGGCCTTGTGGGTACCGGCAAACCATTCATAGGCTGTGGTAAGTGCTTGCACACTGGTATCGCAAAATTTGGCGGCGGTTTCAATGTTTGGCACTTGGCTTTGTGCTGCTGCTAAAGCGTCATCAAAACCGTTGCAATATTGTTCAATAAAGTTGTTATCGAGCTGACCATGGCTGGCCAGGTAAGTGAGCAAACCGTTAAAGAAAAAGGCGTCGGCACCGGGGCGAATGGCCAGATGCAGATCGGCAATATCGCAGGTAGCGGTACGTCTGGGATCGATAACCACCACTTTCATCTCTGGGCGCTGCTGCTTGGCGTGGGCAATGCGCTGGTAGGTAATGGGGTGGGCGTAGGCCATATTGGAGCCCACAATTAACAGTAAGTTTGTCTGTTCCAGGTCTTCGTAGCAGCCGGGCACAATGTCGCCACCAAAGGCGCGCTTGTGGGCCACGGTGGCAGATGCCATGCACAGACGTGAGTTGGTATCGACATTGGCTGTGCCAATAAAGCCTTTCATCAGCTTGTTGGCAATATAGTAGTCTTCGGTGAGCAATTGACCGGACAGGTAGAAGGCGACAGCGTCGGGGCCGTGTCGGTCAATGATCTGGCGAAACGTGTTCGCGCTGTAGGTTAGGGCTTCATCCCAGGTGGCATTTTTGCCATCTATTTGTGGTGCAAGTAAGCGATCACTATTGGCTTGTGTTTCATGTAGTGAGGAGCCTTTAACGCATAGCCTGCCATAATTGGCCGGGTGCTGTGGGTCACCTTCTACGGCGATCACTTGCTGATTTTCAATGGTGGCTTTTACACCACAACCAACGCCGCAGTAACAGCAGGTGGTATTCACGGTATACCGGCTGCTTGCCCGGGAGTCTGTTTCAACGAGGTTTACTTCAGTTGTGTTTATCCGGCGATCACTCATGCGCGGTTCAACATCCTTTCCGATAAATTCAAGTGATTGGCTGGCTTCAAGCTGTGGCCATTGTGTATTCGTTTGCACTTTGTGCGGCCTGTAGTTGGCTGCTATAAAAGGCTTTGCCCAGCAGTAATGTGCTGATGGCGGGCGATACGTCCACCTGTTGTTGCATCAGGTCGAAATAGTCTTGTCCATCGCGGGTATTGCCAAACAGCACAATGCCGACGATGCGATTCTGTTTCAGTAGCAGCTTGCGATACACCCCGAGTTCTGGTGCATTGAAGACCAGTTCACGGTGGTCTGGAGTGGTGAGGTAATCGCCAGCCGAAAACAGCTGCACGCCAGACACTTTCAACTTGGTGGCAACCGGCTGTGTGGTAAAGGCCTTCGGTGTGCCGCCTGCCAGTTTGGCGGCAAGGGTCTGGCACTGGTGCCAAATGGGTTCCACCAGGCCAAAGGTGTTGCCATCGTGCTCGCAACATTCGCCCAGTGCGCTAATGGCCGGATCGGAGGTGGTCATGTGGTCATCCACCAAAATGGCTTTGCCACACAGAAGGTTGGCATTCATGCCTAACTGTTGGTTGGGGGTGATGCCCGTGGCAATCACGGCGATGTCGCAGGGGAGCTGTTCGCCATTGTTCAGGGTGGCAGCGGTGACGGCGTTGGCGCCATTGAAGGTGTCGACTTCGCAGCCCAATTTAAAGCATATGCCTTTGTCTTCGAGCACCTGGCGTAAGTAAGTGCCTGCTACTTCGTCGAGCTGCCGGTTCAGCAGCCATTGGCTGCGGTGTACCAAGGTTACGTTGATACCTTTGCAGGCCAGCCCGTAGGCGGCTTCAAGGCCGAGCAGGCCGCCGCCAATGACGACGGCGTTTTTAACGGCTTGTGCCGTGGCGTCGATCGCTTGCACGTCATCGAGGGTTCGAAAACTGAAAATATGGGTCAGAGATTGGTTGCGTGCCGGAATGCGTGCGGGTTGTGAGCCGGTGGCCAGTATCAGGTGGTCGTAGGCTATTTGGGTGCCGTCAGTAGTGGTGACTTGCTGATGTTGGCGGTCAATCTGCGTAACCCTGGCCCCTGCAATAAGTTGTATGCGGTTATCTTGGTACCACTGCGGCGCTTTTTGAATGATATCTGCGGCGGGTAATTCGCCAGCCAGCACGGGCGAGAGCATGATGCGATTATAGCTACCGTGTAGCTCATCGCTTATTACCGTGATCTGGAAGCGGGTTGGGTAGCGGGCCAATTCGTCCAGCAGGCGTCCGGTTGCCATGCCGTTACCGACAATCACCAGTCTGATGGTTTCTGCTTCTGTCTGCATTGTGTCGCCTCTTGCTGCACTGTTATGTTTCTTGCCGATGGGTTGATGCGCACCGTCTTGCGTGCCCAAATTGTGCGTAGTCTTCGGCTCTTTTGCGCTTTTCGGCTCGATAGTGGTGCGGTTCTACGAGTCGTTTGCGCTGCTTTAGTGCGTTAATATGGTGCGCCATTTGGCATTTTTACTTTTAAATCAAGTAGATAGGTAAAAATAAATGGCCAGTTATCGTTACTCTGCAATTAGTAGGCCAGGGCAATTAACAAGCCATGGAAATTAGCGGGCGAGCTTTTGATAGGGTAGGGACGAGTGTTGATAGAGCTTCTAGTGTTAACAGGCCCTAGCGTTAACGCAGGCAGTCGCGGGCGTGAAACAGCACATCAACCGTTGCGTTGGCTTTGGGGGCATGTTCACTGATATAGCGGCGGAACAGCCGCCCGCCGGGTTGGCCTTGGAATAGCCCCAGCACATGCCGCGATAGATGGTGCAGGCGTACACCTCTGGCCAGTTGCTCACGGCAATACTCTATATAGGCTTCCAATATCTCCAGGCGCGAGCGTGCAGGTGTATTATCGCCATAAATCCGTTGGTCCACGTCGGCCAGCAGGTAGGGGTTGTGATACGCCTCGCGGCCCATCATCACGCCGTCGATGTGTTGCAGCGCATCGGCACATTGATCGAGGGTTTTCAGACCGCCGTTCAGCAGGATCGTCAGTTCCGGGTGCTCGGCCTTGAGGCGATATACCCAGTCGTATCTCAGCGGAGGAATTTCGCGGTTGTCTTTGGGGCTGAGGCCCTCAAGCCATGCGTTGCGGGCATGCACAATGAAGGTATCGCAACCGGTCTGTGCAATGGTGCAGACAAAGGTTTTGAGAAAGTCGTAGTCTTCGATTTTATCCAGGCCAATACGATGCTTCACTGTGACGGGAATACGAGTAGCGTTGCGCATAGCACCAATGCAGTCGGCCACCAATGCCGGGTGGGCCATCAGGCAGGCGCCAATCATCCCTTTTTGTACCCGGTCGCTGGGGCAGCCACAGTTGAGATTGACTTCGTCGTAGCCCCATTTCTCTGCCAGTTCGGCGCAAGTGGCGAGGTCCTGTGGATCACTCCCCCCCAGCTGCAGGGCTACGGGGTGTTCTTGTGGGTTAAAGCCCAGAAAACGATCCCGGTCACCGTGAATCACGGCACCGGTGGTTACCATTTCGCTATACAGCAGTGAATGTTTAGAAATCAGTCGCCACAGGTAACGGCAGTGCTTGTCTGACCAGTCCACCATGGGCGCCACCGAGAAGCGTCTGGCGGTGGCTAAGGGAAGGGGGGCAGTAACAGGTGAGACTGAATTCATGGCAGAGCAAGTGGCTGAAAAATTGGCTGGCAATTATCCCTCATTGTGCTGGCGGATTGCCAGTAAGCGGGTATCGAAATGTCAGCAGGCCCTGAGCTGATTAGTTAATTCGGACGTTTCTGGTTGGCGCTGCGGCCTCATCCGTTTGAAAGGCTTTTTCAATGTCGATACCTACTGTGATAACACCAATAGGTTGATTAGTTTGTGGCTGTGTTAAGGTCATGCTGATCTGGCTTTGGAAATGGCGGCTTGATGCATCGTAATTAACTGCTGCAATATGGTACCCATTAGCACCTTGGGTGAACGGCCTTGCAAAATGTTCTTCGTCACCTTGCCAGTAATCGCTGGTGGGGCGGCTCATGCCAACCGTAAAACCGTATTGATTCATTACAATGATTTCCGAAAACAGTCCATTGGCTTGCTGCTGTATCGTATTTAAATAGTGCGACAGCGCATTTTGGCTGATCAGTGTTTTTAACGGAGAGGGTTCGCTGTTCCATTGTTGCTCCAGGCTGGCAATGTTGGCTGCAGTGTTGTCTGGCTCAATGTTGCTGGCCAGCACCGCATCAACAATGACGGTGTTATTTGCCCAAGGAACGATGCGGGTTTGGGTTATTTGGTTCAATACCTCCTTTTCACCGGGTTCGAGATGAACGGGTGTGCTTTTACAGTGGCTCAGCGCTTGGTTAAATGCAGACAAAAAATTCGGATTGCTGTCAATAAACGGATAGGAGAAATACGCGCTTAGTGCAGCAAAGCGAGAAAAGTGGCGGTGAAAATTGGCGTTCAAACTCGTTGTCTGCAACGCTTTATTGACGCTGTTGCTATCGGCGAGAAAGGCATCAATACGGCCCTTATGAAGCAATTTGAATAGTTGTTCCAGTCGGTCCGCAGCGGTGTTCGATCGATAACCCATCTGGTTAAGCCACTCTTCCTGGTTGCTCTCACGCAATACGCCAATCTGTAACTGGTTATTAGGTAACTGGTTTAGGGAAGCATCGTTTATGGTGTACCAGTACCATTTTTCTAGCAAAAGTGGATCAGAACTTTTGCCAAAACGGTCCATTTTAGGTGAGGCGGTAACAGTAAAAATAGCGTCAGTATTTGCGTTTTTGAAGTCATGCATCGAACGTGCGCGTGAGCCAACCGTTATGCGGTAGGGTTGTTGTAAGCCCACAAAAATGCAGCGAATTTGATCAACGGCTAACCCCTTGAGCGCATTATCACTGTAGCTTTGGTAGGGTGGATTAATGCTGGTTGATAAATTGATCTGCTGTTGTCTGGCAAAGCTGCTAATGGCACAAGTGGCAAAAAGCAAGGTGCATAAGAAACGCGTAAACTGTTGGCCCATGGTGTAATTCATTATATCCCGCGTTTTATCGGTGTGCGTTACCAAACAGTTCCGCTATTGGGGCTGGGCAATCGTCGCCGAGTATTAAATCTTGGGTGTCGTTAATAAAGCTAGCACGGCTTATTGCAAGCTTTCACTGCATTATACTGCCCGGGTCAATGTCGGCTATATTGCTTTGACCGGTCGGCCAGCAAAGTGGCGTCGAAATTTCTAGTTCTGTCACGCTTATACTCTTGGCGCTAACGATAATGTTAACCCGGGCTGCCTAAGCCTCTGGTGTAGTGGGTTTGTTTTGTGTTGAGGGCTCTACATCGGTCAAGCGATCAAGATGACGAATCTTAGGAAACAACCAATATCCTCCCAGTGCCACAGCGCAGGCCATGAGGCCACCCAGCGTTACAGTGGCTACTGGCGATAATATTGATGCTACGGCCCCTGCGCGAAAATCACCCAGTTCATTTGAGGTGGCAATAAAAATACTGTTAACCGCCCCGACGCGCCCTCGTAAGTTGTCGGGCGTGGCCAGCTGAATGAGGGTTGAGCGAATATTCACGCTTACCATATCGGTGCCGCCGTATACCCACAGCGCCGCCAAACTTAGCCACAGGCTAGTTGAAAAGGCGAACACGATAATTGATACGCCAAACAATGCCAGGCAGGCAAATAGTGCAATACCACTGTGACGCAGGGCAGGCAGTTTCGTCATGGCTATTCCTACCATGGCTGCGCCCAGGGCAGGCATACCGCGTAAAATGCCCAGGGCTTCTGGGCCCACGTTGAGAATGTCGCTGGCGTAAACCGGCAGCAAAGCCATCACACTGCCAAGCAGTACGGCAAACAAATCCAGGCTGATACTGCCCAACACAAAAGGGCTTTGTTTGATAAAGCGAATACCCCCCAGTATCTGGTCTAGCCCACGGCCCGCCGATTTTACGTGAGCCAGCCTCGGCAGTTGAGAGAAAAGCAGGGTAGATACCAGCGTTAACAAGCCAAGTATCCAGTAGGTATTCAGATCGATCCAGGCAATCAGCAATCCTGCGGCAAAGGGGCCGCTGGTAGAGGCAATGTTCCATACTGTGCTCGAAATCGCGACGGCTTTTGATAAGGCGTCGCGGCTTACCAGATTAGGCAAAATGGCCTGCTGTGAGGGGCTGTAGAAGGCGCGGGTACAGCCATGGGCGAACAGCAAAGTAAAAATCGTATTTTTATCTATGTTATCGCCGGTCATGACGATCGCCAACCCAAATAAAATGCACGTTTCTGCCAGTGAACAGGCGAGTAAAATAAATTTGCGGGGGAAATTGTCGACTACCCAGCCGGTGATAATAAATAGCGCCAGAATCGGTACCACCTGCACCAAACCCACCAGCGCCAAATCAAAAGGGTCTCCCGTCAATTGATAAAGGTGCCAGCCAATCGCCACCGACAGCATGGTGCTGGCAAGGCTGGATGTGGCTCGTGCGGTTAAATAGGGAACAAGAACGGCATATGGCAGCATGGTAATCGTAAGTCGCGGGTAATGTGTGAGTAGTAGAGGGCTGGTCGGCACCCACAGCGGGCATTAGCGGCATTGGACTATAGGGGCAGCCAGTAAGGCGCGGCAGGATTACACAAAAGTATGCTTCAGTCCACAATCGTTATGATAGGTGCGTAGTAGAGTTCTGCCCGCTTTTGGGTTTTTTTCACTTTTCGCTCTCTTTCTCTCCTTTTTATATGTCGTGAACCATTACTTGGTTGAATTTGACTGTATCTTGGTTGCTGTGGCTATACTTGTGCTAAGTGAACGGTGCTAGACTCCGGCGCACAATAAACGATTATCATCCAAGGATATTGGTTACGAGGCCGACCAAATGATCTATTCAGGCAATGCCATTACGGTTAGCAAGTTGGAAAATAATTTGGCTGAACTCCGCTTTGATTTACAAGGGGAGTCAATCAATAAGCTCAGTGCGGCAGTACTGCAAGAGCTGCAAGAAGCCGTTGCAAGTGTTAAAGCGTCGGGGGTGGCTGGTTTGTTGCTTACCAGCGCCAAAGATGTATTTATTGTGGGTGCTGATATTACCGAATTCGGCGATATGTTTGCTCGGCCGAATGCCGAACTTGAACATCTCATCTTGAATATTACGGGTAATATTTTTAATCGCCTTGAAGATTTGCCTATGCCCACGGTCACTGCCATTAACGGCTATGCCCTGGGAGGCGGGTTGGAAGTGGCACTGGCCACCGATTTTCGCGTGATGGCCACGGTTGCCAAAATTGGTTTGCCAGAAACCAAATTGGGCATTATTCCCGGTTTTGGCGGTACCGTGCGCTTGCCGCGAGTGATTGGCGCCGATAATGCGATTGAATGGATTGCTTCGGGTAGTGAGCAAACTGCCGAGAGCGCCATGCGGGTTGGTGCTGTCGATGCAGTCGTGCCGCCAGAGCAAGTTCGAGGGGCTGCGCTGGATTTGCTGCAACGTTGCGTTGCCGGTGAATTTGATTATCGCGCCAAACGCGCAGAAAAATTGGCGCCGTTGCAGCTCAATGGCACCGAAGCCATGATGGTATTTGAATCAGCCAAAGCCTACGTTGCTGCGAAGGCTGGACCGCATTATCCCGCGCCGGTTACCGCCATTAAAACCATGCAGAAATGCGCGCCAATGGATCGCGATAACGCCTTATATGAAGAGGCTAAAAGTTTTGCCCAAATGGCGAAAACGCCGGTAGCCAAAAATTTGATTGGCTTGTTTCTCGGCGACCAGATCCTGGGTAAAACGGCCAAACATTGGGCTAAACAGGCCGAACCCGTAAAATCCGCCGGCGTGCTGGGTGCCGGTATTATGGGGGGGGGTATTGCCTACCAGTCTGCCCTGAAAGGGGTACCCGTCATGATGAAAGATGTGGCCCAGAAAGGCCTCGATCTGGGCATGGCGGAAGCGGCCAAACTGCTCACTGGACGGGTGAATAAAGGCCGCATGAGCACCGAAAAAATGGCTCAGGTGCTCTCTGCTATAAGGCCAACGTTGAGCTACCAGGGCGTTGAAAATGCCGATATGGTGGTCGAAGCCGTGGTTGAAAACCCTAAGGTGAAGCAGGCTGTGCTGGCCGAAGCAGAAGGCCAGATGAACGAGCAGGCCGTGCTGGCTACCAACACCTCTACCATTTCTATCGATAGCCTGGCAGTTAATCTCAAACGCCCGGAACAATTTTGCGGCATGCACTTTTTTAATCCCGTGCATCGTATGCCATTGGTAGAAATTATTCGTGGCAGTAAAACCAGTGACAGCACCATTGGCAGAACCGTGGCCTATGCACTGGCGATGGGTAAAAAACCGGTGGTGGTAAATGATTGTCCGGGCTTTTTGGTTAATCGCGTGCTGATGCCCTATATGGCTGCGTTTATGAAGTTGCTCGATGACGGCGCCGACTTTGTCCAGGTTGATAAAGTGATGGAAAAGTTCGGCTGGCCCATGGGGCCCGCTTATCTCTGCGACGTGATCGGCATGGATACTACTGTGCACGCGGGTGACATTGTGGCGCAGGGCTATCCAGAGCGTATGCCGCAGGGGGCGACAACGGCTTCGCATTTGTTGCTTGAAGCGAACCGGCTGGGACAAAAAAATGGCGTTGGCTTTTATCGTTACGAAACCGATAAGCGCGGTAAACCGCAGAAAGTGGTTGATGACGCCGTGTGGGATATTTTGTCGGCACAAAAAGCCGCCCGCCGCGAGTTTGAACCACAGGAAATTATAGACCGCTTGATGGCGCCGCTCTGCCTCGAATGCGTACGCTGTTTGGAAGAGGGTATTGCCGCCACGCCGGTCGATGTGGATATGGCACTGGTTTACGGTATTGGTTTTCCACCGTTTCGTGGAGGCGCCCTGCACTATATCGACGACACCGGGGTGGCCAAATTTGTTGCCATGGCTGATCAATATAAAGCGTTGGGTGCGCTCTACAGTGTGACCGACAATCTGCGCAATATGGCCGCGAAAGGACAGGTGTTCTTTCCCTCAGCTGCCCCTAACACCACTGCAAAAGGAGAATAAATCATGGGTATGAATCCGAGAGATGCAGTGATTGTCGATTTCGCGCGCACGGCTATGGGCCGGTCAAAAGGCGGTGTCTTTCGTTACACCCGCGCCGAAGATATGTCGGCAGACCTCGTTAACGCACTGTTGGCGCGTAACCCTAAGGTTGACCCAAGCGAAATTGAAGATGTGATCTGGGGATGTGTGAATCAGACCAAAGAGCAGGGCTGGAACATTGCCCGTATGATCTCCCTGTTGACCACGATTCCCCACACCGCCGCAGGCCAAACGATCAGCCGGTTGTGTGGCTCGTCTATGTCGGCATTGCACAGTGCTGCACAGGCGATTATGACCAATAACGGCGAAGTATTCGTGATTGGTGGCGTAGAGCATCTGGGGCACATCCCTATGGATCACGGTGTGGATATCAACCCTCGGTTGTCGAAACATGTGGCCAAAGCCGCCGGTATGATGGGGCTAACCGCCGAATATCTGGCCACGCTGCACGGAATCACCCGCGAACAGCAGGATGCCTTTGGTGAGCGTTCTCATCGTTTGGCTCACGCAGCGACCCTAGAGGGCCGGTTCAAAGACGAAATCATCCCGCTGGCTGGCCACAACGCCGAGGGCTTTCTGGTAAAAGTGGCCGCCGACGAAACTATTCGCCCGGAAACAACCGTTGAAGGGTTGGCGCAGCTCAAACCGGTATTTAATCCTAAAGGTGGCACCGTTACGGCGGGCACGTCATCGCAGATCAGTGACGGTGCATCGGCCATGATTGTGATGTCGGCCGCGCGCGCCGAGGCCTTGGGCATTACACCGTTGGCACGTATTCGGGCCATGGCGGTGGCGGGGGTTGACCCCTCTATTATGGGCTATGGCCCTGTACCCGCTACGAAGAAGGCACTTGAGCGTGCGGGCCTGACCATGGACGACATTGAATATGTTGAATTGAACGAGGCCTTTGCGGCGCAGTCATTGCCTGTTTTGAAAGACCTTGGTTTGCTTGAAAGCATGGAAGAGCAGGTCAACCTCAATGGCGGTGCCATTGCACTGGGGCATCCGTTTGGTTGCTCGGGCGCGCGTATTACTGGCACGTTACTGAATGTGATGCGTCAGCGTGGGGGTACGATTGGCCTGTCGACCATGTGTGTGGGGTTGGGGCAGGGTATTTCTACGATTATTGAGCGGGTTTGATCGTTCTTTAGGTTTGAATTCTTGCTGTTTCGCCTAAGGGCGAGTTCATTCTTTGCCTCGACATGGGTTGTGGTTTTTGGTTTGTAGGCAACCCGAGAGTATTGATGTTTTATGTCAGGGCCTTTGCTTGTCCAAAGGCCCCAACACCCCAAAAGACACCCTACACGTTGCTGCCTTCGGCAGTTCCCTGCGCTTCTCACTTGTCAGGCGTGCGTTGCAACTCGCTTCGCTCAGACAGTCAACGCACTAACTCCCTGACAAGTTCCGATGCCCGGCAACGTGCAAAGGGGCCCGAAATAGTGCCGCCTGACAGTTTGTCGGAATGAATCAAGTTTCTGCGTGGCAGGTTTTTTAACCCCTGGCCAAGCAGGGCGCATTTTCTTGGTTCCTTCTTTGTCCGCTGCCGGTTATGGGGGCTTCTGGGCTTTGGAGGCAACCCGAGAGTATTGGTGTTTTATGTCAGGGCCTTTGCTTGTCCAAAGGCCCCGACACCCCAAAAGACACCCTACACGTTGCTGCCTTCGGCAGTTCCCTGCGCTTCTCACTTGTCAGGCGTGCGTTGAAACTCGCTTCGCTCAGACAGTCAACGCACTAATCCCCTGACATGCTCCGATGCTCGGCAACGTGCAAAGGGGCCCGAAACAGTGCCATCCGGTAGCTCATCGATACATACCCAGTTTCTGAGTGGCACATTGTTTAACCCTTGGCGAAGGGCTGAGCGTAGCAGGGTTTTTACGGGTAAAACGAACAGGACGTTCGTTTTAGTCGCGCTGGGCCAGGACGGCCCATCGCGGCGGCGCGTGAAAAGCCTGTGAAGCGAGGGAAGTCTATTGAGAGCATCTCAATAGACCCCAAGCAGGGCGCGTTTTCTTGGTTCGTTCTTTGCCGCGTGGCAAAGAATGAACTCGCCCTTAGGCGAAATGAAGTAAATCTGAGATTACCCCCCATCTAGCCCGCTGCAAAAGCCCTGGCTTGTCCAAAGGCCCTGGCATAAAAAATCTTACCCCCTCCGATTATCTCCAAAGCCCAAAAGCCCCCCAAAACCTTGAAATCCCCAACATTGCCCCCACCTCTCTAGCCAACCTAACCGGCTGGCCAAAACACCAGCCCAGCCCTGCGGTTTCGCAGGGTTTACACCCGTTAAGCACTAAACACTGGAGGAATTGGGGCCCATGACCGCGGCAACAGAAAAAGAAACCCTGGGTTTTCAAACAGAAGCCAAGCAACTGCTTCACCTGATGATTCACTCGCTGTATTCCAACAAAGAAATCTTCCTGCGCGAGCTGGTTTCCAACGCATCTGACGCGGCCGATAAGCTGCGTTTTGAGGCGGTCAAAAACAACGAGTTGTTCGAGAGCGATCCTGATCTGCAAATTCGCGTTAGCTTCGATAAAGACGCCAAAACCGTCACCATCGAAGACAACGGTATTGGTATGAGCCGCGATGAGGTGGTTGAGCACCTGGGTACCATTGCCAAATCGGGCACAGCGAGTTTTCTGCAAAACCTTAGTGGCGATGAGAAAAAAGACTCCCAGCTGATTGGTCAGTTTGGGGTGGGTTTTTACTCGGCGTTTATCGTGGCTGAAAAAGTAGAAGTATTTACCCGTCGTGCCGGCTTGCCTGCGGCAGAGGGTGTGCATTGGGAATGTGAAGGCGAAGCCAGTTTCAGCGTTGAGAATGTTGAAAAGGCCAGCCGTGGTACTACCGTTGTCTTGCACCTGAAATCATCTGAAAGCGAATTTGCCGATAGCTGGCGTTTACGCTCTATTATCAAAAAGTATTCCGACCATATTTCGATTCCTATCATCATGCAGAAGGAAAACTACGCAGCCGATGACGAAAAGGAAGGCGAAAAAGAAGACGAAAACAAAGCACCTGAATTCGAAACCGTTAATACCGCCACTGCATTGTGGACGCGTTCACGCACCGATATCAGCGACGACGAGTACAAAGAGTTTTACAAGCATATCTCCCACGATTTTACCGAGCCCATGACCTGGAGCCACAACCGTGTGGAAGGTAAGCTGGATTACACCAGCCTAGTGTACCTGCCTGCCAAGGCGCCGTTCGATTTGTACAACCGTGAGGCGTCTCGCGGTTTAAAACTCTATGTGCAGCGCACGTTTATTATGGACGATGCCGAACAGTTTTTGCCCCTGTACCTGCGGTTTGTAAAAGGTGTTGTAGATTCCAATGATCTTTCGCTAAACGTATCTCGCGAAATTCTTCAGAAAGACCCCAACATTGATTCCATGCGTTCTGCACTCACCAAGCGTGTGCTCGATATGCTGGAAAAAATGGCGAAGAAAGACAAAGAGAAATACGCAGAATTCTGGCAAGAATTTGGTCAGGTATTAAAAGAAGGCCCAGCGGAAGACTTCGCCAATCGTGAAAAAATTGCCAAGCTGCTGCGCTTTGCGACTACCTACAAAGAAACGCCTGAGCAGGATCAGTCGTTGGAAGAGTATGTAGCTCGCATGCAAGACGGCCAAACCAAAATTTATTATGTGGCGGCAGAAAACTTTAAAACTGCCAAAAACAGCCCACACCTTGAAGTGTTCCGTAAAAAAGGCATTGAAGTGCTGCTGCTTACCGACCGCGTTGACGAATGGCTGATGGGTCACTTGATGGAGTTCGACGGCAAGTCGTTCCAAGACGTGGGTAAAGGCGCGCTGGATCTGGGTGAATTAGATACCGAAGAAGAGAAGAAAGCCCAGGAAGAAAGCAGTAAAAAACTGGAAGGCTTGCTCGAACGCACTAAAGAAGCATTGAAAGAAAAAGTTGAAGAAGTGCGCATCACCCACCGTTTAACCGACTCGCCAGCCTGTATTGTGGTGTCGGAAAATGACATGGGTGCGCAGATGCGCCGTTTGCTGGAGCAGGCGGGCCAGGCCTTGCCATCCAGCAAGCCTATTTTTGAACTCAACCCCGAGCACCCCTTGGTACAAAAGCTGGATATGGAGCCCGACGAAGACCGCTTTGCCGATTTGGCAGAGATATTGTTTGATCAGGCGAATCTGGCGGAAGGTGGCCATTTGGAAGACCCAGGCAGCTACGTACGCCGCCTGAACAAGTTGTTGCTGGAATTGAGTCATTAATGTTCTTGCAACAATTGGGCTTTCCAATGTAATCGTATAAAGGCCAAGCGGGTAGTTGATGCCCGCTTGGCCTTTTTCTGCTGAGGCGTCAGAATAGTCGGCTATTAACAGGCTCTACAACAAGGAACCGCACCTCATTATGACCGCTAAACCAGAAAGTTTGTCTATCGCCGTATTAGGCGGCGGTAGTTTCGGTACGGCCATCGCCAACATTATTGCGGCTAACGGTAATACGACTTATCTGTGGATGCGTGATGCCGAGCGCGCCGCAAAGTGTCAGGCCAGCCGGGAAAACCCCGAGTACCTGCCCAATTATCCGTTGGTAGATAAGCTCGAGGTAACCGCCGACCTGGTCAAGGCCGTGAGTCAGGCGAAAGTAGTATTTATCTCGGTGCCGAGCAAATCTGTGCGCGACGTTGCCCGCCAGATAGCCCCTTTGCTCAAACCGGGTACGTTTGTTGTCAGCACCACCAAAGGGATAGAACCTGGCGGTTTTACCCTGATGAGCGAGGTACTCACACAAGAACTCAATGAGGTATCAATAGGGGTACTCAGCGGGCCTAACTTTGCCAAAGAAATTATCCAAAATCACCATACAGGTACCGTAATCGCCTGCGATGACGACGCCCTGATACAGTGTGTACAGCAAATACTGTGTTCCGACACATTCCGGGTATACTCCAATCACGACCGCTACGGGGTGGAGCTGGCTGGGGCACTGAAAAATATTTATGCCATTATTTCCGGTATGGCCGCGGCCTTGGATACAGGCCACAATACCATGGCGATGATTCTTACCCGCAGTTTGGCTGAGATGGGGCGATTTGCAGTCGCGTTGGGTGCTAATCCCATGACCTTTCTGGGGCTGGCTGGGGTGGGTGATTTGATACTCACCTGCACTTCTGATCTCAGTCGTAATTACCGGGTAGGCTATGCTTTGGGTAAGGGCCGAAAGCTGGATGATATCGTTGCCGAAATCGGGCAGGTGGTAGAAGGGCTCAATACCGTTAAGATTGTAAAGCAGAAAGCCGATGAGCTGGGCATATACATGCCGTTGGTCTCTGGCCTGTATGCCGTGCTATATCAGAACTTATCACTGGTAGATGTCGTCAAAATGCTGATGCAAGCTGAGCAAAACACTGATGTTGAATATACTGGGGGACGATGATGGACAAGCAAATACCGTTATTTACAGCTGAACCATGGATACGCTTGGTATACATGGTACTGTTTGGGTTAGCGTTGCAGGTAGCAGCCATGGTGATGTGGTTTGTGATTGTGGTGCAATTTATTTTTTCGTTGTTTAACGATGAGCCCAATGAACCACTGCAAACATTTGCCAACACCCTGGCACAGTTTATTTATCAATGCTGGCAATTTTTAAGCTATAACACCAACGAAAAGCCATTTCCTTTTGCCGATTGGCCGCAACCAGAAGTGCCAGCCGACGTGTCAACCAAAGTGCCAACCAGCGAAGACTAAAAGCGCCAGGACATTGCGATAATAACAATAGAGGGGAGGAGTCTGGGTGGAATTATTTGTTTTGCGCCATGGCGAAGCGCAGCAGCGAGCCGCCAGCGACCGCGAGCGGCAGCTCACCGAGCAGGGCGAGCGAGAGGTTCGCAAAGTGGTTAAACGTAATCTTGGCGAACTGGCCAATATTACCCATATTATTGCCAGCCCCTATGTGCGCGCCCAGCAAACTGCGGCCATTGCCCGCCAGTTGATTGAGGCTGCTGCCAATAAACCGGTGCCCTTGCACACGTCTGACTTACTAACGCCAGACAGCGATCCCAGAAAAGTTGAAGCCTTGCTAAATACCGCTACCGACACCGCCGTGTTACTGGTAAGTCACCAGCCTTTGGTGGGTACACTGGTTGACTGGCTGGCTGATCTTGAACCGGGTTGCTATCGTATGGGTACTAGTAGCCTGGCCTGTTTGCAGGTTGACATGTTTGCCCAAGGCTGTGCCGAATTACTGGCGCTGCACCACGCCGAAGGTTAGTGTGAACAGGCCCTAATACTTCTGCCATTCACAAAAAGGCTTTGAGATGACAGTTTGCGTGGAAAAGCGTTTTAACGTCGCAGGTTTGGAATTAGTGGGTAAAGCCTGGCACGACGATACGCTGTTTCCGGTGATTGCCTTGCACGGCTGGCTTGATAACGCCGCCAGTTTCGATGTGTTGGCACCACAGCTAAAGCATTGCCATATTCTAGCGCTTGATCTCGCAGGGCACGGGCACTCCGGCCATCGGCCGGGCCTGGCGCCTTACAATATCTGGGAAGACCTCGCCGAAATTATCGCCGTTGCTGACCAGCAGGGCTGGCAGCAGTTCGGTTTACTCGGGCATTCAAGGGGCGCCATGGTGAGCACACTGCTGGCTGGCGCTTTTCCTGCGCGGGTGGCCTGGCTGGGGCTTATCGACGGCCTCTTACCTGAACCTGCCGACCCCGCTGAAGCCCCCGAGCAGTTAGCCAAATCGATACGCTCTGTGAATAAACAGCTGGGTAAAACTACCGCCGTATACGATACGCTGGCGAGCGCAGTTGAAGCCCGCAAAAACGGCGGCTGGGGTTTAAGTAAAGAAGCCGCACAGCTCATTACCGAGCGCGGTATTATCGCTACCGATAACGGTTACCGCTGGCGCAGCGACCAAAAGCTGCGCGCAGCCTCGGCCCTGCGATTAACCCGCCCGCAAATCGAGGCATTTTTGCAAAAAATCACGATGCCCCACCGGCTGGTATTGGCCAGCGAGGGTATGCCGAAATGGTTTCCACAACTGATCGATGTCCTCGAGGCCTTTCCGGCGATTCAAACAGAGCGTTTTACCGCAGGGCACCACTTGCACATGGAGGCTGAGGCAACAGCCGTTGCCGCACTTTTTAACCAGCAGTTGGCCAGCATCGTGGCCGAGCAGTCTAATCCATCTATTCACCCACAATTGGGGCACGAGGCTACTGATGAATAAATGTATGCAGAGCCTTCAGCTATCGAGCTGTCGCGTGTGGCAGTACGCCGTTTTGTTATTAACCTGGCGACAAAATAGATCTCCTTATCTAGTTTGTCGCACGCCTTGGAAATACCCGCGGAATTTTACGAAATCCCTTGTATTTCCATGGCTTACATTGGCCTACGGCCAATGGCGGCGCGTCCGTGCGCCGCGTATTAACCCGACCATAATGATCGCCGGGTTAATAACTGTGCTGTTGCCTGTTTATGCACAAGCCGCAGATAAACCATTTCCTTTGCCTTGGTTTGAAAAAGCCCGCGTGCTTTATCAAGTAGAAGGCCAACGCGACGACTACCTACTGGCACTAGGGCCATTTAAAAAAGCCGACGGCCAGTGGCGGGTAGAGCAAAGCCGCCAACTGGAAGGCGACCTGTATCGCGCTACGCTTGAAGTCAATAAAGATCATCGCGCGAGCGAAGCCTACCGCTTTTATCGCGACCTTATGCTCGAATACAACGCCCGCTTGCTGTTTTCGTGTGAAGGCTGGGAGTGCGGTAGCAGCAACACCTGGGCTAACGAATATTTTGAAGTGCGGCAACTGTATGGTGAAGACTCCGAGCAAAAATATGCTGTATACGAATACATCCGCAATAATCACCGGTACATTTTTACCCTGTATACCGTAACCCGTGGCAACAAGCGTGCGTATGCCCAGTTGGATATTTTACAGTTAGCCAAAGGCGACCAAACCCAATTGCAGGTGCGGCCAGAAGCGATTGTTGAACAACTCAAAACACAAGGCGCCTATCGCTTTTCAAGCGTTACCGGTGATGGGCAAACACTTACGTTGCCCAAGGCAGAAATGGATGCCGTGGTGATAGCCCTAAAAAGCCTACGCCAGTTTGAAGTAGCCGTGGTGGTAGAGGTATATCAAAGCGGCACCTTTACCCAATTGTTGCAGCTCTCTAACACCATGGCCGACAAACTGCGTTTAGATTTAATTGCCGCCGGCGTATCTGAGCGCCAGTTGCAAGCCTATGGCGCAGGCAACCTGGTACCCGATGTTCATTGGCAGGGCGCTTACCGCGTATCATTGGTGGTGGGTAAGCACTAGAGGCCATAAGAGACCCTCATCGCTTCGCAAGCAATGAGCACATGTGCATTGGTTGAAATAAAGCGCTAAAAACGCATTTTCAGCAGTGAGATGGCTGACACCAGTCAAGTGTAAAATATTTTTTCAATAGGAAAGATGGTTTGTCGGAATATTTTACATCTTATGCGCTGCGCATTCTTGTCTTATAAAAAATTCCTTTGATATTAATCATATATGGTTGTGGCACGTATATTGCTGAGTTGCTGAATATAGCATTTCAACTGTCGTGAGGGAAAAATGAAAAAAATATTATTGACTATGATTTCTGTATTGGCTTTTTCAGGTACTGCCTATGCTGGAGTAATTGAATTTGTTCCACCCAATGATACAACTGGGGCGGTATATACAACAAACTCGAATGATGGCTGGAGTGCCGGGCGTGGCGTTGTATTTCAAATGCTGGATAATGTAACCATTAATTCGATTGGGGTGTTTCAAGATTTAACAAATGTGAATTTAAGTTTTGAATTGGCCCAAGTAAATTCAGCATCAGGCTCAGTAACAAGTGGCCAAACAGTTCTAGCAAGTGGAAGCGGTTTAGCCACAACCACAGGTTTAGAGTGGGTTGATTTTGGGATTTCTAATTTGTTATTGGGGGCGGGAAATTACTACCACCTAGAGTTTACGTTTGGAGGAAGTTCAAACCAAAACTTTTTTTATAATAATGCCAACGTAGCCTTTACCCAAGGAAGCTATGATTTGCTGGAAGGGACGCAAAATGGACATACCAGTAACTTTGTATTAGCAGCATTTAGACTAAATGGAGTTGGTTCAGTTGCTGTGCCTGAGCCCTCAACTTTTTCCTTGCTTGTATTAGCTTTGGCTGGTATCGGTTTCTCAAGGAAGAAATTAAGAGCTTAAAAGACAGTTGCTTTATAGTTTTTCAAAAGCCTCAGGTTTCCGCTGGGGCTTTTTTATGCCTAACAAATTAAAGGGGTCAGAATTAAAGGGGGCAGAGCCCTTTGATTGTTTAAACCCAAAAATTAAAGGGGTCAAAGCCCTTTAATTAAATCGAATTGCCAAAAAGGGCTTTGACCCCTTAAATTTGCCAGAAGAGGGCGGCCAACTAAATCGAATTGCCAAAAAGGGCTTTGACCCCTTAAATTCGACCCCTTAAATTCACTTATTCAATAGGGCTACCCTGGTTCAAACAATAAACGCAGGTGTGACCGATAAGCGTGTACTTGATTGATGAGTGCTTGATTATCGCCAAACAATCGCGCCAGAATAATCCCGCCCTCTAATGATGAAGTAAACATATCCGCCAATGCGTCTGTGGAGGTTTCTATACGGGCTGGATATTTTTCTTGAATTTTTTCAATACGCTCGACCAGCATTTTACGCCACCCCAACATACCTTCGCGCATTAAATCTTTAATGCCTTCGTCAATCATTTGCGCTTCATAGGTAAAAACAGCTACCACGCAACCGGGGTGCACCGCAGTTAATCCACCTACCATTTCGGTGAACAGATTGAGAAAAATGAGAGTTTGCTGCAACGGATCTTCACTGAGTTTATTGGCCCGAGCAGATAGCTCGTCAAATACCTCGTTGTCCATCCTGATATAGCGCTCGACAATCGCACGCGCTAAATCCATTTTACCGTTGAAGTGGTAGAAGAAACCGCCTTTGGTTATCGCCGATTTATCCAGTATTTCGTCGATAGTGGTACCGGCAAATCCTTTCTGCAAAATAATGGCTTCCGCCGTACTGAGAATACGTTCTCGGCTGCTATTTGCACGTGTGGCCACAGGTTCCTCCCTACTGTCGGTTACGCAATGATGAGTTAACTATACCGGCGGTCTAGTTAAGTGTGGCGAAAATACCTACGCTGGTTGTTAATGTCGAAAAATCCCCCTAACTGTTTGATATATAAAAGAAAAAATAGGGGTAATGTTCGTACTTTTAGTTCACTAGTTTCGTGATGAGCTAAATCATACACTTTCCATAACTTGAGTTCAGCTCAATGCAATAACTCGTTACCACGTTTATGGAGGAACCGACTATGCCAATTTCAGAATTGCCTAGTCCATTAGAAATATTATTTGATCCGCTTAGTCTAATTGTTTTCGGTATGTATATTTCGTTGATCATCTGGGAGCAACTCTTCCCAGCACGGCCCCTACCTAAGGTCGCATTTTGGAAGAGCAAATGCCTCGCGGTATTTGCTTTATACATACTGGTGTCTACCTACTTGCCACTTTTGTGGGATGGCTATTTAGCCCAATATCAAGTGTTTGCCATTAGTCATTGGGTATTGTCGGCACAGGTATTGGTAGGCTTGCTGGTGTATCAAGCAGTGCATTATGCCTGGCATCGCAGCATGCATGCGTCTGATTTTTTGTGGCAATACTTTCATCAGATGCATCACAGTGCAGAACGCCTTGATAGCTTTGGTGCGTTTTGGCTCAGCCCGCTGGATATGCTTGGCTTTACCCTAATCGGCAGCATTGCCTTAGTGGTTTTGGTGGGTGTGTCGCCACAGGCTGCAACCTTCATTTTGTTGGCACTAATCTTCTTCGCAATTTTTCAGCACCTTAATATTCGTACGCCGCAATGGCTTGGCTACTTGGTTCAGCGCCCCGAAAGCCACAGCTATCACCATGCGAAAGGTATCCACCGCCATAATTATGCCGATGTACCTTGGTTTGATTTGCTGTTCGGCACGTTTCACAACCCCGCATCACATTCAGAGAATGGGTTCTATCACGGTGCGAGCAGTCGCGTGTGGGATATGTTGATGGGGCGCGACGTGACCAAACCTAAACCTGAAAAATCATTATTGTCTATAAAGGAGGCCGTGTAATGAAATACCGACAAGCATTACCACAGCTAGGAGATGAAATATTTTTAAGCGATGGTGGTATGGAAACCACGCTGGTGTTTATTCAAGAGGTGGATTTACCCTGCTTTGCGGCTTTCGACCAATTATCTATTGAATCGGGTCGTAAGCGGTTGCGAGATTATTACCAGGACTATATTAATTTTGCCAAACGCGCCCAGCGTGGATTCATTTTAGAGAGTGTCACCTGGCGAGCTAACCAAGATTGGGGTGAGAGGCTAGGGTATAGCGAACACGAATTGGCAGAGAAAAATCGCGAAGCCATCATGCTGCTGGCTGATCTCCGCCGAGAGTATGAAACAACTGAAACGCCCTTGGTGATTAGCGGCTGTATTGGCCCGCGCGGTGATGGTTACGTTGCGGAGAATAAAATGTCTGCACAAGAAGCGTATGAATACCATCGTACTCAGATTCACACACTGGCCGATACCGACGCTGATGTGGTCACAGCAATGACCATCAACTATACGGAAGAGGCGATTGGTATTGTGCGAGCGGCGCAAGAAGTGAATATGCCTGTGGTGATATCGTTTACCACAGAAACCGATGGTCGCCTGCCAACGGGTGAAAACCTATGCGATGCAATTGATCGTGTTGATGCAGAGACTAACAATGCTCCCGCGTATTACATGATTAACTGTGCACATCCTGAACATTTTCGTGAGCAACTGAAAGCTGGCGAACGTTGGATAGAGCGAATTCGCGGTGTGCGAGCGAATGCCAGTCGCAAGAGTCATGCTGAGTTAGATGAATCGGTAACGCTTGATCGTGGTAATCCAGATGAATTGGGCCGGCAGTATCGTGAGTTGCGTGAAATGTTTCCTAACATTACCGTATTAGGAGGGTGTTGCGGCACAGATATTGAGCATGTTGAATCTATTCATCAACATTGTTGTGTGGCGCATTAGCAGGTTCAATCTGGCCTCACTTATTGTTATTAGCAGGCTTTCGTGGCAAACATGCCTGACAATGGGTGCTAGTCAACAAACGGCATCTGAGTGATCTGGGTCAATGTAAACCTACACTAGCCGGTGTACTAAAATCAAATCAGTTACAGGTTTTATTGACAGATATACGAAATAGAAAAGGAGGTCTCGTCAAATGACAGCTAAACCTTCAACTAACCACTTCGATGTCATTGTCATCGGTTCTGGCATGGGTGGCATGACGACGGCCACGGCACTTTCCCGGCTCGATCACAAAGTTTTGCTTCTCGAGCAAGCGCAGGTAATTGGCGGGCTGACTCACACTTTTACCCGCGAAGGTTTCAGCTGGGATGTCGGTCTCCACTATTGTGGTCTATTCGGCCATGACCAGTTTGCAGGCCGGCTCCTGGATTGGCTCAGTGGTGGAACCATCGAGTTTCACTCAATCGGAACTGTCTATGACACGCTGCACTTCCCAGAGGGTTTCGACATATCGGTTGCGCGCCCTGCGGAAGCTTACAAGATGGAACTTAAAGACCGGTTTCCCGATAATGCTGCTGAAGTCGATGCCTACTTCGAGGCACTGCAATCGGCCAATGAAGCGGCATATATGGTGGGTGCCGAGCGATCGATTCCTGAGCCATTTCGTTCCGCCCATCGCTGGTGGAATAAAAAGAAGATCCAGCGTTGGGCAGGTCGCACAACTGGTGAGGTGATCGATGAGCTCATCAGTAATCCGACGCTGGCCGCGGTGTTGTCGGCCCAGTGGGGCACCTATGGCGGCAAACCGGAACAAGCGAGTTTCGCCTTTCATGGTATGGTCATGGGGCATTATCTTGATGGCGCTGCCTATCCTGTCGGCGGTGCCGGTGCCATTGCGAAAGGGCTGGTTCCTGTGATCGAAGCGGCGGGGGGCATTGCTCGAGCGGGAACACCGGTTAGCGAGATAGTGCTTGAAGAGGGTAAAGCGGTGGGTGTTCGCACTCAATCTGGCGAAGAATTTAAGGCGCCCATTATCGTCTCGGCGATCGGTGCAGGTGAAACTGTGAAGCACCTTTTACCCGAGGACATTTGCCAGCAACCCTGGGCTCAGGAAATAGCCTCGTTCAAACCATCGGTTTGCCACTTCGATCTTTATCTGGGCTTTGAAGGAGACATCGCCAAACACGGAGCAACGCTTGCGAACCATTGGTTTTTTAATAGCTGGGACACCTATGATGCCCCCTGGGCAGGGGGAGACAGTGAACCACTTTCAATGGCGTTTGTGTCGTTTTCTTCACTGAAGAATCCTGCGCATGATCCAGGGCCGACGAACAAGCACACTGCCGATGTGATGCTTTTGGCTGACTGGTCGTCGGTCGCCCCTTTCGTGGATGAAGGTGCCGCTGAACACCCCGACGAATGGGCTGCGTTCAAGCAGAGTATCGAATCCAGGTTGCTGAACTTCTTCAAGGAAAAGTTTCCGGATCTGGCGCCAATGATCGCCTACCATGAACTCGGCACTCCACTGGCAACGGCATTGTTTACTGGCCACGAGAAAGGCGGGTTCTATGGCGTTGAAACGACGCCGCGTCGAATGTTATCGGATGCACTCAACGCACGTACACCTGTACCCGGTCTATTCCTGTCAGGTCAAGACGTGATGAGTCCAGGCATCGCCGGAGCACTTGCCGGTGGAATATTCAGTGCGGCGGCGATTGATCCGCGTGTCTTTCAGAAACTCAAATAAATAAAAGCGTTTTCCATGAAGATAAGACACTTTCTTTACAATTCATTTCTAATAGAAAGTGGTAAGAACAAAATTGCCATTGATCCGGGGCAAAATCTCTGGATTTTTAATCTAAGCAGCTTCATTCCCAAAACAGAATGGAAAAGCTGGGCGTTGAATGCAGTATCATGCGGTATGGTGATGAGATTAAATTATAATGCCTGACAATTCATTCAAGTTCGCCCGCAAAATACGCGGGCCGGAACTTCGCTAATCACTCGGCCTCTTAATTCAAACGTTAGCATCAGCCAAATCTTCAGCAATGGTCTATGTAGGGGTTTGACCTCAGTCGAGCGACAGCCAGGTCGATAAACGATCTGATTTTTGCATTAGCTTGTCGCCCTTCAAGATGAATGATGCTGACTGGAAGTGGTTTGGTTTCGTAGTCAGGTAATATCCGAATGAGAGAACCGTTTTTAATTTCCTCTCCGACTTGATAGGACATCAATCGGGTAATGCCAAATCCTTGCTTGGCTGCTGCTATTGCAGCCCCATTTTGGGTGCAGTGCAGGCGAGGTATGACTTTTACCAACGTCTTGCCTGTTGATGATTCAAATGTCCACGTTGTTGAAGACTCTCCCGTCGAAGCCTGAATAATTTCATGGTCGGGGAGATCGGAAGGGTGCTTGGGCATACCGTATTTTTTCAAATAGGCAGGTGAGGCGCACAGCAGCCGCTGAACACTTCCGACTGGCGTGGCATAAACACTTGAGTCTTTAAGGTGGCCAATCCGGATAGCCACGTCCACTCCCTCATCGAGTAGGTTACTGATTCGATCGTAGAACACTGCTCTTACTGCTACAGACCGATTCTGTTGTAAATATTCCGTTAGAATGGGCGTTACATGTATCTGTCCAAACAGGACTGGCGCGGTGATAGATAACACCCCTGTGGGCTCGGCGTAACTTCCTGAAGCCGCGGCCACGGCTTGGTCGACATCTTCCAGTATTCGCTTGGCGTCTTCGTAAAATCGAGCCCCTGAATCTGTGAGGCGAACATGACGAGTGGTTCTGTTGAAAAGGCGCACTCCCAGGGTAGCCTCAAACTGAGCGATAGATCGGGTAACCGCTGGTGCCGACAGTTCAAGCCTGCGGCTGGCAGCAACAAAACTTCTGCATTCCGCAACCTCAATAAAAACCCGCATTGCCTCAAGCTTATCCATTACTTATCTCAGTTTTCATGGCTTTTTATTGCAATAAGTGTAATAGTTAATTAATGATTGATCTAATTATTTTTATTTAAGGCAATTGTATGCTGAGTTCTCCAATCTGAAAAACACAGGAGCTAACCATGTCTCGTATACCTACGCCTACGTCTATCACGGCTGCACCGGCAGCTTCCCGAGCATCGCTTGAAGCGGTCAACAAGCTTCTCGGCAGTGTTCCCAACCTGTTTCGTATTGTCGCCAACAGCCCACAAACGCTGCAGGGCTATCTCGGTCTCAATGGCGCCCTTGCCCAAGGGGCTCTCGACGCCCAAACCCGCGAACGTATTGCCCTAGCGGTAGCTGAGGTCAATGGCTGCAATTATTGTCTTGCTGCCCATCAATACCTCGGCATCAACCTGGCAAAGCTGAGTACTGCTGAAATTGAAGCCAATCGCCGTGGCACCTCCGCTGACAGTAAAGCTGCGGTTGCAGTCAACTTCGCCGTCAAAATTGTCAACAATCGCGGAAAAGTGTCTGACAGTGATTTCGAGGCCGTGCGGTCTGCCGGTTATAGCGATGCAGAGATCGTAGAAATTGTGGGCCACGTTGCACTTAATACGCTCACCAATTACATTAACGACGTTCTCGGCACCGACGTCGATTTTCCCGCTGTCGATACTCTGGCGGCATAGCGCTATATAGGGGTGGCATTTTTGTCACCCCTCAATTTTTACAGGAGAATGAAACATGTCCAGGCCCCCTTTGCCGCCGTTTACTGAGCAAACAGCCGCCGAAAAAATCCGCCTCGCTGAAGATGGCTGGAATACCCGCGATCCGCACAAGGTTGCGCTGGCCTATACCGAGGATTGCTTATGGCGTAATCGTGCAGAGTTTATTTGTGGTCGTGACGAGATCGTGCAGCTACTTACACGCAAATGGACTCGTGAACTTGACTATCGCCTAATTAAAGAACTGTGGGCGTTTACCGAGAATCGCATTGCAGTCCGTTTTGCCTATGAATTTCACGATGACTCGGGGCAGTGGTTTCGCGCTTATGGTAATGAAAACTGGGAGTTCGCCGCCGACGGCCTGATGCGTCGTCGCATCGCCAGCATTAATGAGCACACGATCAATGCCGACGAGCGAAAATTTCTCTGGCCTGCTGGGCGTCGTCCCGACGATCACCCTGGCCTAAGCGAGCTGGGGCTTTAGGGCTTGTTAATGCTAATTTGAATAACCTGCTGGAAGCCCACTTGCCCTTTGCTCCAACAGTAAGCGCTTTCAGCAAAGTATTTTGCGCGTGGTTTACCCTTATAGCACGAGCACGCCTGTTTAGGGGGTGAGGCATTTTAGGGGGTAAGGCATTTTAGGGGGTAAGGGTATTTAGATTTGGCTCTCTGTCCAGCTGATGTCTAGCTCGCCAAGCGCATCCAAATATTCGTCTTTAGTAATAATACCTACACAGGGTGTAGCACCTTTAGCCTCTATCTCATTATTGGCTAATTTTTTCGTCAATAAAATCGCGGGCATGCAGGGAATAAACGGGCCATCACCACCTCGGGCGGTTAATTCGAAGCGTAGGGTTTTGTTTTCACCTTTCTCATTCTTGCCCGTTAGCTCCATATGAAAACCACTATTAGCACTGCCGAGCCAGTCAAACAGAAAAGACAGCTTCAGTAATAGCGCGGCGGAGGGGTCCAAACTTGTAACCAGCCTAATACGCACGAGCCACGACAACGCCCAGAGCGTTACGTGAATAAATGGCAGCTCCAGGCCCGCGTAAAATCGTATGGTTTTGAGTTCTGGATAGAGTTTAGGGAACAACGCTAAATCGGGAACATTACAGTTACCCAGTAAGCGCCACCCGAGATGAGGATATTTACGAGCCTGTAAATCCTGCCAGCCGTAAATATCTTGTTCTATGCCTTTAATAAGCGTTTTAAAAGGTTTGCCGGTATAGCTCAATATGGCAGCTGTGGTTGCAACTCCGCGGGTTGTCTTTTGCGCGGTGGTGATACCGTAATGAAGGCTTTGTAACTCGCTAAACTGAGGTTTGTAATGCTCAATCAAGGCAGATGTTAAGCATGGTACCGAGCTGGCACCACTCACCACCAAAACGCCAGCTTGCTTAGCCTTCTCGTCAAGGCTATCAATGCCTGCCACAAACTCCCGTGCATCGGCTAAATCAATGTAGTGAGCACCATATGTGATACAGGCGTCGGCAACGTGATAGCCCTGCGATTGAAATGGCCCGGATGTATGAATAACAATATCGGGTTTTATTTCGTGTAGTCGTTCAGCCAAATTATTATGAATATCGATACAAGCCGCTTCTGCATTAATCTCCTCGGCCAAAGTCTGGGCTTTACTCAGCGAGCGCCCAGCGATAATCAGCGTAATGTTTTCATCGCTCGCCAGGCTTTGGGATATAAAACGCCCGAAGTTACCGTATCCGCCAATCACTAGAACACGTTTCAATGGGGTACCTCGAAATGGCCTTTATAGCCGTACATTTCATCCCACCACGGGTGTGTAATACTCACTTCCATAGCAAAGGTGTTGTCATCCACGGGGTACTCTCTGGCATTGCCTGCCCCCATCAGCAGGGTTAAGGGTAATGGAATCAGATGGCCAAATATCTGAATGGCGTAGCCTTTATGTGCCAGAATCACTTTTTCTCCATCCCATGAATACAGCATCTTCCAGGCTAAGCCGAATTTCATAATCTCAACGACTTCGTTATCTTTTATCGGCAACATTCGTGAGTGAAAAACATAAGGCTTGCCATTGGCAAAGTGGAAAACTCTGTTGAAATGAAAAGATTTTGAATTTACATCGCTTTCAAAACGAACCGTTACCGGCACACCTTTTTCATTAACGGCCGGAATCTGCCCAAGCAGCCGCATCACCGGCGCAAGCCAGCTTAATGGCGGCTTACAATAAACCTCTAGGTTGCCCTCTACGGTGGTAACGTTGGTAGAGTAAGGGTGGTTGGCATAGTGCTTTTTCATCACGGGTGGCAACGCATCCCACTCTTTACTAAATACAGCTTTAAAAGTTGGCTCATTTTTCAGGTTGAGGTTATCAATACGTGCTACGTTTTTTCTACGCAACAACCAGTTACGTGTTCCTCTCATCCAGGGATAGACGACCTGCGAAAGCGTATCTGACCAGAATAACCCTTTAAAAACCGACATAAAGCCATTTTTGGCTTTTCCATGCTTGGCCATAAACTTCAAGGCGCCCTTGCCGTGATAGAACTGCCCCTGCGCATAAATCACCATGCCTTCGTCAAGGTCTAACCCACGGCGATTGATTTCATCGATTAATGGATCGTCAGCCGCTTCTCTGGCATTGAGCAAGGTAATAGCACCAAATTCTTCCTTTATACGCAGCGCTTCTGCGGCATAGTTACAGATGGGGCAATCACCATCGTAAACAAACCATACGCCGCTCTTTTGTTCCATGTTGCTCATACAGGCTTAGCCACCATAAGGTAAAACACAAAAAGCAGGCCTATAAAGGCAGGCCAACCGAGAATAAACCATAGTGTAAACAGCCTATTATACCTATCGGGTAACTCGTTGCCGGTTTCATAAGCTTCGATGCACATTTTTTTGAGCTGAATTTGTAGCCAAACCACGGGCAGCCAGCACAGCCCGGCAATAATATAAACAACGTAGGTTGCCACTAGCCAATAGGCTTTGTAATCAAAACCTGCCAGATAAATCAATGCAAACCCCGATAATGGCTGAATAATAACCGCCGGTAGGGTAAATAGATAATCCGCTAAAACCGTATTTCTTGCGGCATAGAGCTTTGCGTGAATATCGCCAGAAAACCATGACCGGAACATAAAAAAGGCAATGCCAATGCCCGTGCCAAACAGCAGCGTTGAGCTAAGGATATGAAGGGTTTTAATCAGGTTGTACACGTTAATAGTATCCATACTGGGTGTTTGGCTTAGTTTATGAAGAGTCAGCGTCAAAAGATCGGGTTCTCTTTATTTGAATTGAATAATAGTTATAAAAAATAAGTTTCTTTTGCTCTCATTGTGCCAACGGTAAGATCTAATCTCGACCCATTAATGATAGCTATATTTCAAGCTGATCTAAAATATTGACATAGTCAGACTATTTAGTCTTTCAGGTGACTTTTATCCTATAGCATTTATTGAGAAAATAGGATGGTTTTGAGGCCCCTCGCATACTTGGACTGACCGGTGAGGCCGACCTCTTATATGACTATTAAGCGCAGGTTATATAAGCGGTCGGCCTTGTTGCCGGAAATTCCAACTATTAAGGAGCATAGCTATGCTTTCTTTCAAAACTACACATCTCATTTATGAGATATACGACGAGAATGGAGCGTTGCGTCAAAAATCCACTTTGCGCGAGTGTAAATTGTCGTTGGCAATACCATTAATCGGTGTTATATCACTTATCTGACAACTGTAAGTGGCCTGGGCGAGGCGGGCCACACCTAATTATCCAACAGGAAAAATAGTCGCGCTCCCTTTTTTCTCGCCATGTCAAATGTAAGACCTGACCCCGAAGCCCTTAATTCGTTACTATTATAACGGTTAATTCAAAGCGGCCATAAGCGGACATGGGATTAAGCTCAACACTGGATTTTCTATATATGGAATCCAAGTTCAAAAATTAAAACTTTATTTTCATCGTTATCTTCCATAACAGAAATCGCTTCTTTTTTAATTGTTACTTCATCCTTTCCAAGGTCGAAACTAATATATTCGCCATAAATGCTATCAATTAAAACCTTTGCCAGCTCCAAAGAGAAGCCGTTTTTTAACATGCATATAATTCGTTTGTCTGAGCTTCCATATTTAATATTCTCATAGAAACTTTCTTCCAGAAGACTTAAGTCATTTAAAATCTCCACGTACTTCAATATATTAAACTCAATAAAATCTTGCTCATCTTTGATTCTTAGTATGGCCAAGTTAACTCGCTGAGATTTATTCTTTGTCCTTAGGTCAATATATCTGTTTACAAAATCATCTTCATTTCTCTTCACTTCTCCCCAAGTAGCACCTACATAAACTTTATAATCACCCTGTTTCTCTTTTTCCTTCCAGTACCAAGTAAAATCACTAATCAATTTCTTATAAGATGACCCCTTCATTCGCCACTCAAGAAGGAAGGAGTAGAAGTTTTGTGCCGCCGGATTTCTTAATCGAGTTAAGTCGTAGTGATCTGCCCGCTTTTTATTGTCTTCGCGATCAACAATATCTATGAAAATTTCAACTATTGCTTCCATAAGGGCGTGCACATCATCAATAACTCCTTTTTCTTTTATCGCTTCATGTTTAATTTCTAGCTCAGACTCAAATTGATGGATATCAAATTCATAGATATTATTCTTAAAACATGACTTGGCTACATCAGAATTCACATAGCGAATATCAGTTCTTCCTCCAATATCAACGCTACCTGCTTCTATATTTTCTACATACTCCAATGCATGGCGCTCTTGCTCTCGCTCTTCTTTTGTTTCAGGGTTTTTCAATAAAATATTATTCACTTCATCTTTGTCATTAGGTGTAATTTTTGCTTTTTTTTCTAAAAATGAATAAGGATTAAAGTTCTTAGAAGCATAGCGACCATTTATTATATATATCTCCGGCTCAAGCATGTTTAGCCGCCCATGATTTTTAGCAAATACTTCGCTGAATCGACATATCCGTCCGGTAAGGTTTTGAAAATCCGATTTGCTAAGATGGCTACGTCCTTTTTTAACTGACAATAAAAATATTTTTTCTGCCGGAATATTTACACCCTCAAGTAAAGTTGATGTTGTGGCAATAAACTGAAAACCTTGATGCTTCGAAAAAATCTGCTCAACATAAAGGCGTATTATTTCCGGAACTCGTCCATGATGATAGACGACTCCCTTTTTAATACATTTCAGTAAATTGTATTCTGGGTCAAGATATTCAGATATAGCTTTATAAGCATATTGAAATTCTCCATTAGCCCCCTCAGACAAATCGACATCTTCACACAGAGGGAGAATTCTTTGAGCGACATCTTCTATATCTCTGGGCTTATTTGCATATAGAATATTCTTAAGCGCTTTACTCCTATGTATAAACTCTAGGTCATCACACTCTAAATTAGCCATATGGATATGGCTATTTGTAAACTGATCATAGAGGCTTAGCTTTTTATCCTCATTGTGATTGTAGAGAAAATAGCGCTGCACTTTAATGAACTCATTTGAGCGTGCTGCTTGTATAGAGAGATTAGAATATTTCGTCTCTATGCTGGACGCATCAACCAAGAAAGGAGTGAAGAAGTGTACC
Organism: Cellvibrionaceae bacterium; assembly: GCA_050289485.1. GTDB lineage: Bacteria > Pseudomonadota > Gammaproteobacteria > Pseudomonadales > Cellvibrionaceae > JBNKFV01. The sequence continues at coordinate 240,035 of JBNKFV010000015.1, forward strand.
TTTATTTTGGGATTTCTTTTTCTCAAAATAAAAATAACTTGCAATAGAAGTTCGGCACGATTACCACCATCAAGTAAGCTATGAGCCTCATCTACCATTAAGTTATCAATTAAAGCATCATCTGCCTGCTGCATTAACCTTAATAAACGCTCCTGTGTTAAAACAGCTAAAAATTTCTTCTCATCAGGTTTATACATTTCAGGATGGGTAATAATTCTTTGATACCCTTCAACCACCTCAGTAGTAGCCAAAAGGCGTTTTTTGGTCTGAGATAGGAGAGCTTTTGTTGGGACAATTATGCATGTTCTCTCATCTGAATGCTGTATGACTTTAGAGACAATCATCTCTGACTTGCCGTACGAGGTGGGTGCAACCACTAAGGAATCAGACTCGACAGATGCGCTAAAATCAACAAGCCTCTTTTGTCCAAGAGATAAATATATATCTTTACCGCTAGCCTTATCCTTGAAATTATCTAGGTACGAAGAGATATATGAATTTAAGAAACGCTCATCAGTACGATTATTATCAAAAAAATTGGCCTCAATAAATTTAGCAACAGGCATAAAACCTTCGTATAAAGCTACGTCATACAAGGGGAGATAATCATTAAAAAGACTGGCATATCTAACAACTATTCTATAGCCTAATTTTCTGGCTTCTTGATAATCTTGATTACAGAATATAATCGCCCATTTCAACAATTTTAGCTTATCTTTATCTTCAAATTCTCTGGGGTTTTGCGAAGTAAGCAGCCTTTCATACAAACCTTGGAAGTCACTCCCTTCATAGGTCGCAGACGATCTAAAGCCAGTTAAGGTTTTAATGATCTTATTCATTTAGAGACTCTTCCCTTAGAAATTCGGCTACTTTTTCGTATGTTCCCTTCTGTATTGAACAAATCAGTATCTCTTGAAAATCTTCTTGGCCCTTTATGGTTTCAAAAAAACGCTCAATGTCTTCTGGTTTAAGAGAATTTAAGGTGTCTTCATATAATACTGAGACAAGAATGACACTCTTATCCTTGCTTATTATTGAAGTAATCAGCGGTGAATCTTGTGAGAGTAGATTCTTTAATGTTGTTCTCAATCCTCCTTCTACAGTTAATGACACGTCAATAATAGCGCTCTGCCAAAGACTATCTCGCCCAGATAAAAACATCTCTTTTATGCCTGTGTAAGCACGATCTAAAAGAACATCATTAGCATCAGAAACCTTTTGAGCTGTATTTAGATGACCTGATTTAACCTCTGAGTACCAAAATTTCTTTTTATCCATATCACAAAAAACAATATCAAACCCCTTTTTTATTGAGCGCTCTTCTTTATTTTTTAACACTGAAACTGATGTTAAATAATCAAAGAGCTTGGGCATCAAAATATGGGATAGCAATTCACCGATCATACCTTTTTGAGTATTTTGAGACTTTTCCTCGTACCTATCCAAGAAAATTTGTAGTGTATTATGATATGTATGATATTCGGGCAGCTCTAATATTTCGTTGCTACCATGCATGACCGCGGCTAACTCTTCACGAATTAGTTTTTTTAGTGAATCACTCAACTCTTCAATAATGCAAAGAGTTCTGAATTCTTCCTTCTGAATGGACACGCCATCAATCAACATTGATGACTAGCTCCCTTATATTGTACTAGCAAAAATTGCGCTCCTATTCTCAAATATTTAAATGACGACATAATGTCCGCTTTGGGTCGAAAGCAGACGACTAATCACTTGTAAATATCTAGTTTATTCAAGAGGTTTAATCTCCACCCGATCTCGCCAGGGGCGATAAGTAGAATTTTGTGAGAGATCTATGTTGTTGGGGGCATGGCTTGCCCAGCTGGATTTTGCAAACGGAATAGGAATTTGAAGCAACCCACTAAGCAGGGCTGTTGCTGTGGGAGAAAACCATTCCTTGTGGGTAGGTAGTGTCATACTGTTTCCACGCCTTGGCAGCAGGCCGGTACCGTGGCCTGAATCCTCTTGTCGCTGTGCGACCCCTTAGTTGTTTAATGTAGTCAATGTTGGCGCTTAAAATCAAGTTTTCCAGATAAAAAATAGGGTTTTTACTGGTTCGGCATTGGTGGCGCCAGGGCAGGGGTGTTTTGTGGAGAAGTACGGGAAAGGGTTTACCCCAACTGGCATGTAGCTTGTTGGGCGAGGGCTTGGCAATTAGAGTATGTGCACTCCTGTCACCAGGACTTTTTGCTCACTAATTCATTGATTTTTTGGAGGCATTCCGATTCAACTTTAGTGATTGTTCCATAGATACGCGTCTTTTGTCCGTTAACTTCCAGTCTTTCTGCTATTCCCTGGAATAACCCATCTTCTAGCTGCCTGGTCGATAGTTTCCAGTCAGTCACTATTCCTCAGGGATGCTGCTCATCTGAAGCCAAATTCCAGGCCCAGTTTTCAGATGACCAGTACCCAACTATCTCTTTGCCACTGGTTAGCCCTTCATATACGGGCTGGAGAAAGGCGCTTAACTTTTCCAATAACTCACCAAACCGCATTTCACTCTCGAGATCATTTTTTGAGAGGAACGCTTGCCACTGCTGTTCCTTCGCGTCGCTCCCTGCCATCGTTGACAAAATGGTTATCTCGGGGGTAAGTGAGGTCTCACGGCGCTGAAAGGTGGCTCTTATGGCCTCAGCTAGAGGGCGGGAATCGATCTCTTTACCTAGTTTTGAGGCAATAATCCATATGTCGTAAAAGTCTTTAATTCGGCTATTCGCTATATCCAGCTGTACCATTGCCTGAAACTTTTCGGCGATCACTGTATACACGGGGTATACTTTCAGTTCTGGAGTGGGTAGATCAAGAAATGATTTCATTGATGCCGTCTCAGGGCCTGGAGTAACGGCATCGCCAAACCCAATGTCGATCTGAAACGTAATTTTGGCCCCTGATAATGCAGCGCTGCCTTTTACTCTTACACCTTGATATTTTGCATCTTCTTTGATTTCTTCGCCGTTAATACTATCTAAATCAAATATTAATCCATCTTCACATTCGAGCTGACAAATTTGCCGGAAATCGTTAACTAATGCTTCAATATCATTGGAGCCATATCCCAGTAGGTCGATATCTCGAGTGGGGCGGTGGCTATCTTCTCCCCATACCCAAAATAGCATGGCACCTTTGAGTGTATATTTATTCTTGTAATCGGAGATGCCGAGTCTGTACAAAATACGCTGAATGAGAAAAAGTTTAAGAACGTAATTAAAATCTTCCCCTCTTTCTTTTGCGAGGTTCAGCAAACGTTGTCTTATCGACGCTGGTACATTTTGGTTCATAGTTTACTCCTAATCCATTAGTAAGCTTTCTATATAGGGTGTCATAACCTTTCGTACCCGGCACAAGTCTGCATTAAGCATCAGTTCCTTCACGGTAAACAGCTTGGCTTTCCAGCCCTCTCGTAGCGCTTCAAGGGCAACGTCAAGTCCGACTTTTGAGCGGTACTTGAACAAGTCAGCTATGGTTCTGGCGGGTGTTGTAACCTTTACGTTGGCGCCATCAATTCGGTATTGCTGAACGCCTGCTTGAAGAAGCGCTTTAGACATCGTAACAAACCGAACGGGGGGATAAGAGATATTCGGCTTTCGTCCTTTACGATCAATGGCCAGCCATACTCTGTGGGGGTTTTGAGTAGTGATGTGGTGAAAGGCGAGTGCAGACAATAGAACAACTACAGATTGTGGTGCCTTCTTCGCTGCCGTCACTAGTCCATAGTATTCGCCAACATTACCCTCAGGCCAGCTGTAGAGCCCCCTCGCTACCCGGTCGAGCTTACCCTCTTTGTACAACTGATGCAGGTAAGTTCTGGGGAGCCCTTTTTGTTCAAGCTCTTCTCCTCGAACCACGGTATGGGCTTTTACATAGTCGAGAACACGTTGTTTCTTGGTGGTATCTGTCATTGTTAGTTAATATCATAATGTCGGCATATAAATATATGTGCCGACATTATGATATTTAGGCGCAAATAGCAAGCAGAGGTCTGAAATGGTGAGTGCTAAGTGGATAAATGCTGTGGAGATTTTGTGCTAACGCTAAAACCACCTGTATAACCGGTGGTTTTAGCGTTGAGAAGGCTTAGTTCATCACCAAACCGCTGTCTTCGGTGAGCTCTATATCTACCCGGCGTTCTTTGGCGTAGCCCTCTACATCGCCTTGTTTGGCGGTGGAGTAGGTGGCGCCGTAGCCGCTAACGCGAATGCGGTCGGCATTAATGCCGGATATTTCCAGCGCGGCTTTTACGGCCTCTGCACGGTATTGCGAGAGTACGTTGTTGTATTCGTCGGTGCCGCGTGGGTCGGTATGGCCGGTAAGGTTTACGTGGTAGGTGGGGTTTTCGCGCAGAAAGCTGGCAAGGCTATGCACGTGCTGGCGGCCTTGTTCGTTGAGTTGGTCTGAGTTGGTGTGGAACAGTACCGGTAAGCTCACAGATTGAAACACCAAATGCTCGAGCGATTCGGTTACTTGTTGTTGCTCATTCAGTTGTTGCTTGAGTTCGCCGATTTCTAGATTGGCGGTTTTCAGGTTGCTGGTCATCACGGTTGCCTCGTCTGCCTGTTTGATCTGTTCGCCCATGTAGGCACCACCAATGGCGCCAATCACGAAACCCAACGGGCCTCCGGCAATGCCGCCGGTAATGGCTGCGGTAAAAAAGGTGGCGCCTTGTTTGGCTTCGGTGTAGCGGTTTTTCTCTGTGGGGTTGGTCGCTGCAAAGGCGCCGCTGCACAAGAGGCTAAGGGTGGTAATGGCAATCACTTTTTTCATGGCTGTTTCCTCGTGTTTGTGTTTGATGGTGTTATTTAACGCTACAAAACTGACACGCTTGGGGATGAAAAAAGGCAGAGCTACGCTGAATTGTGGCCAATTGTGGCGCGAGCCTTTGAAAGCTATCTACGCTGCGAGTGCTGCCTCGCTTACGTTTTTCAAGCGTCTCGCGAAACACTTGCGTTGCAACAGTGGTGTTGGCTGGGGATGTTAAATATCGATTTATGGTGTGCTAAAGGTGATGGTAAAGATTACACCACGGTTGTCGCCACGATTTTTGGCGGTGATGGTGGCGTGATGTGCTTCGGCAATGAGTTTGGCAATATGTAAACCTAGGCCCAGGTGGGTGTTGTCGGTGGGCTTTTGTTGGCTTTGAGTGCGAATCGATACCAGCGAGTCGAACAGTTGGGTTGCCATGGTCTCTGGTAAGAGGGGACCGTCGTTTTCTACTTGTAGTTGCAGGGCGGCTTTACGCTGTTGCAGGGTTTGGGTAAGGCGCAAGGTGATGCGGCCGTTGGCCGGGCAAAAATCGGCGGCGTTGTCGACGAGTTTGTCGAGCATTTGCACGATCAATTCAGTAGAGGCGGTGAGGTTTTTGTTGGCTTTTTCGGGTAGCGCAACCTCCGCCGTAATTATTACCTCTGGGTAGATATCTTGATAAGCGTTGGCCAGTTCGTAGAGCAGTGTGTCGAGTGCGATTTCGTTAAATTCGGCATGTTGAATACTTTGTTCTACATTACTGGCGGCGCTCATGGCATTTAAAATACGCGAGAGCCGTTCGGAGCCTTCGAGTGCGCGGGTTACGTAAACCTTGGCGTCGTTGTCGAGGGGTTGTTGGTGCAGGTTGTCGATAGACGAGCGCACTACCGCCAGTGGCGTGCGTAACTCGTGCGAGAGTTTGCTCGATAAGGTGCGTAAATAATCGGTGTATTCTTTGAGGCGGGTAAGCAGTTGATAGTAGCTGCGCGAGAGATCGCCCACTTCGTCTTTAGCGCGTGATACAGGAAAGGTTTGTATGAGTGCGCCGTTGTCATCAATGGCAGTGTCTACCGCGCGTTTTAACCGGCGTATACGCCAAGACAACCAACTGGCATAGGCGAGCAAGCCCACACCGGCAATCAGGCTGGCGATTACGCTGTAAAACAGCAAACGGGTAAAGGCGCTGTTGGTGATGGCGAGTAGTGAATCGCTGCTTTGTTCCGCCAGTACGGCACCCATCACCTGTGTGCCTTCTTCATTTTCGTAAACCACGGGTACGGCAGTGCGGCCTACACGCTGGTTTTTCCATTGGTACCACTGGCTGGCAGGTTTACCCAGTAACGCGTTGGTCACTTCGTTGGCTTTTACATAGCCATTGGCTTCGGGGGTATCGAGTGTTGGCATCGGTTCGCTGCCTAATGCCAGGCGGTAGATCCAGGTGAGCAGGCCGTGTTGTTTGGGTGCTTCGGGCAGGGCGAAGGCATTGCTGTTTTGTGGGTTGCCGTCTTGTTCCAGCGTACCCGCTTCGGCAATTAGCCAATGGTTTTTGCTCACTACCCGCAGGCGCAAATCGTCGTGGGCAAAAATGGTAATAGCTTGTTGTATATCACTGGCAACTTGGGCAATGGGTGGCGCGGCTTCGCCTTTGGGGGCGGTGCTGTACCAGTTTGAATCGGTGGGGTCGTTGCTATCGGCATCTACCACGGTAATGCTTAAATGTGATTGAGCCAAGTGCTGGGGTATTTGCAGTTCTACCTGATAGCCGCCGCTACGTTCTTGCCAGTAACCTTTGATGGCCGGTTCGCTTTGCAGTGTGTTGTGGCTATTGCCATTACCATTGCCAGGCCGTTGGCGCAGGGCGAGTACATTGCCCGGCGCACCACTGCGTACAATATAGGTTTGGCTGGGGTTGCCCATTTGCAGTTGAATGTAGTCGCCATTGAGCAGTTGCCTTTTGGCGGGGTTGTGGTAACGCAGGTTGTTGTCATCGACATCAATAAATAGCGAGAGCGTGTTTTGGTAACGCCCGGCAATGTAAGTTGGCAGTTTTTCTGTGCCCTCAGCAGTTTGGTCACTGTAGCGCAGGGGGCGGGGCTGAAAATGTTGAAAGCGCCATTCGTCGTCGTAGCCATCGAGAATAATGGCGTAATGCAGGGGGTGGGCGTAAACCTGCACGTTGGGGTTGGTGCTGTGGCTGGTGCTTTGTAGGGCATCAATAAAATGGGGCTCGCTGCGCAAGCGGTCGGCAACAGCCTGGGCACTGGCCGAGAGGGCAATCTCTTGCCCGTGGCGCATGGCGGTTTCCATTTCTTTAATGTATTGGCAACCGGCCCAGGGCAGGCACAGGGTGAGTAAACTGGCGAGAATTAATTGCCGGCGCAGGCGCATTAGTGGTCTGCCATGTGCCAGCGATAGCCCATGCCGTAAGCGGTTTGAATGGCGTTAAAGCTGGCATCGGCCTGCTGAAATTTTTTACGAATGCGTTTGATGTGCGAGGTGATGGTGTTGTCATCAAGCACAACGTTGGCGGCGTCCATTAACTGTTGGCGATTTTTGACATGGCCTGGGTGTTTGGCGAGCGCGTGCACCACCCATAATTCGGTGATGGTGAGGTCTATTTTGTGCTCGTGCCATTGGGCCGACATACGATCCATGTTTAAGGTTAATGGGCCACGTTGCAATATATCTTCTTTTTGCTGCTGTGCCTGGGTGAGTACTTCCACGCGGCGAAACAATGCCACAATGCGGGCGAGCATATGGGGCAGGCTGATGTCTTTGGTGAGGTAGTCGTCGGCGCCCAGTCGCAGGCCCGATACCACATCAAACTCGCTGTCGCGCGCGGTTAAAAAAATGATCGGCAGCTCTGGGGCCAGGGCTCGCAGCTCGCGGCACAAATCAAAGCCGCCTTCTATTTCGTCACCCAGGCCTACATCGATAATGGCCATGTCGGGCAGCTGTTGTTTAAACGCCTGCAATGCCGTGCTGCGCTGATCGTACAGGGCCACTTTGTAGCCTTGGCGGGTGAGGGCGTCGCGGTAGTTTTGGGCCAGCGTGGCCTCATCCTCAACAATGGCAATACGGCGTGCCATGGTGGCTCCTTTTGGTTAAACGGCAATGGCCTGCTTGTAGTTAAATGGCAATAGCATGACTGAGCAGGCTGGTGCTGACTATTCTACTGAATTTTTCTGGTGGGTCAGCCTGCTTGCCACAATTCGTCATAATTGATCAGCAGCTTTACACAATCTCACCCTTTTAGGGCCGCTTTGCTGCGTTGTAATGCGCTTACAGTCACCCAATGGAGTAAGCAGCATGGCCTGGACCAAAAAACAAAAACTCATTTATTTAAACGATAAACAGCATACCACCCTGTGGAGCCTGCTTAGTAAAATGGCTCTGCTGATACTGGGTGTGTTTCTGGGTATTGGGGTGGCGGCCACGGTAAGAGCCGCCCCCATGCCCGACGACATCGACGCCGGGCAGTTGCTGCTGCGCCAGTCGGATACTCAGCCCTGGGCGCCCGCGTTGCATTTGCAGAGTACTGCCAATCTGCATGTAACCGGCATGGTGGTCAATGCCGAGGTAACCCAGGCATTTCAGAATACCAGCCCACTCTGGCAAGAGGCACGGTATGTGTTTCCGCTGCCGGAAAACGCTGCGGTAAGTGGTATGGAAATTACTGTGGGTGACCGGCGTATTGTGGGCAAAGTAAAAGAAAAACAGCAGGCTGCCCGTGAGTATCAGGCGGCGAAAACGGCCGGCAAATTGGCGGCACTGACCGAGCAGCATCGCCCCAACTTGTTCAGCCAGAAAGTGGCGAACATTGCCCCCGGCGAAACCGTGACGGTTACGCTGCAATACCAGCACGCGGTGAGTTATCGCGATGGTGAAATGCAGCTGCGCCTGCCTACTACGCTTACCCCACGCTATATGCCGGGCGTATTGCAGTTGCAAGACGACGCTACCGTGAATATTGATACCGGTAACCCATGGGGTTGGGCATTGCCCACCACCCAGGTACCCGATGCCCACGAGATTTCACCGTTTATGGTGGCCGGTGGTGATGAAGCATCAGCTATCACTAACCCCATTCGTATTGAGGTAACCGTTGAGGCAGGTCTGCCACTGGCCGACATTAGCAGCCCTTATCACGCCATTGTGGTGAACAAAGAAAACGGCATTCACCATATTCGTACTCGCCGCGCCAACGAACCCATGGACCGCGACTTTGTATTGCGCTGGCGCCCGGTGAGTGAACACACGCCGCAAGCAGCCGTGTTGTTGGAAAGCCAGCCCGCGCAATCGGATCAGAATGCAGCAGATTACGCGCAAATTTTATTGCTGCCGCCGGGTGCAGTAGACGCCAACAATACGGCACAGCGTTTACCCAGAGATGTGATTTTTATTATTGATACCTCAGGCTCGATGCGCGGGCCTTCCATTGTGCAGGCCAAGCAAAGTTTGTTATTGGCCTTAAGCCGACTGAGTACCGATGACTATGTAAATGTGATTGAATTTAACAGCTTCACACGGCCGTTGTATCAGCAGTCGCAACCGGTGAATGGGCACACCTTGCAGCAGGCCCGTGATTTTGTGGCGGCGTTGCAAGCCGAAGGCGGCACCGAAATGAAACCAGCGCTGGCAGCAGCACTGCAGGCCCAGCCCGCCGCAGAGCGTTTAAAACAGGTAGTGTTTATTACCGATGGCAGTGTAGGTAACGAAAGCGAATTGTTTGCCTTGATTGATAATGCGCTGGGCAGTGCCCGTTTGTTTACCGTGGGTATTGGCCCTGCGCCCAACAGTTACTTTATGCGTAAAGCGGCAGAATTTGGTCGCGGTACCTTTACACATATTGGTGACCAGCAAGAAGTTACTCACAAAATGAATACGCTGTTTCGTAAACTGGAAAGCCCCGTCATGCGCGATATTCAGGTGCAGTGGCCAGAGGGTATTGAGGTTGAATTTTACCCGGATCAAATCCCCGATGTGTATCAGGGCGAGCCATTATTACTTTACGCCAAATTTAATCAAACACTGCCTGCTGGTGATCACACCATGACGTTTAGCGGGCGCCTGGCCGATAAGCCCTGGCAGCAAAACCTGGTATTGCACAAGGCGAGTGATACAGAACAAGCAGCCGTTGATAAAGGAATTGGCAAACGTTGGGCGCGCGCAAAAATTGATGTGCTGCTCGATGAAAAAATACAAGGCCGTGATGAGGCAGCGGTACGTGCCGATGTATTGCCCTTGGCATTGCACCACCAATTGCTTTCGCCTTACACCAGTTTTATCGCGGTAGAAGAGGTTGTGCGCAGGCCCGCCAGTGAAACCCTGGCTAAAAGCCCGGTGGCGAACCAATTACCGAAAGGGTTAGATCCGCAGGCCTTTGGCCCGGCAGTAGTACAAACCGTTGCCATGCCGCGCACGGCCACCAGTTTAACGGCGAGTCTGTATATCGGGTTAATACTGTTGTTGATCGCGGCGTTTAATGTTTGGTTGAAAAAGGTCGAATTCGTTGTGGTAAAAGAGGGCGCCTGATGCACGGGTTACTGGGCTGGGTTCGGCAGGGCATTCATAGGCGTGTTGGTAAAGGTATAAGCACCTATTACCTGATAATGGGGCTATGTATTAGTGGTGTCGTTATGAGTTGGGGTAATGCCGGGTGGATTTACGCCAAAGCGGTTCTGGCCCAGTACCTGATTACCCAAACCTGGGCCGCGCAACAGGCGGGCGATACGCACGCTAAGCCGTGGCCATGGGCCGACACCTGGCCGGTGGCTACGTTGCAGTATGGCAACCAGCAATGGTTTGTTTTAAACGGTGGCGATGGCAGTACCTTGGCGTTTGGGCCAGGGCTGTTGCCCCAGAGTAAGCCGTTTAACGAAGGCACCGTGTTGATTGCGGGGCATCGTGATACCCATTTTGCTTTTTTAAAGAACGTAATACAGGGTGATACCTTGCAGCTGCAAAATCGGCAGGGCAGGGATTTTCGTTATCGCATTGTTAGCACGCAGGTGATCGACAGCAGCCAAACCGATTTACAGATCAACACAGAAACCAATCAATTAATTTTGCTTACCTGTTATCCGTTTGATGCAGTTAATCCCAATGGGCCGTTGCGTTATGTGGTAACGGCCATACCTGTAACGTGAGCCTGGCATTACTGGCAGGGTGTCAGTATTCTCTGGTAATGTAGTTACTCAAATGGGGTTAAATGAAGGGAGGGTAAACTGATGATGACACTTTCGCAGTTAACCACGTTGTTGGGCTGGGCTGCTGTAATCAATATTATTTATCTGGCGCTTGCCGTTGTGGTGTTATGGATTGCACGCAAGCCAGTGGTTGCGCTACACCACTATCTGTTTCGTGTGAGTGAAGAAACGTTAAACGGCGTTTATCTGAGTTTTTTGAGCTACTATAAAATAGTTACTCTTGTATTTTTTGTTGCACCCTATATTGCGTTAAAAATAATGGGTTACTAATAGCGTTGCAGCGTTCTTTCTGTAGCGATGTGATGTTACATGTTGTGTTGCAGGATGAGGCCTCAGCCGATCAACACTGACAGTTGTATTTTACGGCGAGTGATGAAGTGGTAATGCGCATCAACGGCACAACATTGGCATTTCTGTTTGTTGTGCCGTATTTCGAATCAACCGACGACATATTACGTTTAACGCCAGTTGTTACTCCGCATTAACAGGCACCACGACACGCCCACGTATTTTGCCTTTGAGAAAATCCGGCGCGGTGGCTACCACCTTATCCAGTGGTAGTTCGGTGATCAGTGATTCCAGCTTGGTAATATCCAAATCGCTGGCCAAGCGTTGCCACGCTTGCAACCTTAATGCTTTGGGTGCCATCACACTGTCTACACCGGCTAAGGTAACGCCGCGTAAAATAAAAGGCGCAACGGTGGCTGGTAAATCCATACCCGCGGCAAGGCCACAAGCTGCAACCACGCCACCGTATTGAATTTCTGCACACACGTTAGCCAGCACATGGCTACCTGCTACATCGATGGCCGCTGCCCAGCGTTCTTTACTCAGCGGTCTGCCTTTTTCACTGTAGGCGGCGCGGTCGACGATTTCGCTGGCGCCCAATGAGGTTAAAAAATCGGCTTCTTCCGGGCGGCCAGTCATGGCAGCAACCTGGTAACCGAGTTTGGCCAGTAGTGCTACGGCAACACTACCCACGCCACCGGCTGCACCCGTAACTAACACCGTGCCACTTTGTGGCGTAATGCCATGCTTTTCCAGCGCCATCACACAGAGCATGGCGGTGTAGCCTGCCGTGCCAATACCCATGGCTTGCCGGGGCGTAAAGGTGGGCTGTAAGGGTACCAGCCAGTCGCCGTTAAGACGGGCAACCTGTGCCAGTCCGCCCCAGTGTTTTTCGCCAACACCCCAGCCGTTTAACACCACTTCGTCACCCGCGCGAAAATCTGGATGGTTAGATACGGTTACGGTGCCCGCAAAATCGACACCGGGCACCATGGGAAAACTGCGTACCACAGGTGAGGTGCCGGTAATGGCGAGAGCGTCTTTGTAATTCAATGTGCTGTAGGCGACTCGTACCGTTACATCGCCTTCTGGCAGCTGGGATTCATTAAGGCTTTGCAATGAAGCGGTTTGGCCTTGTTCGTTTTTCTCAATCAGAATGCCTTTAAACATGGGCTACCTCGGCGTGTTGTTAATTAGCTGAAAAAAGCCGCTGGCAAATGTGTGCAGCGGTTTGGGCTGTTGTTCGAGTTTTGCGCGAAGCACTGCGCCTTCCCAGCCTGTCCAGAAAAAGGCTGCTAGTTGTTCACAGTCACTATGGCTGGGAATGTGCCCCAGGGTTTTGGCTTCTTCGAGGCAACGTTGTAAGCGTTGTTGCCAGTCGGTAAAAATAGCAATTAATTGTTGGCGAAAAGACTCTGGCAATGTCGCCATCTCTTGACCGAGATTGCCTACCAAGCAGCCCCGGCGAAATTCATACTTGGCCATGCCGGTTACCGCATCGTCGACAAAATGTTGAATACGTTGCAGTGGCGGATGTGCTGCATTGTTGAAGCAGCGGTCGAGACGTGCGGCAAAATAGCTTGCGTAGGCGCTCATCAGTGTTTGGCCGAAGGCTTCTTTGTTGTGGAAAAAATGATAGAACGAGCCTTTGGGCACGCCGGCTTGCCGCAAAATGTCGTCGAGACCGGTAGCGGAATACCCTTTTTCTGTCAGCATCGTCAAGCCTGCCTGAATCAGTAAGGCCTGTGTGTCGGCCGGGGTTCGGTCGCTATTTTTGGCTGGTCTGCCTCGGCCGCGGCGGGGTGTCGCGGTTGCCGGTTGCGTGTGTTTGCTCATGTTGCATCGCTTAATTTAAACCATTCGGTCTATATTAATTGAAATCGTGGGTGAATGTCCACTATGGGGGTGCTTACACGCAGGTTATAAACGCAGTGAGAGGGGGGGCAGGAAGACAAAGGGGGTACCTAGCAAAATAGAGTACTTAGCAAAATAGAGTACCTGGCAAAGAGAGCACCTAGCAGCGAGAGTGGGCTATTCAGGGTTCCTGATTTTTATAAGGGTCTCGCTGAGCGTGGTTGTTAACGAACTGTAACCCTAACGCCATTTGCCAGGCTGTTATCGGGGTACAGCACCACTTGCTCGCCTTCTTTTAATCCATCCAGCACTTGCGAATGCAATCCGTTTCTTTCACCCAGCTTTACTATTCGCTGCTCGGCTTTGTCATCGGCTACCACATACGCGGCCCACTGATTCCCAACCCGGAACAGGCTGGCATTGGGTGCCTGCAATACGTTGTCTTGCTGCCACAAAATAAAACTGGCCTCTACCCGATAGCCGTCACCTAAATGTGTCCACTGATCAGGGCTGGTGGTGAAATCAACAATGATCCACACGCGCTGTTCCTCTACGCCCAGCGCGGATATTTTGGTAAAGCCCACGGGTTCTACCCGTCTCACCACACCCTGCAGGGGCTCGCCACCCCAGCGGTTGATTTCAACGTTGGTGCCTTTGGCTATGCGCACCGCATCAAAACTTAAAACATCCACGGCAATTTCCAGTGCAGCCGGGTTGCCCAGTTCCAGCAAGGGTGTACCAGCGTTCACGACGCCTTCGCTTTCGCGAATCAGTTTGAGCACGGCACCGGCAACAGGAGCGCTTATCGGAACGCGCTCTTTCAGCACTCCGGCGGTATTGTCTGCGGCGGAGTATTTTAGTCGGGTGCTGGCTGCATCCAGGTCATAGCGGGCAACGTCGACGGCAAATTGAGCCGAGCGCAGCATGGCTTTGCTATGGTCGGCGGCAGCACGAGCCTGACTGATGGCCTCGTCGGAGATCATTTGTTTTTCACTGAGTTTGAGTTTGCGCTGGTATTCACTGGTTTGGTGATCGGCATCAGCTTTGGCGGCCTCGGCCTGTTCCTCGGCAGAGCGCAACGCGGAGTGGGCTGCGGCCACGCGGGCCTCGGCCTCGGCACGACTGCGGGGGTCGAGAACGGTGGAGCGCAGGGGTTCCAGCTCAGTGAGGAGATCGGATTGAGCAACGGCATCACCGACTTTTAAATCGATACGGCGCACAAAACCCGACACCGGCGCCGATACTATATAGCGGTCTTTAACGCGGGTAACGCCTTCCTCTTCGATGGTTACCCGCAACGGTGCGCGCACAATCGCGCCAGTCTCCACCAACACTGCCTGCGGCCGCAAGCCTAAGAACAGCAGTATGGCAATCAATGCTGCGATAACAGCAAAGATAATGGTTCGTGTCGATAACATAACTTATTCCCGTGTTTTTAAGACTTCCACCAGATCCAGCCGTGAGATACGGCGCCACACAATCAGTGCTGATACCAGCGCCGAGAGGATCACTACCAGGGCCGATAAACTATAGGTGTAACTCGACAACACCAGCGGCACCCGATACAAATCCGATTGCAGGTTGTAGCTCATAAACTTACATAGCCCCAGGCCCAGCGCAAACCCCAGCGGCACACCGATCAGCGTTAACAGGCTGAGTTCACCGGTTAGAATATAAGCGACTTCGCCACGGGTGTACCCCAGTACCCGCAGGCTGGCCAACTCGCGGCCATGTTCGGCCAGTGAGATACGCACGGTGTTGTAAACCACCCCAAACGCGATGACGCCACCCAGCAACGCATTAATAAAGGTAAAGACCAGCAGCACTTGTTGCAGCGTATTACGAAAACTGTCGATGGCCTGATGGCGAATATTGATCCCGGCAACGATCGGCATTTCCTTTAAATGCTGGTATACGTCTGCTGCCTGGTTTGGGTCGATGGCCATCAACGCGACATTGACCGCATCGCCCTCCTGCATAAAGCGGTTAACGTTGGGCAGGCGCATGTAGCTACCCAGGCCGAGATATTGCTGGGACAACTGGGTGACGGTTACGTCGCGGCTGCGCTGATGTCCCTCAAGGCTTTCGATGGTGATGGTATCACCCACGTTAAACCCCAGTTTCTGGCCCAGGTGTTCGGTGACCATCACGCCGCTTTCCGGCAGTTCGATCTTTTCCAGATCGAGCCCCAGCACCTGCTGTAAATGACCGTCGACCGGGAGCCCTTCAAGGTGCGTGCGATAGCTGCGATGTTGGTAGTGCAGACGCACCGGTACATAGCGTAACCCCTCAACGTAATACACCCCGGGGATTGCGCGCAGGGTGGAGAGCGCTTTCTGTGCCACCGGTTCGTAGAAGGTCACTTCCACGTCCTGTTTTTGTGCCAGTTTAAATTGCACATGCATCATCAGGTTTACCGCGTCCTGCTGGAAATTACCCACCATCATAATAGCGGTAGCCAGCGCCAGACCGAGTATTGATAGCGCCGTTTTCAGCGGTTTTTTCTGTAAATGGCGCACGATCATTTTGCTGGGTTGTGACAACCAGTTTTGCAGCCCCAGTTTTTCCAGCCAGCTGCGACTGTAATACGCCGGTGCCTCTGGCCGCATGGCTTCTGCCGGTGGCAACAGCGCTGCACTGCGCACCGCCTGTAGTGAACCGAGCAGTGCGGTGCCAACGGTAACCAGGGCTACTCCAAGGAAAATAACCGGCCGTGCGTTGTACAGTAATACCGGAAAACGGTAGTAGTCGGTATAGGTTGCCGTCATCAGCTGCCCCAGGTACATGCCCAGAGCAAAGCCGCCGAGAATGCCCAGTGCGGCAATCACCAGCACCATTTGGCTGTAGTGCAGGGCCACCTGTGTGTTGCTGTAACCGAAGGCTTTAAGAATGGCGATAATTTCGCGCTGGGTATTGACCAGCCGCGACACCACCACGTTCAGTAAAAATACCGCCACCCCCAGAAATATAACCGGAAACAGGTAAGCCATGGTTTTCAGCTGGGTGAATTCCTCTTTGAGGAACATATTGGAAAACTGATCGTCGCGGTCGTAAGCGCCCTGACCGCCATAGCGTTTTAGCAACAGATCCAGTTGCTCAATGACGGCTTGCGGCGTGGCGCCGGGTTGCAGCTGTAGCGCTACGTCGTTAAACGCGCCGTCCATGTCGTAGGCCACCGACAGGGGTTTGTTAGCCATCCACATTACCCCGTAGCGTTCATAGTCGGGGAATACCGCACCGGGGGCAATCTGGTAAATGTATTCCGGCGACATGGCTACCCCAACCACCGTCATGGTGCGGCGCCGGCCGTTAATGATCGCCACAAAATGGTCGCCCTCGCTCAGGGACTGGGCAGTAGCGAAGGCCTCGCTGATCAGGATTTCATTATCGCGGTAGGGGTCGGGCAGGCGCCCGGATACCTTATGCAGGCGGTTGACCCGCGGCTCGTGATGGTCGGGAATACTGGTGAACAGGCCGGTTACGGGATCACTGAAGCCGGGCACTTCCAGTTTGACCTGGGCCACCACTCGCGTTTCTACTGCGGCCACACCGGGAAGATCGGCGATCCTCGAACGCAGTGACAGCGGTGCCCGTTTCAAAGAAGCGAATACATGGGCAAAGTTGTACTCGCGGTAGTAGGTGTCGCGGGTTTTCAGCAGTGAGTCGTAGGTGGTCAGGCTCATGATGCACACGCCGACACCGCCAACAATCACCAGCATGATCGCCAGCACCTGGCCGCGCATATGCCACAGCTCGCGCCACAGCTTTTTCTGCAGGGTTACCACACTATCTCTCTCGGTGCTTTGATAACGCGGTTGGTTTTGATATCGCTGATCCGGCCGTCGGTGAGATAAATCACTCGCCCGGCCATCTCAGCAATACCGGCATTGTGCGTAATGATGGCCACCGTTGTACCCAGTTCCTGATTAACGCGGTGCAGGGCCTCTAACACCACCACCCCGGTGGTGGAGTCCAGCGCGCCGGTGGGTTCGTCGCACAACAACACCTCCGGTTTTTTGGCAATGGCACGGGCAATGGCCACCCGTTGCTGCTGACCGCCAGATAACTGCGCGGGAAAATGCTCCAGGCGGTCGCCCAGGCCCACAATCTCCAGCGCCTCGCGCGGCGACATGGGATGGTCGGCAATCTCTGTGACCACCGCAACATTTTCCTCGGCGGTGAGACTGGGAATCAGGTTGTAAAACTGGAAGACAAACCCAACATGGTGGCGACGGTAGTTGGTGAGCTCTTTTTCGTTGGCCAGGGTAAGGTTTTTGCCGCAGTAGCTGACTTCGCCAGTGGTGGCGTTATCGAGCCCGCCGAGAATATTGAGTAAGGTGGATTTACCGGATCCGGAAGCACCCAGCATCACCACAAATTCACCGCGATACAGATCCAAATCCACGCCACGCAGGGCATGCACCTGAACTTCACCCATATCGTACACTTTGGTGACACCTTGGGCGTGGAAGACAACATTGGGTTTATTCATGTTTATACGCTCTCGCTGATCCGTGCCGGGGTAACTTTCCAGTGTTCCCACTGTACCGAATATTGGTCTAAAAAGGAGTGCCTTATATCAAGGAATGTCCTTTTTCAGTTTTGTGTACCATCCATTGTGAATAGTCGTCAGCTGCAACGGATTCACCGGTTTCATGATCTGATTGCAGCTTACAGGGTCTACAGGTACTCAATATCTTCAATTGTTGTAGGCTGTAAGAGCAATGGCAGGCTTGCGACTAAATGCGAGTGTTCTACAAAACGCATGAGGATTTGGCATGATCACGCTTAGCTACACTAATCTTTCCTCTATACCTGTTGAGGCATGGCTGGCTTTGTTGAACGAGCCGAAAGTACGTGAGCATTTAATTGAGCATCCACCGTTTACGCCAGCAACGGTGGCACAGTGGGTATTAGAAAAGCAACGAGTGAATGCCGAGCCGGGCTGCCGGGTAAACGCTATTGTATGTGAGGGCGTGCTAGCGGGTTGGTGTGGTATTCAATATGAAGATGGCGATTACGAAATGGCTATTGTGCTGGATCCGTCACAATGGGGGCTTGGCCCCAGGATATTTGCCGATATGATTGGCTGGGCGGTGGCACTGGGGCATTCGACGTTGCTGATTCATTTTCACCACACGCGTAAGGCGTATTCGTTTTTACGCAAAGTGGCTACGGCGGTTTATCCCAGCCGCCTATTGGGCAGTGAATTTTTAACCTATGAACTTTCTGTACCGGTACTGGCAGAAAAATATCAACCCTATAATTAGCGGGCTTTGGTGATTTATGCAGGCGATTCTCTACACTGTTTTGGCCCTGGTGGCCTTTGCCGGTAATTCGGTATTGTGTCGGTTGGCGCTGGGGCAGGGTAGTATCGATGCCGGTAGTTTTACCGTGGTTAGGTTGTTGTCTGGCATTGTGGTGTTGCTGTTGCTTTTGCAGATGACAAAAAAACGTTCGCCAAACAATGCGGCCAAAGGCAGCTGGCGCGCAGCCTGTTATTTGTTTATTTATGCCGTGGCTTTTTCGTTTGCGTATTTGTCGTTGGATACCGGCGTAGGCGCATTGATTTTATTTGGCGCTGTGCAAATTACCATGATTGGTATGGGATTGTTGGCTGGCGACCGCTTAACACCATGGAATACTGTTGGTGTGTTGCTGTCGTTCTCTGGTTTTGTCTATTTGGTATTGCCGGATTTAACCACGCCTACGTTCAAGGGTTTTGTACTGATGGCGGTGGCCGGTATTGCCTGGGGTTTTTATAGTTTGGCCGGTAAGGGGGCGAGCAATCCGCTGGCTGATACTGCGTATAATTTTTTGCGCACCTTGCCACTGGTGATAGTTTTACTGATTGCCTCGATCCCGTGGTCTGTGTTGACGCTTCATGGCGTTATATTGGCTATGTTATCTGGTGCGATTACCTCGGGTATTGGTTATGCGTTGTGGTATGCCGCATTGGCCTATTTGTCGGCCATGCAGGCGGCTGTGCTGCAATTGTCTGTGCCAGTGATTGCCGCATGTGGTGGAATCTTGTTTTCGGCCGAGATTATTGGGGTACGCTTTATGATGGCTTCCCTATTGATTTTGGGCGGTATCCTTCTGGTGATATTGTCTCGATATCCCTCGCTTAACAAAAAAACGTTCGCGCGCAAGTCTTAGCTGCATTTTTGTTTATTGACGAAAAGTTATTCACGAAAAGGTATACACAATGGAATTAACACTTTTTCAAGTAGACGCGTTTGCCGAAAACCTATTCGAGGGTAACCCGGCTGCGATATGCCCGCTGGATGAGTGGTTGCCTGACACCTTGTTACAGCAGATTGCGGAAGAAAATAATCTGTCGGAAACCGCGTATTTTGTACAGCAGGGTAGCCGTTATCACTTGCGCTGGGTTACCCCGGAAGCGGAAGTGGATTTATGCGGGCACGCCACTTTGGCGGCAGCACATGTGTTGTTTACCCACCTGGCCTATGCCGGTGAAACCATTGAATTTGAAACCCGTAGTGGTGTGTTACTAGTGGCAAAAGATGGGCGGCAGTACCGTATGAGTTTTCCCGCCAGTAAGCCAGAGCCGGTTGATACTCCGGCATTGCTGCTTAAGGCATTGGGCCTTGAATCGGCCACGGTGCTGGCCGCTTTTGATTATATGGTGGTGGTAGAAAACCAGCAGCAGGTTGAGCAGATAGCGCCAGATTTTAATTTGCTACAGCAATTGGATCTGCGTGGTGTTGTGGTGACGGCGCCGGGAGACGAGGTTGATTTTGTCAGCCGTTGTTTTTACCCCAAGTTTCAAATTGATGAAGATCCGGTAACCGGGTCTGCCCATTGCGAAACCGCGCCTTATTGGGCCCAAAGGCTGGGTAAAACGGCATTGATCGCCAAGCAGCTTTCACGCCGAACGGGACGGGTTGGCTGCGAGGTGCAGGAAGGGCGAGTGATGTTGTCTGGATCTGCCGTGGATTTTATGCGGGGCAAATGTTTGCTGTAACCTGCGCTGCGGTTACCCTGCAACGGCAATCGCGCCTTTGCCCATACCTTCGTAGGCTTTGACCTTGAAGGTTGCCGTAGGCTCGGCGAGGTGCAATTGCTGGGCAATGTGCTGGGCAATAAATTCCACCGTTGAATCCGTGTCGATCAAATAACACTGGTGTTTTGGCAGCGTGAGCGTGAAGTCGCCTTGTTGCGCCGTGTAGCGAAACACACAGTGGGGCACTCCGGCAATGAGCGTTTCTTCTTGTAAATCTTCTCGGGTGCCAATGTAAATATCACGCCATTTTTCCGCCCACTGTTGTTCCAGAGTTGTGGATTTTTCATCATTGCGCCAGATGGCCAGGGTAGAGCGGTGGCCATGGGCAATACGTTGGCAGTTGCCTAAATGCTTTTTTAATCCGTGGCTGTATTGGTAATCAACGCCTTGAATGGCTTCCTGCGTGAACGATAGTTCGATTTGGTCGATAGTATCGGGCAGGTGTTTACGTAGCTCGGCGGTGGCCCAGGCGGCAACCGATTCGGGGGTAATTTCTTGCGCAGTCACCAGTGCGATGGCGTCGCGTGGCGATTGAGTGTGCAGTTGTCCGTTGTGTTGTTGCCCCGTGTGTAGTTGCCAAGTGAGGGCAATCTGTTCACCCTGGTGGGTTAGTGCCAGATTGCTGCTGTTGGCAGGTACGGCAAGGCGGTGATCGATCTCGCGGTCGAGCCAGTTGCGCACAGTTTTTTTCACAATTCCAAAGTCACACACCATACCTTGTGCGTCCAGCGCGCCGTGCAGCGTAATGTGCGCCAGCCAGGTTTCTCCCAGCAGGCCGCGTTGCGGGTGCAGGTAGCTGAAATCTACGTTGGTGAGATTATCGACAAATAAAAGCATGGCGTTTGTATCGGGTTTGCTGTGTTGAAAGTATTATGGCGGATAAGATCTGGCCATTAATGGGGCATTGTATAGCAATACCTGGCTCACTGGCAGCAAATGGTTTTCTGTTTGGCGGTTGCAAGCCCTTGAAAAACCATAGATAATGCCGCGCTCTTAATGGTGGCCCTTATTGGTCCCCTCGCAATAGTCAGCTGTCAACCCCGCCAGGCCCGGAAGGGAGCAACGGTAGCAGCGACACTATGTGCCGGGGTGTGGCTGGTTTGGGCCGCCACCCTAATCTCTTCTCGTGTTTCCTCTCTCCAGCAGTAGCTAAAAGCCACCTTTATCCGTGCTTTTGTTTTACCATGCATCGCTTTTATTAGCTGGGTATGGCGTAAATCGTTTGTGGCGGCGTTTCAGCCTGTCTATTTACGGCTGCTTCGTTATAATCGCCCTTTGCAATGCACCCACACACATAAGGCACACTAGCGCTACATGAGTTATCAAGTTCTCGCCCGCAAATGGCGGCCGCAAACGTTCCGGCAAACCGTTGGCCAAGAGCATGTACTGCAAGCTCTGATCAATGCGTTGGATCATAACCGCCTGCATCATGCCTACCTGTTTACCGGTACCCGTGGGGTGGGTAAAACCACGATTGCGCGAATTTTGGCCAAATGCCTTAACTGTGAAACGGGCGTAAGCTCGGAACCCTGCGGTCAGTGCAGTGCCTGTAAAGAAATTAACGAAGGCCGCTTTGTTGATCTGATTGAGGTGGACGCGGCGTCGCGCACGAAAGTGGAAGACACCCGCGAGCTATTGGAAAACGTGCAATATGCGCCTACACGGGGCCGCTATAAGGTGTACCTTATCGATGAGGTGCACATGCTCTCTAGCCATAGCTTTAATGCGCTGTTAAAAACGCTGGAAGAGCCGCCGCCGCACGTTAAATTTTTGTTGGCAACGACTGACCCGCAAAAACTGCCAGTGACGATTTTGTCGCGCTGTTTGCAGTTTAATTTAAAGAATATGAGCGCCGAGCGCATTGTTGGCCACCTGCAAAGCGTACTTGAGCAGGAAATGGTGCCCTTTGAAGAGTCTGCTCTTTGGCAGCTGGGGCGCGCCGCCGACGGCAGCATGCGTGATGCCATGAGCCTGACTGATCAGGCAATTGCGTTTGGTTCGGGGAAAGTTACTGAAGTTGATGTGCGTACCATGCTCGGTACCATCGACCAGACGTTGGTGTACCAGATTGTCGAAGCGCTCGCGAGTCTCGACGGCAAAACGGTTTTGGATGCGGTAGCCACCTTGTCTGAGTTTTCACCCGACTACAGCGCTGCCTTGGGCGAGCTGTTGTCGGTACTACACCGTATTGCCATTGCACAGGTAGTACCCGAAGGCGTCGATAACACCTACGGTGACCGTCAGCAGATTCTCGCGCTGGCCGGGCGCTTGCCTTCTGAAGATGTACAGTTGTTTTATCAAACGGCGCTGCTAGGACGTCGTGATCTGCCATTGGCGCCAGACCCACGTACCGGGTTTGAAATGGTGCTGCTGCGCATGCTGGCGTTTAAACCGCAGGGGGTTACCGCTGTACCCACAAAGCCACTGCCCGTATCCTCTTCTGCACCTGCACCTGCACCTGCACCTGCACCTGCACCTGCACCTGCACCTGCACCTGCACCGGGGGCAGAGTCGCGGCCAGAAAGCCCCGTTCCGTTAGCGGAGGCAGCCCCTGAAAAAAAGCCCCAACCGCAAGCGAGTGAGCGCCCCCCATGGGAAGCGCCAGAAGAATCAGTACCACCCGCAGAAAGCGCGTCGGCGGCCACCTACGACAGTGTGCCCGACTATGCCCCGCAAGATTACACGGGGCAGGGTTATCCTGAGCAGAATTACCCAGAGCAGGACTATTCTGAACAAGTCTATGAAGACGATGGCTATTCGCGCGCTGAGTATACCGAGCCGCCAGCTGCTACTGCGGTAAGCCCGGCGGCGGCAGCTATGGCTGCCTTGGCAGAGCCCGGCCACAGTGAACCTGCACCGGCTGATCCACCACCTGCCGCCAAACCCAAACCTGCTGCCACAGAGCGGGTGGTAAAAATACCACTCGCAGCAGTGACTCCGGCCAACTGGGTAGAGTTGTATGCCCAACTGGGGGTGACTGGGGTGTTGCAGAGTACAATGTCTAACTGTGTGTTAGAGGGGATACACGGCAGCTTGTTGAATTTTATGCTCGACGAAGCCAACAGTACCCTGTACGACGAGCGTCACCAGCAGCGAGCTGCCGATTTGCTGACGGATTACTTTGGCGAAAGCGTGCAGGTTGCGATTCGGGTAGGGCCGGTTGCCGTCAATACCACGCCGGCAGCGATTTTGATTCGTGAGCGGGCAGAGCAGCAGGCACAAGCCCAGCGCGCTATTAATGCAGACCCTGTCGTGCAGCAGCTAATGAGCCAATTTGCCGCTACTATTGTGGAAGACTCGGTAAAACCGTTGAGCTAATACTATTTGCAGGAGTAAACGTCATGATTAAGGGCATGGGCGACTTGATGAAACAAGCGCAAGAAATGCAGGAAAAAATGAAAAAAATGCAGGAACAGATGGCCAATGCCGAAGTGCAAGGGGAGTCTGGCGCTGGCTTAGTAAAGGTGGTGATGACCGGGCGCCACGACGTACGCCAGGTTAGCATCGACCCAAGCCTGCTGAGTGAAGATAAAGAGCTGCTTGAAGACCTGTTAGCGGCCGCAGTGAATGATGCCGTGCGCAAGGTTGAAGAAAAAAATAAAGAGGGCATGAGCGATTTGACTGCGGGTATGCCGATTCCTCCTGGCTTTAAAATGCCGTTTTAAGGGGATACTTCTTGTTCAGTCCGTTGATAGAAGAGCTAATACGCAGCCTTCGCTGTTTACCGGGTGTTGGTCCTAAATCGGCCCAGCGCATGGCTTTGCACCTGCTCGAACGTGATCGCGAAGGCGCTTCGCGCTTGGCGTCTGCCTTGGATAAAGCCGTAGAGCAGGTTGGTCGCTGTGGCCAGTGCCGCACGCTCACCGAACAACCGGTATGCCCCGTATGCAGTAACAGTCGCCGGGATGGTAGCTTGTTGTGCGTGGTGGAAACGCCCGCCGATGTGCTGGCTATCGAGCAGGCGGGTACCTACAGTGGCCAGTATTTTGTACTGCTGGGACATTTGTCGCCTATTGATGGTATCGGGCCGGAAGAAATTGGCATGGGGATGCTGGCACAGCGTTTGAAAACCGGCGCGGTTAACGAACTGATATTGGCAACCAATCCCACCGTTGAAGGCGAGGCCACGGCTCACTACATTGCCGATATGGCGCGCAGCCTGAATGTAGCCGTATCGCGTATTGCCCACGGCGTACCGTTGGGGGGCGAGCTGGAATATATCGACGGCGGCACTCTGGCGCACGCTTTTTCCAGTCGACGTACGCTATAAACCGGAGCTGCCATGTCTTTGTTAAATGCCCCATCTGTCTGGGTGGACAGTAATGAACAGCTGGCGGAATGCTGCCAGCAGTGGTCTACGCAAGCGGCTATTGCGGTAGATACCGAGTTCATGCGTACGTCCACGTTTTATCCCATTGCCGGTTTGATACAGATTGGTGATGGCCGGCAAACCTTTCTAGTAGATCCTCTGGCGATTACCGATTTTGGTCCATTGGCGGATTTGTTGGCCAATCCGGCGGTTGTGAAAGTGTTTCACGCCTGCTCTGAAGATCTCGAAGTGTTCTCTTGCTTATTGAATGTTTGCCCAAGCCCGATTTTTGATACTCAGGTAGCGGCTGCTTATTTGGGGGCCGGTTTGTCGGTGGGGTACGCCACACTGCTTGAGCAGCGCTTGAGTATTGTGTTGGAAAAAGGTGAAACCCGCTCTGACTGGTTGCAGCGCCCGCTAACGGCTTCGCAAAAAGAATATGCTGCGCTGGATGTCGCCCATTTGCTGATTATTTATGGCAAGTTACTCAGTGAGTTGAAAACCACTGATCGGTTGCGCTGGGTACAGGACGATTGCGCAGAGCTGCGGGAAAACTACTTCTACAATGCGGCGGCGGAAAATTTTTATCTGCGCATCAAAAATGCCTGGCGCCTTTCACCTACCGAACTGAAAGTGCTGCGTGAAGTCAGCTTGTGGCGTGAACAGGTGGCGCGAGACGAAAATGTACCCCGAAACCGGGTGATTAAAGAACACGTGCTGGTTACACTGGCGAAAAAGCGCCCGCGCAACATGGGGGTGTTGAGCCAGGTTGAAGGAATACCAGGCGCCGTGCTGAGAGAACGTGGCGACGACATATTGGCAGCCGTCGAGAATGCAATGGCCGATACCGATCCCTTGCCGCGATTGCCGGGCCCATTGCCCAGTAATTTGAGTGACCTGGTGAAGTCTCTCAAGCACTTGGTACAGGAAACGGCCGATAGTCTGGGGGTTCCTGCCGCGTTGCTGGCCAGTAAAAAAGACTACGATTTTTTGGTGCGCCAGATATTGGCAGGTGATGCGCCTGTACAGCTGTCACCCCGTTTAGCCGGGTGGCGTAAAGCCGTGATTGGCGACAGCCTGAGAGAGACCATTGAGGCTTATCGTCGCAATGATTAGTCGGTGCGGTTAAACCGGCCGGGATAGAATTGGCGGCAAAATCAACAAAGTCGCATTTGTTGCTCGAATCACTATAATGAACACATTATTTAGCTGTTGCCAACTGACAACGCTATGCTACTCAACCGCTAGAGACTTCGATCGTGAAATTACTGTGTGATGTGTATACGGGCTCTGTGAACCCACAAATGTACTTGTTTGTGAGTAAACAAGACGGATTAACCCGTGTTCCGGAGTTACTCATGCAACGTTTTGGCAAACCCAAGCTGGCCATGACCATGGTGTTGCACAAAGGGCGCAAGTTGGCCAAGGTTGAAGTAGAGAAAGTCATTAAAAGTATTGAAGAGCAGGGCTTTTACCTGCAATTACCCCCGCAGGGTGAGGATTACATGCAGGATATTCATCAGCACAACGACAAAATGCCGCGTTTTTGATGGCTGATCGTGTTCGCCCTTTCTGGGAAAACAAAACCTTGACCGAGATGAATCGCGATGAGTGGGAATCACTCTGCGATGGCTGTGGCAAATGTTGTTTGCACAAGCTGGAAGACGAAGATTCGGGCGAGGTTTACTATACCGATGTGGTCTGCCGGTATCTGGACAGCCAGTGTCAATGTCAGCAGTATGCACAGCGCACCACCCTCGTGCCCGATTGTGTGCAGTTACGCCCCGAAAATGTGGACGAATTCCACTGGTTGCCGCACACTTGCGCCTACCGTCTGGTGTCTGAAGGCAAACCGTTACCAGCCTGGCATCCGTTGATTTCAGGCTCGCGTGACACCGTGCATCGAGCAGGTATCTCGGTGAAAGGCCGTGGTATCTCTGACGAACTGGTCGACCTTGATGATATGCTGGACCATATCGTGCATTGGGTAGAGTAGGTTCGAAATTATTGTTATGCGCCGTATTGTCATGCGCTGTAGACACCTGAATTTCTTCGTGAATCTCTGGAATCGAGAATGTTAACCGCAGAAAACTATCACATGGCCTGGTTGATCTATGGCTTATGCAGTTTGGCTTTATTACTGGTTTTTGCCCGCTTGATTTGGGCTATTCCTAACATGGCGGTAAAACTCTGGCTGCTGGCTATAGCTGCTTGCCTGCTTTACACCCCGGTTCCTGCTGACCCCTCGCTGCCTTATCTGGCCCCGGCCACCTTGGTATTTTTGTTGGAAGTTATGTTTATCGAGGGCGAAAAAGGTACCCGCGTATTACCAGTATTGACTGGCGCCTTGGTGGGATTGTTTATTGTTCTTACCCTGCTGAACGCAGCCTGGTTTATCTGGGGGCGTCGTTGGTGGCAGAATCGGGTGAACGCAGAGCCTAAAGCAGACGACGGTGAGCTTGCACGTGAAGCACTCTTGGAAGAAAGTGTAGCCGCCAGTGCTGATTCGGCTAAATAAAGCGGTACCTGCTGCCGATATAGGTTGTGAGACTTTGGTTGCGAGACTTTAGTGTTAGCAGCCCTACTATCAGCTAAGTGGCTATAATATTAACCCGGCGACAAAATAGATTTCCTTATCTATTTTGTCGCACGCCATGGAAATACCTGCGGAATTTTACGAAATCCCTTGTATTTCATGGCTTACATTGGCCTGCGGCCAATGGCGGCGCATCCGTGCGCCGCTTATTAACCCGACAATAGTGCTTGCCGGGTTAATAAAAAGCGTTTAAGCCATGAATGATGTAAAAGGTAAGCATTGATAAAAAAGCGAATAACAGCGGAGGGCGCATTTTGCATATTCTAAAGGAGCTTTATCGGTGGCGTTGGGCTCGACAGAGCGTAGGAAAACGCAACGCTAGAGGAAGGTCTTTTCGAATTACCTCGCTCATTGGTTTACTGATTGTTGTTCCTTTCTCGGTGGTAGCGCAAACGCCAGATAATACCAGCTTGCCCCCCGATGTTCGCCTGATTATCGATGTGTCGGGCAGTATGAAACAGAACGACCCGCAAAACCTGCGCCAGCCTGCTGTTGATCTATTGGTGAAACTGTTGCCAGAGGGCTCCAAAGCCGGGGTGTGGACGTTTGGCCAATGGGTAAATATGCTGGTGCCACATCGCGATGTTGAGGGTAACTGGCGTGAAGACGCCGCTGCCAACGCGAAGGACATTAAATCCACAGGTTTATTTACCAATATCGGCGAAGCCCTCGAAAAAGCCGCTTACGACATAGACAACCCCAACCGTAACTACAATACCAGCTTTATTCTGCTCACTGATGGCATGGTTGATGTCTCGCGGGATAACGACGTTAACCGCAAAGAGTGGCGGCGAATTGTCGATGAAATCATTCCCAAATATCAGCGCGCGGGGTACACCATTCATACCATTGCTTTGTCGGATAATGCCGACAAAGCGCTGATGGATAAATTGGCCTTGGCTACCGATGGTATTTCGGCGGTCGCGAAAAACGCCGACGACCTGATGAAAGCATTTTTGCAGGCCTTCAATAAAGCGGCTCCGGCCGAATCGGTACCGTTGGAAGGCAACCGCTTTGTGGTGGATTCGAGTGTGGATGAATTTACCGCGCTGATTTTCCGCGAGGGTGACAATCTGCCGACCGAGCTGGTGGGGCCGGATGATAAAATTTATAAACAGGGCGAAGCTAATGCCGATGCCAACTGGTATCACACTAACACTTACGATCTGATCACGGTAAAAGAGCCCCTGGAAGGTGAGTGGCGCGTACGGGGTGATATTACCGACGAAAGCCGGGTAACCGTGGTGAGTAATTTACGCTTACTGGTGAAATCGTTACCCAACAATATTTATCGCGGCGATATATTGCCGGTATCGTTAGTGTTGCAGGAAGATGGTAAAACTATTACCCGTGCCGAGTTTTTACGGCTGCTGCATATTGAAGTTACTGGTGAGTATCTCAGTGGCAACCTCGAAAATGAGAATAGCTGGAAGCAAGTACTTTCTGACGGGTTGGTGCCGGGTAATGGTATCTACAACGCGAGTATCCCCTGGTTTGATCTGGAAGGTGATTATCGTATTAATGTGCTGGTCGATGGCAAAACCTTCAAACGCCAACTGTCGCATACACTCAGTGTGCGCGAGGCTTTTGGTGTTGATCTGAAAAAACAGGCGGATGATGGCCAAACCAAATACTTGTTCACTGTCACCAGCTATAGCCGCGACGTCGATGTGAGCAAGGTGCGCGTGGTGGCCAAAGTTAAGGCGCCCACGGGTATCAGTTCGATCGAGTCATTTACTTTTACGGAATGGGATAATTGGCAGTTAACCTTAACGCCCAGTGATCCGGGGCGGTATGTTGTCTCTGTTCGAGTCAGCGGCCACAAGGCCAATGGTGAACGCTTCGACTTTACCCCTGAGCCTACGATCTTTAGCTACCCCGATGGCTCAGATCCTTTTGTTGAATCAGAGCCAGAACCCGAACCCGAGGCGGAGCCAGAACCGGAGCCCGCTAAAGCACCTCCTGCGCCAGAACTAGAACTAGAACCTGAGCCAGAAGCCGAACCTGCGCCAGAGCCGAAATCGTCGAGCAATTGGTTGCTGTACTCGTTGCTGGCTGCCGGTAACCTGCTAATCATTGGGCTGGCCTATGTTGCCTACCGTGTGATTATGGGGGACAAAAAAGACCTTGCTGAGCCGGACGAAGAAACGGACGGCAACGAGGAAACCGAAACGCCAGCCGAGAAACCGGCAAAGGCTGACGAGCCTGCTGAACCCGCGATGGAAGAAATTCCTCCGGAAGCACCCGATGAGGATATTATCGATGCGCTGGCCGCGACGGAAAGCGACGATATGGATTTGTCGACCGATGATGTATTGGAAGCGAATTTCGATCTTGACAGCAATGAAGCTGAAGCTGAAGCGGGTGCTGATGCTGATGCTGAGGAAGAAGGCGATGACGACGATGAAATGCCGGAGTTCTCGTTGGATGACTTTGAACCGATGGATCTGGATGGGCTTGATGACGACGATAAAGACAAAAAATAGTGAGTTATTAACTCGGCACAGAGGGTTGTCGGGTTAATCGTGTCAATCGACCAAGCATCAATCAATAGCCCGGTAACGCCGGGCTTTTTTGTGATATGCGCATACAGCCTTGCAGCAGTGCTCTGGTAAACTGCCGGTTTAGGGCCTGTTCGCACAAAGGAGACATTCAGCATGTGTGAATTACTGGGCATGTCGGCCAATGTGCCCACTGATATTTGTTTTAGTTTTGCCGGCCTCATGGAGCGTGGGGGCGGTACCGGGCCACATAACGATGGCTGGGGTATCGCCTTCTACGACGGTAAAGCGGTGCGTGAATTTCGTGATCCCACGCCCAGTTATCGTTCAGAAATTGCCAGGCTTATCAGCCAGTACCCCATTAAAAGCTGCATTACCATCAGTCATATTCGGCAGGCCAATGTAGGTGGGGTCTGTTTAGAAAATACCCACCCTTTTGTGCGCGAACTGTGGGGGCGTCAATGGGCCTTTGCCCACAACGGCCAAATGCGGCGGGCGCGAGATTTGCCGCTGGGTTACGAGCAGCCTGTGGGTACTACTGACAGCGAACATGCGTTCTGCTGGTTGCTCCAGCGTATTCGGCAGGATTATCCCGTACCGCCGGGTGCGGAAGCTCAAGCCGCTTTTTGGGCTTTTTTAAAGACGCAATGCGATCAACTGCGAGAGTTGGGGGTTTGCAACTTGTTGTTCAGCGATGCAGAGTATCTGTATGTGTATTGCACCACCAAATTGCAACGTATTACCCGGCGTAGCCCATTTGGGCATGCAGAATTGAAAGATACCACCTTGCAGGTGGATTTCGACCAGCATACAACACCCAGTGATATCGTCTGTGTAATCGCCACCGAGCCGCTTACGGCTAACGAATGCTGGACCCCCCTACAAAGTGGCGAGTTTCTGGTGTATCGCTACGGACAGGTTGTTGCTCAATTAACGGATACCGAGCAGCGTTTTACCGCTGCGCAGATTGCTCAATAATTCAATGCTTACAGAGGTGAGGAAAAGCCCATGAGTTTTAAGGGTACCGATAACTATGTTGCCACAGACGACTTGCAAATAGCCGTAAACGCAGCGGTGACATTGCAGCGCCCGTTGTTGATCAAAGGTGAGCCTGGCACCGGTAAAACACTGCTGGCTGAAGAAGTGGCCAGTGCCTTGGGTAAACCACTGATTCAGTGGCATATCAAATCGACGACGAAAGCTCAGCAGGGCTTGTATGAATACGATGCCGTGTCGCGAT
Source organism: Cellvibrionaceae bacterium (assembly GCA_050289485.1). GTDB lineage: Bacteria > Pseudomonadota > Gammaproteobacteria > Pseudomonadales > Cellvibrionaceae > JBNKFV01. Next base: position 270,820 of record JBNKFV010000015.1, read on the forward strand.
TGCGGGATTCTCAGTTGGGTAACGACAAGGTGCACGATGTAAAAAATTACATCAAACCCGGAAAACTATGGGAGGCCTTTACAGCCGATCAGCAGGTGGTGTTGTTGATCGATGAAGTTGATAAGGCCGATATCGAATTTCCCAACGATTTATTGGTTGAGCTGGATAAAATGGAGTTTTTTGTTTACGAAACCGGTGAAACCATTAAAGCTACTCAGCGCCCCATTGTGATTATCACCAGTAACAACGAAAAAGAATTGCCCGATGCTTTTTTGCGTCGTTGCTTTTTTCACTACATCAGTTTTCCCGACCGCGAAACCATGCAGAAAATCGTGGATGTTCATTTTCCTAATATCAAGCAGTCGTTGGTAAAGCTGGCCTTGGACGTGTTTTTTGATGTGCGTGACATTTCAGGGTTAAAGAAAAAACCCAGCACATCTGAACTGATCGACTGGCTCAAACTGCTAATGGCTGACGATATTCCAGAAGATGTGCTAAAAAATAAAGATAACAAAAATGCGATTCCGCCATTGTACGGTGCATTAATTAAAAATGAACAAGATGTTCACATGCTGCAACGGCTGGCGTTTATGTCACGGCGTGAAAGCCGTTAGGCGCAAGGTAATCAGGCATGTTATTGAATTTTTTCTATGCCCTGCGTGCGCGGGAAGTGCCCGTATCGCTGAAAGAGTGGCTTATGTTCATGGAGGCGCTGCAGGCCCAGTTGGTGTTTGCCGATATTGATGTTTTTTATCTGTTGGCGCGCACCTGCCTGGTTAAAGACGAAAAACATTTCGATAAATTTGATCAGGCTTTTACAGCTTTTTACAAGGATGTTGAAACCCTTGATGATTTATTAGGCATGCTATTGCCAGAAGACTGGTTGCGTGCTGAATTTATAAAGCAGCTTACTGATGAGGAGCGTGCACAAATCGAGTCGCTAGGGGGATTGGATAAGTTATTGGAAACTTTCAAGCAGCGGCTTGAAGAACAGAAAGAACGGCATTCTGGTGGCAATAAATGGATCGGCACCGGTGGTACCTCACCGTTTGGTAACAGTGGTTATCACCCAGAGGGCATTCGTGTGGGTGGTGAAAGTCGCAACCAGCGTGCCACGAAGGTATGGGAGCAGCGGCAGTTTCGTAATCTTGACGACAATGTTGAAATAGGCACACGCAATATCAAAGTGGCATTACGCAAGTTGCGCCGCTTTGCGCGTACTGGGGCTGCAGACGAACTGGATTTGAATAACACCATTCGCTCTACTGCCAAAAATGCTGGGCTGCTTGATATTAAAATGGTGCCAGAGCGTCATAATGCGGTGAAAGTGCTGTTGTTCTTCGATGTGGGTGGGTCGATGGATCCTTACGTGAGCCTGTGTGAAGAACTGTTTTCAGCCTGCAAAACCGAGTTCAAACATCTACAGTATTTTTATTTTCACAATTTTATCTATGATGCTGTCTGGCAAGACAATCACCGGCGCATGAGTCAAACCACCGCGCTGTACGATATATTGCATACATACAGTCGTGATTATCGGGTGATTTTTGTGGGCGACGCGTCGATGTCACCCTACGAGATTGCCTCTGCTTACGGCAGTGTTGAATTTATGAACGAAGAAGCCGGTGCCGTGTGGATGCAACGATTGACGCGCAGCTTCGACAAGGTGGTGTGGTTGAACCCGGTGCAGGAACATTACTGGGGTTACACCCATAGCATTAAGATGGTACGTGAGCTGATCGACGATCATATGTACCCTCTCACATTGGCCGGGCTGGAACAGGCTATTCGCTTTCTGGCGAAATAGGCTACCGCTTACTCATTCAGGGATGAAATTTTCAGAACTACCCTGGTGTTAATAGAAGTATTTGTACGGTTTTTTGCGTAAACGAGAATTTGGTTGATGTACATCAACTTGTCTTTTTTGAGTTTCGTTAATCTAACCTCACTTGGCAAGGCAACAGCAACACACTCCGCTGGAGCCACACAGCTTGCGGTTCGCTCCGCAGTTTGTGAGTCAGGTACCCCGTTAGTCAGGCATTCCGCGATACCTGGTTAACACGTGATTGAGTCTTGTAGGTGTTACCGGGCGGTATTGTTACGGCCCGGTTTTTTTCTATTTTTTCTTACGCCGTTTTGGCACGAGTGTCTGTTCGCACCTTAAGTGGGTATAATGCTGTCACTGTTTTTTTGTGATTAGTATTACAGGCCCAGTTTATGACCCACTATGACGCCGCCATCGGACTTTTGGAAAAAGCGCCAGCACAGTGGCAAAGTGACGACGAACAGTTGTTTGCTGCCTGTACCCCCAGCCGTGATTCACACCGCTTACTGCGGCAGTTGCAGCGTTTGAAACGAGATGACCATAACGGCAATTTAACGATCCAGGCATGGCAACAATGGCAATCGCAGGCCAAAGCCTCTGTTGACCAGCTGCAGGCCAGGCAAAATGCCGTGCCGCTCATAGAATACCCACCTGATTTACCCATTAGTGAAAAACGGGCCATTATTGCGGCAGCCATTCAGCAGCACCAAGTGGTTGTGCTGGCAGGTGAAACAGGTTCGGGGAAAACAACACAGATTCCTAAGATTTGCCTGGAGTTGGGGCGGGGTGTTCGCGGTATGATTGGCCATACCCAGCCACGCCGTATTGCCGCCAGTACCGTCGCCAGCCGCATCGCCGAAGAGTTGGGGGTTAAACTGGGTGAAGAAGTGGGCTACCAGGTACGTTTTACCGATCACAGTAACCCATCTACTTACATTAAGTTGATGACCGATGGTATTTTGCTGGCTGAAATTCAGCAGGATAAATTTCTCAGTCGGTACGACACTATCATTATCGATGAGGCGCACGAGCGGAGTCTGAATATTGATTTTCTGCTGGGATTTCTCAAACAGTTGTTGCCCAAGCGCCCGGATCTTAAAGTAATCATTACGTCTGCCACCATTGATACAGAGCGTTTTTCTCAGCATTTTGACAATGCACCGGTCATTGAAGTGTCTGGCCGAATGTATCCGGTAGAGGTGCTTTATCGGCCCATGCTCGACGAGCAGGACAATCAGGCGCAAGCCATTACCGATGCCGTACAGGAATTAATTGCCCGCGAGCGTGCCGGCAAACATAAAGCTAAGGGCGATATGCTGGTATTTCTCAGTGGTGAGCGTGAAATACGCGAAACTGCACAGGCTTTACGCAAGGCAGATATTCCACAGTGGGAGGTGTTACCCCTCTATGCGCGCTTGAGCTTGGCCGAGCAGAATAAGATTTTTCAGCAGGTAAAGCAGCAACAAACGGTTCAGGTGGGTAGCGTGGGTTCGTTGCTTGAAGCGGCCGAAGCCGCACTGATTGAAGCAGAAAAGGGGGTAAAGCAGAATGCAGAGGCGACCGAAGAGCAATGCCCAGCGCAGCGGTGGGTAGTACGAAAAAAACGCAAGAAGAAATAAGCTTGGGTATGCACAGGCCTGTTTACATGCCTCAAGATTTTTTGCGCTTCTGTTCTATCGCCAGTACATCAAGTGGTGCTGGTTGGTAAAAGTAAAATCCTTGAATAGTATTTACGCCGGCTTTTCGCACCAGGTTAAGTTGTTCTGTGGTTTCGACACCTTCGGCTGTTACCCGAAATCCCTGCTTTTTGATGAACTGCACTAGTGAGACGACCAAATCATCGTCACTATTAGTGATGCGTTTCGTCATGGATTTGTCAATTTTAATAATATCGACAGGGTAGTCGAGTAGTTGTAGTAGAGTGGTATAACCTGTGCCAAAGTCATCCAATGCCAGTTCAAATCCAGCCTGTTTTAAAAGTTCGAGATTGGCTTCCACGCGCTTTGACAGTGTGGTTGAGAATGTTTCGGTTATTTCCAAGACTATTACTGTCGCGTCCAGAGCTGGATGGTTATTTTTTATTTTCATAAGCTCATAAAAAAAGGTGCCCGAGCTAAGTACTGCTGACGAAATGTTAATAGATAGCTTGCAGTGGCAGCCAAAAATTTCATGAATCTTGTCGGCATCCTCGAGTACATGATTAATGACCCATAAGTCGAGTTGTTCAAATAAACCTTTCTTTTCAACGATGGGGATAAATTCTGTAGGCGAAACTTGCCCAAGGGTTTTCGAATTCCAGCGGATTAATGCTTCAACGGCAACGATTTGTTCACTGACAGAATCCACTATGGGCATATAATGAATGCTGAATTCTGAGTGCTCTTTCGCTTTCAGTGCGTGTTCTATACGCTGCTCACGCAGTAGTTTTTCTGCTAGCTCAGTCGAGTAGAACTGGTATTGATTTTTTCCGCTTTTTTTTGCTTGGTACATGGCTGTATCGGCACAGTTAATCAGCTCTTCCGGTGTGGTGGCATCGCGAGGGTAAAGGGCAATGCCGATGCTGGCTGATACAGGAAAGTTACCCTCTTCGGTGTGAAAACCATCCTGAAACAGGTGCAAAATACGTTCGGCGACTTTGGCTGCATCTGTTTCGTCATTAAAATGGTGGAGTACGACGGAAAATTCGTCGCCGGCAAGCCGCGCTATATCATGCTCTAGGGGTAGTGCCATGTCACCTAAACGCAGAGTGGAACGCAGTTTTTCGGAAAAATCTTTCAATAACTCGTCGCCCACTTTATGCCCAAAATGGTCATTAACGTGTTTAAAATTATCGATATCGATATACAGCAGTACAAGGGATTGTTTGTTGTTGCTACGTCTTATCAGGCGGTTAAGACAATCCATGTATTTTCGTCGATTAAACAGTTTTGTCAGGCCGTCGGTATCCGCCAGTTCACGGGTGTAGCGGTTAGATTCAATTAGCCTGTTGTGCAGATTGTAAAGGGTTCTGCTGAGTGAACTTATCTCGTCGTTGGCTGATAATGGTTCTGGTAATAGTGTCTGTTGGTCGTCAATGGTTAATATGGATTTCTCCAGTTTTTGAATAGGGCCTGTTATATGACGCTCAATCAAGTAAATTAGTAGAAGTGAGGAAAAAAATATGAGTAATACAGCAATTAATACTATTTGGCTGATAATTGAAAGTAAGTGATCATCTATTTTTTTCTGTGGGTAAGTTAATGTTATGTTGATGTTATCGAGTAATGTTGCAGAGGCCGATAGCCCTGGGCCGGGTTCTGTGCTGGGCGGGAAGTCAGAAGTTCGATTCTGCCACGAAATCGTATAACCCTCTTTCTTCTGAAGGTCGGTAAGTAGTGCTTCGAATTTATCCAGTTGATTGGTTAAAATGATAGCAATATTTTTTCCTTCGCTTATTGCGTTAGGGGACTTTAATGAAAGCTCATTAATTACTTTAATGGTTGCAAACTGAAGTTTTTTTTGTGTCAATAAAAGTGTGTTAAATCGGTGGTTTTTAGTTGTTAATGCGCGCTCTCCGATATGTACAACGGATTCGTCAGCTTTTTCAAAGGGGCTGCTATTTTGTCGGTAGTGATACAAAATGTTGTCAGGGCTAGCCATAATGGTGAGCGCCAGGTTTTCTTCATCGATATCTTTTGGCGGTCGAAGGGTATTACCAAGATTTCGTTCTACCAAGAACGCGCCCAAATTGATTGCAGGGCCCAGTAGTTGAGTAAACGCATCGCTTTCTACTATGCGTTCTATATGATTATTGGTGAACGATTTGTGCTGCTCAAAACGCGCTTGTAGTTGGGTGGTAATCAATTCCAGCTGGTTTTTTGTCTGGCGCAGGTAAAATGCTTTTTCATATTGATAAAGCCCAGTAAATATAAATACATAGCCGACAATAATAACTGGCACTATCGTAAGCCATACTCGCTGATTTAATTTCATTAGTGCCTTTATTGTCCAGTGTTATATAAATGGTTATCTATGGTTGTACTTTGTGATCAAAAACGGCCTGCATCAATCGCGAGCGCAATCTGAGATTTTCTTTTGATAGTTGGAAATAACGCTGCTGGGCATTAATTTTATCTGCTGGCGGATAGATTGACACATTTTGCAGAAAACTGTCGGGCAGTGACTCATTGGCTTTTATATTAGGAGAAGCAATGCTCATTATCAGAGCATTGGTTGCGGCATTTTCTGGCTTACTGATATGGGAGAGGAAGTCAATCGCCGTTGTTTTCTGGGTTGAACTTTGCAGAACACCGATGCAATCAAGCCATACGGCCGTGCCTTCTTCGGGTATTACATAACCCCAGACGGGGCTCTTCTCATAATCATTGAGAACTTTTTGATCGCCACCAAACGCAATGGCGAGATAGAGCTCGTCACGATAGTCTGCGCTAGCATAAAAAGTGGGTGCGTATTCGTAGGTAATCACGGCAGCCTTTTGCTCAAGCAATAATTGGTAGGCTTTTTCCAGCTCCTCCGGTTTGTCAGTATCCGGTGCATAACCCAGTATCATCAGGGCAGGGAGTATGGAGTCCATATTTTCTTTCATCATACCGATGTGGCCAGATATTTCTGGTCGAGGATACATTAATTCACGCCAGGAAGAAGGGGGCTGTTCGAACTTGTCTTTACGGTAGATCAGCCCTACCGCGCCCCAGTAATAAGGCAGCCCCCACTCGCCGCAGCCGTGTTTCCAGCGTGGGTCGAGATTCTCGAATAATGCGGGTGGCAGTGGAGCCAGAAGGCCGCCTTGGCCAAAGAGTAGAGCAGTTCGAGAATCCATGAATGCCAAGTCAAATTTTTGTCCGGCCTTGCTAATGATAATTTCATTGCGTTCGGTCTCGGTGTTGTAGATAACCGTTTTAACCGAGTTGCCGGTTTTTTTGCCATAATCGTTTATCAGCTCTTCGGCTAGGTAGTCTGGCCAATTCAATAGTAGCAATTCATCCGCGTTGGCGATAATCGGTAACCAGCACAGCCAGGTGAGCAAAAAGAGGGATGTGATACGTCGCATATTATGGTCCTTTGCGATCATTTTATCGGTAACTTCATAGAAAATGGTCGAAAATCATTCAATACTTTTGTACGAAAGTAAAGGGTGTCCGTCGCCTTGTGCATAGCCTAATGCAATAAATGGGTCATATTAGCCTCGCTGTTGGGTTTACCCTAAAATAGCACTTTTGTGGCGTATATTGAGTTATTACATGAGTAGTCCTTTGATTCAGTCGCTGGGGTTTGATGCTACCGGAGAATATGAGTACGAGCTTTGTCCGGCGGATGCGCCGGAAGCCTCTGATTATGAGTATCTCGATTGCGATGAGACAGAGATAATCTACCGCAAAGAAACCGCTTATCACCGGCGTCAGGGCGGCAGGCGCATTATTTTGGCTACTAATGTGGCAGAAACATCACTTACCGTGCCAGGTATTGGCTACGTGATCGACCCAGGCTACGCCCGTATCAGCCGTTACAGCTATCGTACTAAAGTACAGCGTTTGCCCATTGAGGCCATCTCGCAAGCGAGTGCCAATCAGCGCAAAGGCCGCTGTGGCCGGATTGGCGAAGGCGTGTGTATGCGTCTGTACGACGAAGACGATTTTAACGCGCGCCCAGAATTTACCGACGCCGAAATTCGCCGTACCAACCTCGCAGCAGTAATTTTGCAGATGTTGCAAATGAAGATGGGCGATATTCGCCATTTTCCGTTTGTCGATAAACCCGACCAGCGTTTAATAAACGATGGATTCAAATTGTTGCAGGAGCTTGGTGCGGTTAATAAGCAGGGTAAGCTCACGGCAATTGGCCGCCAGTTGACCCGCCTGCCGGTTGACCCTCGTTTGGGGCGCATGTTGCTGGCAGCACTGGACTTTGGTTGTGTGCAGGAAGTACTGATTATCGCTAGTGCGTTGTCGATACAGGATCCACGCGAGCGACCCGCTGAAAAGCAGCAGGCTGCAGACGAAAAACACCGGCGCTTTCGCGATGAAGATTCTGATTTTGCGGCACTGATTAATCTCTGGAATTACGTTGAAGAGCAGCGTCAGGCGCTGTCGCAAAACCAGTTTCGCAAGCTTTGCGAAAAAGAGTTTCTGTCTTACCTGCGTTTGCGGGAATGGCGAGAGATACATCATCAGTTGCGCATAGCAGTAAAAAGCCTCGCCTCAGAGCAGGGAAAAAAACTCGGTGAGTTGGGCCTGGCGGGTTACGATGCTGTGCATCGCGCGCTATTGCCCGGTTTATTGGGTAACTTGGGTAACAAAAGCGCTGAGAACGATTATCTGGGTGCCCGCAACCGTCGTTTTATGATTTTTCCCGGTTCGTCTCAGTTCAAGAAAAAACCGAAATGGTTGATGGCTGGCGAACTCATCGAAACCAGCCGCCTGTATGCCCACAATGTGGCCCGTATTGATCCCGAGTGGGCGCTGTTGGCGGCTCAGCATTTGGTGAAACGCAATTATTTTGAGCCGCATTACAGTGCGTCTCGGGGGCAGGTGATGGCCTTTGAGAGGGTGTCGCTGTATGGCTTGGTGCTGGTTGAAAAACAGATTGTGAATTACTCGCGTATTGATCCAGTCGTCAGCCGTGAGGTGTTTATTCGCAGTGCATTGGTCGAGGGTAAATACGCCGACGGCCCAAAAGGACGCCAGCGCAAACAGGGCGTAGGTGAGTTTTTTAAACGTAATCAGGCGGTGCTGGCCGAACTGCACGACCTGGAGGCAAAATCCCGCCGCCGCGATATTGTCGCTGATGAACAAGTGGTGTTTGAGTTTTACAGCGAGCGCATTCCGGCCGATGTGGTCAATCTGGTCAGTTTTGAAACCTGGCGCAAGCAGGCAGAGCGTGATAACTCACGGTTATTGCATATTTCCCGCGAACGGTTGATGCAGCATGATGCCCGCGGTATTACCGAGGCGCAGTTCCCTGACAGCCTGGCCTGGCAGGGCATGGAGTTTTTGGTGAGCTATCGGTTTGAGCCGGGCACCCCAGATGATGGGGTAAGCCTGCATGTGCCGGTGAGCTTACTACACCTGGTGCCAGAGAATCGCCTGCAATGGTTAGTGCCGGGTATTCTTCGGGAAAAATGCATTGCCATGGTTAAAGGCTTGTCCAAGCAGTGGCGCAAGCACTTTGTGCCGGTGCCCGCGTTTGTCGACAAAGCCCTTTCTGCAATGCAGCCAGATAACACACCCTTGGCAGAAGCCTTGGCGTTGCAGCTGAAACGCCATACTGCGGTGGAGGTACCTGCGGCCGAGTGGGCGGCGGTTAACCTGGATGATTATTACCGCTTTAATATCAAAGTTGAAAACGAGCAGGGTAAGTTGATTGATCAAGGCCGTGATTTACCGGCACTGCGGGAAGCCTATCGCGATCGGGTGCAGGAAAGCCTGCAAGATGCGGGGGCCGATATTGAGCGTGAAGGTATCACCGCGTGGGATTTCGGTACGCTCTCGTCAACCTGTGAGCTGAGCCGGGGTGGGGTGAAAATCCGTGCGTATCCGGCACTGGTTGATCAAGGTGATAGTGTGGCCCTCAAAGTGCTTGATAACCCACGTGTGGCGGAATACGAGAGTTTCTACGGTGTGATTCGGTTGGCTATCTTGGCTGAGCACGAGACCACCAAGTATCTGCGCAAGCAATTGCTCAAAGGTAAAGACATGGGGCTCGCCGTGGTTAACTTGGGGCGCCGGGAAGCCGTGATCGATGATTTGATCGTGGCTGCCTTTGGTGCAGCCCTGTTCGCCGCGGGGGATAGAGTTTTGCCTCGCACCGAGGAAGACTTTTCACAATGGCTGTCCGCTGGACGCAGCCAACTGGTGGCACAGGCCCAGGAAATTGAACAAATCGTGGCAAGCAGCCTGCAGGCCCTGATAGGGCTGCGCAAACAAATGAAGTCAGGTAAGAATGCCCTGTCGATGGCATTTGCGGTTGGCGATTTGAATGAGCAGATTGCCCGGCTGTTCTATCCCGGGTTTCTCGCCAAAACCCCCGTGGAGTGGTTGCGTCAGTACCCCCGGTATATCAAGGCGATGCAGTTGCGTTTGGAGAAGGCCCCCCTGGCGGTGCAGAAAGACAAACTGCAAATTCGTGAGTTGGAACCTCACTGGGCTCGCTACGATGCGTTGTTGGAAAAAGAGGGCTGGCAGGTGTTGTCAGCTCTTCCCGATTTTGTGCAGTACCGCTGGATGCTGGAAGAGTTCCGTATCTCCCTGTTTGCCCAAAGCGTAAAAACTCTGATGCCTGTATCCGCCAAACGGCTTGATAAACAGTGGCAGCAGGTATTGGAGGCGCTGCACTAATGTGCTGAGGTCAGAATGCTGTGTGATGGATCGGTGCTCTCCGTCACGTTCCCAATGTTTTATTGGTGCTACCATGCTTCGACCGTTCAGTTCCGACGAATGGCCTATACTGAAATGGCTGGTTACATTTTGTCGGGCTTTGTCTTGATTATGTTGGTGGTGTCATATCTATGAGTTCGCTCACGTTAAACACGTTAAAGCAATTTTCGCCGTTCGATTCGTTGTCCGACGATTATTTGACGCAGTTATTGTCTCACGCCGAGATTTATACCGCTAAGAAGGGCCAGTTGCTGTTCAAACGGGGCAAGGTGGCCCCGGATTTTTACTTTCTGTTGCAGGGTGAAGTCAGCTTGGTGGACTCCCTGTTTTATGCCAGGGTGATCTACTCTGGCGATGAGGATGCTCAATTTGCGCTGAATGCAGTAAATAACCCTACTAAAGTGTCTGCGGTAGCCCAGAACGACGCCGAGGTACTGCGGGTGAGCAAAGAGCACCTGGATCAGATTCTGGCTTGGAGCCAGTCGGCAAATGAGGTTTCTGGCGAAGAGTTACCGGAGGAAGATGGCCGTTTTAAACGCGATGGCCTCGTGGTTGACGAGGGCGACTGGTCAGCCCATTTGCTGTCGTCCCCCATGTTTACCCGTATTCCACCGGCAAACCTGCAAGGGCTGTTTCAGCGCTTTGAAGCTGTTGAGGTAGCAGCCGGTCAGGTGATTGTGAAAGTAGGCGAGCTGGGTGACTTTTTCTATGTGATTGCCAGTGGCCGAGCTCGCGTATTACCACTGGGTGAAAAAACGCCAGAGCCAGTTTTCCTCAATGAAGGGGATTTTTTTGGTGAAGAAGCTTTGGTGGGCGAAACCACTCGCAATGCTACCGTTGAAATGGAAACCTCAGGGTGGTTAATGCGTTTGGGAAAAGAGGATTTTAAAGATCTTTTACAGTCGCCTTTGATCAATTATGTCAATTATGCCGATCTGGATGAGCTAGCCAAGAATATGGGTGATGTGCAGTTGATTGACGTGAGGTTGCCATTGGAACATCGCCACCTGCATCTGGAAAACAGCCTGAATATCCCGCTTAACCGTTTAAGGTCGCGGTTGTCGGCCATGGAGCGCGGTCACGTCTATGTTATTACCGACGACGCGGGTGCTCGCAGCCAAGTGGCTGCGCAGCTGCTGATTCAACAGGGCCATAACGTGATGATTCTGCAAAGTGCCGAACAGCACTATGTTCAGGGCGCTGCTTAATCAACCCGCTAATGGCTTGTGCCGTGTTGATAACTGAGCGAATGAGATGCAATGGTGTTGTATCGCATTCGCTTCTTGTATCATAGCTGCCTTTATTTTCGCCCACGGAATACGAAGCGGTAGTTATGGCAGAACAACAGCAGAAAACACGGATCCTCACCGGTATTACCACCACTGGCACGCCTCACTTGGGTAATTATGTGGGCGCCATTCGGCCGGCAATTAAAGCCAGTAAAGATCAAAACAATCAGTCGTTCTATTTTTTGGCTGATTTTCACGCCCTGATTAAATGTCACGAGCCGGAACAGGTTCATCAATCGACCAAAGAAATTGCGGCAACCTGGCTGGCATTAGGCCTGGATACCGACAACGCTGTTTTTTATCGGCAGTCGGATATTCCTGAAATTCCCGAGCTGTGCTGGCTACTCACGTGTATGGCGGCAAAAGGCCTGATGAATCGTGCGCATGCCTATAAGGCAGCCGTAGCACAGAATGAGGAGCAGGGCGAGGATCCTGACTTTGGTGTCACTATGGGCTTGTTCAGCTACCCAGTGCTTATGGCCGCCGATATTCTGATGTTTAATGCGCAACAAGTGCCTGTGGGCAAAGACCAGATTCAACATGTTGAAATGGCTCGAGATATAGCCGGGCGCTTTAACCATCATTACGGTGAGCACTTCGTGTTGCCAGAAGCGGTGGTGGAAGACAGTGTGGCCGTGCTGCAGGGCCTGGATGGCAGAAAAATGAGCAAAAGCTACGGCAATACGATCCCTCTGTTTTTGCCAGAAAAGCAGCTGCGTAAGCATATCAACAAGATCAAGACCAACTTACTTGAGCCGGGCGAGCCTAAAGATCCAGACACTTCGACGGTCTTCCAGGTTTGGCAGGCCTTCGCTACTGAGGCGCAGACGCAAGAAATGCGTCAGGCATTTGTCGACGGTATTGCCTGGGGTGAGGCTAAAAAACAGCTGTTTGAACTGGTCAATGCTGAGGTGGCAGAGGCTCGTGAGCGCTACAATGAGTTGCTGGCCAACCCCAGTGAGGTCGAGAAGGTTCTCAGACAGGGCGCTGAAAAAGCCCGTGAATACAGCCAGCCTATGCTGCATGACCTGCGTGCTGCAGTAGGTATAAAGCCCCTTTGTTGATATAAAACATCCGTCTCCAGGCAGGTTTTACCTGCCTTTCTTAAAAGAGCTGCTAAACTTTCAAGTTAAGGGACTCCGGCCGTATAAGCGGGCGGGGTTTACTCCTGTCTGGGTAAAAGGTGGTGAAGAACAATTTTTAGTAAAATTTCATTGCCGGTTGCCGATAATGCAAACAAGGCCGGTTGCAGCGTTTTAGGCGGTCTTGGTGAGACTACCTGATCGGCCGAGTTATTCAGCTATTTCAAGGTGTGCCTCTTTGAATTTGGAATCGATAATTGCAAGGTATAGGCTTGATGGCAACGGCTAGCGTGTCTACTAATAAACTCTTATTACCCTTGGCTGCAGCATGGGTCCTGGCACTCGTAGTGGTTGTGGCTGCCGATAACATATGGGCAGAGGTCGTCGTGCTGGCAGTGTTAGGCGGAGCTTCCTGCTATTGGGTGTTTGTCAATGCTGTACAAGACGATGTGCCGGATTCACCCTCAAGCAATCTGAATGAGCAACGCCAACGAGATTTACAAGGGTATGTCGACCGCAGCTTGTTGCCGGTGTGTGTTGACGTTCAACGCCAAACTCGGCGGGTACAGAGCTTGGTTAATGAGAATGTTGCCAGCTTGAACCGCAGTTTTCAGGGGCTTTCTGAGAAGTCTATAAAAAATCAGCAGTTGATGCTCACGGTACTTGGGCGTATTACGGGTACAGATAAGGCGGCGAGTGCGGATGAGAATGTTCAGCAGGTCAACATGAAGCAGTTCGCAGCAGAGGTGGGCCAGATTCTTGACCAATATGTCGAATTGTTTGTGAAAGTCAGCGAACGCAGTGTGCAGGCTGTACATCGTATCCAGGATATGGTGACCGAACTTGATGGCATGTTTAGCCTGATCAGTGAGATACGCGGAATTGCCGACCAGACTAACCTGCTGGCACTGAATGCGGCTATCGAGGCTGCCAGAGCTGGTGAAGCTGGCCGAGGGTTTGCTGTGGTGGCCGATGAGGTACGTAAACTCTCACAAAGTTCTAATCTTCTTAACGATCAAATTCGTCAGCGCGCGGAAGGCACCAAGCGCATGGTAACCGGTGTGCAGAGTGTGGTCGCTGAGATTGCTTCGCTGGACATGAATCTCGCGCTCGACGGTAAAACCCATCTCGACGGTATATTGCTTGAGCTGGAGGATGTAAACCGAAGCGTTGCCGATACTTTGCAAACGCTGTCGCAGATTAGTGAAGATGTGACACAGGACGTTAATTGTGCGGTGACTGCCTTGCAATTTGGGGATATTGTGGAGCAGGTGCTTACTCAAACTGAGCAGCAGGTTGCAGCCATTGAACAAGAATTGAGCGGTTTGTCTGCCAAAGAAGACTACTCTGCATCGGTGATGCTGAGTAGCTTCACGACAAGCAAGGCGGATAACCGTGATACGGCCAGGCACAATCAGCAGCATGCTGATCAACCGGGCAATGCTGACGATAATGTCGAATTATTTTAAAACGTTTATCTTTATTTAGGTTTTGCAACTGGAGTGTGTATGACCATCGGTTTGAATGAGAGTGGTGATTACGAATACGTGATTACTTTGGATAAAAGTTTCGACTTTAATTGTGTGGAAGACTTTCGCAAAGTCTACGAAAAAACCTCTAATCCCAAACGTATCATGATCGATTTCCGCAACACTTCATTTATTGATAGTTCTGCCTTGGGTATGCTAATTAATATGAGAAAGTACTGGAAAGGCAGCGGCCCGGAAATCAAACTGATTAACTGCGGTGACTACATCAATAAGATTTTGACTATTTCACGGCTCGACAAATTGTTTGTTATTGAGTAGGAAAGCGTGACAGAGCAAGCCAAAATTCTGATTGTTGATGATCAGTTGACCAATATTCAGTTGATCGAGATGATTTTAGACGATTACGGCTATTCACATTGCTCTGCTCAAGACGGTGTATCAGCCTGTGAGTTGGTATCTGAAGACCCAACTATTCAACTGGTACTCATGGATGTCAACATGCCCGGTATGGATGGCATGGAAACTACGCGGGAAATCAAAAAGATTAGTGATCAACGGTATTTGCCGGTGATGTTTGTAACCGCATTAGATGATTCGCAAACGCTGGTCGCCTGCCTTGAGGCTGGTGGCGACGATTTTATTCCCAAGCCTGTCAACGAAGATATTCTCATCTCAAAAGTGCGTGCCCATCAGCGTACAACCGACATGTACGACAGTTTGGCCGAAGCCAATAAACAACTGGTATACCACCGAAATATCCTCAATCACGAATTACATATTGTTGAACGTGTATTCAACAATGGTCTGTCGCGGTTTAGAAACAAGTTTGACCATATTGATTACCATGTTTCACCCATGTCCATGTTTAATGGCGATGTGTTGCTGGTTGAACGCAGTCGACTGGGTAGCACTTATATTGTGCTGGGTGACTTTACCGGGCATGGTTTGGCATCGGCGATAGGCTGCCTGCCGGTGTCTGATGTATTTCAAGCCATGGCTATTAAGCATTGCAGTGTGGGCGAAATTGCCCGCGAAATTAATCGCCGGTTACAAAGTTTGCTGCCGGATAACATGTTTTTCTGTGCTGCTATTATGGAGCTGAACCAAGCTGCAGATCGCCTTAATGTGTGGATGGGCGGGATGCATGAGTTAGTTGTATTAAATGACGCCGGTGAATATGTTTGTAAAATTGAGTCGCAACACATGCCGTTGGGTGTGCTCGAAGACAGCGAGTTTGATGATAAAGAAGAGGTATTTTCACCGTCGGCTGGTTCACACATTATTGGGTTTACCGACGGGGTGGTTGAGTCTACCAATAACCAGGGGGAAATGTTTGGTACAGAACGTTTGGTACAAACGCTGGTAGACAGTTATAAGACCACAGAACCTGTCAGCCACATTGAATATGTGGTGCAGTCGCTGAAGGCCTTTCAGCAAAAAGAAGGGCAAGATGATGACATCACTCTGGTGTCGATTACCTGTCGCCCAAGCCATAATCAGGAGGCTCCGCTTTCGCCTACTGCGCTGCTGGCAACCCACATCCAGCAGCGAGTATTACCCTGGTCGATTAATTTGTCGATTAATCATGAGTTGTTGGGCAGCACAAGCGTGGTACACGATGTTGCGCAGGTGGTTACCGGTATTGATGCCTGTAAACAAAAGCAGGAAATCGTCTTTCTGGTGCTGAGTGAATTGATTAACAATGCTATTGAGCACGGTATATTGGGCTTGGGGTCAGAGCTGAAAAACAGTCCCGAGGGTTTTCAACATTATTACAAACTTCGTGCAGAAAAACTGGCCACCCTTGATCATGGTGGTTTATCGCTTCACTGCAGTATTACCAGTGATTTGCCCCAGTGCTTAAAAATTGTGGTAACCGATACCGGCGCAGGATTTGACTACGAACAGTTAGCCATTGAAGACGTTGATGAAACAGAGGTTCACGGGCGAGGATTACCTTTTATCGCCGCACTGTGTGAATCGCTGGAGTATTCCGATGGTGGAAGAACGGCAACTGCAAAGATCGCCCTTTAGTATCTCGCGACAGAATAGATATGCGTTTATAAGGTTTTAATGGCAACAATCATACCTGTCAGTAGTTGATCCAACTCCTCATCGTTGATAATAAATGGCGGCATGGCGTATACCCGTGTGCCGAAGGGGCGCAACCATATCCCTTGGGCAATGAGTTGCTGCTGAAAGGCCGCCATATCC
Source organism: Cellvibrionaceae bacterium (assembly GCA_050289485.1). GTDB lineage: Bacteria > Pseudomonadota > Gammaproteobacteria > Pseudomonadales > Cellvibrionaceae > JBNKFV01. Next base: position 287,092 of record JBNKFV010000015.1, read on the forward strand.
ACTGGCTCGTGCATGTCTACCACGCCAATGGCGCCCAACACTCTTACCTCTGCCACGCTGGGCAATTCGCTGCACTCGGCAAGGCGTTGCTGCATCACTTGCTGAATGTGAGCTACGCGCTCTTGCCAGGGGCTCTCCAGTAATAACTCAATGCTGGCGTTGGCCACAGCGCAGGCAAGCGGGTTGCCCATAAAGGTGGGTCCATGCATAAACACACCGGCTTCACTGCGGCAAATACCGTCGCTGACTTTGTCAGTACACAGGGTGGCTGCCAAACTCATATAGCCGCCAGTGAGTGCTTTGCCCAACGCGAGAATGTCGGGCGTAATAGCGGCATGTTCGCAGGCAAACAGTTTGCCGGTGCGGCCAAAGCCCGTGGCTATTTCGTCGGCAATGAGCAGTATGTCGTATTGGTCACAGAGCGCGCGAACACCACGCAGGTATTCTGAGTGGTAGAAGCGCATACCCCCAGCACCTTGTACGATGGGCTCAAGGGTAACGGCCGCCAGTTCGGCGTGATGTGTCCTGATCAGTTCAGTGATGGGGCCAAGTGATGCAGGGTCCCAGTCGGCATGAAATGCGCAGTCTGGTGCTGGCGCAAATAACTGTTGTGGCAGTTGCTTGGCAAACAGGTGATGCATGCCGGTGACCGGATCACACACCGACATGGCACCGAAGGTATCGCCATGGTAACCGTTGCGCAGGCTCAGCATACGGTGTTTTTCCGGGCGGCCCTGGGCCAGCCAGTATTGCATGGCCATTTTCAGGGCCACCTCCATAGCGACGGAACCCGAGTCTGAAATAAACACCTTGTTAAGGCCTACAGGTGTTAACTCAACCAAGTGTTTGGCCAGACGCACGGCCGGCTCATGGGTAAGCCCACCAAACATCACATGTGCAACCTTGTCGGTTTGTGCCTTCAAGGCGGCATTGAGACGGGGGTGGTTATAGCCATGCAGCATGCACCACCATGACGACATGCCGTCGATCAGCTTTTGACCGTTTGCTAACTCAATATGCACACCCTGCGCGCCAACCACGGGATAAACCGGTGGTGGGTTAATAAAGGATGAGTAGGGGTGCCACAAGTGTTGTCGGTCGAAATCAAGCAATTGCTGTTCAGACAGGGTAGGCATAAAACTTAGGCCGCTGGTTGATAAAACCGGCATTGTACCCGTATCAACCAGAACCTTGAAAGAGATGGCGGTCAAGCCGCCCAATTGGTGTTAACAGGCCCTAATAGTCCGATGACAAATTCATTCAGTTGTGCGCGGGTGTCTGGCCGCATTTTGTCGAAGGCCAGGCTCACACAAGTGTGCCGGTAGGGTTTGGTGGCCAGTTGATAACCGACGATATTGGCTTCACAGCGTACGACCAAGTCTCGACTGATGGCAATTTCCAGCCACGGAATATGTTTTACTCGCTGCAACTGCTCGATTTTATTGCCAGGCAAGGCAATACGAGCGCCTTGGCAAGACAGGTTGCGCACGGTGCCGTCCCATACGGGGTAATAAAACGATTTCAGTTTGATCATAATGGGGCTTTCAGGGCGCAGAGAGACACGCGGTGCCTGGCGCCGTAATCGATATTGGGCATTGGTGGGCAGGTCGACTGCAATGGCGTCGGTTGTTTGCTCGCGCACGGTGGTGACAACATCAAGCACGTAACCGCGCAGGTGGTGACGCAAGCGGATTTGATCGCCCCCCGCGAGTACTGGAAACCCTGGCACTTTATCCAGCCACAGCTGCTGTTGGCTAAAATCCAGGTGCAGCACCATGGTGCTGTATATCTCGCCGAGCATCCGGGTTGCCGTGAGCTCTATCTGTTGGCGTGTATCCATCAGGGTAATCAGGTCTTCATAAGGGGCAAGCTGATGCAGTGTTACCGCTGAAGAGGCGGCTGTCGTTGCCCTGACTGACCGTGGTGTTTGGGCAGGGCAGGTTGGCTGTTGCTGCTCTGCCCCTGGCTTAAATGTATTGGCGATACGATGCCATAATCTCATAAATATGATCGTCCATTGGGTGGCCGTTGCAGAATTAAGGTGTTCTGCGTACATGTCATCTTGTTGGAAGGAGCTAACGCAAGAGGTGTGCCAGAGGCCAGTGCCATTGTTAAACCCCGTAATCTGGGCCAATAGCAGGGCAAGTGGTGTCGACACCCCGGCAGTCATTGCCGCTAATGGCATTGCCGGGGGCAAAGTGCTGCCGTGCCAGCTTATACGGCCGAACGCGTTTTCATTGGCACTATGTCAGCGTAGAATACGCGCTTTTGAGTGGGCGCTAGAGTGCCCAAGGTATGTTGGTGAGTTTCCATGGCAGACGCGTCGATCCGTAAACAACGTCTTGAGTTTAATAAACTGCAAAAGCGGTTGCGCCGCCAAGTTGGTCAGGCTATAGCTGATTACAACATGATTGAATCTGGCGACAAGGTCATGGTGTGCCTGTCGGGGGGCAAAGATTCTTACGGTATGCTGGATATTCTTATGGGGCTGCAGAAAACCGCTCCGGTGGATTTTGAGCTGGTGGCCGTTAACATGGATCAGAAGCAGCCCGGGTTTCCAGAAGATGTGTTGCCAAACTATCTCGAAGGCTTGGGTATTCCCTATTACATCCTCGAGAAAGATACCTATAGTGTGGTGAAGTCGGTGATCCCTGAAGGTAAAACCACCTGTGGTCTGTGTTCGCGTTTGCGCCGCGGTACGCTGTACGGTTTTGCCGAAGAAATCGGCGCCACTAAAGTGGCGTTAGGACACCACAAAGACGATATTGTTGAAACGCTCTTTCTAAACTTATTTTATGGTGGCGGGCTCAAAGCTATGCCACCTAAATTGTTGGCCGATGATAAACGCAATATTGTGATTCGGCCTTTGGCGTACTGTCGCGAAGAAGATCTTGCTGATTACGCTGACCAAAAAGCTTTCCCCATTATTCCCTGCAATTTGTGTGGTTCCCAGGAAAACCTGCAGCGCCAGGCTATCAAACAGATGCTTTCCCAGTGGGACAAACAGTTTCCCGGCCGCACTGAACGTATTTTTTCGGCGTTACAACGAGTTTCTCCATCGCAGCTGGCCGACACTAATCTGTACAACTTTATCGACTTGGTGATCGACCGCGATGCGCCTGCCCCCGAACCCCAGCAAGCACAGAGTATGAAGGTGCAATATTATGCCGCTAATACAGAAGTGCCAGCAGCGGCCGATAACGGGGGAAGCTGGACGCAAATTATTCCAGCCGTTAATGTGGGCAGCTAACGGCTGCTCACTAACCGCATATAACCGTTGATATCTCAACGTTAATGGTTTTTGGAGTACAGCTAGCCTAGATAGGCGTCGTGTCGTTTAGAGGCTATCACTGGATTATATGAAACTGGCAGCATGCAGATAATTATTGGCTACAGGGGCAGCGCGTGAGGGCATTTATTCGCGGGGTATCATTTCGTCTCGCCGTTGTTGGTGTTGTATTGGGGTTTGTACTCGGTTTGTTAATGACCTTTGCGCAGCTCTACTGGGATTATCAAAATGAAAAGGAATACCTTGAGCTGCGGATTAGCCAGCTGATTGAGCAGGCAACACCCACTGTGAGCCGTGCGGTGGTCATGCTCGACGACAACCTGGCGAAAGAGGTGGTTACTGGCATTCTCACTTACGACTTTATTAGTCGCGTCGGTATTCTTGATGAGCAGGGTGAAGTACTGGCAGAAGGGGAAAAACCGCCGAGGTCGGCGGATAATAGCTTTTTCAGTTATTTTATTCCGCAAGCCAGTAAAGACTATCGAAGTACGTTTAGTGTAGCCCTCTACGGTGACATGCTGTCGGCTACGTTGTATTTTACGGTTGACCAGGCTCAGGCTATGGCCAATTTGGCAAGCCGGTCAGAAAGACAGATTTACGTGGGTTTTTTGCGCAGCCTGATTCTGGTATTTCTGCTGTTTATCGCCTTTCACCTGATGCTCGCCCGGCCACTGATTCGGGTCTCTAAAGAAATTCAGTCGATTAATGTGGGTGAACCCGGCGCTAAACGTCTGACGCCGTTTCCCGGCCGCCGCCATGATGAGCTTAATCTCATTGTCAGTAACAGTAATCAGTTGTTGGATGCGGTCGACTTGGCGCTTGCAAAACGGCGTACCGTTGAAATGGCACTGCGTAGCAGTGAGGAGCATATTCGTCAGATTATCGACAGCTTGCCGGTAATGATTGGCGCCCGTGACCATACGGGTAAATATATTTTTGTTAACGAAGCAATGGCAAAATTTGTCGGGCTTGAGGTAGAGCAGATGAAAGATGCTCACCTGTCGCAGTTTGCCAAATTTCTCAAAACCTCCGTTGATGATATTCTTCGCATTGATCAGCAAGTGATCAAATACGGCCATAAGATAGAACAAGTGGCTGAAATGATGTTCACCGACAGTGGACACATGATGTACTTTCAAACCCATTATGTACCTATCACGTTTTATAACCAGCCCGCCGTGCTCAGTGTATCTGTCGATATTACCAGTCAGAAGCGCACTCAAGAGCGTATGGAGCATATGGCATTTCATGATGCCTTGACCAACTTGCCCAATCGCACCCAATTGGTTGATCGCTTAGAGCACGAAATCAGTCGAGCGCGCCGTCACGGCTATTTCGGCGCAGTACTGTTTGTTGACCTTGACCAGTTTAAAACCATTAATGACTCTTTGGGTCATCCAGTGGGTGATGAAGTACTAAAACAGGTTTCACGACGTTTAAAATCCTGCATTCGCGATGAAGATTTTGTCAGTCGTTTAAGTGGTGACGAATTCGTAATCGCGCTTACTGTACTGGATCGCGACCGCACAACAGCCGCATTAAAAGCCGGTGAAATTGGTGAGAAAGTTAGGGCAAAAGTGGCTGAGCCTTATTTGTATGACAACATCGAACTGCGTATTACTGCCAGTATCGGTGTGGCCGTGTACCCGGACGAAAACATTAACGTACATGAAATTTTACGTTATGCCGATACGGCTATGTATCAGGTAAAAGAAAAGGGCCGCGATGCCATTGAGTTTTTCAACGAAGACATGGCCAATCGGGTTAGTCGACAATTAGCCATGGAAGGTGATTTACACAAAGCACTGGAAGAAGGCCAGTTTCTACTGTTTTATCAACCCAAAGTCGATGTTAAGACCGGTACTCTTATTGGCGCAGAAGCATTGTTGCGCTGGCAACATCCAGACGGTTTTGTTTCTCCCGCAGACTTCATTCCCGTGTTGGAAACATCCGGATTGATTATTGACGTGGGCGAGTGGGTGTTGAACGAAGCCTGTGATCAACTCAGCCGTTGGATCAAGCAAGGGTTTTGGAAACCCGGGATGGCGCTGAGTGTTAATGTGAGTCCCCGCCAATTCCGGCAAAAGCAATTCGTCAGTACCGTGACTGAGAAATTAGAGTGTTTTAATATTCCCGCCGGGGCACTGGAAATAGAAATCACCGAAAGCATTGTGATTCAGAATATCGACGAGACCATCGCCACGATGACGGTACTGGCCAGCTACGGTGTTGGTTTTTCTCTGGATGATTTTGGTACCGGGTATTCGTCAATTAGCTATCTAAAGCGCTTGCCGGTACACGCGCTTAAAATTGATCAGGGGTTTATTCGCGATATTCTTGAAGATCGCAGCGATCGGGTATTGGTTGAAACCATGATTACCATGGGCAAGCTGCTGGGCTTGGACGTCATTGCCGAGGGGGTAGAGCATAACGAGCAGCTCGATTTGCTCAAGCAGTTTGGCTGTAAGTCTTATCAAGGTTATCTCTTTAGTCGACCGGTGGCGCATGACGAATTTGTGCGGTTTATTTCGTAGGGTATGTGTGCCTGGAAAACATTCCTGTATCTTCGAAAAGGTAACCCCAGATAATCAGGAAAATAGTCTTGTTACGGCAACAGGGATCGCTGTTTCCACTTTAAGTATCCTTTCTCCTAGGTTTAAACCCTGAAAGCCACAGGCTTGCAGCTTTTCCACTTCATACGGAATAAAACCGCCTTCTGGCCCGATTGCCAATGTGTGATGGCTAAGTTGCTGCTGAGAAGTGCTAGTTGCCAGGCCCGGATGCGCTAGCCAGCAGTCGGTCTGCTTGGCGATAGCGGGTAGTTCATCTTCGACAAAGGGTTTGAAGCGTTTGCGCAGCAGCACCTCTGGTAGCTGAGTGTCTCTGGCTTGTTCAAGCCCTAGTACGAGCTGCTCGTGAATGGCCTGGTCGCTGAGCCAAGGAGTTTGCCAGTAGCTTTTTTCAACCCGATAGCTGTTGATCAGGTAAATACGTTTTATGCCTAGAGTGGTACAGGCTTGTAAAATCCGTTTGAGCATTTTTGGGCGGGGTAAGGCCAGTATCAATGTAAGCGGTAGCGCTGGGGGAGGGGGCGTATCCAGTTGCAGTTGCAGGTTGATTGCATCGGCATGAATAGCGGTAATTTGTGCTCTGCCCAGCATACCGTTGAGTATACCTGCTTTGATTTCGTCACCCTCATTTGCCTGCAATACGTGGCGTATATGGGCTGCATGTCGTCCGGAAACTCTTGCATGGGTTTCAGACTCAAGTTGTTGCGGCTGTAAAAGGAGTAGGTTCATGGGTAACTCACGTATTATTTAAGGTAATATACGCGCACTTTCAGCGTAGCCGCTACCCCAACGTTTTTATTGTTAGGCTAATCGCCGCTAAAAAATAGAGTGAAATGGCGTCCCCGACTGGACTCGAACCAGTAGTACAGACTTAGGAGGTCTGGGGTTTATCCTGTTAACCGACGGGGACATGTTAGGGCCTGCTGGCTCAAAAGGTGGGGAATTATAACAAGGCTGTTAGCGAAACACTAACCTCCTGGGCTGCAGTCTCTAAAATTGTAATAAAGTCCTGTTAGGCTGCGCAATTTTCTTGGATACAATGGGCTTCGAGCGTGCAAAAAAAAATAAAAAAACGAGTTTTGTTGGCGACCTTAGGTTGTTACTCATTGGCAACTATGGCAGGTACTCTCAAAGGAGTGGTAACTGATCAATCCGGGGGTTACTTTTTTGACAGTGCCCGTGTCGTGGTATCTTCAACTAATGGTGGGCGCCAAAGTGAAGTTGTTACTCACAATGGAGGCCGCTATGTGGTGGATAATTTGCCCGCAGGTGACTATACCATAACGATTCATTACCTGGGTGCAGATTCTGTAGAGCAAAATGTGTCTATTGCTGATGATGAGAGTATCGAGCTTAATATTGCCATTGGTGAGCAGGTGGCTTATCTCGAAAATATTATTGTCATCGGGCAAGCTGCAAGCGTATTAAGTGCGGCGAATCAAAAGCACTCTGCTGATAATATTGTTTCTGTTGTTCATGCTGATGCTATTGGTCAGCTGCCTGATGACAACGTGAGTGAAGCGCTGCAGCGAATGACAGGTGTCTTTATTCAGCGTGACCAAGGCGAAGGTCGATTTGTGGGGGTACGAGGGCTTGATCCTTCATTAAACGTAGCAAAGATTAATGGTCTTACGCTGCCTTCTCCAGAGGGCGATGTACGCAATGTGGCGTTAGATGTAATTCCATCCGATTTGGTTGAAAGTTTGGAGATAACGAAAACAGTAACCCCGGATCAAGACGGCAACAGCATTGGTGGAACGATTGATATTAAGAGCCTCAGCGCCTTTGATCGTGATGGTTTTAGCTACAAAATAAAAACGGAGGCATATCACAATCAGCTGAGCCGTAATGGTGGTTACAAATATGCTGCCAGTATGGTCAATGTGTTTTCGCTCGCTAAAGGTGAGCTGGGTGTGGCGTTGTTGGGTTCCAGTAACAAGCGGCGATTTGCTACTAATGTGGTTGAAGCTGATGGTGCATGGTCAGACAAAAAAGGTGTTCGTTATCAAAAAGAATTCGAATGGCGTGACTATGCAATTACACGCGAACGTGATGGTTTGGCGATAAACCTGGATTACATCACGAATGCGAACGACCACTATTATTTGCGCAGTATGTACAGTCAGTTTTCTGATCTTGAGTTGCGCAACCGCATAGAGTTCAAGCTTAATAAAGGCGATATTGTTGCTACCGAAAACAGCTTGTTGTCTGTCGATAGCGAAGCGCAGCGAGAGTTAAAAGATCGGTACGAAGTACAGTCTATATACTCCGTTATTATGGGTGGCGAGAACACCCTTGACCGGTGGTCACTGGCCTATCATGCTGGTTATTCTCGCGCTGAAGAAGATGAGCCCAATCGTGTAGATAGCCAGTTTGTTTACGACAGTGTCGCTGCCGCGGGTTATAGCACTTTGGGAGCCGTGCCTGCTTTGAATTTCTCGGCAGATGCTTATGAACTTGCCAATTATACGTTGGATAAGATTACCATCGAAGACAATAACACCCGCGATAAACAGACCGAGGCAGGCATTGATATTAGTTACAGTCCGCGGCTCTACGACCAGCCTTCAACAATAAAATGGGGCGTTAAATTTAGCCAGCGGGATAAAACCCTGGATGCTAATGCTCGCGAATTTGAGGCTTTTGACAAGGTTTACGATCCAATATTAACACTGGAAGGTTTTTCGTCGGGACATTTAGTTAATTTTTCGTTGGGTAATTTTGGCAGCCGTGTCGATACTGATTTACAGCGAACATATGTGGAGCAAGCTATATTGTCGAACCGCAGCTGCGACATCGCCAGCTACAGCGATAGTGCGTGTGGCTTGGTTCTCGATACAGATAACGCCATATTGGCATCTGCTCGCGACTATCGCATGCAGGAAGATATCAGTGCTGTTTACCTGATGAATAAAATTGATCATGAAGCTTGGCGCGTAGTCTACGGCGTGCGTTACGAGCATACAGACTTTTCGGCGCAAGGATTTAATACAAAAGAAGTGGATGTTCCAGGTGTCGAGGATATTCAGATTGATCCCGTTAGTTACGATCATCAGTATTCCAATTGGTTTCCAAGTATTAACCTGCGTTATCAATTAAATTCGCATATGCTCTGGCGAGGTGCTTACAGCAAAACCATTGCGCGACCCTCATTTGGTGATTTATCACCCACACCCTCAAAAATTGAAATTGAAGAAGATGATGGGGCTGTAGAACTAAAAGCGAAAGTCGGTAACCCCTCATTATTGCCTTACGAAGCCCACAATATTGATGTTGCGCTCAACTATTTTCCTGAGTCTATTGGCATGATAGATATCGGCATTTTCTATAAAAGGATTGAACACTTTGTTTTTGATGCAGATGTTTCAGCACTGGTAGATCCGGCAAGTTATGCAGGTGCTATCGCGGTCACTGAGATTGAAGTATTTCAGCCACTCAACGGTAGTAATGCGGATATCACCGGGGTGGAGTTTAGTTGGGCCAAACATTTCCATACATTACCACAGCCCTTTAACGGGTTATTGCTGATGGCTAACGCCACACTGACTCATAGCAATGCCAAGTTTGATAATTTGTCGGGTGTTGGGCGCGGCAGCTCAGCATTGCCGATGCAGTCTGATAAAGTGGGAAATTTGGTTGTGGGTTATGAGAAAAAGGGGCTTAGCCTGCGTTTGTCTGGTGCATATGCAGGTGGGCGGCTTACGCAGATTGATTTAGCTGATTCAACTAATGATCAATACCAGGATGGTCATTTTCAAGTAGACTTTTCTGCGAGTTATCACGTTAACAAACGTTTGCAATTGTCATTCAGTGTGCTCAATTTGAATGATCAGCCGCAGTATCGTTATTACGGCAGCCCACAATACAACAGCCGTTACGAACATATTGGGCGTTCGTATAGGCTCGGGCTTACGTATAGGAATTATTAACCCGGTAAGCATTGTTGTCGGGTTAATAGCTAACAGGTTCTAAGATAAACGTCAGCTAACCGGGCTCTAGTGGCCGGAGACAGATTTGTTTTTGACTCAAACAACTTTTACAGCCTTGAGTGGCGTTGGTAGCTTTCTTCCGTGTTGCGCCGTTGAAGTCGTTGCAGTTCGAGTACATAGCGGTTAACCAGCTTTTGTTGTTCTGGCGTTAGCTGGTTAAAGGTAAAGCCGCAGTGAGTATTATCGGTAAGTCGGTCATACTGAGGGTGCTTGGTAATTAATGCGCAATGCAAATCGAAGTTGCCGTTGATATTGAGATGGCATTGTTCAAAGGTTTCACCTTTGATTAGCTCCGGTTTTACGTAACCCTTAAAAATGCAGCCGAGCCCGTTGGGTGACAAGTCGGTAATATGGGCGCTCAGTGGCAGCGCGCGTTTTGTCGATTTCAGCGTTGCGACGGCCTTGACGCCGCGGCTAACTCCGGCGCGAAAGGCTTGCCGACGCTGGCGATAGTATAGGGATCGGGGTAATTTGATGCGAAAAGTACCACTGCTTTGGCGACTGCCTGCCCCAATTCGCACATCTCTGATCATGGTATGGATGCCGTCGTAAGAGCCGGAAAGGGTAAAAGGCTCGCCAACGGCTATACGGCGACTGCCATCATCGGGGGTGAGTTCGTCGAGCACGTAAGTTTGTGCTTCCCGCGAAACTTCTAATATCAGCGTGCTGTGGGTGACCTTTTTACTGTTGCCAAACTTTATGCCAATTGGGCTCCGGTTTAGCTCCAGCGCTTTCAGCGCTCTGAAAATACTGTCGGTGTCGGTCAGTATTTGTCCACTTTCATCGGGGTTCACTGAAACTCTCCGGTAAATAATGGTTGTTAGGGCCTGCTAAGCATAGTTGACATGGATGTCAGGGGAAAGCGTTACGCGCCTAGGCCTTGATCAGTGTGTGTGAGTTCGCTTGACCCGTCGTCTTTCCCGCATTGGTGTAAAGGGTTGGCACACCTGTTTGGCCGCGAATTAAATTCAGTAATTTTTCCAGGGTTTGCCGGTTGCGGGCAATAAGCTTGCCGTTGGCATCATTGGCGGCTTTGGCCTGCTGTACGATGTCTTTCACCTCGCTCCAGCGCGGTAGCAAGTCCTCCATTTTTCGGTCGGTGAGAAACTTCTCCCAGCCTGGGTTGTTGTTGCTGTAGCCATTGCCTGTCAGAAGATTGGCGCGTTGCTGGGCGTTGTGTTCAAGTATCTGCATGGGGCCCAATTTGGCTTCCAGTGCGGTTTGCAAGCGTTCTCTGTCGCGTGCCTCGAGGGCTTCTCGCTCTTCCTGCAGTAGTGCCAGCAAGTTTTGGGCAGCCTGAAGGTCTTGCTCAATAAGCACGGCAAGGGGGTTGCTATTGGTCATATTTCACCTCTGCATACGGCGTAAAATGTTTATTCTCGCCCTTGCGGGCGTCAAACAGTTGTGAGCAAGCAGGCCTTTTGCTGTTGATCAGCGAGGCCCGGGGAAATACACAGAAGAAGAGGCGAATCAGATCGGAAAAAGAGGATTAAGAGAATAGCTTATCCTGGTCGAGTAGCTGGCTGGCAATGCGCTCGGCATTCACCTGGTAGCTACCATTAGCAATGGCTTTTTTGAGCGCGGCAACGCGTTCTTCGTTAACGTCCGAAGAGGCTTGAATATTTGCTTCCAGCTTGCTCAGGTTTTGGCCCTGTTGGCTCAGGCTTACGTTGTCCTGGGCTTGAGGCGTGTTATCAGTACTCACAGGCGCAGTTTGTCCCGTTTTGTCTGAAACCGTTTGCTTGCTGCGATTGCTTCCTATATTGCCGGAATTAATCGAATTGTTGCCATCAATAACCATTACATTGCTTCTCTTTAGTCGTCCAACTTCGCGCCTTCTATAAATGTACTCCGTTACCGGTTAAAAGGCATAAAAGGCGCTGTTACTCCTGTTTTCGGCAGGGTACTGAATAACTTTAGCAAAAAAAGTCGCCTTATTCGCCTTGATTCTACAAATACAGGCCTTTAATGGATCAAAGGACTGCACAATAGCCTGTTTGGTCTTACAGCCTTACTTCTACTCGCCCTGGGCCCACCACAACGGCCTTAATGGTTCGCTCCGAGCGGGAGTTTTTTACTCTGATTTGCTGGCCAACTCGGCCATCAGCCAGCGCTTCGCCCGGTGTTATAACGGCAATACCACCTGTCGAAGCTTCTACTACCACTGCGTCGCCACGCTTCACCACTTTCGGTGGTGTGAGTGCCGATACCCTAAACGGATCGCCTTTGGTGAAGTTGCGTCGGGTTTCTTGGCCGATAGCCTCACCGGGCTCTGTGATGTAGCCGCTAGGCAGGTCACTCAAGCGCCGCTCTGTCAGGTCAATATCGTCTTCGGTCAAGGTAGATGATCTTGGTAAGCTGTGGCTGGCGACAGCAACTATAATGCTGCCGTCGATAACGGCAGGTACATAAATGCTCCAGGGTATTGGGGCACTGCAGCTGACTTTCACGCTGGCCCGGTTCGACTGATGAGTGACGTTGTCTGTATTAAACGTCAATGGTTCGTCGCAGGCTTGCAAGCGTAGTCGGTTGTCCAGTGGTGCGACAGTCACACTTAATTGGGAAAATGCCCGGTAGTTTTCAACGGCGTCGTAAACCCGCTCTTCCACTTCCTTGGCCAGCCTGGTCAAATCCTGATAACTGGCCGTATCGGCACTGGCTTGCTGGCCGGCAGTCGCCAGCAGCAATAATGCAAGCCATACAAATAGGCGGTTTATCATAATTTGTCCTATGCTTTGGTTGACTGCGCACCACACAAAAGTGTTCTTGCTGAATGTGTCTAAAGATTGACGTTTTTCAGCCGTTAATCCATTTACATAGGGTAGCTAGCAAGCAACGTGCCTATCTGTTAGTTATGTGGCGATATGGAGAAGGCTGATTGCCGTCATGGCTGTGGTGGTTTTAGCATGGGGCTGATATTCTTGGTCGACGTTACGTGTTCCGCTCAGACCGTTGCCGAGACAGGGCTGGTTCGCCATGAAAAATAAGAGTTCATCGCATTGAGGGTTATAAATGGCCAGTGTATTAGACAGTGTTAATCAGCGCACACAGCTGGTAGGGCAAAACCGTTTGGAATTGCTACTGTTTCGCCTGGGAGGAGAGCAGCTCTACGGTATTAACGTGTTCAAGGTTAAGGAAGTACTGCAGTGCCCGCCCCTGAATGCGATTCCTAAACGTAATCCTGTAGTACGTGGTGTGGCGCATATTCGTGGCGGTACGTTGCCCATCATGGATATGAACCAAGCCATTGGTCGTATGCCGTTGGATAACCTCGAAACCTGCTTTGTCATTATTACCGAGTACAACCGCACCACTCAGGGTTTTTTGGTGCGTTCGGTAGAGCGTATTGTGAATATGAACTGGGGTGATATTCATCCGCCGCCCAAGGGGGCGGGGCGTGCCAATTACCTGACAGCGGTAACAGAGGTTGAAGGTAAGCTGGTGGAGATTATCGATGTTGAGAAAATTCTTGCCGAAGTGTCGCCCATCGATGAAACCATCAGTGCCGGTGTGATTGAGGACGGTATTGGTGAGCGAGTGGTTCAGAAGCACGTGTTGATTGTGGACGACTCCAGTATCGCACGCAAGCAGGTTCAGCGTGTTGTCGAGGCTATGGGAATTGCCACTACGCTCAAGAAAGATGGGCGCGAAGCCCTTGCCTATCTCGAGCATATGATTGAAGACGGTAAAGACCCGTACACCGAGCTGATTCTGGTGATCTCGGATATCGAAATGCCGGAGATGGATGGCTATACCTTTACTGCCGCAGTAAGGGAGAATCCGGCACTAAAAGATGTACATATCATTCTGCATACGTCACTCAGTGGCGTATTTAATCAGGCAATGGTTAAAAAGGTTGGAGCAAATGACTTTTTAGCGAAGTTCAACCCCGATGAACTGGCAAAAAGAGTCAACGACCGTGTTATAGAGATGACCGGTCAAAGCATTCTAGACGAATAGGCTCTTGTGGCACTGCACGTTTAGAGGAAAAAAGCGAGTTCACTTGGCGTTGCCCAGTTGATATACCCAAGTAGAGTTGTGTTTACCTGATTGGCGCCGGCTGCCAAAATATGCCGCGCAAATCTGTAGGAAGTTATTGTGTTGGATAATAACAAACCCCTGGATAAAGCCGAGTTCGAACAATTTAGAGAGTTCTTACGAGAGGCTTGCGGTATTTTTTTGGGCGACAACAAGCAATACCTTGTTACCACCCGTATCAAACGTATTCTCAGTGATCATCAGCTTAGTTCCGTGGGTGAATTGGTCAATCGGCTTCGGCGTGGTGCGGATTCTTTATTGCGTCAGCAGGTGATTGATGCAATGACGACTAACGAGACGTTCTGGTTTCGTGATAACTACCCTTATGACTATCTGCGTAATGTACTGTTGCCGCAGTTAATGACGGCAGATGAGCGCCGCCCAGTGCGCATCTGGTCGGCTGCGTGCTCGTCTGGGCAGGAGCCATACTCCATTAGTATCGTGGTTGAGGAAATGCGGGCTGCGCGCAATGGGTTATCGCGCCCGGTAGAAATTGTTGCCACCGACTTGTCAAAAAATATGCTGACTCGGGCTCAAGATGCCGTGTATGAGCGCCTCGAAATTATTCGTGGCCTGAGTGCGGATCGTCTCAAAACCTTTTTTACCGAAGGTAAGCCGGGATTTTGGCGGCTTAACACCAATGTGAAGCAGCGTGTGCAATTCCGTTCGTTGAATTTGCTGGAAAGTTACTCAGGCCTGGGGCAGTTCGATGTAATATATTGCCGCAATGTGCTGATTTACTTTACCGGTGATACCAAGCACGACATCCTCAAGCGCTTGCATGCTAGCCTGCGGCCGGGCGGAATACTGCTGCTAGGTTCCTCTGAAAGCATTGGCGGCTCTGCCGAACTGTTTGAAATGGTGTATTGCAACCCTGGTGTTGTCTATCGCGCCCGCTAGTTAGCCGGGCGCCTTTTCTTCTGCCCTTAATGGGCCAAGTCCTGCGACTCTATCCCTGTTCGTTGTAGTTTTCCGGTACACGGAAAAAGCTTGCCGCTATTTGTCTTTAATGGCCTTGTATTTGTTAGGGTAAAGAAAATAAATCTATATAAATCATATGGTTGTGAATTTTTGTATTGTTTGGTACGGAGCTTGCTTTTTGTCTGTAGAGTTTCACAAGTAGCAGATCAACAGGTAATAAGGTAGGTGTGACATGGCAATCAGTTTTTCCAATGCCCTGGGGGTACACGAAGCGGCACTGCGTATGCGGGCAGAGCGGGCCGAAGTGATTGCCAGTAACTTGGCCAATGTTGATACCCCTAACTACAAAGCCCGTGACTTCGATTTTCATTCGGCAATTCGCCAGGCAGCAGGCGATGCTGAATCTTCGTCTTTAGCCATGACCGCAACCCAAAACGGCCATCTAAAGCATTGGCCCAGCAACGGTAGCATGCAAGAGCTGCTGTTCCGTACACCCGGGCAACCATCGATTGATGGCAATACGGTCGAGGAGCAGGTGGAGCAGGCCGCCTATACCGAAAATGCCATGGGGTTTCAGGCTGCGTTTACGCTGCTCAACAGTCGTTTTAAAGGTCTCACCAGCGCATTGCGCGGTGAGTAACTCGTCAGCAGGATAGAAGGTAGCGGTTATGTCGTTAGGTAATGTATTCGATATCGCAGGTTCTGGAATGAGCGCGCAAAGTGTTCGCCTCAACACCACGGCCAGTAACCTTGCTAACGCGCAAGCAGCAGCCTCCAGTACCGGAGAGGTGTATCGCAGCCGCCAGCCAGTGTTTGCGGCCATACAGCGGCAGCAACTGGGCAATCCCTCGGCGTTTGATCAGACTGCGGAAGATTCTCTGCCAGGCGTACAAGTGATGGGTATTGTGGAATCGGATGCGCCGCTGCAAAAACGCTACGAGCCACATCATCCCATGGCCGATGAAGAGGGATACGTGTATTACCCCAATGTGAATGTCGTGGAAGAAATGACCAATATGATCTCGGCATCGCGCTCGTTTCAGCTCAATGTTGAAGTGATGAATTCGGCCAAGCAGATGATTCAGCGGGTGCTGACGTTGGGGCAATAAGTTGCCGCCTGGTGAGCAGCGCAGGTTAAGCGTTGCCGGTTGTTAATACCGTTGTTTTTATGAGGAATGCCTGAATGGCTACGGTTGATACCACAAATACCGCTAACAGTGTGTTGAGTAATTTCTCCATCGGGAACAAAACGGCGGAGGAGCCTAAGAGTAATGAGCTTGGGCAGACCGCGTTCCTGGAGTTGATGATTACCCAAATGGAGAATCAGAATCCACTGGAACCACAGGACAACACCGAATTTATTGCGCAACTGGCGCAGTTCAGTTCGGTAGAGGGCTTGCAGCGCTTGAATGAAAACTTCGACGATTTCTCGACCAGTTTTCTTTCCAATCAGGCCTTACAGGCATCGTCTCTGGTGGGGACCTCGGTGTCGGTGGCTACCGACACGGCGAGCCTTACTACAGGTGGATTGGTGTCTGGCACCGTGGATATTCCTGCATCATCTCAAGATGTGAAACTGAATATTTACACTGAGTCTGGAACGCTGCTTGAACAGGTTTCTTTGGGTACTCAGCCTTCTGGCGAAATGGTTTTCCGCTGGGATGGCGCCAACGTTGAGATTAATGGTGAGTTGCTCGACTGGCAGTCTGACAATCCATTAGAGGCGGGCACCTATGAGTTTGAAGTCAGCGTCATAGAAGACGGTGAGCGAGTTGCGCTGGAGACTGCGCTAAGTGCAAATGTAAACAGTGTCACGCTGGGTACCAACGGCGGCGTCACTCTGAATTTGGCGGGGCTGGGTGCAGTCGATATCGCTGATGTGAAGCAGTTTAACTAGATAAAAGTGCCTGTGCAGGAGAAATACCATGACATTTAATACGGCGTTGAGTGGCATTCGTGCAGCCAATTCTGATTTGCAGGTAACCGGCAATAATATTGCAAACGCGAGTACCGCGGGCTTTAAAGAATCGCGGGCAGAATTTACCGATGTGTATGCCACCTCGTTATTGGGAGGAGGGTCCAATGCGATTGGTAGCGGTGTGCAGCTGGCCAAAGTGTCACAGCAGTTCGATCAGGGTAATTTAAATTTTACCCAGAACGAATTAGATATGGCGATTTCCGGCAACGGCTTTTTTGTCTTGGCCGACAACAATGGCGACACGGTCTATAGTCGCAATGGTACCTTTGGCTTGGATCAGGATGGTTATGTTGTAAGTGGTAAGGGCTCCATTCTGCAGGGCTTTACTGCCGATGATACCGGCCGCATTGGCGGCGTGCTGGGTGATATTCGTATTCAGGCCGATACCCAGCCCCCACGCCAAACGACATTGGCGGAAATTGCAGTCAACCTCGATGCCAATGAAGACACCTTGCAGAGTATTGGGAGCAGCTTCGCTACCGATGGTAGTGTGGTCGGGTTAGCGCAATCGGGTCAGTTTACGGCGACGACAACGACACTGGATGCTGGGGTTGTGGCTACGCCTATTGATTTCGCGGCGAACCCAACGACGTTTGATTTGACGTTAGCAGGCTCTACCCCTGCCAGTGGCAATGGTACCATCGCCGGTATCAATCTGGCGGCGACCACTGCCAATAGCGTGCAGGATATTGCGAACCTTATTAACAGTGCCATTTTCTCTGCGGCCAGCCCTATTAATGTGCAGGCCATCGTGGGGTCGGGGGGTGAGCTGCAGTTTGAAGACTTAAGCAGTGGGGTGAGTTCTACCATTACCATCGCCAACGTCACAGGTGCCAATGCCTTGTCAACGGCACTGAGCGGCGCGCCGGCGTCTGTCGCCGGTATTGCCGAGGCTTCTAATGGTTACGGGTCTGAGTCGTTCGATATTATTAACCCAGACGGTGATGTTATTACCTACACGAGTACTGCGGGTGCGCCCGCATCACAAACCGCATCAGAGTTGAATGCGTTGGTGGGCGTAAGCGCAACAGCCACAACGGAAGCGACGATTGAGTCCACAACATTTAACAACCTCAACAGCAACTTGGTGTTAAACAGTGTGACGCTAAGCAGTACCACGCTGGCTGGTTTGGAAACAGAAATCAATGCGTTAAGTTCGTCAACATTGCCTGGTGTTACAGCCTCACTGGATAGCCTTACCGGTGATTTGGTAGTTAGCTCGCAGGTGGGTGATGATTTGGTGTTTACCTTTGCAGGCAATGGTGCGGGTACCGTTGATATTACCGGGCGTTTTACTACTGCCGCGCAAACACTCACCAACGCGCCAACCAATCAGGCGGTAGCCGTGGGTGGCAGTATTGATATTGTGCTGGAAGAAGAATACAGCGTTGACACATCGACTTTCTCTGTAGGGAACCTCTTTGCGCCAGTTACGTCGACAACATTTACTCCCTTAGTCATTAATGCGTTCAATCCGGCTGATCAGGCAACCTATAACCATGCAACCTCCTCTACGGTGTACGACAGCCTGGGTAACTCCCATGTGATGACGCAGTACTTTGTAAAACAGGAATACGATCCTGCCGATCCAACAACGTCGCCGAACCACTGGGTCATGTATGTGCAAATTGATGGAAACGATGTGGGGGACCCGGATACTACGTTGCCTGCGCCAGACAATACCCTGGCAACACAGGCGGCTTTCAATATCCATTTCAATGAAGATGGTTCTCTTAACACCCTGTTGACCGATAGCATTCTTGTTTCAAACTGGGTTCCAGTTGATGACGAAGGTAATGAATTGGGCGCCCTGGGGCCGTTGAATGCACTCGCAGGTGGATCGATTCCTGTTGCTGAGCCACCTACCAGCTCCAACTTCGAGATCGATATCATGGGTACTACCCAGTTTGGCAATGATTTCTCGGTCGATTCGGTAGACCAAAATGGCTACACCACAGGCCGTTTGACCGGGTTGGATGTGGATGAAACCGGGGTTATTTTTGCCCGCTACAGTAATGGTGAGGCTCAGGCGTTGGCACAGGTAGCGCTAGCTGACTTTGCCAACCAGCAAGGCCTGGAGCCCGTTGGTAATTCAGAGTGGGTACAAACCTTTGCGTCTGGGCAGCCAAATATTGGTGCGCCGGGTACATCATCGCTGGGTGGTATTACCTCTGGTGCGCTGGAAGAGTCCAATGTGGATTTATCGGAGCAGTTGGTAAATCTGATTATTGCGCAACGTAATTACCAGGCCAGCGCCAAAACCATCGAAACCGCTAACGAAGTAACACAAACGGTAATTAACCTACGTTAAGTAGTGCGGTTAACAACGGGCCTTAACTGGCTCCATTAACCCCGCAAGAATGATTGTAGGGTTAATAGATAGGCGGTAAGTCTTCACCCAAAAGGGGAACAGGCTTGCCGCTTTTTTTTGCCTCCTTATCGTCTCGCGTGGTTATTTCTCTAGAGCCATCAAGGTAGTTGTTTGCTCCTAGGGCAGTTTTATCCCATTTCGCCTTGTTGCCAAGTCTTTGGCACTCTTCTTGCTCTTACTCTTATTAGTCATTAATAAGCCAAAAAACCAGCACTGGTATTGGCTTCACCCATTGAGATTGCGAGGTGACTATGGATAAAGCGCTTTATATCGCCATGACTGCGGCCAAGCACAATATGCTGGCGCAGGCGTCGCGCTCGAATAATCTGGCGAATATCAATACCACCGGTTTTCGTGCCGATCTGGAGCAGGCACGCAGCATGCCCGTGTTTTACGGTGAAGGTAGCCCTTCCCGGGCTTACGCGCTCACCGAGCGCTCAGCGGTGAATTATACCCAAGGCGCCATGGCTGAAACCGGCCGCGATTTGGATATCGCCATCGAAAACGAAGGCTTTATTGCCATACAGGCACCGGATGGTTCAGAGGCTTATACACGCGCTGGCAATCTTGAAATTGATACCGTGGGTATTTTGCGTACGCGCAATGGATTCCCCGTATTGGGCGAGGGTGGTACACCCATCGCCGTGCCTCCTCAACAAAAAGTCGAAATTGCCACAGACGGCACCATGACTATCGTTGGACAAGGCGATGGCCCGGAAATTCTCGTGCAGGTTGATCGCATTAAATTGGTCAACCCCGACGTGACAACCTTGGCCAAAGGTGATGACGGCTTATTCAGAACTGAGAATGGCCAGCCATTAGAAGCCGACGCCGGTGTTAGTGTGGTGTCTGGATTTTTAGAACGTTCTAACGTGAACGCGGTTGAAGAACTGACCGGTATTTTATCGCTGGCACGGCAATACGAAATGTCAGTGAATTTGATGAAAACCACCAAAGAAAATTCAGAAGCCTCGGCACAGCTTTTGCAAATTTCTTAAGGAACTTGTGAAAAACGTAATCGAGGCAGCGAGTGTAAGACGAAAATTGGCGAAAAGAGGGCGTTCGCTTAAAACGCCTACTGTTGGTATACATGATAAATGACCGATTTGAGCCAATTTTCAACGCCGCAATCGCAACGCAGGTAGTTTTTCAGAGGTTCCTTAACTGAATTCATTCAACGGACAAGTTGATAGGTGATTTATGCACGCTGCACTTTATGTAAGTAAAACTGGCCTGGCCGCTCAGGATACTCAGTTAACCACGATTTCCAATAACCTGGCCAACGCGTCAACCGTAGGCTTTAAGCGCGACCGCGCTGTGTTTGAAGATTTGCTTTATCAGATTCAGCGTCAGCCCGGTGCGCAAACTACGCAAGAGTCACAACTGCCATCAGGTTTGCAACTGGGTACCGGTGTGCGTGTGGTAGGTACCCAAAAACAATTTACCGAAGGCAGCTTGCAGGTCACGGATCAGGCGCTGGATGTCGCTATTGATGGCCGCGGTTTTTTGCAGATTGTGCAGCCGGATGGTTCGTTGGCCTATACCCGGGATGGCCAGTTACATATTAACTCCGACGGGCAAATCGTAACCGCCGGTGGTCTCTTGCTGGAGCCCGCTATCACGCTGCCAGAAAGCGCGAGTAATGTCACGATTGGTACGGATGGTACCGTGAGTGCCACGGTTACTGGCGATCCGGCGCCGCAACAGATTGGTAATATTCAGCTGGTCGACTTTATCAACCCCGCGGGTTTGCAGTCTATTGGCAGTAATTTGTATTTGGAAACCGCATCCAGTGGTACGCCGCAGGCAGGGGTGCCTGGCGAAAATGGTGTGGGCCGTTTATTACAGGGCGCGCTGGAAAACTCCAATGTCGATATTGTTGAAGAGATGGTCAACATGATTACCACGCAGCGCGCTTATGAAATGAACTCAAAAGTGGTATCCACGGCTGATCAGATGCTGCAGTACGTATCGCAGAATCTCTAATGTTGGTTTGTTGAAGTGAATAATACAGGTAACGCCATGAACGCTTTGCGAAGCACAAAAAGTATTTTGTTACTCAGCACGGTGTTGTTACAGGCCTGCGTTGTGCAGCAGCCTGCGCGCCCTGGCGATCCTTATTATGCGCCGGTGATTGGGCCTACTTCCGTACCGGAAAAGCGCGGAGATGGCTCTCTTTACTCGGCCAATACCAGTATGTCGTTATTCGATGATCGCAAAGCGCATCGCATCGGTGACATTATTACGGTTGTTCTTTCCGAGCGCACAGTGTCCAGCAAAAGTTCGGGCGTTAGCATTAAAAAAGAAAATGATATTTCGTTTAACGAGGGTAGTGGTACTTTGTTGGGCACTAGCCCCTCGCTTAAAAATTTGAGTTTGGGCACTGATGTTCAGCAAGATCGCGATTTTAGCGGTGAAAGCGACGCGGATCAAAGTAATACCTTGCAGGGCAATATTTCTGTGACTGTTGCCGATGTATTACCAAACGGTAACTTAGTGGTGCGCGGTGAAAAGTGGATGACTCTGAATCGTGGCGATGAATACATTCGTATTACCGGGCTGGTTCGCCCAGATGATATTGAATCCGATAACTCTGTGCTATCTACAAAATTAGCCAACGCCCATATCTCATACAGTGGCACGGGTGAGCTTGCCGATTCGCAAAGCATGGGCTGGCTATCGCGCTTCTTTAACAGTGCTCTTTGGCCTTTTTAATGGAGTTGCCGCAATGACATCACTCATCAGACATTTTTTTGTAACGCTGGCAACCGCACGTTTTATCGCTGCACTTTTGTTAAATTCATTGGTGTTAACGTCACTGGTGTGGTCAAACACCAGCTACGCGGAACGGATTAAAGATCTGGCTGGTATTGCGGGTGTTCGTTCCAACCATCTGGTGGGTTACGGCCTGGTTGTTGGGCTTGATGGCAGTGGTGACCAAACTAACCAAACCCCGTTTACTACCCAGTCTTTCAATAGCATGCTCAAGCAATTTGGTATTGCGGTACCGGAGGGCGCGCGCATGCAGTTAAAAAATGTGGCGGCTGTTGCTATTCATGCCGAGCTGCCAGCCTTTGCTAAACCAGGGCAGCAATTGGATGTGACTATTTCGTCGCTGGGTAATGCAAAAAGTTTGCGTGGCGGTAGCTTACTGCTGGCCCCGCTTAAAGGTGCTGATGGCCGTGTTTATGCGCTGGCGCAGGGTAATCTGGTTGTCGGTGGCTTGGGGGTAGAAGGCCAAGACGGCTCAAAACTCACCATTAATGTTCCGAGTGTGGGCCGTATACCCAATGGTGCAACCGTTGAACGCTCGGTTGAAAACAGTTTTCAAGATGGCCAGCCGATTGTCTTTAACTTGCATCGTCCCGACTTCACCACTGCCAAACGTGTTGCTGATAGCATCAATGATATGTTGGGCCCTGATGTGGCACGCCCAATGGATGCAACCTCTATCAGCGTGGATGCGCCGGTTAACCCTGCACATCGGGTTAACTTTTTGTCACTGCTGGAAAATATTGAAGTAAACCCTGGCGAAGCTGCTGCGCGAGTTGTGATCAATTCGCGCACTGGCACGATCGTGGTAGGGCAGCACGTTCGAGTTTCTCCAGTTGCTGTCACGCACGGCAGTTTAACGGTAACGGTGGTGGAAAACCCGGGCGTGAGTCAGCCGCAGCCGTTTTCACCAGATGGCAGTCAAACTGTTGTGGTACCGCAAACCGACCAGGTAACAGTCGAAAATGGCCCTGGTACGCCCACCAAAATGTTCAAGTTTGCCCCTGGCCCAACATTGGATGAAGTGGTGCGTGCAGTGAATGAAGTGGGCGCCGCGCCCGGTGACTTGATGGCCATTCTCGAAGCCTTAAAACAGGCTGGCGCATTAAAAGCAGAACTGGTGGTGATCTAAATGTTAGATGGCAAAAATACTTCAAACATAGGCTTGCCCGCGTCAGTATCCACCACAACGTTACGTCAGCAATGGCAAGACAATTACAACGATCTTGCGAATCTCAACGAGATTAACCGTCTGGGTGATAAAGATGCTGATGCCGCGTTACGCAAAGTGGCGCAGCAGTTTGAGTCAATGTTTGTCAGTATGATGCTGAAAAATATGCGTTCGGCCAACGATGTGTTTGCCGACGAAGACAGTGGTCTAAACAGCTTTGCCATGAAAATGCATCGTGACATGTACGACCAGCAGTTGGTGCTAAATATTTCCGAAGGCAAGGGTGTTGGGCTGGCTGAATCCTTCTATCAACAGCTGAAGGGCAGTTATGGTCGTACGCTGGGTATTGACGCGCAAGAAGCGGTAAACCTGCCCACGGCTGTGAATCTGGTTGAACAATTGAAACAGCGCTTGCTGAATACTGCACCACCGGTTGAGAGCTCAGCGCTGCAAACTGGCGGCACTGCCGCACCTGCTGAAACGGCTCCGGCAATAACGCCTGATTTTTCTGACAAAGAAACGTTTATTAAAACGTTAATGCCCATTGCGGAAAATACGGCAAAAATGTTGGGTGTTGATGCCAAAGTGCTGCTGGCCCAAGCGGCACTGGAAACCGGGTGGGGTAAATACCTGGTGAAAGATGCCGGTGGCAATAGCACTTATAACCTTTTTAATATTAAAGCTGATGATCGCTGGCAAGGTGATAGTGCCAGTGTTGCTACCGTGGAGTATCGCGAAGGTGTGGCGCAGCGAGAGCGCGCCAGTTTTCGACAGTACCAGTCATTTGCCGAAAGCTTTGCTGACTATGCTAATTTTATTACCACCAACGAGCGTTATGCAGCAGCTGTTGAGCGAGCGGCCGATCCTCAAGCATATTTAGAGGCACTACAGAAAGCCGGTTATGCCACCGACCCAGCCTATGCAGAGAAAATTGGTCGTATATTTTTTAACGAATTTTCTGATGACCTGGCGCTGGCTCAGCCCTTTTCACAGGAGCCTAAACCATGAGTATTTTAGGTACTGCCATCTCTGGGCTTCAGGCTAGCCAAACTGCGTTATCCACGGCTGGGCATAATATTTCCAACGCTAATACAGAAGGCTACAGTCGTCAGCGTGTTGAATATGTGACCAATCCCTCCGAAACCTCTGGCGCAGGCTCCATTGGTACCGGGGTTAGCGTTTCGTCGATTGAGCGCATCGTTAATGAATTTTTGGTTAATCAGCTACGTTTGGATACCGCATCGTATAACGATTTTAATCAGTTTAATGATTTGATCGGCGGCATTGATTCCCTCTTGGCCGACGCCAGTACCGGTATTGCCGACAGTTTGCAAAGTTTTTTTTCGTCATTACAAAATTCTGCCGACGACCCTTCGTCAACCCCTGCGCGTGATCTGGTACTCACAGAAGCACAAAATTTGGCACTGCGCTTTAATACCTTGTATGACCGCATGGATGAATTAACGACTACGGTTGGGCGTACTATTGAAGCTGTGATATCTCAAGTGAATACACTGGCTGATTCGGTGGCAGAACTTAATCAGAGTATTTCTGAAAGCGTTGGCCGTGGAATTACTCCCAATGACTTGCTCGATGAACGTGAAGAGTTGCTCCGCCAAATGTCGGAGCTAGTGTCTATCCAGGTGGCAGAGCAAGATGGCGGGGCGGTGAATGTTCTGATCGGTAAAGGCCAGCAGTTAGTAGTAGGCCGCAATGTTGCCACCATGGGGGTTAATAATGATGATGAAATTACCTTAGGTGGTGTAGCAGGTAATTTTGTTGTAACACAACAAATCAGCGGCGGCCAACTGGGTGGATTACTTCGTTTTAGTGAAGATGCACTAGAACCCTCGTTTAACCAGTTGGGCGTAGTTGCCCTGGCGATTGCTGATGAATTTAATCGTGTGCAAGCCCTTGGCCTCGATTTAAATGGCGAGTGGGGTGGTGATCTTTTTACTGATATCAATACCCAGGTTGCTATGAATAAACGCGTAGTCGCCAACAGTAATAACAACGCGCCCAACGATCGCAATATTTCGTTGAGCATCGACGATGTCACGGCGATGACAAATAGCGACTACACGTTTGTTATTCAGCCTAATAGCCTTAATTACGTGGTTACCCGTAAAAGTGATGACACCATTGTAAGACAGGGTACGTTGAACGGTTATTATCCTACCGAAATTTCTTTTGATGGCTTAACCCTGAATCTGGAAAGTGGTTCATTTCAGGGGGGCGACCGTTTTGATATTTATCCATCGCGCTTTGCCTCGCAAGATATTGATGTATCGTTACAGGATGCCGACGGCTTGGCATTCGCCGGGCCTATTCGCACGCTGTCGTCGTCGGGTAATACAGGCAACGGTAACATCATGCAGGGCGAAGTCTTGTCAACCGTCGATACCGACGGCAACTTGTTGCCGGCTTTTGCCAATAAAGGCACGCTGTCGCCACCTCTAATTATTGTATTTACGTCGCCCACTACCTACGACGTACTGGATAACAGTGACCCCAGTAACCCGGTCGATCTTGATCCACCTATGCGAGATCAAACTTATATACCCGGTGTTACGAACTATCTGTTTACTGAAGACCCAGAGGAGCGCTTGGTTTCCAGTACCGGGGCTGCTATCGGATTACCCGAAGGCAGCATCGCTTCTACGGTTTTGCCAACAGACCCTGCCGTTGCCAACGGTTATCCGGGTGAGCTCATGCGCTTTACTCTGACCGACCCCACCACGGGTGCGGTAACCACCAAGCAAATTAGCACAGTGTATAACGCCAGTGCGGCAGAAACGGCAGCGCGTTTAAATGCAGTTGCGGGTGTATCGGCCAATGCATACACCACCGCAAGTATTACCGACGTTAATATTGCGAGCTTCGGTGTGCCGTTGCAGGTTACCGTTAACGGGCAAAACTTGCTTGAATACGATGCAGGTGTGTTGGTGAGTAGTGTTCCCGACCCCAGCATTGATGAAGAGGCCTTCAATGATTATCTCGCGGAGCAGATCAACAGTAATTCCACGTTGTCGGCGCAAGGCATTAGCGCGGTAAGCGCTGTTAACCCCGTTACTGGCCATCCAGAAGTTAGATTGGTCGCCAGTAGTGGGGTGAACCTTGATATCCGGCTTGAGGCAGCTGCGGGCGACACCCTATCGGTTAATGATGGCGAGAACAGTAACGTGCGTTTAACCGGTGTGGGGGCTGGGCAGCAGAGTGCAGTGACCGTGGGCGGCCATATCGACGTTACCTTGTCGGAAGGTGTGGCGATGTCGACCTTGCCTACCGGCAGCCAATTGTTTGGCGATAGTACCGCAGCTGATTTTGCCAAATCCACCTACACCGGCTACCAGGTAAGTTTACTGGGTGCTCCCGATGCGGGTGATACCTTTACCGTAGAATTTAATAAAGATGCAAGTACCGATAACCGTAATGCACTGGCCATGGTGGAATTGGAAACTGCCGATGTTATTGGCGGCAAGCGCACCTTTTCAGAGGCCTATGGCCAGTTGGTTGAGCGAGTGGGTACACAAAGCAGCCTCGCAGAAACCAACACTAATATCAGTGAAAGCCTGCTGGCAACCTCGCAAGCAAACCGTGACTCGGTGTCGGGGGTAAACCTTGACGAAGAGGCCGCCAACCTGATTCGTTTTGAGCAGGCATACAATGCTAATGCGCAGGTGATCAGTGTGGCACGGGATTTGTTTGATACTTTGCTCAACGCTTTGTAATGGCAATATCTTGCCGCTGGTAAATTGACGGGTGTTACTATGCGTATCTCAACGCTTCAAATTTATAGCATTGCCGACGTAGGCATTGCCGACGCGCAAAGTGCGATTACCAAAACGCAAGAGCAGTTGTCGACAGGTAAGCGTATTTTAACCCCCGCTGATGATCCCGTGGGTGCCACCACGGTTCTGCAAATCAGTCAGGAATTGGCACGCATAGAGCAGTACCAAAAGAACATTGATATCGCTGAAAATACTTTAGGGCTAGAAGAAGAAACCCTCAACAGTATCACCGAATTAATTTTTCGCTTGGAAGAACTGGCGACCGCTGCTGGCAACACCGCTACCCTGAGTGAAGATGAGTATCAAACACTGGCTGCCGAGGCAGATGCCCGTTTGAAGCAATTGTTGGAACTGAGCAACACGCAAAATGCGTCTGGGCAGTATATTTTTTCTGGGTTTCAAGGCGAAACCCAGCCGTTTGTGGATACGGGTGGTAGTGGGTTTGTTTACAACGGCGATGAAGGCCAGATGTCGATCAAGCTTTCCAAGAGTACGTCGGTTGCGGTTACCGATTCCGGTAAGCGCTTGTTTGTAGATATTCCCAGTGCCCAGAAGACAATTGCCACCGCAACCAATCCCAATAATGTGACAGCGCCAGAGGTAAAGATTACGTTAGGCCGGGTAGTTGACCAGGATACGTTTGATGACTTTTATCCAGGCGATATGGTTATTACCTTTAATGACCCCAGTGCAACTAGCCCGCCGGGGTTGAATTTTACGGTAACTGAAAAAAATACCGGCAAGGTGGTTGTTGCCAACCAAGGCTACCAGCCTGGCGAATACGTAACCGTTAATGGTGTAGAGTTTTCTATTAATGGTGTGCCATCTTCGGGTACGGCTGCGGTGCCAGCAAACATTGCTTTTGGTAGTGGCGCTGGGCAAAATTTTGCCGGTAATGAAACCGGTGAAACGCTTACCTTGCGTGTAGGTGGCGTCACTGAAACTCTAACCATCGGCAGTAATGTAACCAGTAATGCCGATCTTGTGACAGAGCTAACATCCGGCACTAACGCTGCATTGCTAGCAAATCTGGGGGTTACGGTTGATAACACCGTTGTGCCGCCACAATTTACCATGCCGGCCGGTGTCAATTTTACCGTGGATCCCTTGGGTACCAGTGGCAGCAATATTATGGCAGCGTTGGGGCTTGTCGGCAGTACGGTATCTACCAACGGTGTGCGTGCTGTTCCTGGTGATCAATACTATATCGAATCGACCGATAAACAGGGCCTGTTAACCACAGTGCAGCGCTTTGTCGACGCGCTTAAGCAAGTTGATGGTTCACAGGAAAGCAAAGATCAGGTGGCCGCAGTGGTTGCCGATACACTCAATAATTTAAATAGTTCGCTTACTTCAATCCAGGGTGTGGTCAGTGAGATTGGTGCGCGCCTGAATACATTGGAAAGTGTACGAGATTTGCAGTCGGATTCGAAGTTGCTGAATCAGGAAGTTCTGTCTGATATTCAAGATCTCGATTTTGCCGAGGCATCTACGCGCCTGTCGTTGTCGCAGATGGTGCTCAGTGCTGCGCAGCAAAGTTTTGTTAATGTCAGTGGGCTCACGCTGTTTAATTTTCTGTAAATTAAAAGCCTACAGATTTGTTCTATCTGTGTTAACGGTGAGCTTGGTACGACTTTACTGCTTTTTTGTGCGTGTTTGAGGCCTTGATCTCTTTCATGTTTTGCTGGTGTGTCTGTTCTGCTATTTGATGAACTTGCGATTGTATCTGTTTTATCTGGCTAAATAGATCGGCTATTGCCGCCTTGCTTTCATTCGGTAGTATTTGCGCATCAATGGGGCCATTTATCTGGCTTAGCAACGTATCTCTCTCTTTCATCAGTGCTTCCATGTTTTGCCATTCCTGATGCTCAGCCAGGGTTAGCATTTGTTTACTCATGTCGAGTGCTTTTTTTAAAATGTGTTGTGCTTCTTGTGAAGTTTCCATTGTTACTACCCCATCTGTTTGTCAGCAAAAATTTTAGCATGCTCACTCAGTAATTGCTGATTATTTTGTCGCAGTTGATCGTCCTTGGTTTGCCGCTTTTGCATGGTTAAGCGGAATGCTTTTGCCGTTTTGTTGCCGCCTTTCTTTTAGGTGAAAAAATATTTTTGGTTGTAAATGCTAAAAAAATCAATAAATACAAGGGGTTAAAAATTTTTTAAACATTGGCATAACCGTTGCGTTAGAGCTTTCAGTGAATGCTCTTTTGCAAGCAGTGCTCATCAATACAGATGTCATTGTTTGTATGCCGCTAAACAAAGGTAAAGAGCAAACGTTTTTGGTTTTCTCTTGCGTGGTGTTACCGGTTTTACGCGTAAAGAGAGCATTAGAGCTTATTGCGTAATTAGGAGAATAGTTATGCCATTGGTCATTAATACAAACGTGGCAGCGTTAAATGCTCAGCGTCAGTTGGTACGCTCTGGTGGTGATATGAGCGAAGCGATGGAGCGTTTGGCATCCGGTAAACGAGTCAACACCGCTGCGGATGATGCTGCGGGCCTGGCTATCTCCAACCGAATGACATCGCAAATTCGCGGTTTGAATCAAGCTGTGCGAAACGCTAACGACGGTATTTCGCTAATACAAACTGCCGAAGGTGCGTTAGACGAAACCACGAATATTTTGCAGCGTATGCGGGAATTGGCGATTCAGTCAGCTAACGGTATCTATTCTGACGTTGACCGCTCAACGCTGGATGCCGAAGTGCAACAACTAAAAATGGAGCTGGATCGTATCTCTGAAACAACCACCTTTAACGGCCAGCCATTGTTGGATGGCAGTTTGGGCGATGTGGCTTTACAGGTTGGGTCTGAGGCTTA
The DNA here is from genome assembly GCA_050289485.1 of Cellvibrionaceae bacterium. Classification (GTDB taxonomy): domain Bacteria; phylum Pseudomonadota; class Gammaproteobacteria; order Pseudomonadales; family Cellvibrionaceae; genus JBNKFV01. The sequence continues at coordinate 316,802 of JBNKFV010000015.1, forward strand.
CGAGACTATTAGTTTCAGTATTACTGCCATGAATACCGATACCTTAGGTGGTGCTCCCGCCGGTGATATTGTGACCGGGCCAATGAGCTTGGCAAATATCTCGCAGATCGCGCTGGGTGATATCCAAATTAATGGGCAAGATATTGGCGGCTTTACCAACGGCGCTATCACCAATATTTATGACGGTAATGTATCCACTGGTTCGCTGGATGATATTCTTGCCCAGGTTAATGCCAATGTTGCCAACGTCGAGGCAGATGCATTTGTTGAAATGACTGCATCCACTGATGGTACGGGGATCATTCGCGGTGCCAATGTATTGCAACTGACGGTCGATTCCCGCAATGGTACGCAGCAGGTGTATGAAATTACCGATACGGGTTCTATTGAAGAGCTGGCAGAGAAGATTTCGGCTGTAACGGGTGGTGTGATCGACGCGGTTGTGAATGCAGATGGCCGCTTGCAAATTACCTCGGATGATGCCGCGCAAATTACGTTTGGTGGTACCGCGGGCTTAGGGTCGGCTACGGGCTTTACGGATACGAGTTCAGCGGAGGCGAGCCTTTCCCTGAAAGCCTCAGACAGTAATGGCATTACCATCGATGTATCGTCAACATTAACGTTAGCGCAGCGTAGTATTTTCCAATTGGACGAACGCACAGCGCCAGGCGATATTCTTGGTGACAACCGCGCTAGTGGTGGTGCTCTCGCCGAAGGGGATGTGGTTATTAACGGCGTTACCATTGGCGCCGCCACAGCGGCAACAGCAGCGGCAAAGGTTGTTGCTATCAACCGTTTGGCAGACTTAACTGGCGTTGTGGCGCAAGTGACAACCGGTGTGACGGGGGGGACTACATCGATTCAGTTGAACTCGATTGATGGCACTGAAGTAACGGTTGAATACAGCGGTAATGGTTCGGCGGCTACCTTAGGTATTTTAGAGACCAATATTTCAGTGAGTGCCGGCGCTACGGTTGCCAATATTGAAATTGGTACCGTCGATGGGGCTCAGGAAGCGTTGAACGTGATCGATAACGCCCTCGAAACCATTAACTCCATCCGTTCAGAAATGGGTGCAGTCAATAATCGCCTGGAATTCACCATCAACAACCTGATGAACGTGGTTGAAAATACGGAAGCATCGCGCTCACGGATTATGGATGCCGACTTCGCTGCCGAAACGGCCAACTTGTCTCGTGCGCAGGTATTACAGCAGGCTTCGCAAGCCATGCTGGCGCAGGCCAATGCTCAGCCACAGCAGGTACTGCAACTGCTTAATAACTAAGCCCTGCCGGCTGAAACCTTGCTTTGGTATTTGCCAAAGCAGGGTTTTCCACAGGGAATCTCGATTTTTCTAATGCTAAAGTATGTTAATTGAGGTCATTTAAATACTCAAAACTCATTCGGCAGTTTGGCAGTCAACCCATAAAATAATGCATATAATTATTTGGAATAAAAAATAATATTTTATTCGTTTTATTTTATCTCATTGATTTTAAAGTAATAAATTCCCTAGTCGCGACCTTCTTCGTGCCTTTCCTCCTTTCTCATTGCGCCTAAAGTTTTCTTTTGAAGCGTCGATAACCTAGTCAGAAGTTCTTGAACTGGGAAAAACAATCTCTCAGCTGGCTTCATAAGACCTTAATGGGCTGGTCTGACGACTGGCGTTAGCAACAACCAATGGTAGGAGGCTTACAATGCCTTTAGTGATAAATACAAACGTGTCTTCGCTGAACGCACAGCGCCAGTTGGTGAAGTCTGGCCAGGATCTGGATCAGGCCACTGAGCGACTCAGTTCGGGTAAACGTATCAACACCGCTGCGGACGACGCCGCAGGCTTAGCAATTTCTAACCGACAAACCTCTGCAATTCTGGGTTTGAACCGCGCGGTCTCCAACGCAAATGACGGTATCTCACTGATCCAGACCGCTGAAGGTGCATTGGACGAAACCACCAATATTCTCCAGCGTATTCGCGAACTCTCAGTTCAGTCTGCGAACGGTATTTATTCTGATACAGACCGTGCGACACTGAATGCCGAGGCTCAGCAGTTGATTTCCGAATTGGATCGTATTGCAGAGACCACTTCATTTAACGGCCAGAAAATTCTCGATGGCTCCTTGGGCGACGTAGCACTGCAAGTAGGTGCCAACGCCAATGAGACAATCTCTGTAAGTATTGCAGGTTTTAATTCCAGTTCTTTGGGTAGTGGTACTGGCGGCGATATCATTACGACTAATCTGAATTTTGGCGATTTGGATGGCCTCAATGGTGGCACTACGGGTGCGCTGGAGATTAATGATATTAACCTCGGTAGCTTTACCGGTGTGGCTGCTGGCTATATTACTGATGGCAATGCGTCTACGGGCGGTTTGTCGGATGTTTTAGCACAAATTAACTCTGCGGTCGGTAATATTTCCGCTACTGCATTCGTTGAAATTGGCGCTACTGCTGATGGTACGGGTGTATTACAGGGTGCCAATCAGTTAGATCTGTCTGTGATAACTCAAGATGGCTTGACGCAAACCTATCAAATTACAGATACCAATAGTTTAGAAGAATTGGCATCTGAAATTGGTACTGTTACCGGTGGCTTGGTTGTCGCTCGTGTTAATGATGAGGGGCGCTTGGAGTTGAATTCTGACTCGGCTGCTCAAATCACGACCTCGGGCACTGGCGCTGCGGCCGCAACGGGTATTGCAAATTCGGCTTATACCGCCAAGCTGTCGATTGAATCAACCGATGGTTCAGAAGTGACTCTTGATATTGTTGCTTCTACAGCCGTGCTTGCTGAGGATGTTTCCAATGCCTTCGGCGTCAACGAGCGTACAGGTGAGGGCGACCTCCTGCAAACTGACAGTACCGCTAGTTTCACTCAGCTAACAGCTGGTCAGTTGGAAATCAATGGTGTTGAAATCTCTGCGTTTACTGGTGCAACACTGGCTGCAGCAGTGGCTGCGGTGAATCGTGCGAGTGATGAAACGGGTGTGGTTGCCTATATCGTCTCTACCGCAGGTTTCGGCGCCACAGCGACGGGCCTTAAGTTGGATTCTGTAGGTGGACAGGAAATTTCCATTGCCTACGGAGATGGTATCGATCAAACCGATTTTGGTGGGCTGCGGGAAACCAACAATTCACCTTCTGCGGGTAAAACCGTCAAGAATATTGATATCTCCACTGCCGCGGGTGCGCAATCCGCCATTGATGTGGTAGACGGTGCTCTCGAAACCATCAACAGTACACGGGCCGATTTGGGTGCGGTGAATAACCGTCTCGATTTCACCGTGAGTAACTTGATGAACATTTCGGAAAATACTGCGGCAGCGCGTTCACGTATTGTGGATGCTGACTTTGCTGCGGAAACTGCCGAGCTGTCTCGTGCGCAAGTACTGCAACAGGCATCTTCTGCGATGTTGGCACAAGCCAATGCTCGTCCGCAGCAGGTTCTGTCTCTACTCCAGTAAGTTGAGTACTCATCGCGGTGAGGGTTATATCCTCGCCGCATGATAAACAGGTGAGCCCATGAATGAAGTGATAGCCAGCAAGCAAGTAGCCGCAATAGCGACTGCGCGTGCTTCATCTCTGGGTGCGTCTGAGCAAGGAGGGGTAGTGACCGGTGGGGCCGGCAAAACAGGCAAAGCCTTGCCGCCCGACCAAACGCAACCCGCCGCCCAGGCGTCCAGCGAACCTGTCGTGCGCGAAGAACCGTTAGAAAATGTTGTTGCTCAAATGAATGAGTATTTTCAAATGGAGCAGCGTGATCTGCGGTTTAATGTGGATGAAGAATCCGGTTTAACGATTATTCGTGTTGTTGATCGTACCACAGGGGACTTGATCCGGCAGATACCTGAGGATATCTTCCTGCAGTTAGCCCGACAGGCAAAGGAGCATGAGCCGATACAATTGATTAATGTTCAGGGATAGTTAGCGTTACTGAATATTTTATGTACGGATCGAGTAAAGGGCGTGCCATATGGTACGCCCTTTGCTTTTTAACTATGGTTGGACAAAGTAAATCTGACGAATGGTCGCTGACAGCTTGTTAGCTGTTCAAGTTCTAGTCAGATAGGCCGATATTTATAAAGAGGCGAGAAGTCGCTCGCCTCTTAACCATGTGCAACGTGCTAGACTTGGTTGTTAAGTAACAGGTTATGCCTAAGGGCGGGTTTAAAGGTTAGATATGTCGACAATTGGCAGTAATATCATCAGTTCTCTTGGCGCAGGCTCGGGTATCGATACGCGAAGCCTGGTTGAGCAGTTGAGCGAGATAGAGAAAGCGCCACAGCAGACGCAAATCGATACCAAAACGGCCAAGCTAGAAGCGCAAATTTCAGACTATGGCACTGTGCGCAGTTCCCTGGCGACGCTTCAAGATGCCGCTGAAAAGCTCTCTGACCGTGAAAGCTTCTACTCCAAAAGTGCGTCTTATAGCGACAGTGATGCATTTGTTCCCACATCCCTCAGTAGCGAAGCCCCAGTGGGCGATTATGCGTTTGAAGTGCTTACGGTAGCCGCTGCGCAGTCATTGTCCAGCTCTGCTTCATTCACTGATCCTGATGACACGATTGGCAAAGGTACACTTACCTTTCGCTTTGGTGGCTGGGAAGATACCAATGCCGATACCTATGTTGATGACTTCACCGTTAATGCCGACAAAGAAGGCTTTAGCATCACCATTGACGACAGCAATAACTCGCTGCAAGGGTTAGCCGATGCGATTAATGCGGCTGAAGCAGGTGTGCAGGCAAGTATTGTTAACGATGGTTCAGGGTATCGGTTGCTACTGACATCTCCCTCCGGTGCCTCTAATCAATTAGAAATTACGGCTGTAGATGACGACGGCAATCATACGGATGCCAGTGGGTTGTCGCGATTTGTATTTGGCTCCGGCGCTGCCGAGCAGCAAATGACCTTGAACCAGGCCGGTGCTGATGCCACTTTCAAGCTCAATGGGCTGACCATTACCCGCAGTACCAACAAAATTGACGATGTACTTGATGGGTTTGAGTTTTCACTGGCCAAAGCAGCGCCAGGCGAAATTATTAACTTGAGCATCTTTGATGATTCCAGTTCGGCGGAAGAGTCGGTACGGGCATTTGTTGATGCGTACAACGAGTTTTTGTCTACTGTTGAAGAACTGACGGCTTTCGATGAAGAAGAAGAGGCCTTCGGCAGCTTATATCGTGACCCGACAACGACAGGGTTAATGCGCCAGTTACGTAATGTGATTGCATCGGCAGTACCTGGTGTAACAACTGACTACACCACGTTAACCAACGTAGGTATTCGTACCGAGCAAGATGGCACGCTTGCCATTGATGAAGACGATTTCACCAAAGCGTTTGACGAGAATTTTGAATTGGTTCAACGGTTGTTTGCACCTTATGCCAATTCGTCGTCAGACAAAGTAGACATCAATAGTTTTGGTGCGCAAACGGTGCCAGGTAGTTATGAGGTTGCTATTACCGCGCAGCCTAGTCGCGGTAGTTTTGCCGGAGGCGCTACGGCTATTGGTTATCCATTGACCATCACGGCTGGAGAAGACTATTCGTTTGTCGTAAGTGTAGACGGTGTTACTTCAGGCACCCTTAGCCTATCAGAAGGTACCTATAATACCGTAGACGAGTTGATTGCCGAATTGCAGTCACAGATTAATTCCGATTCTACGCTAAAAGAAACCAATACTGCCGTTGACGTATCGTTTGATACAGATCACTTTGTCTTTACTTCTCGTAAATATGGTGTGAAATCAACGGTTTCGTTTAGCAGTTTAGGTACTGAGCTGGATACAAACTTGAATATTTCCGGTGGCACAGGCGCGCAGGCAGGTACCAGTGTGGCGGGTACGTTTGATGGGGTAACAGGTTTTGGTTCGGGTAATGTTCTGTTGCCAGCACTAAACACAGATCCCTACGGCCTCACGCTTCTGGTAAAAGAAGGTGCCACTAGCGCTACGCTCAGTTATTCACGCGGATTCGGGCTGGAGTTCGCGAATATGATCGAGACCTATTTGCAAAGCAGTGGCGTGCTGGATGCTCGCGAAGAGAATATTAATACGGATCTGGATGATCTAGAGAGTGATCAAGAGCGTCTCGATCGCCGAATAGATGCGTACACTGCTCGTTTGCAGTCACAGTTTCAGGCAATGGAAAATATTTTGCGAGGTTTGAACAATTCGTCGAGTTTTCTGGATAACATTGCCGATTATTTGCCATTTACCTCTGGCAGGGATAAATGATTTATCCGGCTGCTTAGCATACTCTTAGGGTTTACGTGCAGCCCTCTTCACTATACGCTTAGCCTAATTTTCGAAACAGAGAAGTTTTACTGTGGCAAACGTTTTCTGGTGTAATCACTGCTTAAATATGTCGACACGCCCACGTATCGAGTTTGATAGCCGTGGCTGGTGCAATGCGTGTCAGTGGATGGAAGCTAAAAAGACTCTCGATTGGTCGGCTCGCCGACAAGAATTGAACAACTTATTGGATAAGCATAGAAGCAAAGATGGCAGTTTTGACTGCATTGTTCCCGTAAGCGGCGGTAAAGACGGCTCTTATGTTGCTTACCAGCTTAAACACAAGTATGGAATGAATCCGCTGTGTATTACGGTAACACCCGCACTGGCATTGGAATTGGGCGATAAAAACCTGAAGAATTTTATCGCTTCTGGTTACGACCACATCCAAATTAATCCCAATGTAGAAGTCATGCGCCAGCTTAACAAAATGGGGTTTGTCGAAAAAGGTTTTCCGTATTATGGGTGGCTAATTGCCATCCAGTCAGCCGTATTGCGTATGGCATGTAAGCTGGGCGTGTCGTTAATTTTTTATGGTGAAGACGGCGAAGTCGAGTATGGAGGTTCTACAGAAACTCGAAACCGGGCAGGTTACGGCGTAGATTACATGAAGAAAATTTATCTCGAAGGTGGCTACGACAAAGTGCTTGAGGCAACTGGATTACCTTCGTCTTCTCTAAACTTCTGGCGTTTTCCGACTGAAAATGAATTGAGAGAAAATGATCTGTATATTACCCACTGGTCTTATTACGAAGCGTGGGATTCTTATCGCAACTATTTGGTGGCAAAAGAGCATTGTAATTTAGAGGAAAATGAAGAAACGAATGCTGGAACTTTTACCAATTTTGCCCAGAATGACCAAGCACTTTATGCATTGCATACCTATCTGATGTACCTTAAATTTGGCTTTGGGCGGGCAACCCAGGACGCTGGTATCGAAATTCGACGTGGCGCGATGGAGCGTAATCAAGCGGTTAATCTTGTCCGATTGTATGATAATCAGTATCCCGAGCAGTTTATGTCGTTGTATCTCGACTATTATCAAATGACGCAAGCAGAGTTTGATGCCGTCCTCGACAAGTATGCGAATAAAGCCTTGTTTGAAAAACAGGGTGGCCGTTGGGAACCTGTATTTGAGGTAGAATAGCTGTGATTGCTGTTATTGATTACGATATGGGTAATCTCTATTCCATTCGCAGTATGCTTGAGCATCTTGGTGTTAGTGTTGAAAATAGTCGTGACCCCGCAGTTTTGACCAAGGCTGCAGGTTTGATTTTGCCGGGGGTAGGGTCTTTTCGAGTAGCCATGGACAAGCTCAATAGTGGTGGGTTGTCTACGTTACTTAAACAGCTGGCAGAAGGGGGGAAGCCCCTTTTAGGTATTTGCCTGGGTATGCAATTGCTGGCAAACCGAAGTAGTGAAGGCGGCGAAACAGAAGGTTTGAAACTTATTGATGGCAATGTCGATTTTTTTACTCGTGATGCCTCAAAGCCTAATAAGAAAATTCCGCATGTAGGGTTCAACAGTGTCAATGTTAAACCCTCTAGCCGTTTGTTGGCCGGTTTGGCCACTGAGCCCGATTTCTATTTTACCCACAGTTATTGCATGCAGTGTAGCAATGACGCAGATGTTTCTGGCACGGCAGATAATGATCAGGTGTTTGTGGCCAGTGTAGAAAAGAACAATATATACGGTACTCAGTTTCACCCGGAGCTTAGTCAAAATAACGGGCTTCAACTCATGCGTAATTATCTTTCTATTTGTGGCTTGACAGGCTGTTAGTTGGATAGTGGAAAACAGCTCTGAAGTTGTGTTCTGATATCTTCCGTTATACTGCTTAGCAGTGTCTTGTCCACAGGTTTGTCTGCAAAAATCTCACCCATAATAGTTTGGGTTTTGGGTCCTTCCGTCAGCTGTAAGGCTGTCAATAAAGTATTTAATACAGTTGATGGTTTGGAAACAAGATCTTGGTAGTTAATTAAAGTCGCCTTGTCGACGGATCTGCCCAGAACTGTCATGTGTAAACAATAAAAGGCGGCTCTATCATGTTCTGCGTAATCGAGCCATTGCTGTGCGTCATCGGTGTTCAGCCAGAAGGGGAGAAAGTACGTTTCGCCTGATCGGGTTGTCCAGCGGTAGTTTGGCCATAGCAGCTGGCCTTGTTTAAGGCTTTTGTCTGTAAACCAGCCTTTGGCTATGACCGATTTGATAACAGCACTGGGTTCTCGTTCGATAATCACAAACTGTGTGCCTGGGTAATACTGCCTAATCCTGTTTAAGTATGGCAGTATGTCAGGCATCTTAAAGGCAATGCGGTGTTTTTCTTGTCGCTCCATCACGGCTGCTTTTCCAAGTGTCGCATTCAGCCGAGCATTTATTTCTTGATGGCTTTTTACATTATAAATAGAACTGTCGTCTGCCTGGTTACAGTTAAGTGATCTACCAGCCAAAGCGTTAATGAAGAACTCTTCATAGAGATAGGTTTCATAGAGTAACCTCCACTGGTTCTCAGGCAGTTGGTGAATTAAAGGGATCAGTGCAAATAGCTGAGAAGGTTCAAATTGATACTCTACTTCTATCAAGCTGTGTATGAGCTTGCCCAGTAACGTCGTCCCGCTGCGAGCACTGCCGCTGACGATTATGCTGCGATTAACTTTGTTGTAGGCATCTGGAGCAAGAGTCAATGCTTCTTTATTCATAATATCTGAGGGTTTTATTGCCATCGGGCTAGTTGAATATGGTTGTCTAGCAGTTTTTGCCGAGCTTGAGGGAGCGCATTGCCAATAAAGTTAAAGAGGTTGGCGGTAGCTACTGCATCAACGCTGTCGAGAGCAAAGGCGTCGATAAAATGTTTGCTGTTACCGGCACCACCTGCGGCAATAACGGGCAGACTATTGTGCCCAATAGTCTGCTGCAATGTTTGTAGCAGGGTTACATCGTAGCCGTTGCCTGTGCCATCCTGGTCCATTGAATTTAAATAGATTTCACCTACCTCAAGGCCTACAAGGTGTTGGCAGTAGTCTTCAAAGTTGGCTTCTAGTGGTAGGGTGCCATTATGAGTGTAAACTTGATACGTGTTGTCGAGCTTTTTGCAATCTAAAGAGGCAATAATAGACTGTGACCCGTAGTGCGAGACCAATTCTTTGATTAAATGTTCATCCTGCAGAGCAGAATTAATGACTATTTTGTCAGCCCCAGATTTAAACCAATGTTGCGCTTTCTCTTTGCTGTCGATACCTCCGCCAACCGCAATGGGTATAAAACAAAGATCGATAAGTCGTTGCAGGGTCTCGGTAAATGCTTGAAGGTTTTTTTTCTGGCGCGAGACATCAAGTACAATGAGTTCGTCAATATGGGTGGCTATTTTGGCGAAATTATAGTTTTTCTCAATCCATCGAATATCGCCAACTTTCTGTAAGCGGAAGTTTCTGCTCAGCATAAAGCTGCCATCGGCATATAAAAGTGTAAAAATCAGGCGTTTTTTCAGCATGGTTTATATTACAGTATGAAAAGACTTACATAGGTTTTCGGGTATTACCCATTGGTTGAGTATGTCGGCAATTTTGCTGCTGGCATTGCCGTCGCCGAGGCAGTAGCGGCTTTCTTCCAAGTTTGTTCTGGTATTAGGCGCTGTGGCCCATTGAAGCGCCTCGATAATTTTTTGCGAGTCTGCTTCAACATCTTTTATGTTGTTCAGGCGTAGCCGGCCTTTTTGACGATTACCAATATTTACTGCAGGTAAGGCAAAAAAAGGTGCCTCTATCAGTGCACTTGATGAGTTACCTAGCATAGCATCGGCCAGTTTCAGAGCGCTGGCGTACCCTTTTGCTCCCAGTGCGTTAACAGCAACCGCTGATGGAGTTTGCTCAGCAAATTGAAGTAGTGCTTCTCGAATCGCTTGGTTGCCGGGGTCTGAGTTAGGCAAGGTAATGAGGTACGTTGCAGGGAATTGCCGCATGGCTGCAATCATTGCGCTGCAATCAGTAGAGGGTTTATCGTCGCTGGTTATCTCTGTTGTGCTTGGATGCAGTGTGACTAAGATTAATGGTGTGTCTAATACATGCCCCACTTGTGCTTCAAGTGCTGCACGATTTAACAAGTCAGGCCTGATCAGATTATCGAGGCCGGGGGCGCCTACACAATAAACGGTATCGGGGCTTTCGCCCAACTGTAGAACCCGTTGTTGATGCAGCGTATGACTCACAAAGTGCAGGCTGCTGAGCTTGGTGATTGCATGACGGAATACGTTGTCGATTGCACCCTCGGTTTCTTCTCCACCATGCAGATGCACAATGGGTAGGTTCAGCAGTACGCACACCGTTGCAATTTGCAACGTCTCATAACGATCACCTAATAAAATGACTACATCCGGTTGTATGGTCTGCAGTTGTCGTGATACTAACTTACTGATATTGGCACACTCATCGAAAATATTGATATTGCCGTTGGCCAACCAAGGGCACTCGTACAGCTGACCAATGTTTTCGGTGGCAATGTCTTTACTTAGGTTTCCATAGCGTTCTTCGCAGGCCATCCCGCCAGCAATAACGCTGAGATAGAGCTCCGGTTTTTTCTCGATTGCGAGGCAAACCGGGCGTAAAATACTCCAGTCTTGCCTGCCTGTGGTTATTACGCAAATATGCTTCTTATGGTCTGTTGGCATCAATCAACTAGCCTTTCTTACGGGTTGCAGGTGTTCCTAGTACAGTCAGCCCGTCGTCGATATCACTGACAACGGTTGCACCCATACCGACGGTTACATAATCGCCCAGCGTAATGTGGTCTCGTATCTTAGCGCCTAAACCAAGTGTCGCACTGTGGCCTATGTGGGTGCCTCCCCCGATAACAACGCCAGGCGCAACGACAGTTCCAGACCCAATATACACATCGTGCTCCACAATAGCCCCGCTGTTAATAATGCAGTTGGATCCAACCACGGCATTTGCGTTGATAATACAGCCGGGCATGACAACCGTGTTGGGGTATATCGTCGCCTTTTTGCTAATGATGGCCGAGTTTGCGGTAATGGTTGCCCACTGGGCATTCGCGTGGGTATAGGTATCAATAATAGTTGAGCGTGTTGCCAAATCTGAGGTAGTACGGCCAATACCTAAAATGGTGTGTAGTGCAGGGTATTGGTTTTTGGCAGAAGGGTAATCGCTGTCTGTTCCCAAATATTTAATCTTGTCGAAAGTCTGCTCAAAGATAGGGTTGGGTTGGCTATCGAAGTAGCCCATCAGTTGCCAACGGTGGGGCTGTGTCTTAATCATGTCAGCAATAACAGCAGCGTGTTCGCCGCTGCCTATAATAGCAACGGGGTTAGTCATTGGTCTGCAACGCCTCTCTTCGAAGTGGGCTAAACGCTTCTACATCAACGTTTAATCTACAGCCTGTGATGGTGTCTATTTCTGTCGGTGAAATACCGTCACCAGGGCGCAAGCAAATAATGTCGTCTGCTGTCAGTAGATCGCCAGCGCGCATGGCTTTGTTTACAAACAGGCTTTTACGCGCAACCTGGGTAACGTCGGCTTCGCTGGGTTGTGGTTTTTTAATACCATCGCCCAAGCTGCGCTCAACCTCTCTTGCCTGCGTGACCAATTGAGATAACTCCGCAGGATCTAGTGAGGCTTTGTGGTCTGGTCCCGGCAGGGTTTTGTCAAGGGTAAAATGTTTTTCCAGCATGGTCGCGCCCAGTGCAACAGCTGCAACGGCGATATGAGTACCCAATGTATGATCCGACCAGCCAACGGGTACCTTAAATTCCTCGGCTAAAGTGGTTATGGCGTTGAGGTTACATTCATCAGGGGCCGCCGGATAGTTGGATACGCAATGAAATAGTCCGAAGTTTGCGTTCAGGCTGTTCAATGTTTCAACGGCCACGGCCACCTCAGCCAGGTCGCACATGCCGGTAGATACCAGCAAGGGCTTGTTTTTGCGTGCGAGATGCCGAAGTAGGGGGGTATTGGTAATTTCGCCAGAGGGCACTTTAAATGCGGGGACTTGCAGCTCATCAAGGAAATTGGCACTGTCTTCGTCAAAGGGTGATGACAAAAATAAAATGCCTTGTTGTTTGGCGTAGGCTTGCAACGACTTCTGTAGATCGGGGGATAATGCCAGTTTTTGCAGCATGGCCAGTTGCGGCTCATCACTACCGGTATTTTCGCGCTGATAGGCCGCTTTGCGCGCACTGGCCGAGACAAGTTTTTCTGGGTTGAATGTTTGAAATTTTACCGCGTCGGCACCGGCCGCAGCGGCAATATCAATTAACGCGTAGGCCGTGTCGGCATCGCCGTTATGGTTAACGCCGGCCTCAGCAATAATGTAGCAGGGTTGACCTTTACCAATGATTCGCTCGCCGATTCTTAGCATAGCTTGTATTGCGTTTCCTGTTGGGTGAATAGGGCAGATGAGCTTCTTATTCCGCCAAACTGTTGATATTTTGCCATATTAAGCCTTTGAGGCAGGTTTTGTACCATGCTTGAAGCAGTTATAGCTGAAAAACTGATTCAATACCAAAGGCTAAGCGTAAGAGACCCAGCTCACAACAGCTGATCAGGCGCGAATTTTGCTGTTGCCATTGATGAAAGCGGGGTAGTGTTAACATTTTGACAGTACAGGTTTGCCTTGATTAGGCGGTTAGCCTAAATTTTGTGCAAGTGCAACATTAATGATAAGCGGGATATACCTTGAAAAAAGTACTCGTAACCGGCGCTGATGGCTTTATCGGCTCGCACCTTGTTGAACTACTGGTGTCAGAAGGCTACCAGGTGCGGGCGTTGAGCTATTACAACTCGTTTAACGACTGGGGCTGGCTTGATTCGATACCCTGTCGCGACTCCGTAGAAATCGTATCTGGCGATGTGCGTGATCCGGCCTTTTGCCGCCATATCGTTAAAGGTAGCGACTGGGTCTTTCATTTGGCAGCATTGATTGCCATTCCTTATTCCTATGTGGCGCCAGACAGCTATGTGGATACCAATATTCGCGGCACGTTAAATATTTGTCAGGCGGCGAGAGATGAGGGTGTTGAGCGTGTGTTGCACACCTCAACCAGTGAGGTATACGGCACAGCCCAGTATGTTCCCATTGATGAAAAGCACCCATTACAGCCGCAATCGCCTTACAGCGCCTCCAAAATCAGCGCTGATGCCATGGCTATGAGCTTCTTTAACGCCTTTGATTTGCCGTTGACCATCGTACGGCCATTTAATACTTATGGCCCCAGGCAGTCTGCAAGGGCGGTGATTCCCACCATTATTACCCAGATTGCCAACGGTGCCCGCGAGATACAATTAGGCGATGTAAGCCCCACCCGCGATTTCAACTACGTGCTGGATACTTGTCAGGGCTTTCTGCAATTAGCGCGTTGTGAAGCAGCGATTGGCGAAACTGTGAATGTAGGTTCTAACCGTGAAATTACCGTGGGTGATACGCTTAATTTGATCAAGCAGTTAATGGGTAGTGACGTCACTTTTGTGACCGACGAGCAGCGTTTGCGGCCAGAAAAATCTGAAGTGTTTCGATTGTGGTGTGACAACAGCAAAATCCAATCATTGACGGGCTTTGCGCCTACATTCACCCTTGAACAGGGCTTGCAGGCGACTGTTAACTGGTTTGCTCAGCCGGATAATCTCAAGCGCTATAAGGCATCTATTTACAATGTATAAAACACGGCAAGTTTTATGACAGCGGCATTGATAAATTCGGCCGATCAGCAGGCGGTCATCGACTGTATCCGAGCCTATTTTGGCGCAGGTTTTATTGCTCTGCATGAGCCACAATTTGATGACTGCGACATACAGGCCGTGGTCGACGTGGTGAAAAGTACATTTGTGTCGTCAGTGGGTAAAGAAATCGGGCTGTTTGAGCAAGCTCTGGCAGAATTTACCGGGGTAGATCATGTGGTGGCCGTTGTGAATGGCACCGCTGCCTTGCATGCTGCGATGCTGGTGTGTGGTGTGCGCCCGGGTGACGAAGTAATCACTCAGTCACTCACCTTCGTGGCTACCTGCAATGCCATCCGGTATTGTCAGGCCGAGCCAGTATTTATCGATGTTGACGATACCACATTGGGCTTGTCGCCAGCAGTGATGCGTCAGTGGCTTGAACAGCATGCAAAAATAGAAAATAACGAATGCATTAACCGCTCTACGGGAAGACCGATTCGCGCCTGTGTGCCGATGCATACCTTTGGGCATCCTGTTCACTTGGCCGAACTGGTAGCGTTGTGCAATGAGTTTTGCATTGAATTAATCGAAGATGCGGCAGAAGGCTTGGGTAGTTTTTATGGTGAAAAGCATGTCGGTAGTCTCGGGCGCTGTGGCACCTTGAGTTTTAATGGTAATAAGATTATTACCACCGGTGGTGGTGGGGCGGTGATGACTAACGATGCAGAGCTTGCGGCAAAACTGCGGCATATCACCACCACGGCCAAAGTGGCCGACAAATGGGCAAGTTATCACGACCAAGCTGGTTACAACTACCGCATGCCCAATCTCAACGCGGGGTTGGGGCTTGGGCAAATAAAAAAACTTTCAGCGTTTATTACTTATAAACGAGAGCTGGCTGATTATTATCGTGATTTTTTCAGTAATCATGCATGGCAATTCCTGAGCGAACCGCTAAACAGCAAAGCTAATTATTGGCTGAATGCCGTATTACTACCAGATATAGCCGTGAGAGATGCATTTGTCCAGCACTGTGCTGAACAACAAATACAAGTACGGCCTGCTTGGGAGCCTATGCATCGATTACCCATGTTTGATCGTTGTCAGCGTTCTTCTCTTGCCGTAACAGAGGCAATGGTCGAGCGGTTAATCAATTTACCCAGTAGTCCAAAGGCGCAATGTGCGACCAGTTGATAAGAGCATAAAAGAGATAACAAATGAGTAATTGGCGTAAAGCAACCATTTTGGTAAATGGCACCGTTAAAAACGCAATCGAAGTGCTAAACAATTCCGGTATTCGTGCGGCTTTGGTTGTCGACGATGATATGCATTTAAAGGGTATTGTTACCGATGGTGATATTCGGCGCGGTATTTTGCAGCATGTCGACCTGGACAGTGCAGTTGAAAATATTATGAATCGCAATCCAGTTACTTGCTTGCGTACAGACAGTAAGCAGAAAGTCATTCAAAAAATGGCAAGCAAAGGTTTGCTCCATATGCCGATTGTGGCTGATGGCGTGCTGGTAGACTTTGTTACACTACAAGGTTTCACCGAAGAAAAACGGCATGACAACCCAGTGTTTTTAATGGCTGGAGGTTTTGGTACCCGCTTACGTCCACTGACTAACGAAATGCCAAAACCATTACTACGCTTGGGTAATAAACCTATATTGGAAACTATTCTCGAAAGCTTTATTGGTGCTGGATTTCACCGGTTTTTTATTTCAACTCATTATATGTCGGAGAAAATTCGCCAGCATTTTGGTGATGGTTCTCGTTGGAATGTAACCATTGAGTACGTACACGAGGCTTCGCCATTGGGTACCGGTGGTGCCTTGGGGCTTTTGCCTAAAGATTTGCCGAGTATTCCTGTTATCGTTATGAATGGCGATGTGCTGACCAAGGTCGATTTCGAAGAGTTACTCGAGTTTCACTATAACTCGCGGGGTATCGCCACATTATGCGTAACTGAGTATCAAAACCAAATACCCTACGGTGTCATCGAAACCGATGGCAATCAAATTACTGCCATCAATGAAAAGCCCGTCACGCGACATTTTATTAATGCCGGCATCTATGTGTTGGAGCCTGAACTTGTTACTTCAGTCAATGAGAATAAGCGTCTCGATATGCCGGACCTCTTAAAACGGCAGTTGGATAAGGGCAGTAAGGTCGCCATGTTTCCGTTACATGAGTACTGGTTGGATATAGGGCAAATGCCAGATTTTGAACAGGCGCAACAAGATTTTGTGTCTGGTTACTGAGCAGCTGAATGGGGTTATACGCTATGCCTGAACAACGCGTATTTGCGGTTATGGGTATCGGAAGTATAGGCTTGCGGCATGCCAGCAACCTGCGGCACCTTCGCCCTGACGCAAAGATTATTGCGATAAGTGAATCATTAGAGGGCCGGGGCGGGTTATCTGCTTTTCCTGTTTTTGATGTGTTTTATCAAACCTTAAAAGACGCATTGGCCTGCGAAACCTTGAATGGCTTAATTGTATGCACGGCGGCTAACAGTCATTTAGCAATACTGAAAGAAGTTATCAAGCAGGGTATTCCCGTCTTGATGGAAAAACCGTTATCGACTACAGCAGTCAATAATGTGGTTGCCCAGGAGCTTATGCAGGCCAGTATCCCGATTCATGTCGGGTACAACTTGCGTTATACCCACGGTTTCGCCCGCGTGCAGCAAATAGTAGCCAGTGGAGTGCTAGGGCCGGTAACCTGGGTGCATGCAGAAGTTGGACAATATTTACCTGATTGGCGACCAGCATCCGACTATCGTAAAACCGTCACAGCGCAGCGTAGATTGGGTGGCGGTGTATTGCTGGAGCTGAGTCACGAACTGGATTACCTCACTGCACTGTTTGGTTTTCCACAAGACGTTTACGCACGTATCGAGCAAACCGGGCTGTTAGAAATGGACGCAGAAGATCAGGCCGATATTCTGCTGGGTTATGCAGGTAAAAACCCTATGACAGTGAGCGTGCATCTCGATTGCTTGCAGCGTAAAGTCAGTCGCAGTTTAAAACTGGTCGGTGCTAGAGGAACGCTTGAGTGGGATTTAATTGGAAAGACCCTGGCGCTGCACTGTGAAAATTCAAAGGGCAAACAGACCAGTCAAACCTGGCAGTTGCTCGAAGATACCGGTAACTGGATGTACCTTGCTGAAATGGAAGAGTTTTTGGTGGCTTGCCGTTATTGGCTGGCGCAAAAGGTATTTACCAGTACCATTGCAGCGACGGTACCTCACAGCATTCAATTGATGTCTCTCATTGACAGTATCCATACGGCTCATGGCAGTAAGCAGCGTATCGTATTTGATGGGGGGGCAAGTTTGTCATGAGCCAAACCATAGCCTTTATTTTTGCCCGAGGTGGTTCAAAAGGCTTGCCGGGTAAAAATATCAAGCTGTTGGCTGGTAAGCCACTGATCGGTTATTCCATCGAGGTAGCGTTGGCTAGCCCATCTATCGACAGAGTGATTGTTTCAACCGATGACGAAGCCATTGCCGAGGTTGCCAGACGTTTCGGTGCGGAGGTTCCGTTTATTCGGCCGGCCGAATTAGCCGGTGATCGTTCACCAGAATGGCTGGCATGGCAGCATGCAGTTAGGTTTGTGATACAGCAGAATAAGACAGCAGCCGACAGATTTACCCGGTTTGTGAGCCTGCCTGCAACAGCACCTTTGCGGTCTATATCAGACATAGAGCGTGCCATTGGGGCATTAGCTGCCGATACCGATATGGTAATCACGGTAAAACCCGCAGAACGTAACCCCTATTTTAATATGGTGGTAACGGATAAGGATGGCTACGCAAAGCGTGTGATTGAGCCAGGTAGTGCTATAGCGCATCGACAAACCGCACCGGAAGTATTTGATATGGCAACGGTTGCATACGTTTCGCGCCCTGATTTTATTTTATCAGCGAGTGGTGTGTTTGATGGGAAGGTAAAATCAGTACTGGTACCCAAAGTGCGTGCAGTCGACATCGACGACAAATATGACTTTGCCATTGCTGAAGCGTTACTGCCTTTTGCAATGGAAAATCAACCTTTGTAGCGGAAACATTATGAAGTCAGAAAGCATTAAACAGGCATTGAGTCAGTCCGGCTTACTGGATGGAAAAACTATCCTGTTGACAGGGGCTGCCGGTATTATCGGACACATTTTTGCCGAGGCGATTGTGGTGGCCGGTGGCAATGTGGTGCTCGCCGATGTTGATGAAAAAGGTTGCCAAACAATAGCTGCGACATTGGATGGGATTGTTGCTGGCCGTAATATTATATGTGCCATGGATATGACCAAACCGGCCGATGTAGATAATGCCTTGGCTGCTGCCAGGACAGCCTTTGGTGGCCTGGATGGGCTGGTAAACAATGCCTATAATCGTGGCGATAAAGTACTTTACGATTTTTACGACTTTGACTACGAGCAGTTTTCCAGCAATGTGGGCAAAAATCTGGGTGGTGCGTTTCTTGTGGCCCAGACAATCGGGCGCTATTTTCAAGAGCAGGGTAAAGGCAGTATCGTTAACATTGCGTCTATTTATGGCAATGTCGCTCCGCGTTTTGATATTTACGATGGTACCAGCATGACCACTCCGGTTGACTATGCTGTGATTAAAGCCGGGGTTCTGCATTTAACCCGTTATATGGCCAATTACTTTAAAAAGAATATACGGGTTAACAGTATTAGTCCCGGTGGTATTCTGACCTCGCAGCCAGATAGTTTCTTACAAAACTATCGTAAGCATTGTATCAACAAAGGCATGCTAGACGCCGATGATCTTTGCGGTGCATTGGTTTATTTGTTGTCTGATTTATCAGCCATGGTAAATGGGCAGAATATTGCGGTTGATGATGGGTTTACGTTGTAAGTATTATTCTGACATAAATCGTGGTCGGGTTGATATTGTTAACCCGACAGTAAGCTGTGCAGGGTTAATAACAGCGGTCGCGTGCAGCGACCGGCTAAGTTTTTAGTTGATAATAAATTCTTTGTTTACCGTATGGTGTGTTAAAGCCTCCTCTCTGAAGAGTTTGTAGGCACGGCTAATAAAGTCTTCATAAACTTTTTTGGTATATTGGTAGTTTTCTTTTAGCTCTTCTGGTGTTTTTGCAATTAAGCAGGATCGTATCAATATTGTGGAAAAGCTCTGGATGCTACCATTTAGTATCCAGTAAATTGCTGGTGAGGATTGTTTGAGTTTAAGAATTTCACCATGCAAGATGTCCAGAAACTCATAGAGCTCTGACACTGAGTCTATGTCAGCCGGTAGCTTTAGTTGCTTTCTGAAATTAAAGAAATCAGTCAAGAAGGCTTTTTTTGCTTCATCCACGGTGTACTTTTTAGATTGATTTTGCTGGCTAAAACATATGGCTTCGAGTTGTGCAACAACTCCATGCTTGGGTGCTGTTCCCGTCAAGGATGCTTTGTTAACTTCAAGTGTGATAGCTCCATTAATTTTTGCTCCATCGTTCAAATTGTAAACATTGGCGGTTGGGTTTGTACGTATGGCAATTTCCATATTAGCTCGAGAGGTGTCTAAATTTGCTGTAGTGTAAATTTTTCCACCAAAGTTACCATCTACTTCTATATTGACTCTTTTTTCAGATTCGCTAAAGTTTGGAAGCTTTTCTTTATCTTCAGTATAATATTGACTGCTGCTGGCGTGGTGTTTTTCCGCGTCTTTCATGCCAAGATCGACGCCCAAAAGGTAAATCTCTTTAAAACCCATATGTAATGCGTAAGCCAAGCCTGTATTGGTACAGGTGGGGTTACATATATTCAAGTAAGGCAGCTTTTCCCCAAAGGCATAATCGATTAAATACTCCCCAGGATCATTAACCTTTTTTGCCATAAAACGTTTGGGAAACAGTTTCATGCTTTCTGGGGCCACTGTATTCAACGCAAGCATGTGAATGTTTGCTCTATAGGTCTCATCTGTTCCGTTCTTGATACGCTTGGTGGTATTTCCAATACGTTCCATTTCAACATGAAAGTCGGGGGTGATGCCTTCTTTATACAATGTGCCAGTAGTACTGCCGCAGGAAAATATAATGGCTTTGTCTATATTTTCTCGTAGAAAGGGTAAAAGCTTATCTAGCGACGGTCCATTACCTACCACAAAAGCGGGTGGCAGTTTTTGTGTTGGCTTCTGATTGTTCAATACGGGAATATTTTCCCCTAAATTATCGAGGGTGTGGGCAAAACTCACCTGCTCATCCTCGAGGAACCCCGTGCCTGTTAACGTCAAATGGAATTGCTTGAATAGTATGTCTGTAAATGCCTCAGTTTCTTTACTGGCGAGATGAGTATAAATATACGTGTTACTGATATTATGTTGGCCAACCCGATTGGTCATTAGTCGCAGGGAAATCATTGTATCGGCTTCATTCATGCCGATAAACAGTTTTAAAAGTTTCCCCGGACGGTAAAAATACTCAATAATCGGCGCCCAGTCCATTGTATGCAAGCTAGCATAGAAAGAGTCTTTATGAGGATCGAAAATGACAAGGTTTCTAACTTCTATACGATTGAGAAGCTTGCCTATGTGGTAGCCCAGTCCGCAGCCATTGACAACCAGTACACCGACAGGGTTATCTAAATTTGCCTGAATGCTTTTGAAACAGTCGAATTTGTTAAGAACTTTGCTAATCAGCGGTAACTGAAAAAAGTAACGCTCACTTGGCGCACTAAAATTCACTTTATAAAACGAGGGCTTTTTTATGTAGTGTTCAACTTGTTGCTGGCAGAATTCCTGTGGGTCTTGACCGTAAACAAAAGTGCCCGAGTCAGTGTTAACGAGGTTGATATGTTTGTCGGCATCTAAACTCAGACGCAACCTCTGTGGCTGGTAATTGATGTATTCATCGTAGATGCTCGGCGCAAATTTTTTGAACAAGGCCATGTTTCGCTGAAACATTACTTCAAGAGCCATTTGCCGTTGCTGCATTTCTGCGCGTTTTATTAATTCGTTTAAGTCTGCCATTGTGTCGTTACTTTGGTTGACCTTAAGAAAGGTGAGTGTTTGCCAATTTTATGGCTAAAATGCGGCTTTTGTAGGAATGAAGCAGGCTTTGTGCCAGCCTGCGATATAAAAGCCCTATTTAGGATAGTATTTCTGAACTTGTTTTGAGAAATACGCGTAGCGATCGTACTGTTTGTGGTCTGGGGTTAGCTCGCCAATTTTATGCAGCGCATTGCGGCAACTCGGGCCATAGGATTCCTGTGGGCCGTTTTCTTTGGTTTCCGAAATGATAACCTGAATCAGGTTAAGGGCTAACCCAGCATGGTTTGGGTAGAGGGCCACGGCTCGTTCGAACAGCTCGATAGCGTCTTTGTATTTGCCTTGGTTAAACAGGGCAATACCATCTTTGGTAAGTTTAGCCACCATTTGCTGGCCCTGCGCACTGATAGGCTCGTCTGCCAGAATATCGACGCGGGCGGCAATGTCTTCGTCATCGGGAAATTGGGCGGCAACCTGGCGCAACAGTTCGGTGGCTTTCTCTTTGTTACCGGATTCTTTATAAGCTTGGGCTAATTCGAGGGTCATGTAAGGTGAATTGGCCAAGTCTCGATCAGTAATCGAGGCTTGGGCTTGTTCGAGCGTTTTGGCCGCCAAGTCTTCTTTTTTCTGTGCGGTGTATACTCGGGAGCGAGAAGCCATAGTTTGAAAGCGCAGGCTTTTATCGTCGTGGTGTTTCTTCTCGACGCGCTGGAGGATAGATGTGGCCTCTTTCGTGCGGTTTACGCGGTCTTCCTGGGATGGCTCTTCCTCGAAGGTGATCAGCTCAGATACAAAATCGAAGTAGTCCTGTGGTGAATAGTGGCACGAGTTGGGCCCCATCCGGACAACTTTGCGACTGGCAGACATGCTGGCTTCATAGTCTTTGTTCTGTTTGGCCAACTGCGCCAGGCGCCGCTGGCGCAGAACAGATTTGGGGGAGATATCTGCGGCCCGTTGAGTGGATTGTTGTGAGCGTTTGAAATCACCTTGTTCTGCATGCAGTTGCGCGAGCAGGTCGTGTGCCTCTACGAAGCGCTCGTCGGCTTCAACCACGCTTTCCAATAATTCTTCAGCTTCATCGTAGCGTTTGTTGGCCAGGTAGGTTTTGCCAAGACCGAGCTTTGCCCAAACAGCGTTTTTCTCTGCTAAAGCCTGTTTGTATATCTCTTCAGCTTCCGGGTAGCGTTCAAGCCGAAACAATAATTCGGCTTTAATACGCTGGTAGTAACCAGGGTATTTGCCGTCTCCGTTGTACTTTTCGGTACACAGGTCGATAGCTTTTTCGTAATTGCGCTGGTCAATGGCTTCTTTGATGGGGTACAGATCTTCCTGACGAATAATGATGCGATTGAGGCGAGCCTGCAGAACGTTTTGGGTCAGAGGTTTGGTCAGGTAGTCGTCTGGCAGGTATTCCAGTGCACCAAGCACCATGTCGCGCGCGGATTCGGCGGTAATCATGACAAACAGGTTGGTGTTGCGAAGCAGGCGACGATAACGGAGTTCTTCCAGTACTTGCTGGCCGTCTTGTCCGCCGCCGAGATTGTAGTCACAGAGTACAATGTCGTAACTCTTGTTTTCACACAGCTCTATGGCTTGCTGACCGGTTGCGGCGGTGTCTACCGATGCGGCGCCAAAGGTTTTGAGAATTCGGTTCAGAGAGCCCCGGATTTCCGACATATCATCAATGATCAGACAATGCTTTTTGCTGTAAATCTTAATGACGTCAATTTGCTGCATTCGCGGTCTCTTAATTGAAGTGGGGTCATGATAGATTTTATACACGCTCGTGGCTTGCAGCGTGCCCCAGGCGCAAGCTCCGGCACCAATAGTTACTTTGATTGTATTGGGCTAAAAAGCCTTACGCAAATGGTTATATGCTTGTTTTAAATGAAAAAATACATTTTGTATTAAAGCATAGATGTTTTCTGCCGATACATTTGGTAAGTCCGAAGCAATGACGGGTCAATGTGGGAGGTTTCCTTGAACGCAAGCGCAGCATTAAATAGCTACAATCTTGTCCGACATCAGGCTGGCGTAGAAGGTGCAAGCCCTCACCAGCTAATCCAGATGTTGTTTGATGGCCTGCTTGAGCGCATTGCTCAGGCAAAAGGGGCTATTGCTCAACGCCAGTTTGAAGTAAAGAGCCAGAAAATCAGTGCTGCAATCAATATTGTGGGTGGTTTGAGGGGGTTTCTGGATCACGAGAACGGTGGCGAGCTGGCTTCCCATTTGGAGGGGCTCTACGACTACTTGCAACGCACTTTGTGGCAGGCCAGCTTGAAGAATGAACCTGCTTTGCTGGATGAATGCGGCAAACTTGTTGGCCAAATCAGCTCTGCATGGCGTGAAATCGCCTGATCCCCCTTTTTCGCTGTGGTTCAAAAAATGCCTGCCTTGTGCAGGCGTTTTTTTATGTGCGGTGTGGCCTGTGGGATATCGATTACGGCCTGTCAAATTGCTGTGCATGGCATTTGAAACGCTGAAAAATTGGCAAGTATTGGCATGATCTATGCTGAACTCCTCTCGGTGACAAAATAATGTCGCATTATATTGTTGCACTACTGCTGGGTTAACCGGCCGTGGTGAATTGGCAAACTTTATAGGAGCAAGGCCATGACAGTTACTGCCACGTCTGCAGCGTCTGCGCTGCAACAACGTCTGGAGACTGCAACGCCACACGAAGTAATCGGTTTTTTGTTTCAAGGTGCCCTTGAGCGGGTAGAGCAGGCAAAATCCAGCCTACAAGAGGGTCAGTTGGACGACGCCGATATTCTGGTCGCAAAGCTTATTGGGATTATTAACGGTTTGCGCCAGAGCCTTGACTTTAATGCCTCGGGCGAGATCGCCAGTAATCTAAATTCGGTTTACGAATATATTATCGAGCGCCTGGCCGAGCCGGGTGAAGCAGATCCTATTGCGATTCTGGAAGAAGTGGGCCAGTTACTTACCCGCCTGAAAAGCGGTTGGGATGAAATTGCGTAGTTAGTGTCGATAGGCTCTGGTTTTACATCCCCAGAGACTCGTTAGACCCTAAAGTTTTTGCTATTGCCGCCGTTAATGATAATGGTGGCGGCGGCCCGTTAAGGGGTGCTGAAATGCAATAGTGGAAGGTAAGGGTCATGTCGATAATTTCCAGTGTCCAGTTTGAGCTTAGTCGTAAACGCAAGGCGCTTGAACAAGCGCTAGAGCAGAAAGATTGGTCTGGCATCCAGCAATTAGACGCTGAGTTGGTTGCGCTGATGCAGGCTGCTGCTGTAGATCCTCAGCGTAATCCCATGGTTTTACTCAAGGAGCTTGGCAAGGTACTGGCGCTGTATCGTGAATTGGTTAACCAAAGTCAGAGCAGCGTATTTGACCTATCCCTCTCGCTGTCCACCTGATCATACAAAATAGCAAAGGCATGCCAGTGCTTTCCTTTGCTATCGATTTTCGTTAACGTTTCTTGCGGACTGGCACAGAGAGTTCTTACTCTGTTGCCCCTCAAGTGGCGCAGGTCGTCGCTCTACAGTGAAAGGTGAGTCTATGCGTCCACATGATAAATCCTCCGTTTATCGCCAGCTGGATCTACAAACCAGGATTGAAAGTGCAACGCCGCTGCAGCTGGTACAGATGCAGTATCAGGGGTTGCTGGCCTCTCTGTTGGAGGCTCGCGGGGCCATGGAGCGCAAAGACCACGCGCAAAAAGGCAAAATGATGACCCGTGCGCTGGCGATTGTGTCTGCACTGCGCGATACCCTCGATAAGTCTGTTGAAGGCGAGTTACCCGTCAATCTGGATCGGCTTTATGATTATTGGCAGCGTCAATTGATCAATGCTCACGCACATAACGATCAGGCGCCGCTTGACGAGGTGATTGAGCTGGTAAAGACTGTAAAATCCGGTTGGGATGAGGTGTCAAAAAACCCTGATTCTGTTCAAAAATAGACCAAAGCCAAAAAAAGTGCCGACTTTTTTATTGGTTTATCCTACCTAAGCAGTTAGTGATTGCTATCCTCTTTAAATACCCTAGAATTTTTGCTGTCAGTAGTTTGACTTTTGCTTAAAAATTGCTCAGTTGTTTGGCCTTTAAGTCGACTTATTGACGTCGTTTTTCTCAAGGATTGGTTCTGCGAAGGGTTACGCACCACTTGCCGCTCTCGGTTTTGATACCAATGTACTAGGCTTTTTTGTGACGCCTTGGCTAAGGTTACAGAGCGGCCATTGAAGTACGCCAAATACAACAAAACCAGAAGAATTATGCTAAGAGAAACGAAGATTTTAGTGGTCGATGACGACCAGCAACGCCGGCACGATCTTAGGGTTATCTTTGAGTTTCTGGGAGAGTCTGTCGTGACCACCTCGTGCAGCCAGTGGCGGGCAGTGGCGGAAGCTGAGCTGATGCCGAGTCTGGCCGAGTCCGGCGGGCGCGAACCGGCGTATCTGGTCATTGTGTTGGGTGATTGTGAGCAAGCGTCGCCTTTAGATCAGCGCCTTGAGGCTATTCACCATTGGAACCTCGATCTGCCGGTTATCTTGATTGGCGATGCGCAGGAAGAAACCGACGACTTCCCGGTGGCATTGCGGCAAATGGTCATCGCCAAATTAAACCTGCCCCTAACCTACAGTTCTCTCATGGATACCCTGCATCGCGCTCAGCGTTACGCTGAGGTGATGAAAGCCCGCCGTAATATTCCCGAGGCCCGGCCGGGGCACTTGTTCCGCAGTCTGGTCGGTACCAGTCGACAGGTGGAGCAGGTACGTCGCATGATGATGCAGGTGGCCGACAAAGACGTAACCGTACTGATCACGGGTGAATCTGGTACAGGTAAAGAAGTGGTCGCACGAAACCTGCATTACAATTCTGATCGTCGCAAAGAGCCGTTCGTTCCGGTTAACTGTGGTGCGATACCTGCTGAACTGCTTGAAAGTGAATTATTTGGTCATGAGAAAGGCGCGTTTACCGGCGCGATTAACAGCCGGGCAGGGCGCTTTGAAATGGCTGAAGGAGGCACACTGTTTCTCGACGAAATTGGTGATATGCCGCTGACCATGCAAGTGAAAATTTTGCGGGTGTTGCAAGAGCGCTGTTTTGAGCGGGTAGGCAGTAATAAAACCCAGCAAACGAATGTTCGCATTATTGCGGCTACTCACCGTGATCTCGAAGATATGATTACCGAGGGACGTTTTCGAGAAGACCTGTTTTATCGGCTGAACGTGTTTCCTATTGAAATGCCATCATTGCGTGAGCGCAGGGAAGATATTCCGCTGTTGTTGAATGAATTAGTTGCACGACTCGAAAGCGAAAAACGCGGGTCTATCCGCTTCAATTCTGGCGCCATTATGTCACTGTGTTCTCACCCCTGGTCTGGCAATGTACGTGAGCTGGCTAATCTGGTGGAGCGTATGGCGATTATGCATCCACACGGGGTAATTGGTGTGCAGGATTTGCCGGTAAAATATCGTCACCTGGAGGAAGAGAGCGACCTCGATCTCAAATTGCCAGAGGTTGAGCCTGCCGGGCCGCAGTATGTCGGCATGAACGATACGGCGTTGATTCCCGAAGAAGGTATTGATTTGAAAGAATACCTTACCGTGCTTGAGCGCAATTTGATTCAGCAGGCGCTGGACGATGCCGGTGGCGTGGTCGCCCGTGCGGCGAACCGTTTGGCTATCCGGCGTACGACACTGGTAGAAAAAATGCGCAAGTACGGTTTGCAACGCACGTAGCCTCATCACGTTTTTCTGGGTTATCCACTATCGTTCGCATAGTACTAAGGTAGTGGATTTAGGGCTTGTTACAGCGCCCATTGTACAGTTGCCGCAGGGCGTCGGCGGTTTACCATTAAGGTAAACCGCTGGAGATGCGAGATGCACTGTACATGCCTGCCTGTCGGCGTTTTCCTGGTGGTTCTGCCGCTATCTGTTTTTGCCAATAACCAAAGTGACAACCTTGAGATTGTTGAGGTCATTGGCAGCACACCACTGGATCTCGGCACCGATTTAAACCGCCAGCCTTATTTCAGTCAGACGCTTTCAACTGAGCAGCTTAAGCACAATACCGGCTACTCCATTGCCGATTTGTTGGATAAGCAGGCGGCGTCTGTTTATACCAATGATGCACAAAACAATTTTTTGCAGCCCGATGTGCGTTACCGCGGCTACACGGCGTCACCCTTACTGGGTGCCTCTCAAGGGTTGGTGGTGTACTACAACGGTGTGCGGGTGAATGAAGCGTTTGGCGATACGGTCAATTGGGATCTGTTGCCGTCGGCCTCTGCTCATGAAGTCACCTTACTCGGTGGTGCAAACGCGCTGTTTGGTCAAAATGCCTTGGGCGGCGCACTGGTGATTGAAGGGCGTGATGGTTTTAATCAGTCTGGCGGTGGGCTAGAGACGGTAGCCGGTTCCTTCGGTCGTCGTAGCGGGATTATTCAGCACGGTGACAACAACGGTATCTGGGGTTATTACCTTGCGGCGGAACACTTGGTGGATGATGGCTGGCGTGACTACTCACCCAGTAACGCCAGTAATGTGTACGGCGCGTTCAGTTACCGCAGTGCATTCAGTCGCGCCGATCTGTACGTTAACCTGGCTGATACCCGCATGCAGGGTAATGGTGCCTCCCCGGAAGCGTTGCTGGCACAGCGGCGGCAGGCTGTATTCACCCATCCGGATCGTACGGAAAATCAGCTGGCAATGGTTAATCTGCGTGGCAGTCATTGGATGAGTCAGCATGCCAAATTATCGGCGAACATTTTCTATCGGCAGAGCAAGACCAATGCGTTTGGTGGCGATGGCAGTGATAACGAGACATGCGAGGCCCCCTTTGCTGAGTATCTTTGCGTTGATGATGACAATGACACGGTTGATAGCTCTGTCGATGACGATAATCCGTTCCTCCGCGACCAGTACGGTAATCGGGTCAGCTCGGCCTATAATGCCATCAATAACCTGAGTGAGCGGGATCAGCACACCTGGGGTTTTGCCGCTCAATACGCAAGTCAGTTTGATATCGCCGAGGTTACCCATCATGTGATAGCCGGGGGGGATTACCTGGCGGGTGAAACAGATTTTACGTCGAGTGTGGAATTTGCTGCGCTGACTGAAACGCGTTCGACCACACGCAGTGGCCTGTACGATAGTGATGGTGGCAACCGGCTGAATGCTGCCACTGATATGGCAGCGGTTTTTCTCTCGGATACTCTGGTGTTAACCGAGCGGCTGCGCCTGATGCTGACGTTGCGGTACAACCAGATAAAAGTAGCCGCAGAGGATTTTACGGGTGACCGCCCCGAACTGACGGCAACCCATTACTTCCGGCGCTTGAATGGTGGTACAGGTTTGCATTACGCCGCTGACAACGGGCTCTCGTATTATGCGGGGGTTTATCAGAGTTCACGGGCACCGTCACCGGTTGAGCTGGCATGCTCTCACCCGGATGCACCCTGCAACCTGCCCAACACTTACCTGGCCGATCCCCCGCTGAAAGAAGTGGTATCACGCAATATCGAGGCTGGTATAAGAGGTCGCTTTTCTCTGGGTAACTGGCATGCCGGTGTGTTTTATACCCGCAACCGCGACGATATTCATTTTCAAACCACCGGTGGGGTGTCGTCCAACCAAGGATATTTTGCCAATATTGGCGATACGGTGTTTCACGGAGCTGAACTCACCTTGTCTTATGCCGCCAAGCCCTGGTCAACGTCGGTTAATTACACATTTTTAAACGCAACCTATGACGATGAATTTGTGGCGTTTTCACCGAATCATCCTGGCACTGAAACCGGTGCCATGGCAGTAGCCAAAGGCGCATTTTTACCATTAACCCCCAGGCATTCGTTCAAGTGGCAGGTGGGGTACCAATGGCACGAAAGATTGCAGGTAGCCGCCGATGTTATCGGTAACAGCGGTATCTATTTGCGTGGTGATGAAGCTAACCTTGACGAGCCCACGGCGGGTTTTGCGGTGGTAAATTTGTCAGCCGAGTTTCAGGTCAGTGAAACACTGCGCACGAGTATTCATGTCGACAATCTGTTTGATCAGCAGTTTGAACGTTTTGGTCTCTACGGTGAAGCAGACGAAGTGCTTGAGGGGCTAGATTCCGAATCCAATCGCTTTTTAGGGCCTGCGCCGCCGCGATCACTCTATTGGTTGTTGTCCTGGCAGTGGTAAGGGCTACACCTCTCTCTACAAGTGACAAACTCTTGACTTATTGGCGTTTCTGAACCGATAAATAGTTGTAACTTTTTGATTTTAAATGGTTTTAATAATTGGCATCAGCCTTGCAGAACACTGCTTGAATGCTGCATAACTGTTAATTTATTGGCGTTATCAGCTGTTAGATCATCTGTGAGGAACTTAAGAGGCCAATTATTGTGTCGACCACTGCTCTTGACCACGTGTCTCCCCTCCAGCCCTTGTCGCTGGCTTCAGCACGGCCGACGGAGGAGGGCTCAAACGGCTCGGCGACTCCCGTCAGGCCCTTACAGGCACAGGAGCTGCAACAGGCGTTCGAACAGTTTAATGAGATGTCGCAACAACTGGCGAGCAGCTATCAAGTGCTGGAAAACCGGGTTGCCGACCTTACATCAGAATTGCACCACGTCAGTCAACAACGGCTGCAGGAGCTTGCGGAAAAAGAGCGCCTGGCAGATAGATTGGAACAGTTGCTCAGTGTGTTACCCGGCGGCGTAGTGGTGCTTGATTCCCGCGGCGTAATTTCCGATATGAATCCGGCCGCTATTGAATTGCTTGATGGTGACTACCAGGGGGTGCCTTGGCGTGATGTGGTCAGAGATCAGTTTGCACCCCAGCAGGATGACGGTCACGAAGTCTCTACCCGCCGTGGGCAAAAGTTCAGTATTGCCACCCGCTCGCTCAATGCCGAAGGGCAGATTATTCTCTTAACGGATCAGACTGAAACCCGCCGGTTACAGGCCGAGCTGAATCGTCACGAGCGTTTGTCCAGCATGGGCAAAATGGTGTCGGCGTTGGCACATCAGATTAGAACGCCACTGTCTTCCGCCATGCTCTACGCGAGCCATTTGGGCAATGACCAGTTAGCACCTGCACAACAGCAAAAGTTTGCCCAGAAGCTGGTAGGCCGTCTGAATCATATGGAGCGGCAGATTCAAGACATGCTGCTGTTTGTCAAAGGCGAACTGCCATTGAACGATCAGGTAAGCCTGACGGCGTTTATTCAGGCCCTGAAAGACGCCATGGAGGCCCCCGTGCAGCTGGCCAATGCCAAGGTAAGTTGGCATATCAGTGAAACAGCTGTGCAGTTGCGCTGCAATCTCGACGCGCTGGTCAATGCGTTGATGAATATCGTCAACAACGCCCTTCAGGCGGTACCGGAAAACGCCGAGTTAACCGTAAAAATCACCGCCGTTAATCACCACCTTGACGACCGCCATTATCAAGCACTGGCGATTGTAATTTCTGATAACGGCCCAGGCCTGCCGGAAAAAATTCAACAGACAGCTACCGATATTTTTGTTACCACTAAGCCGCAAGGCACTGGACTAGGCTTGGCAGTGGTGAAGGCTGTTGTGAATGCTCACGGCGGCAAATTTAAATTGTCGTCGGCACCGGGGCAGGGTACCCGGGCACTTATCACCCTGCCATTGGCAGAAGAAGTTTTGGACGCTGCGCAACAGGCGCGCCGCAGCATGATTATCTAGAGCCTGTGGTACAGGTTGGTTCGGAGAAATACTATGGCACTGCCAGCAATAAAAGATGTAAACCTGGATGCACCCATCAATGTATTGATTGTTGAAGACGATCCGGATCTGCGTGAGGCGCTGGTGGATACCCTGGATATTGCCGAGATCGATGTGGTGGCTGCCAGTAGTGCTGAGCAGGCTCTGCAGATTCTCGCGCAGCGTAACGATATCGGCATGGTGGTTACCGACGTAAATATGGGCGGTATGAGTGGCCATGAGTTGCTTGAAAACGTTAAAAAACAATATGCCCATATACCCGTAATGCTGATTACAGCCTATGCCAGCATTGAGGCATCGGTTGATGCTATTCGCAATGGTGCTGTTGATTATCTGGTGAAACCGTTTGAGCCTGCCGTACTGGTTGCCGCTGTCAATAAATACATGGGGCGAATTGCGTTGGGCGACGACGATGCACCGGTTGCCGTATCGTCAGCCAGCCGTCAGTTGTTAGCTTTGGCTGAGCGGTTGGCGCAGTCGGATACCACCGCCATGATTATTGGTGAGTCTGGTACGGGTAAAGAAGTGCTAGCACGTTACATTCACAATCACTCACCGCGCAGGCAGCAGCCCTTTGTTGCCATTAACTGTGCGGCGATCCCCGAAAATATGCTCGAAGCCATGCTGTTTGGTCACGAAAAAGGCGCCTATACCGGTGCTTACAACAGTATGCCGGGCAAGTTTGAGCAGGCCAATGGTGGCACGTTGCTGCTGGATGAAATATCTGAGATGGACTTAGGGTTGCAGGCCAAATTGCTGCGCGTGTTACAAGGGCGCGAAGTAGAGCGTATTGGTGGGCGCAAGGTGATTCCGCTGGATGTACGGGTTATTGCGACCTCAAACCGCGACATGCAGCAGCTGGTGGCTCAGGGCAAGTTTCGCGAAGACCTTTATTATCGCTTGAATGTATTGCCATTGCGCTGGACGCCGCTGCGTGAGCGCAAAGACGATATTCTGCCGCTGGCGCAGCGACTGATGGCTAAACATGTGAAAAAGCAGGGGCGTAACCCCGTGGCTTTTTCTGCCGCCGCCGCCGCCGCACTGGAGAATTACCCTTGGCCGGGTAATGTGCGTGAGCTCGACAATGTGATGCAGAGGGCCCTGATTTTACAGCCAGGCAACCAGATTGAGGTACTCGATCTGGCATTGGACGCCGACGTTTATGTGGCGCCAGCGCCGGCCACACCTGCGGCGCCGCCTGCTGGGATGCAGGCAGCTAATGAGGTGGCACCTAATGGTTGGGGCGCAGCTGCGGGGGGGGTGATTGCCGATAACAGTGCGGTGTTGGGCGATGACCTGAAGCACCGTGAATTTGAAATTATTGTGCAAACCCTGAAAGACAGCCGGGGCAGCCGCAAGACCACTGCCGAGCGCTTGGGCATCAGCCCCAGAACCCTGCGTTACAAAATTGCCAAGCTGCGGGAAATCGGGTTGGATGTGGATAGCGTGTAGACAGCCTCTGACTTTTTTTGAGTAGAAAACTCCTTCTTTACGGCCCTTTTTTGGGCCGTTTGTCCTTTTAAAACCACCTTCGAAACACTGTCACGATTTCTTCATTTTAAAGTTGAAAATATTGCTTGACCGGAAAAATACACAGAGTTATTTTCACGCCGAAGACCCCTAGGTCTTTTCCAAAAATGTTTGTGTGTTATTTGTGATTATCGACGCAGAAGGATATCGGTATGAGCACTCATTCTAGTTCGCGCACTGACGACTCAATGTCTGATGATATTTTGGATATGGATATCGATATGGACGATATGGATGATTCCATTAGTTCGGTAGGAAAAGGCTTGGATGCTCGTCGGCGTTTGGAAGATAAGTTGGAAGAAATGCGGCTTAATCGCGAGCTGCGTGAATTTGATTTTGATTTCGATGCCTGACTCTCACTCTTAACAGGGTTTAGCCCATCGGCTGCTTAGTTTGGTGGGCAATCCTGCTTGTTTTTTGCCGCCAGCGCGTGGTGGTATCCCCGTTTAGTTATTTTTCTCTTTTGAAGTTTTAGTCGCGCTTATTCAATTGATAGTGGGGTATGCTTTTGCCTGTCTAATACGTGTGGCAATCATTTGCCATGCGGCCATTTTTGGCCTGTTTTGTGCAGTTAAACAACAAAGCCCAATTGCCTGTCGATAAAGCGGCTATTTTACTGCAGCTTTTTTGCAAAATAGCCAAATATTTGGCAGCGCAGTATGCCTGTTGGCAGCAACAGTCATTTCGTTGGCAGATTACAGACAACTTGGGGCCTGTTAACAAGCCCTAGCACAAGATAGGAAACTGGCATGGACAATCGAGTAGACATCAATCGTCTGTTGGTAGAAATGCGAGCACTTAAGGCGCAAACCCAGGCCTTCAACAATCCTCAAGGGTTGGCAGCCCAAGATGTAGCTAAGCCCAGCAGCATTGGCGGGGTTAATGTTGATAATTCGGTTAATCGCAGCCAGCCCACGCAAAGTTTTAGTGACTTGTTTAGTCAGGCCGTTGATAAGGTGAATGAAACCCAAAAAGCCAGCGGTGCTACCGCCGAGGCGTTCCAAAAAGGTGAGCCTGGTGTCGACATTACGGACGTGATGGTTGCCTCGCAAAAGGCCAGTGTGTCTTTCCAGGCTGCGCTACAGGTACGTAATAAGCTGGTTGAAGCCTACAAAGACATTATGAATATGCCGATTTAATGCCCGGCAATATGGGTAGTTGGTTAGCGCATAAACAAAAACTGAGTAAGTAAATATCATGGCTGCAAACACGAGTGCAAAAATGTCCGATTCTCTGGCAGCAGACGGAGGACAGGGACGCGACCGAGCCACCAGCGATCTGGTAGAAGGATTCAGTAACCTTAATCTGTTACGTCAGGTGGGGTTGATGTTGGGTCTGGCCGCCAGTGTGGCGATTGGGTTTGCATCGGTGTTGTGGGTGTGGGGTGATGATTACCGGCCTTTGTATGGTAGCCTCGATCGACTTGACTCTGCCGAAGTTGTCGACGTTTTAGACACCAATAACATCACCTATAAAATCGATACCAGTACTGGCGCACTTCTGGTTGCTGCCGACGACATTCATCAGGCACGTCTTAAACTGGCAGAAGTGGGTATTCCCGGCGATCAGTCGGCGGGCTTTGAATTACTGGATCAAGAGCAACCACTAGGCACCAGCCAGTTTATGGAGACCGCTCGTTACCGTCGGAGCCTTGAAGGCGAACTGGCAAAAACCATTACCAGTATTAATTCTGTGCGCTCTGCACGGGTGCATTTGGCGATTCCTAAGAGTTCGGTATTTGTTCGCGATACCCGCGAACCTACGGCCTCTGTGTTTGTTGAGTTATACCCGGGGCGTGCAATCAAGCCGGAGCAGGTGAGGGCGATGGCCAACCTGGTGGCCTCGAGTATTCCTGAATTACGTTTGAAAAATGTGACAGTCGTTGACCAAAAGGGCAACTTGTTGTCGCACGGCATCCTCGAAGAAAGTGAAGAATTGTTGCTGGCGGGCAAACAACGTGAATATACCCGTAAGCTGGAAGACGATATTACCCGCCGTATTAACAGTATTCTTGAGCCCATTGTCGGTATGGGGCGCTACAAAGCTGAGGTGAGTGCCAATGTCGACTTCACTGAAGTCGAGCAAGCTGCCGAAAGTTATAATCCGGACCTACCCGCTGTGCGTAGCGAGCAAACCCTTGATGAACAGCGCCTGGGTAACGATCAGGCGATGGGTATTCCAGGTGCTTTGACCAATCAGCCTGGCGGTAATGGGCAAGCGCCCGAGCAGGCGAATGCGCAGGGCGGTGGCGAAGGCGCAGCCGCACAACCTTCTAATACCCGCAAGCAAACAACACGCAATTATGAGCTGGATCGAACCATTAGTTATACCAAGCATCAGCAGGGTAAGTTGCGTCGTTTGACCGTAGCGGTGGTAGTGGACGACAGGGTATCTACTGACGCGGAAGGTAATGAGGTTCGTGTGCCTTGGTCAGATATTGAACTGGAGAGAATGTCTATACTGGTAAGAGACGCGGTAGGTTACAACGTAACCCGTGGTGACAGTGTGAATGTGATTAACTCGCCCTTTGTTGATCGTGAAGCGATACCAGAATCGGAGCCCGTGCCACTGTGGGAGCAGCCTTGGGTATTGGCCTGGATCAAGCCAGTGGCAGCATTTCTCATTGTGCTGATTTTGTTGATTGGGTTTGTTCGTCCAGTGATGAAAAGCCTCGCGAGTGCAGGCTTGCGGGCAAAAGAGGCAGAAGAAGCCCGTGAATTGGCCGCTCTGGAAGCCGCGGGGCTGGACGCCTTCGACTCGTTGTCGGATGATAGCGTAACCTTGTCGGGTGCTGGTGCATTGGCATTGCCTGGGCCTGAAGCAGGCTACGAACAACAGCTGAATACCATTAAAGGGTTGGTAGCTGAAGATGCCGGGCGCGTTGCGCTGGTGGTAAAAGGTTGGGTAAATCAAGATGACTGATGCACCAGCAAGAAAAATATCAAAAGTTGATCAGGCAGCCATCTTGCTGATGACGCTGGGTGAGGCGGATGCGGCAGAAATATTAAAGCACCTTGGGCCGAAAGAAGTGCAGCGCATTGGTAGCGCTATGTCGCAATTGTCTAAAGTGTCTCAGACTGAGGTGGAAAGTGTACTCAACAATTTTATGGGCGAGGTAACCACGCTCACCGGTTTGGGGGTGGGTGCCGACAGCTACATTCGCAACATGCTGGTGACGGCACTGGGCGAAGATAAAGCCAGTGGGCTTATCGATCGTATTTTACTGGGTGGTAATACGACGGGGCTCGACACGCTGAAGTGGATGGAGTCGCGTTCGGTTGCCGATATTATCCGCAACGAACACCCTCAGATTCAGGCTATTGTGATTGCGTACCTCGATGGTGATCAGGCGGCCGAAGTGTTAACGTTTTTTACCGAAAAAGTGCGGCTTGATATTATGATGCGAGTGGCGTCACTCGATACCGTACAACCCAGCGCCTTGCAGGAACTCAATAATATTCTTGAGAAACAATTCTCTGGTAATGCGGGCTCGCAAACCAAAGAGGTGGGTGGTGTGAAAGTGGCAGCCGAGATTATGAACAATCTCGACAGTTCGGTTGAAGCCGAGTTGATGGACGCCATCAAAGAGCTGGATGAAGACATGGGTAGCCAGATTCAGGATCTGATGTTTGTCTTCGACAACCTCAAAGAAGTAGACGACCGCGGCATCCAGGCACTGTTGCGCGAGGTTTCTTCCGAAGTGCTTATTATTGCCCTCAAAGGTGCAGACGAGATTTTGCAGGAAAAAATCTTCAAAAACATGTCAAAACGCGCGGCAGAATTGCTGCGTGACGACCTCGAAGCGAAAGGGCCGGTTAAAGTCTCTGAAGTGGAAGGCGCACAAAAAGAAATTCTTACCATTGCCCGTCGGATGGCCGACGCCGGAGAGATTATTCTGGGTGGCGGTGGCGAGCAAATGCTCTAATGCTAGTGAGCTGCTATGTCGCAAAATAATCCTAACCGTATTCCTGCTGAAAAGCTGGGGTACTGTCGCGACTGGGCGTTACCAGAGTTTGATGTATCTGGTGGTGTGCTGGCCAGTGCCGAAAAAGAGTCACGAGACCAGCGTGGTGGTCGTGAGTATGTTGAAGATGTAGAGCAGACGGAAGATGATCAGCTTGCCCCGTTGACGGCTGAAACCCTGGCAGAAATCACCAAAGCTGCCGAGCAAGAAGGTTACCAATCTGGTTTCACCAAGGGTGAAAAACACGGCTATGAAGCCGGCTTTAATGCCGGCAAGCAGGCAGCAGAGCAGCAAATTGCTGATGAAATGGCGCGTATTAGCCAAGTCAGCAACACACTGGCTGAACCCATGCAGGGCCAACAGGATGCGCTCGAGCAGTTGGTACTGAGTATGGTGACCGGGCTGGCCGAAACCGTGATCAAGCGCGAATTGATCACCGATTCCGGGCATATTCTTGCATTGGTAAAAGAAGCCATTGCCGCATTGCCCGTGGGTAAAGATCAGCTCAAGCTATACGCTAACCCCGATGATTTGGCGGTGCTTGAAACCTATGCAGAAGCTGAACAAAAACCGTGGACGTTTGTACCCGATGTTAATATTTTGCCGGGTGGTTGTCGGATAGAAACCAAGGAAAGCCTGGTGGACTTCTCGGTAGAGAAGCGTATGCACACGGTGTTTGAACAGTTTATACAGCGCCAGTATGCCAGGAGCGATGACGACGACAGTGAGCCAGCACAGGATGCCGACCTAGACAGCGGCGAATAAGAGGTTTAGACCGTGGCTGACGCAAAGAGCACATCTCTATTAAAACGTTTGCAGGCGTACGAATTTGAATTCATGCCTGAACTGCGGCCGGAGGCGGAAGGCAAGCTGATTCGTTTGG
Source organism: Cellvibrionaceae bacterium (assembly GCA_050289485.1). Lineage (GTDB taxonomy): Bacteria > Pseudomonadota > Gammaproteobacteria > Pseudomonadales > Cellvibrionaceae > JBNKFV01. The sequence continues at coordinate 353,857 of JBNKFV010000015.1, forward strand.
TCGGTATGACGCTGGAAGCGGTTGGACTCAATGTCTCTATTGGTCAGCAATGCAATGTGGTTGCCGCCGATGGCCGTTTGATTGAAACCGAAGTCGTTGGGTTTTCCGGTGATAATGTATATTTGATGCCGATTCAGCGGGTAGAAAATGTCAATGCGGGTGCCCGTGTTATACCGGTATCGACCCATCACGGGATTCAAGTCGGTGAAAATCTATTGGGGCGAGTGATCAATGGGTTAGGTCAGCCGTTGGACGGACGCGGCCCATTGGTAGGGAAAGACTTTCTCGATTTTGCGCCGCACATGATTAATCCTCTCAAACGTCACCCCATCCATGAACCGCTCGATGTGGGCATTCGCGCCATTAACGGCTTGCTCACGGTAGGCCGTGGCCAGCGTTTGGGTTTGTTTGCTGGCAGTGGTGTGGGTAAGAGCATGTTGTTAGGCATGATGACCCGCTTTACCACCGCCGACGTGGTTGTGGTTGGGTTGGTGGGTGAGCGTGGCCGAGAGGTAAAAGAATTTATTGATCACACCTTAGGGGCGGAAGGCTTAAAACGCGCCGTTATTGTGGCTTCTCCCGCCGATGATGCTCCCTTGATGCGATTACGTGCATCACAGCTTAGTAGCCGTATTGCCGAATATTTTCGTGATAAGGGTTTGAATGTTTTATTGTTGATGGATTCCCTCACGCGCTACGCTCAAGCACAGCGGGAAATCTCCCTGGCGATTGGGGAGCCTCCTGCTACCAAAGGTTACCCACCCTCGGTGTTCGCAAAAATTCCACAGCTGGTAGAGCGCGCAGGTAATGCCGATGCCGGTGAAGGCTCCATTACGGCATTTTACACCGTGTTGACCGAAGGCGATGACTTGCAAGATCCCATCGCCGACGCTGCTCGGGCAATTCTCGATGGTCACATTGTTTTGTCACGTTCATTGGCAGACGAGGGCGTTTATCCGGCCATTGATATTGAGGCATCTATCAGCCGGGCGATGCCTAATATTGTGCCGCAACATCATCTAAGCGCCATGCAGCGTTTTAAACAAATGCTCGCACGTTATCGCCAAAACCGCGACCTCGTTGCCATTGGTGCGTACAGCAAAGGCAGTGATCCTATGACCGATTTGGCGATTGATTTGCAACCGCAACTGCGTGACTTTGTGCAGCAGCATTTATCGCAAGCAGTCAATTTTCAGAGCAGCGTTCAACAGTTGTTTCAACTGTTACCCGATCAGGCCGCAGCTACAAATAACGAGGTGGCAGGTGCCATTGCAGAAAACGCTGCAGCACAGCCTTCAGCACCGACTAGTACGCAAGAAGTAACTAACGTAACGACTGCGGCTGCAAAAAATACGCGCCCGTTACGAGCAAAGCATCGTAGGCGGTAACCGCTATGGCTAAGCCCAAACCGCGTTCTCAACGCATGGCGGTGGTTTTAAAATTGTTGTCTCACCATGAAATGCTGGCGGCTAGAGAGTTTGAGCAATACCGTCAACGAATGGATAATGAACAGCGACAACTGGTGCAATTAAGAGAATACCGCCAGGAGTATATGGCCGCTGGCGCCACTGTGCGCGGGGCCATCGATATGCAGGCAATGCAGCGTCAACGGCATTTTTTAGCCCACCTTTCGTCAACGGTAGAAGCCCAGCAGAGCAAACTGGTGGGAATGGAAGCTACGCTAAAGCAGTTAAAAGACGTGTGGCTAAACATCTATCAGCGGCGCGAAAAAATGGCCGAGCTGATCAAGCAATACGAAAAGGCCGAATCGCAGGCCATGGATAAGCTCTTGCAGAAGGAATTGGATGAGCTTGCCAGCCAGACACATTTGTTGAGTAGTCGTTATACTATTAAACCGACGACAAAATAGATCTCCTTATCTATTTTTGTCGCGCGCCTTGAAAATACCCGCGGAATTTTGCGAAATCCCTTGTATTTTCAAGGCTTACATTGGCCTGCGGCCAATGGCGGCGCGTCCGTGCGCCGCTTATTAACCCAGCAAGCATTGTTACCGGGTTAATAATACGAAAGGTTAGTGTTTCCTTTTTAATCCTTTCCTTCCTTTTCCCTCCAGAAAATTCAGCTCGTGCCGATGAATGTTGCAGTACGCCAGTGTTAAAGATTCTGGGTTGATCAATGAATTTGCGGAATTTTTAAAAGTAGTGTCTACACTTAATAGGCACCTGTTTAAATACCCTATGGGTATAAATGGCAGGAGATTGCTACTTTAGTGTGATAGAGGTCAACGCTATGCCAAAAGGCAATACTATCCAGTTGCCGGAAAACCTTACCATTGCCGTGGTTGAGGGCCTGCACCAGCAATTGGAAGAGATGCTGCAAAAAGATAAACCGGTATCAATCAAGGCCGCGGGTGTCACCAGAGCTGATACTGCGGCCATTCAGTTGCTGGGGGCGTTTGCGGTGGAACTTGCAAAACGCGACCTGCAGTGCTCGTGGGTGGATGTGTCAGCCGAACTGCGTAACGCCGCTGAGTTATTGGGCATGGAAAAAGTTTTGGGGTTTGCTCCAGTGGTGTAACGAATGTAACCGGGGCGTGTGGGGGTTATTAATTGGTCATCAACTCACAAGCTTGGCTTGGCGCGCAACTCGTTATAAATGAGATCAACGTATAAAACCTAAACGATAAGTCATGGAGATTTTGAATGGCAAAGATATTGGCCGTAGACGACTCTGCTTCAATGCGTCAAATGGTGGCATTCACCCTCAAGGGGGCCGGTCACGATGTGGTTGAAGCGAGTGATGGGGATGAAGCACTGGCCGCAGCACAGAAAAGTACCTTTGATTTGGTGCTTTCTGACGTGAACATGCCGCGCATGGATGGCATCACGCTGGTGACCAAATTACGTCAACTAAGCAACTACAAGTTTACTCCTATTCTGATGCTGACAACAGAAAGCAGTACCGATAAAAAAGGCGCCGGCAAAGCAGCAGGGGCAACGGGTTGGATCGTTAAACCGTTTAACCCCGAGCAGTTATTAGCCACGATAAAAAAAGTGCTCTAATCAGGTTTGAAGCTTGATACTGAAATGAATAAATGGTTTTGACGGGCAGTTAAGATGAGCATAGATCTTTCTCAGTTTCATCGAGTATTTTTTGAAGAGAGTTTTGAGGGCCTGGATGCAATGGAGTCCTCGCTCATGGCGTTGGATCCGTCTGCGGTGGATGCAGAGCTGATCAATGGCATCTTTCGTGCTGCTCATTCGATAAAGGGGGGAAGTGCAACCTTTGGCTTTTCCGTTGTGGCAGACTTCACCCACGTATTAGAAACCTTGCTCGACGAAATTCGCGATGGTCGCCGGGCCATCACGCAAGATCATATTGACTTGTTTCTTACGTCTGTAGATTGCTTGCGCGATGTACTTTCGGTGTTGCAAAACGGCGAGGAACCAAACTCACAAGAGAGTCAGCGTCTAAAACAGCAGTTCGAAGCCATCCTTACGGAAGATGAAACCGTTGAACCAGGTTCTGTAGCGGAAGAAAGTACGGAAACGGTGGCAGAGGTACCTGCATCAGTAACACAACACAACGTGGCCGGCGATGACATCGTCTGGCAAATTCAGTTTACGCCGGGTGCCGATGTTTTGAAAACCGGAAACGACGTTGTACGTATGTTCAGCGAACTCGAAGCGTTGGGTACGTTGGCAGTTAATGTAAATAGTGAAAACTTGCCCGCGTTATCGGCGATGGATCCTGCACAGTCTTATCTCAGCTGGATCCTCACGTTGACAACACCAGGAGAATTCCAGAGCCCCGTCAGTGGTGCAAAAAATCAGGCGGCTATCGAAGAAATATTTGAATGGGTCGTAGATGAAAGTGATTTGCACATTCAACAAATTGATGCCAGTGCAGCAGGTGAGGTCACTCAGCGCTCGGCTGGTACTGGTCATTGGCTGATCAGTTTTGTTCCTCATGAAGATATTTACCGTACGGGTAATGACCCTAGCCGCATGTTCGCTTTGTTGGAAGAATTAGGTGATTTGTCGGTAGCGGTTGATATTGATAAGTTACCGGAGTTTGGCAATCTTACCCCTGAAACCTGTTATTTAAGTTGGCAACTAACGCTGGAGGAAAGCCAAGGTTCCATCACCCAGTCTGCCATCGATGAGGTATTTGAATGGGTAGCGGACGAGGCCGACATTACACTCACTTATATAGGTGTTGATAATGCTGAAGCCGACAGCCCTGTTGAAGGCACTTCTGCAGCCTTACCCGATGTAGTGTCTGCTAATGAGATTTGCCAGCCTGAAACCGTTGCCGATACCCCTGTAGCTCAGCCTCCTGTTGCTGAGGTTGCAACTGCCGCGGATAAAAAAGTAGAAGCGGCAAAAGCTGTCAAGACAGAAAAATCCCCGTCGAAAGCACCGGAAACCACATCGATTCGTGTGGATATAGATAAAATTGATACATTGATCAATATGGTTGGTGAGCTGGTTATTACGCAGTCTATGCTGGGGCAGTTGGGTAGTGAGTTTGAGGTAGAAAAATTGCCTAAGTTGCTTGAAGGTTTGGGCCAGCTTGAGCAAAACACGCGTGAATTACAAGAGAGTGTCATGCGTATTCGGATGCTACCGATTAGCTTCGCTTTTAGCCGTTTTCCACGCATGGTGAGAGATTTAAGTAAACGCCTTGGCAAACAGATTAATTTGGAAATGATTGGCGAGACAACCGAACTTGATAAAACTGTGATGGAAAAAATTGGCGATCCACTCGTGCACTTGGTTCGCAATTCCGTTGATCACGGTATTGAAATGCCAGCAGAGCGTGTTGCCGCTGGTAAATCGGCTGCTGGTACCGTCACATTAAATGCATATCATCAAGGTGGTAATGTTGTTATCGAAATTGTTGATGATGGCCGTGGTTTACATCGTGAAAAAATACTCAAAAAAGCTCAGCAAAGCGGTTTGATTGGTGAGGTCGATGCCAGCACGCTGACGAATGAACAGGTTTACGATCTTATTTTTCAACCAGGGTTTTCCACCGCATCAGAAGTCAGCGATGTGAGTGGGCGTGGCGTTGGCATGGATGTGGTACGTAAGAACATTCTGGCATTAAACGGTACGGTTGAAATTCAATCTACGCCAAGTGAAGGGTCGAAAATTACCATTCGCTTGCCTTTAACCTTGGCTATTCTCGATGGGCAATTGGTCAAGGTAGGCGGAGAAACCTATATTATCCCTCTGATTTCCATTATCGAATCACTGCAATCCAGTGGCGGTGCGGTGAATCGGGTTGCTGGTGGCTGTGATGTGTTTCAGTTACGCAATGAATATGTGCCCATCATCAACTTGTTTGACGTGTTTAATGTGGAGCCGTCTAGCCGCATTCTTGATGATTCGCTGTTGGTAGTGGTTGAAAGTGAGGGAGAACACGTAGGTCTGGTGGTAGATGAGTTACTGGGGCAGCAGCAGGTGGTGATCAAAAGCCTTGAGCAGAATTACAGTAAAGTGGAAGGAATTTCAGGAGCAACTATCCTTGGGGATGGAACGGTTGCTTTGATTCTGGATCTTCCTGGGATTGTGAAGCTGGCTGGATACAATCACCAGAAAACGAAAAAAGTCACTACGTTGGCTGAGAGTCACCGTGTAATAAAGGATGATTTTCCTACGGGCAGTGTCACTTTGCAGTAATGCAACCTATTTTATTAAACGTAGTTGGTATCAATGATGGACGCGATCAAAAATACAGATGCTGAAACCGGTGAACTGGCAGGTGTTGGTATAGGGCACGACGCCAAAGCCGACGACGATCAATATCTTACTTTTATTATGGCGGGCGAAGAATATGGTGTAGACATTCTTTGCGTTCAGGAAATTCGCGGCTGGGAAAAAACCACACCGTTACCAAATGCACCTGCTCATATTAAAGGTGTGATTAATTTGCGTGGCACCATTGTGCCGATTGTCGACTTGCGCCAGTGCTTTGGCCTTAAAGTGGTTGAATATACACCTTTGACTGTTGTGATTGTGTTGAAGGTGCAAGGCAAGACGAGTAGTCGAATTATGGGCATTGTGGTTGATGCCGTATCCGATGTGTACACACTGTCGGCCGCCGACATGCGTACACCACCAGATTTGGGCGATGCGGTGAAAACGGATTACATCCGAGGGCTGGCCAGTGTTGATGGCAAGATGGTGATTTTGCTGAATATTAACCAGCTGCTCAGTATCGACGATTTACCGAATTTGAAAGAAGTTTCAGAACAGTTGGTGCAGTTGGCCGATAATATGGTTGAGTAACTAAATAGTGTTTTGTCGAGGCAAGTAGCAGGTGTTAAGCCTAAGCAGCACGAGGTGATGGGAATACGAGTCATGAAAAACCTGAGTGAAAAAAATAAACTGTACTTAGTAATAGGCGCTCCATTTTTAGCTTTATTGGTGGTGCTTACGTATGTCGCTATTGCCGAGAGCCCGGTATTGATCGTGCCGGTGTTATTGTTGGTAATCGCAGCATTGGTGAGTGGTGGCTTGATGATGACAGGCCTATCTACCCAAGGTTCAAGTGGCAGTTCGAATCAGGGAACCGTAGATGCCTTGAATCGCGTGCAAGCCGTTATCGAATTTGAGCTCGACGGTACCATTAAGCATGCCAATGATAATTTCCTCGCAGCCATGGGGTATACCCTGGATGAAATCAAGGGTAAGCACCACAGTATGTTTGTTGAGCCTGCTTACCGTAATTCACCTGAATATCGACAGTTCTGGAGTGACTTAAACGCTGGAAAATTTATGGTCGACGAATTCAAGCGTATTCGTAAAGACGGTTCAGAAGTATGGATTCAGGGATCTTACAATCCGATATTTGACAGCACTGGACGGCCTGTGTCTGTGATTAAATTTGCAACCGATGTGACGGAGCAAAAGCTGCAGCGTGCCGATTTTGAGGGGCAGTTGGCAGCTATCGACAAGGCTCAAGCGGTAATTTCCTTCAGTATGGACGGCACTATTCTCAATGCCAACGAGAACTTCCTGAATGCATTGGGGTATAGCTTGGATGAGGTGAAAGGGCGACATCACCGCATATTTGTACAAAAGGATTTAGTCGAGTCTGCAGAATACCGTAATTTCTGGGAGGCATTAAATCGTGGCGAGTATCAAGCTGCAGAGTACCTTCGTATCGGTAAAGGCGGAAAAGAAGTCTGGATTCAGGCCACTTACAACCCTATTCTGGATATGAACGGCAAGCCGTTTAAAGTCGTCAAGTTTGCAACAGATGTTACCGAGCGCAAACTGCAGGAAGTCGAAAACCGTAAAATTGCTAACTATTCAAGCGCGTTAAAAGGCAGCCAGGCGAATATCATGATGGCTGATAACGATTTCAATATTGTTTATTTGAACGATGAATTCCTTGAACTGATGCGCTATCGTGAATCCGCATTGCGAACAGCGTTACCCAGCTTTTCGGTCGATAAACTAATGGGCAGCTGTATCGATGTTTTCCATAAAAATCCCTCCCATCAACGACAAATGCTCAGTGCGTTGCGTGAGCCCTATCGCACCAGTATTGAAATAGCTAACTTGCATTTTGGATTGATTTTTCAGCCTTGGTATGACCTCGATGGCAATCGTATTGGTACCATTATGCAATGGATTGATCGCACGGCAGAGGTGATGATCGAGCGCGAAATTGCCGAAGTAGTGAATGCTGCGAATGATGGTGATTTTACCAAGCAAATTGCCATGGAAGGTAAGGAGGGCTTTTTTGCTAATCTCAGTAAAGGTCTGAATCAGGTGATGGGTACGGTAGAGGTGGCCATCAACGATATTGTGAGAGTATTGGGTGCCATGGCGAAAGGTGATCTTACCGAGCGTGTCACCCGGGATTATGAAGGTGCCTTGGGTCAGTTGAAAAATGACGTGAATGCGACTGCCGACAAACTCACCGATGTGATTGCGAATATTCGCCAGTCTTCCAGCGCGATTACTTCGGCAGCCAACGAAATTGCACAGGGCAACACTGATTTAAGTCAGCGCACAGAAGAGCAGGCTTCAGCCCTGGAAGAGACGGCATCAAGTATGGAGGAGATGACTTCCACCGTACGTCAGAGTGCCGAAAATGCGGTCGAAGCCAACCGTCTTGCCTCTGATGCACAGCAAAAAGCAAAACATGGTGGTTCGGTGGTTAACGATGCCGTTGTATCCATGGAAGAAATCAATAAAGCCAGTAAACGCATTTCCGACATTATCGGCGTGATTGATGAAATTGCTTTTCAAACCAACTTGTTGGCACTAAACGCTGCAGTAGAGGCTGCCCGTGCGGGTGAGCAGGGCAGAGGGTTTGCAGTGGTAGCCGGCGAGGTACGTAATCTTGCGCAGCGCTCTGCAGCGGCAGCGAAAGAAATCAAAGACCTGATCCGTGACAGTGTTGCAAAAGTGGAAGACGGTACACGCCTGGTGAATGCTTCTGGTGAAACCCTGGAGCAGATCGTAGAGGCCGTTGAGCGAGTCACGGTGATTATGCGCGATCTCGCCGATGCGGCTCAGGAGCAGACGTCGGGTATTGAGCAGGTGAATACTGCTGTATCTGAAATGGATGAAATGACGCAGCAGAACGCCGCATTGGTAGAGGAAGCTTCAGCTGCCGGTGAGTCACTGGCAGAGCAGGCTGGCAGCATGAGTCAGATGATGGACTTCTTTACCGTAAGCAGTCAAATGGGTGGGCGTTCAGGCACATCTGACTCTGATACGCTGGTATACATGCCTCAGCGCGAACGCAAGGTACATAGAGAGGCCGCACCAGCTAAAGCGGCGCGCTATAAGCCAGCTGCAGATGAGGACGAGTGGGAGGATTTCTAGTTAAGCCTCATCTGTAAACGAGTCTTTATGAGAGGGCCGAAAACGCAATTCTCGGCCCTCTTCCAAAATGACCGGCTTGCCGTTTTGATCCTGATTACTTGTTCCTTTGACAGGCGAATACTAGTGAATCGCGTTGGCTTGTACGAGCCGTCGATATTGGGTTGCGGTACGTAGTGACCGATTTTTAAGGTATACCTTAATGAAAGGGCAATATCCTGACAACAATTATGAGTTTTCCGAAAAAGAATTTCCCCTAACGACGAAAAACTTCGAATTTATTAAACGTATTGCCTACGAAAAAACAGGTATCAAACTCAGCGATCATAAGCGCAATATGATCTACAGTCGGTTGGCGCGTCGTTTACGTGAGTTGCGCCTGCCTGATTTTGATACCTATTGTGACATGTTGCTGATAGAGGGGAACCCTGAGCTGGGCCGCTTTATTAATGCAATTACCACCAATTTAACAGCTTTCTTTCGGGAAGGTCATCATTTCGAGTTTATCCGCACTAATCTGGCAGCAGATCTACGAAAAAAGGTGATGACTGGGCAGCGGATTAGAGTGTGGTCATGTGCCTGTTCTACCGGTGAAGAGCCTTATTCAATAGCGATGACGCTCAAAGCATTGCTCCCGGGTAATAAAGCCGATTTAAAAATTCTCGCTACCGATCTCGACACGAATGTGGTTAAAAAAGGCCGCGACGGTATTTATGCCAAAGACCGTATTGCCGGGTTAGATCCTGCTTTATGCAAACGCTGGTTTTTGCAGAATCACAGTAATGGTACTGTTCGCGTTAAAGACGAAATTCGCGAGATGATTACGTTTAATCCACTAAACTTATTGCATGACTGGCCAATGAAAGGCCCTTTTGACTTTATTTTTTGTCGCAATGTGGTGATTTATTTTGATAAAGAAACCCAAAAAAAATTGTTCGATAAAATTGCAGGCATGTTAACGCCAAACGGGTATTTATTTATTGGGCATTCTGAAAATCTCAATGGTGTGTCTACTCGTTTCAAGGGGTTAGGGCGTACGATTTATCAACGAGTAAAATAAATGAGAAAAAATAGTGATCCATCGAAGCTGCCCCAAGCGATTCCGGGCTTTGAGCATATCAATCGGTATTGGGATCGGCAAATGAACGCCTTTGCGGCAAAAATATTGCCTGGTGAATTTTATGTGAGTAGTCATGGCGAGATGATTGTTACCGTGTTGGGTTCATGTGTATCCGCCTGCATTAGAGATAAAGTGATCGGTGTGGGTGGAATGAATCATTTCATGTTACCTCTGAAGGGCGAAATGAGTAGCCCTGACTGGAAGGGGGGATTCGACAGCAACGCAGCGCGGTATGGCAACTGGTCGATGGAATATCTTATTAACGAAATTCTCAAACAGGGTGGTAGTAAACGCAATTTTGAAGTAAAAATTTTTGGTGGCGGTCGTGTACTGGCGAATATGACAAATGTCGGCGCTAATAATGTGAGTTTTGTGCATGAGTTTTTGCGTACTGAGGGGCTCAAGATAACAGCGGAAGATACCGGGGATATTTATCCACGCAAGGTACTGTATTTTCCCGATACCGGTGCCGTCAAAATGAAAAAGCTGCGTAAAGTTGCTAACAGCACTCTAGAGCAACGCGAAAAACGTTATATTGAAACCATTCAAGAAGCACCGCAAACTGGTGATATCGAATTGTTTTGAGTGGTTATATGAAAAAAGTCAAAGTGCTCATTGTTGACGATGCGGCGTTAGTGCGCAGCATGTTGGCAGAGATATTGAACTCGCACCCGCGCATAGAGGTGGTGGGTACTGCCGTCGATCCCTATGATGCACGGGAGAAAATCAAGCAGCTCAACCCCGATATATTGACACTGGATGTGGAAATGCCCCGTATGAATGGTCTGGCATTTCTCAAAAATCTAATGCGGTTGCGTCCTATGCCAGTGTTGATGGTATCGACACTTACCCAAATTGGCGCGCCAGCCACATTGGAGGCTTTGGAGCTGGGTGCCGTTGACTTTATTGCCAAACCCCAGGCAGGGGCTAGCCTGGCAGACTATTCAGAAGAAATTACCGACAAAGTACTGGCGGTAGCTAAAGCCCGTGTACGTGCATTTGTCAGTGACCCGGCACCGGTTAGGCGCAGTATGGTACCCGCTGGCCAGCGCTTGAAACGCAAGTATGTCAGTGTTATTGGGGCATCGACGGGGGGTACTGAAGCCATTAAAGAGGTATTAACAACCTTACCCGAAGAGAGTCCGCCCATTCTTATCACTCAGCATATTCCCGCTGGGTTTTCTACGTCTTTTGCGAAGCGAATGGACAAACTCTGTGCTATAAACGTTTATGAAGCAGAAGATGGTCAACCCGTACGGCCGGGAAATGCCTATATTGCGCCAGGTGATTTCCATTTGGTGGTGGAACGAACTGCCACTGGATCGGTCTGCAGATTACTGGCAACGGAAAGGGTCAACCGACACCGGCCTTCCGTAGAGGTATTATTTCGTTCGGTATTGAACGTGTATGGCCCTAATTGTTGTGTCACTATGCTTACGGGCATGGGGGCAGATGGCGCCGAAGCGCAGCTAGCGCTGCGCAAAGCCGGTGCTATGACGGTCGCCCAGGATGAAAAAACCAGTATTGTCTGGGGAATGCCCAGAGTGGCAATCGAGTTAGGTGCTATCGCTCATGTTCTGCCGCTTGGTAAAATTGGAGCGTTTATTTTACAACAGGCCTATACCAGCGCTGCCTGACGCTGAATCGGCGGCGGTAAAAAATAGTTCAGGATCACAGACTTTAGGTTTATTTTTTCTATACTTGTTAAATAATGCGTAGTAGATCGTGGGCAGTTTGTGCCCAGCGAGATAAGCTCAGGGAGTTGCTCCCCTGTGGATTCCAGGGGGTTACCCTCATGGATATGTTTGATAACAGTTATGTTGTACCGTAACGATGTTTGCTTAGGACCTATAAAAAGGGGCGAAATATGTCGATTTCTCATACTCTTACTGCAGATGGCTCAGAACTGGTCATAGCAATCAAGGGACGTTTTGATTTTACCTCCCACCAAGAGTTTCGTAGTGCTTATGAGTCGCTCGATCGTATGCCGTCGCGGTATTGTATCGATATGCGAGATACCACGTATCTCGACAGCTCGGCGCTGGGTATGCTGTTGTTATTGCGAGATCACGCAGGCGGTGATAATGCCAATATCAAGATTGCTAACTGCGGTCCAGACGTAAAGAAAATTCTGAGCATTTCGAATTTTGAAAAACTATTTAACATCGAATAGTGCCAGTGAAACGCTCATCATTACATTCCCCTTCCTCATTGAATGAAAAGACAGCTACCGCTGTGAAGGTGCTTGTTGCCGATGATACAGTAACCGACCGCTTGATTCTGGAGCGGTTGGTTAAGCAATTTGGTTACCCTGTGGTCAGCGCTGGTGACGGCGCACAGGCAGTTGAAGCATATGCCAAAGAGCGTCCCGACATTGTGTTGTTGGATGTCCTTATGCCGACCATGGACGGCTTTGAGGCGGCCCGGCAGATTCGTGCTATTGCCGGTGAGGAATTTGTTCCTATTATTTTCCTGACGTCGTTGTCAGACACTGATTCGCTAGTAAAGTGTCTCGACGCCGGAGGCGATGACTTTTTATCTAAACCCTACAACAAGGTTATTTTGCAGGCAAAAATCAGTGCATTTGCACGCATGCGCAGCATGCAAACGACTATTTTGTCGCAGCGCGACAAAATTGCCCAGCATAACAACGAGCTTATCCGCGAGCAGAATATTGCCAAAGCAGTATTCGACAATATTGCTCACAGTGGTTGTCTTAATGCAGCCAATATTCAGTATTATCTGTCGCCCTTATCCATTTTCAATGGTGATGTGTTGGTCGCAGGGGTGCGGCCCTCGGGCAATATCATGGCGCTATTGGGTGATTTTACCGGGCATGGATTGCCGGCAGCTATGGGGTCTATTCCCTTGGCAACCACCTTTTATGGCATGGTTGGGAAAGGTTTTTCTCTGGTTGATATCGCCCGAGAAATCAACCGTAAACTCAAAGATATTTTGCCTGTGGGTATGTTTTGTTGTGCATCGATGGTCGATATCGATTTTCGCGAGCGCAATATCAAGGTGTGGAGTGGTGGTTTGCCTCCGGGCTATCTGTATCGTGCCAAAGATGGTTCCATCACCCCACTTGATTCACGTAATTTGCCCTTGGGTATCTTGTCAGACAAAGACTTTAAAGCACGCTTTGAGCGTTATGAATTGTCGCTTGGCGACCGGGTGTTTTTGTGGTCTGACGGGGTGCATGAGGCGCGCAATCCGGCTGGGGAAATGTTTGGTGAAGAGCGGCTGCTAAATGTGTTCAAAAACCAGCCAAAGCCTGAAAATCTCCTAAACAGCATTGTCGACAATGTGCACCAGTTTATGGGGGAACATGAACGAGATGATGACCTCACAGTTTTTGGTATTGAGATAGTTGATTCGGATGCAATCCAGGCTACCGTCGTCACGCCACAGCTACACGAGGAGGGGCTGGTTGACTGGTCCATGGAGTTTGAGCTGAGGGCGAGTACTTTCTCAGGTTTTAATCCGCTACCTATATTGGTCAATATTCTCAACGAGGTGCGTGGCTTGCGCGGGCACACCAGTGACTTGTACACCATTTTGGCAGAGCTTTACTCGAATGCGCTGGAGCATGGTGTTCTGGGCTTGAGTTCTAGCCTCAAGCAGGATCCTGACGGCTTTTTGCACTACTACGAGTTACGCAAACAGCGTCTGTCGGAAACTAAAGAAGGTTTTGTCAGATTTGCTTTGGCTCATGAAAAAATTGCTGCCGACGTACCCAGTGGCCGCTTGAAGATTACGGTTACCGATAGTGGTGAGGGTTTCAATGAAGTAGATGCCCTTAATGAGATGATGAAAACTGACCAGGATACAGCTGGCCGCTTCTCTGGGCGGGGTATTAAGTTACTGAACAGTATTTGTGACGAGGTGGTTTACCATGGTAAGGGTAACCATGTTGAAGTCATTTTTTCCTGGGAAGAACGAGAAGAATAGGTCGTTACGCTGTTTTAGTAATCCTGCTTAGCTTGACTGGCGGGTTATAGTACTAATGGTGTTGAAGACAAGAAGTAACGTGACGAAAATGCGCCAGTGTTGCAGCAATCAACACTGGCGTTTTTATACTTCCAGGTTCCTTTGTTCTATTTTTATAGTGTGGATGGCACTAACGTGAGTATTTTGGCGCGAAAAGCAATGCTGGGTGCTAAACTTTGTTTTAAGGCATAGCAAGATGGGGGGGTGCATGGCAGAACACGTTGACGGAGATATCCTAGATTCGTTGCGGGAGATTATGGAGGATGACTTTGGCTTGCTCATACAAACGTTTATCAATGACTCGAAGGAGCGGTTACAGCAGCTCAGGCAGGCCAGTGAAGTTACCTGTGCCGATAGCATAAGACGGGTTGCTCACAGCCTTAAAGGTAGTGCCAGCAATGTTGGGGCTCAGGCGTTAGCTGATCTTTGTTTTCAGGTTGAGCAGGCTGGAATTGAGGGTAATATCAATGGTTTAGACAGCCAGATTGATGCTATTGAAGCCGAGCTAGTACAGGTTAATACTCTTTTGGCGACCTATCTTTAATTGTTTTTTACTCATGCCAGCGACGTCCCGCTGGCTTTTCTTCCTTCCTTGTAATATCTCTCACAATGTGGCACTTACTTTGCTGTATCCCGTGTAAGGACTGTTTGCCGCCAAATGCGTTGTTATTTCGGAATGGTGCGGCAGCAACTGGATTACCCGCAGCTGCCACGTGGCAATAACTTGCCTTTGGATTGCCGGTTTTTACCGGCTGTGGGTGTTCTGTGTCTATTACGTTTGTCGATTGGGAGTGGTAAATGGGTGCCATCAATACCAATGCCAGTGTAGCTGGTATGTCGTCAGGAAATCGCGGAGCCGTCGCTAAAGGGGCAGACCTGCTACCTGATTTTGCTACTGCCGATACAACGTCGTTTTCCAGTGTGTTGTCTGAACAGCAGGCAGCAAAGGGTGCCCGCGAGGCAACTAAAGTGGCGGGTGATAGTGGCACTGCGCAGCAGGGTGTGAATGAAAAACGCAATACGGCCGGTAGGTCTGAACAGCGGCCTGCGGGTAATAACTCCACTGCCGACGATTCGGATAAAGCGAAAGCTAGTGGTACTAAAGTTAAAGATGGTGTTGTTGAAGAGCACGCCGAAGGCCCGGGTGATTCGAATACCTCCGCTGTAAGTGACACTGAGCCAGCCGGTGCTGGTGACTTGTCTGCTGATAAGGTAGTGGCTGGGGAGACTGGCCAGCAGACAGGTGGCGAGCTTCTTGTTGGTAGAGTCTTAGATGGTTTGGTCAACAATGACACGGCTTTAAATGAGGCCTATGGGCAGGTAGAGCCGCTACCTTTGGACGCGGTTTATGGGCAGGTAGAGCCGCTGGCTTTGGATGCGGTTTATGGGCAGGTAGAGCCGTTGCCTTTTTTCCAGCGGCAGGCCAGCGCCCCATCCGTTGAGGATGTTGCGTCCGGACTAACACTGGAGGTAGAGAATGTGCCGGATGGCGTATTGCCAGAAGGTGATACTGACGCCAATTTGGTCGAGGTGACTGTTGCACCTGCTCTTGACTATCTATGGGCTGGCGCGCAGTCAAGTGATGTTAATAAATTGGTTGCGTCAACGCAGCCCGGTGCATTTGCTAATAGCGGTTTGATGCAAGGCCGGGGCAATTTGCCTGTCGACTCATTTTCGCAAGCGATTGACCTGCCGCTTTCGGGTACTGTTGATGTGACTGAAGGGTTGCAAATACAGACACAGCTCACGGAGAAAGGAGGGCTGGCAAAGTGGGCGCAGGTGGTGCAGGAAACCGGCGACGTTGGCGCTGATGTTGGTGATACGGATGAAACAACGTCTGCCGCACTGGCCGCGATCCGCTTAACCCAGGCTTTGCCTACGGGCAATACAGCGGCAAGGGTCTCCGGTGGTTTGTCTACCGTCATCAATGTGCCGGTTGGTCAGCCCCAGTGGAATGCTGCCGTTTCCGAAAAAGTGATGTGGATGGCGAGCCAAAACTTGCAAGAAGCAGAGATTCATCTTGATCCACCTGAACTGGGCCCTATGCAGGTCAGGGTATCAGTCGCCAATGAGCAGGCGCATGTATCGTTTGTGGTTCACCACAGCGCTGTGCGTGATGCGCTGGATCAGGGGGCTGTACGCCTGCGTGAGATGTTTGCTGAAGAAGGTCTCGACTTGGGCAGTGTTGATGTGTCTGATCAGTCTGCTTCACAATATGGTCAGTCAGAGCGCGATTCTGACAGTCCGCAATCGAGGGGACAGGATGGCTCGACTGATGAAGAGCCGGCGATTACTGCAGTTACTCGTGTAGGGGGTATAGATCACTACGTTTAAGTGACTTTTATAGGTAGCTTGCTGGATTAGGGCTGGCTACCTAGCGTGTTTCTGGGCCTCCATCTGTATTGGTCTCGTCGTATGCTTCCATTTTGTCCACAGACGTATCGAAGCGGTCCAGCATGCCTACGTCCAGCACCGGCGAGGCATCGATGTGCTGGGCATCCATCATTTGCGCGACCCGCTGTAGCGACGAAATAATCATTGTTTGTTCCCATTCCTTGAGGTCATTGAACTGGCGGGCAAAGTGATCCTGCAGTGGGATCGGTGCATTTCGCAACATTTCCATGCCATCATCAGTCAGATAGGCGTGCACTTTGCGCTTGTCTTCAGAAGAGCGCTCTCTCACAACCAGTTTCCGCTTTTCCAGTCGATCCAGAATTGTCGTCACGGTGGCTTGGCTCAAGCTCATGTTCGTGGCCAGCTCGCCAATGGTTACTGCACCCTGATCTCGAATGGTTTGTAGCAACAGTATCTGCGGGGCTGTCAGCCCGGTGGTTTTGGCTAAATGCTTTGAGTGCAGGTCGGTTGCTCTGATGACGCGGCGCAGGGCAACCAGTACAGAATCTATACTTTTCAAAATATCCGGCATCCTCTGATAGGGGGTCAGTTTCTTTCTGCCCGACATTATAGAGGGCTTTCCCTGAGTTTGGGCCCCCTTTGTCAGGGGTTTTGGTTTGGCATTCATTCTTTAATCCTTCGTCGAATATTGAATTGGGATGGATTTTTTCACTTATTCCTGTAAAATATATAGACATCTAAATAAATATTACCGTTTTTTGCGCCATAATTTCAAACAAAATCGCTAAAATCAGCGTTTTATGAACTTTTTTAATAGATTTTTTGTAAATCTAGTTAGTGCTATAAATAATTGAGGTGAAATCAATTGAGTGCGAAAGAATTGATAGAAAAGCAGTCGAGCACCGCTGTGAACTTCCGAAAGCCGGTTTCAGAAGACGGCCACTGGGTTGCCGAACTGGTCAAGCGCTGTCCGCCGCTCGATACCAACTCAACCTACTGCAATTTGTTGCAGTGTTCGCATTTTGCCGGTACCAGTGTGGCGGCAGAGCTTGGGGGTGAACTGGTGGGTTTTGTAAGTGGCTATGTGGTTCCCGCCAAGCCAGACACGCTGTTTGTATGGCAAGTGGCTGTGGATGAGCGGGCGCGCGGCATGGGGCTGGCAACGCGAATGATCAAAAGTATTTTGGCGCGACCTGAATTGGTCGGTGTGCGTTACATCGATACGACTATTACCGCAGACAATGAGGCGTCGTGGACGCTGTTTCGTCGCCTTGCCGAAAAGCTGAATACATCGCTCAAAGACACTGACATGTTTGATAAAGATCGCCATTTTAATGGCCTTCACGACAGCGAAAGGCTGGTGACTATTGGGCCATTAAAGGGACAGGCTACGTAAGTTCGAATTAAGCAGGTTGGCTGCGGTGTGCGATTGCGCGGCCAGCCGACGGCTAAGCAGTTACTAGATAAACCAGTTTTCAAATCATTTAAAATTAACAACACGGAGCTTAAGGTAATGAAAATTTTTGAGGAAATTGAATCGGAAGTTCAATCGTATGCACGCTCTTTTCCACGTGTATTTAACCGTGCGAAAGGTGAGTTTCTTTACGATGAAGATGGTAACGAGTACCTGGATTTCCTCGCAGGTGCAGGCACGTTGAATTATGGTCACAATAACAACCTGTTCAAAGAGCGTTTGCTCGAATACATCGAAGCAGATGGGATTTGTCACGGGCTCGATTTGCACACCAAGGCAAAAGGCGAGTTTCTTGAAGTATTTAATGAAAAAATTCTGAAACCACGCGATATGGATTACGTGGTGCAGTTTACTGGGCCTACCGGTACTAATGCGGTGGAGGCAGCCTTGAAATTGGCGCGTAATATAAAGGGCCGTGAAAACATTATTACGTTTACCAATGGTTTTCACGGTGTGAGCTTGGGAGCTTTGGCAGCTACCGGTAACTCCCATCACCGTGGTGCAGCGGGTGTAAGCATGGCAGGGGTTACCCGTATGCCATACGACGGTTATCTGGGTGATGAAGTAGATACTACCTATTACTTGGATAAAGTACTGGGTGATTCCAGCAGTGGTGTTGATAAGCCTGCAGCCGTTATTGTTGAGACCGTACAGGGTGAGGGTGGTATTAACGCGGCTAGTTTTGAGTGGTTACGCAACTTGCAAGACGTTTGTCGACGTAACGATGTGCTGTTGATTGTTGATGATATTCAGGCCGGTTGTGGCCGTACGGGTACATTCTTCAGCTTTGAAGAAGCCGGTATTGACCCTGATATCGTGACAATGTCGAAGTCTTTAAGTGGTTACGGCCTGCCATTTGCGGTAGTGCTTATTCGCCCAGAGCTAGACCGTTGGAAGCCGGGTGAGCACAACGGTACCTTCCGTGGTAACAATCTGGCGTTTGTCACCGCAAAAGCCGCGATTGAACACTATTGGAGCACCGATATATTCGCGCAGGAAGTAAAAACAAAAGGTGATTATGTTGCCCAACGGCTTGAGGCTATTGTAGAAAAATATGGTAATGGCCAGTTCACCACCCGTGGTCGTGGTATGTTCCGTGGTATTAACTGCGTAAATGGTGAAATTGCCGAGAAAATTACGCGCAGAGCTTTCAAAAAAGGGTTGGTCATTGAAACTAGTGGTGCCGAGGATCAGGTGATAAAGTTTCTGTGTCCATTGATCATTACACAGGCGAACTTGACTCGTGGTATCGATATTCTGGAAGAGTGTATCCGTGAAGTGTGTGCCGCTGAAGACGATATTCCAGAAACCAATGATTACTTCGATGATGTGAAAATGACCGGCTAATGGCCATTATTATTGATAAAAGCTGCAGGCTTGCCTGCAGCTATTGGTATACTTGTTAAATATTTTGGTAGTGAGATAGAAACGTGATTTACAGAACTTTAGAACAAGCTGAAAAAGAAGGCCGCAAAATTGTATCGCCAGACGGCAACTGGGATAGTACTCGGTTGTTGTTGAAAAATGACAACATGGGCTTCTCTTTTCATATTACGACCATTTTTGCAGGTAAGGATTTTCACCTGCATTACAAAAATCATTTGGAGTCCGTGTACTGCATTTCTGGTGAAGGCGAAGTAGAGACGCTGGCAGATGGAAAACGTTATCCTATCAAACCAGGTGCCATCTACATTCTCGACAAACACGATTCGCATATGCTGCGTGCTACCAAAGAGATGAAGTTAGCGTGCGTATTTAATCCACCACTTAATGGTAAAGAAGTGCACGAGCCTGATGGATCTTATGCGCTGGAAGCCGAGTCACTGTAATAGATAACCCATTGGCCATAATGGCGTCTCGGTGTTTATTTTTATAGTGATTAACTAGAAAGGAGGCTTATTTAGCCATGCATACCGTAGAAAAAATCGGTGGCACATCCATGTCAGACTACAAGTCTGTACGGGATAACATTATTTTTCGTCCACATCACGGCAGCGATTGGTATCACCGCATTTTTGTGGTCTCGGCGTACAGTGGTATTACCAACCAGCTACTGGAACACAAAAAAACGGGTCAGCCCGGTGTTTATGGGTTGTTTGCCAGCAGCATGGACGACCGCAGCTGGCGTGAAGCATTGGATGCGGTGAAAACAGAAATGCTAGGTATTAACCGGGACTTGTTCGTTGAAGGTAAAGATTTGGCCGATGCCAATGAATTTATCGAGAAACGTTTACAAGATACAGAAGAGTGCCTTGCCAATCTTGATCACCTGTGCGGACACGGGCATTTTGAACTGGGTGCTCACTTGGCAACGGTGCGTGAAATGCTCGCAAGCTTAGGCGAGGCACACAGTGCCTGGAATACGGCCCGGTTGCTGAAGCGTGATGGCGTTAATGCCGTGTTTACCGACCTTACCGGTTGGCAAGCTACCAAGCATATGTCGCTTGATGAGCGTATCAAAGAAGCCTTTAGTGAGATTGATCTCACCATCAGTCTGCCAATCGTTACCGGCTATGCACATAGTGAAGAAGGCTTAATGTCGTCGTTTGATCGCGGTTACAGCGAAATGACATTTAGTCGCATTGCCGTATTAACTGGGGCCAAAGAGGCCATTATTCATAAAGAGTTCCACCTCAGCAGTGCCGATCCTCGTTTGGTGGGTGAGGATGCTGCTGTACCTATTGGTCGAACCAACTATGATGTTGCTGACCAGTTGGCTAACTTGGGAATGGAAGCTATCCACCCGAAAGCAGCCAAAGGGCTGCGCCAGAACAATATTGCGTTGCGGGTTAAGAACACGTTTGAGCCGGAGCACGCAGGTACGTTGATCACGGGTGACTATGTCAGTGAGGAACCTTGCGTAGAGATCATTGCCGGTTGTAAAGGTGTGTACGCGCTGGAGCTGTTTGACCAGGATATGGCAGGCAATTTTACCATTTATGATGAGCAAATCGTAAAAACTATTCGCCGCTTTAAAGGCCATGTACTGTCAAAAGACATTAACGCCAACACGATTACCCACTATTTGGCGACTAACTTGAAAACGGTTAGGCGCGTGCGTGCGGCGTTGGAAGAGCAGTTTCCCGAGGCTGAGTTTAATCAGCGCAAGGTGGCGATTGTATCGGCTATTGGTAGTGACATGCAGATCCCTGGCATCCTTGCCAAAACGGTTCAGGCAGTGGCCCGTTGCGATGTGAGTGTTCTGGCTATTCATCAGGCTATGCGCCAGGTAGACATGCAATTTGTGGTTGATGAAGAAGACTACGAAAAGACTGTAAAAAGTCTGCATGAGGCGTTGGTAGAAATTCATGATCACGGAAGGGCGATATGTCTGGCATCTTAAACAGATTTAAATCACTGTCTGGTGTTGTCGGCATCATATTACTAAACGGGCTGCTCAGCAGCCCGTTTGTCGTTGCGGCAGACGAAGAGGTACCTCATGCGTCTAGTAGCACAACGGAGCTGACCGCCGAGCAAGAGAACAGCATGCGCGAGCACGTTGATGGCCTTACCAAACCGTTATACACCCCGTTTATTGAGCGCTATGTGCTGGATGAGTTGAAACAGCTTCGAACCGACATGGCACAGCAGAAAAGTCAGATGATTCAACAGATTGTGGATCGTGAGCACAGTGCTATCGACCGTGCGGTTACGTACGCAACCGATACTGTCACTTACTTCTTTTACCTGATTGCCGCAGCGTCGTCGGTCATGGTATTGGTCGGTTGGACTTCGATTCGCGATATTAAAGATAGGGTGCATAAAGTAGCTGATGAAGAAATCTCTAAATTAGTGACAGAGTACGAAAAACGGTTGAAAAATATCGAGCTGCAACTAAAAGAGAAAACCCAAGACATTGAAGAAAACCGTGAAGAAATTGAGCGCACCCAGGAAGTACAGTCGTTGTGGTTGCGTGCCGGGCAAGAGGCCAGCCCGGCCAGCAAAATAGTGGTTTATGACAAGATATTGGCACTGCGTGCCGATGATTGCGAAGCGTTAAGTTACAAGGCCGACGCCGTGCTTGAACTGGGTGAGCCGCAATGGGCGGTGAACTTGTGTTTGCAGGCATTAACGATTGATGCCAGGCATGGCCATGCCTTCTATCAGTTGGCTTGTGCTTACACAGCGTTGAATCAACTGGATGAAGCTGTGCGTTACTTGCGTAAGGCATTGGCGAGAAAAGACAGCTTTCGGGAAGACATTATTGCCGACGTGGCACTACATCCATTGCACAACTATACACCCTTTAGAAAATTGATGGGCTTGGACATTGCCGACGAGGAGGCCAGCGAAGTGCCAGGGTAAAAGTTGGAGTAGCTAGCAGAGCAACGATTTGGAAATGACGTAAAAGCCGGTGTTACCACCGGCTTTTACGTATTAGCCCCAGAGCAGCTTGCCCAGGCCCAATACCAGAAAATACCCCAGGGTATACACCATCAGCAAAATGAAGCTGTATTTGGCATAGCGTAAAAAGGTGAGGCCGTGTAGCTTGCTCATGGCAACAACGCCGGCTGCAGAGCCAATAATCAACAGTGAACCCCCTACACCAACGGCGTACGTCAGTGCCAGCCACGATGGCAGATCCATCTCGATATTAGCTTTCAGCAGGGCTGCGGTTAGGGGAACGTTATCAACGGTGGCTGACATCACGCCCATAATGTAGCTGGCAGCCACTGGCGGTAATACGTGGTACAAGCTCACCAAAAACTCGAGTAAATGCAGGTGTTCGAGCATGCCTACGAGCAAAAGGATACCGAGGAAGAACAGTAACGTATCAAATTCGATATAGCGAATGTATTCCATAATCGGGTCTTTGTCGTCGTCTTCGCCAAACAAGCGAGCCACCAGAAACATGATGGACAAACCAGTCAGGAAGCTCAGCATGGGTGGGATTTCGTACAGAATATTGCCGATGATGGTAAACAAGATGGTGCAGAGAAAGATAGCGGCAATGTAGTAATCTACCTGGCGGACTTCGCGCTGTTGTTTTTTAATGCGTACTCGGCCAGACATCCCCACGCTGAGCAAGGCAGCCAGTGTCATCACCGCCACAAAGGAAGGCAGTGACAACCAGAATAAGTTTTCGATGGCGACCTTGTGTTCAAGAAAGATCATTAGTGTGGTTACGTCACCGGTAATTAGGGCAACGCCCCCCGAGTTCACGGCAAATACCACCAGTACGGCAAAACGAATCGTCTTATTGAACGGCAGCCCTAGTGAGGTAATTAACGCAATTGACACCAGTGTCGCGGTAATATTGTCTGCCAACGACGAGAAAGCAAAGCTGAACAGCCCGGTGAGAAACAGCAGTTTGCGCTCTGAAATCTCGGTTGGCATGGCCAGGTGCAGCAGGTTTTCGATCAGGCCTTTTTTGTTGAGGTAGGCCACAAACGTCATGGCGGCCACCAGAAAGAGCCACAAACTGGATATATCCGTAATGTTGGTTTCGAGGCTGTGATGTACCTCGGCGCGAGTATGCTCGTCACCGGCAAATACAAATAGTAATACCCATGACAGAGTGCCCAGCAGCAGGGTAATTTTGGCTTTGTTAATGTGTGTGACTTCCTCCAGCATAATCCCCAGTAGTGCTAGGAATGCCAGACAAATAAGAACAATTTGCAGCATGACAGGTAGGTCTTCTAATAAATGGATAAGAAAGGGTTAATAAGTAGATGGGGCGCGATTGTAGTGAAATTGCCGTGAGATTGGTATTGCCCATTGGCACAATACACTGTTGCAGGCGAATGGGATTGCTCCCTTGGGGGTAGTTGTAGCAGGATGTGCCACTTCTAGTCGCTGGTACAGCGACTAAACTATAGCAATGGGGGCAGAACTAGCGTTTTGCCGGGTTATCAATGGCATGGGTCTTGCTGGCCATGCCTATAGAGCAAATGCTGACGAGTTTTTGACATGGCAGATGAGGAAGACGTCGCCGAAGGTGAAGAAGGCGGCAAAAAAACGGGTAAGAAGAAAATCTTGTTATTGGCGTTGGTTGGCGTTTTGCTGATTGGCTTGTCGGTAGGGGGAACCTTACTGGCCATTTCCCTGTTGGGGCCAAAGCCCGAGGAAACGGAAGAGATGATGGTGGAAGATGAGGAGCCGATAGAGGAGGCTCTGTTACCGGCTATTTATTACCCCCTTAAGCCGCCCATTATCGTTAACTTCAATGCCCGCGGGCGGCAGCGTTACCTGCAGGCTGAGCTGACGTTGATGACCCGCGAAGAGGATGTGATTGCGGCCATTGAACTGCATATGCCGATGATTCGCAACGGCCTGGTGTTGTTATTTGGTGGGCAGAGTTACGAGCAGCTACAGACCGCGGAAGGTAAAGAAATTTTACGCCAAGAGGCGCTGGCCGAAATTCAGCGTCTGTTGGAGCAGGAGATCGGCAAGCCAGGGGTAGAGCAGGTATTGTTTACCAACTTTGTGATGCAGTAATGACAGCCTTATTCTGCCACGCAGGTGGTGGTGGTTGTTTGGTGGTCGGTTGACGAAATACATACGTAGCGAGCAAAAAATATGCAGGATCTGCTGTCACAAGACGAAATCGATGCCCTCTTGCATGGGGTCGATGACGGCGATATAGACACCGAGTCCGATGATGAACCGGGTGGGGTCAAGTCGTATGACCTCACTAGCCAGGATCGCATTGTGCGTGGGCGTATGCCCACGCTGGAAATGATTAACGAGCGTTTCGCTCGTTACACCCGCATCAGCATGTTTAACTTGCTACGCCGCACCGCCGACGTTTCGGTGGGGGGGATTCAGATTCAAAAATTTGGCGAATACGTGCACACGCTGTACGTGCCTACCAGTTTAAATATGGTGAAATTCCGGCCTTTACGGGGTACCGCGCTGGTGATTCTTGATGCCAAGCTGGTCTTCAAGCTGGTAGACAACTTCTTCGGTGGCGATGGCCGCCACGCCAAGATCGAGGGCCGGGAGTTTACCCCTACCGAGCTGCGGGTGGTGCAAATGGTGCTTGAACAGGCCTTTGTGGATTTGGCCGAGGCCTGGAAAGCGGTGATGCCGATCGATTTTGATTACATCAATTCAGAAGTTAACCCCTCCATGGCCAATATCGTTAGCCCCAGTGAAGTGGTTGTGGTTAGCACGTTTCATGTTGAGCTTGATGGGGGTGGTGGCGAGCTGCATATCACCTTGCCGTACTCCATGATCGAGCCCATTCGTGAAATGCTCGATGCGGGGTTACAAACCGATACCGACGAACGTGACGACCGCTGGGTGAAAGCACTGCGGCAAGACATCATGCAAGCCAGAGTCGATCTGGAGTGCGACATTGTGCGCCGGGATATCACGTTAAGGGATATTGTCGATTTAAAAGCCGGTGATGTGATTCCTATCGAAATGCCGGACTTTCATGTGGTCACGGCTAACGGCGTGCCCATGTTTAAAACCCAGCTTGGCCAACTGCAGGGTAATCTGGCCCTGAAAATACAAGACTTTGTACGTAACGACGAAGAAGGCGATGTCGTCGATGGAGGCAGTAAATGAGTGATAACGATAATGCAGATGGTGATGATCTGAACCAAGACGCCATGGCAGACGAATGGGCTGCGGCGATGGAGGAGCAGGAAACCGGTGAAGATGAAGCACAACCGGTAGCGCTGGATGAATTTCAAGATGTCGGCGTAGGTCAGTTGAGTAAAGATCTCGACGTCATTCTCGATATTCCGGTGAGCATCTCTATGGAAGTAGGGCGCACCTCGATCACTATTCGTAACCTGCTGCAGTTGAATCAGGGGTCGGTGATTGAGCTCGACCGGCTAGCGGGTGAGCCACTGGATGTATTGGTTAATGGCACCCTGATTGCCCATGGCGAAGTGGTGGTGGTGAACGAAAAATTCGGTATTCGCATGACCGACGTTATCAGTCCATCTGAGCGTATCAAAAAGCTCCGTTAAGTGTTCCTTTGTGCTCACGGTAAACAATGAATATTAAATACCTACTGCAAGCGCTGCTGGCATTCGTCAGCAGCCTATGGCTTACCTGCTTCGCCGACACTGATGCTTCTGCCGCTACCCCGGCGACTGGTTCTGCCATTCAGGAGCAGGGCGCTGTATTGCAAATGTTTCTAGGCTTGTTTGCCGTATTGTTGTTAATTTTTGCATTGGCCTGGCTGGTGCGAAAAATGGGCCCTGGCGGTTTTATGGCCAGCCCGCATATCAAAATTTTAGCCAGTACCGCACTGGGCCCTCGCGAGCGATTGGTAATGGTCGAAGCGGGCAAGCAGCAACTTCTGTTGGGTGTGTCTCAAGGTGGTATCAACACACTGCATGTTTTTGAGCAGCCTGTGATTGATAGTACTGAGGCTGTTTCGTCGTCTGATTTTGCCAAAAAAATTGCCAGCCTTATGCAGCCCAAGAATGCACCAGCCTTCGGCGGTCAACCGCCTGCCGACCAATTGCCCACTAAGAAGGAACGCCAATCATGAAATCATGGTTGCGCTTTATTGGGTTACTGTTATTTTTGGCAGTGCCGTGCGTGCACAGTCAAACAGCGGCTGAAAATCCCCAGCAGCCGGCAGTGGTAGAAGCGCTGGAAAACGATGCGGATTTGTCGAGTCTGCCATTAAAAGGTATTCCAGGTTTACCGGCTCTCACTGTCACTACCAATCCAGACGGCTCGGAAGATTATACGGTAACGCTGCAAATTCTTGCGCTGATGACGGCGCTAACGTTTTTACCTGCACTGTTAATGATGATGACGTCCTTCACTCGCATCATCATTGTGTTTGCGATTCTGCGACAGGCACTGGGTTTGCAACAATCGCCGTCTAATCAGATTCTCATAGGTTTATCGTTATTTCTCACGATTTTTATTATGTCGCCGGTATTCGAGCAGGTAAATACAGATGCCTTGCAGCCCTATATCCAGGAAGAGATCACCTCTACTGAAGCCTTGCGTCGCACCGCCAAACCGTTTCATGAGTTTATGTTGGCGCAAACCCGTGAATCAGACATCGAACTGTTTATGCGCATCGGCCGCATGGAACCGGTCAATGGTCCGGAAGACGTACCGTTTTCAGTATTGGTGCCGTCGTTTATTACCAGTGAGTTAAAAACTGCGTTTCAGATTGGGTTCATTATTTTTATTCCCTTTCTGGTGATCGATATCGTAGTGGCCAGTGTACTGATGGCCATGGGTATGATGATGCTGTCGCCATTGATTATTTCTTTGCCGTTTAAAATTATGTTGTTTGTACTCGTTGATGGGTGGGCATTGATTATTGGTACACTGGCGGCCAGTTTCGGAATTTAGCTATGGTCGTTTACACGCAACACAACAACCGGAGGGCTCGTCAATGACACCTGAAGTGGTGATGGATTTATTCGCCGATGCGTTGTTTCTTACCGTGTTGATTGTGGCTGTGATTGTGGGGCCGAGCCTGGTGGTCGGTTTAATCGTGAGTATGTTTCAGGCGGCAACACAAATTAACGAACAAACGCTTAGTTTTCTTCCTCGTCTGTTAGTGACACTGGCAACCATTATGATGATGGGCCCGTGGTTAATTACTGAACTCACAGATCTTTTCACGCGGTTGATTACCAATATTCCACAAATTATTGGTTAGGGCCATGATTCAGCTGAGCGATGCCGACATAGCACAGTTTGTGGGGCAGTATCTCTGGCCATTTTTTCGGCTGGCGGCATTTTTTATGGCCATGCCGGTATTTGGTTCGCAACTTATTAATGCGCGTGTACGGCTGATGCTGGCATTTGTATGCACCCTGATTGTGGTGCCCTTGTTGCCATCGTTGCCGGTTTATCCGTTGCTGTCGTTGCCCAGCCTGAGTGTAGTCGTGACTCAAGTCGTGATTGGTTTAAGCATGGGGTTACTCCTGCAGGTTGTGTTTCAGATATTTGTACTTGCAGGGCAGTTTATCGCCATGAAAATGGGTTTGGGGTTCGCCTCAATGAACGATCCCAGCAATGGGGTAACGGTAACCGTTATATCACAGTATTATTTAATGTTGGTGACCTTGTTGTTTTTTGCCGTCAATGGTCACCACGTAGCGCTTGATATTATCGTCGAAAGTTTTACCACTTTACCCATTGGGGCAGCGGGCTTAGTGCGAGATGATTTTTGGACGCTCGCCAGCATGGGTAGCTGGATGTTCAGTAATGCATTGATTTTGTCCCTGCCAGTTCTAACTTCTCTCCTGGTCGTTAACATTGCATTTGGGGTGATGAGCCGGGCGTCACCGCAAATGAACGTGTTTGCGGTGGGTTTTCCCATTACCCTCATGTTTGGTGTATTGCTTATTTGGCTGAGCATGCCGGCGTTTTTTCCCAACTATATGCAATTTACCGAAGATGGTTTCGGTTTAATGCGCAGTTTGCTGCACATTCCGTAGCGTCAACAGGCCCCAGGATTCGAGCATGGCAGAAGACGACAGCAGTCAGGAAAAAACGGAGGAGCCCACGTCGAGGCGCTTGGATAAAGCGCGCGAAGAAGGTCAGGCTCCCAGATCGAAAGAACTTACCACCACTGCCATTTTATTGGCTGGCACCTTGGGGCTGTATATCTTTGGTCCTTTTATGATCGAAACAATGCGAGAAATAAGTCGTTACAACTTTCAGTTGGAGCGCGACACCATCATGGATCCCAGCCTGATGTTTACCCAGTTGGGCGTATCGTTTTATAACGCGTTGCTCATGTTGGCGCCGTTGTTTGTTATTTTGCTGATTGCTGCTATCGCTGGGCCTATTTCTCTGGGGGGATGGCTGTTGAGCGCAAAAGCCATGGCGCCCAAGTTCAGCCGTATGGATCCTATTGCAGGGATCAAACGTATGTTTTCCCTTAAGTCACTGGTTGAGCTGTTTAAAGCGCTGGCTAAAGTGGCGGTGATTTTGGCCTTGGCGCTGGCGTTGCTCGCTGCGATGGAACCAGAGATGCTGGCGTTGGCAACACAAGACGTACACCGTGGTATGGCTAACTCGTTACGCTACAGTGCTTACGCAGCGATTGCGTTGTCGGCGGCAACTATCTTGATTGCCCTTGTTGATGTGCCGTTTCAAATTTGGGATCACACCCGCAAGCTGAAGATGTCTACGCAAGACATCAAAGACGAAATGAAAGATACCGAGGGCAAGCCTGAGGTCAAAGGTCGTATTCGCCAGTTACAGCGTGAAATGGCCAACCGCCGTATGATGGCCGCCGTGCCGGAAGCGGATGTGATCATTACCAACCCAACGCATTATTCGGTAGCGTTGAAATACAATCCCGATGCCATGGCAACCCCTGTGTTACTGGCAAAAGGTGTTGATGTTATTGCGTTAAAAATTCGTGAAATTGCGAAAGAGCATAAAGTGGAAATTATTGAGTCTCCAGCGCTCGCACGTGCCGTTTACCACACCACTGAACTCGATCAGGAAATTCCATCAGGCTTGTATCTGGCAGTGGCAAAAGTGCTGGCCTATGTATTTCAATTGCGCAATTATCGCCGTGGGACCGGTCCTCGCCCAGAGTATCCGCGTAATATTACGGTACCGAGAGATATGCAGTACGACTAACACTACCTATTAACCCGACAATAAATGCTTGTCCGGTAATAGGCACGAGTCATATTGTCAAAATACAGGCGCCAATAGCTCATCTTTCACACGTCACGTTTTATCCGTACCCCATCGCTTTCTGACATGCTTCCCCGCGTCATCAGGTGCCACCTTTATCCTGTTACTGCGAGAGGGAATCTGGCTTTTTTTACCTTGAGGTGTAAACGGGTACGCTTCTTGCCATAACTCAGTAAGTCATTCTTTTTGCGTCAAAAGTTTGTTTTCTATGGCATTACCAACCTTCAATACTCTGGCAAATCTTGATCGTCGCTCAGTAATTGACCATGTCAAAGGGCTGGGTAACGGAAATTTGGCGGTTCCTATCCTGTTGCTAATGCTGCTGGGCATGATGACGCTGCCACTGCCTGCGTTTTTGCTCGATGTATTTTTCTCGTTCAATATTGCCCTGTCAATCGTGGTCATTCTGGTCGCCGTGTATACTTTGCGGCCGCTCGACTTTGCTGTATTTCCCACGATTTTGCTGGTTGCCACGCTGTTGCGTCTGGCCCTTAACGTCGCCTCAACCCGGGTGGTGTTGCTGGAGGGGCATGCCGGTGGTGATGCCGCGGGTAAAGTGATTCAGTCGTTTGGTGAAGTGGTTATTGGTGGTAACTACGCGGTCGGTCTGGTGGTGTTTGTTATTCTTATCATTATCAACTTTGTGGTGGTCACAAAGGGTGCGGGCCGTATTTCGGAAGTGAGCGCCCGGTTTACCTTGGATGCCATGCCCGGCAAGCAAATGGCGATTGACGCAGACCTAAATGCTGGCCTGATCAATCAAGATGAAGCTCGCAAGCGTCGAGAAGATGTCGCCAGTGAAGCCGATTTCTATGGTGCTATGGACGGTGCGAGTAAGTTTGTACGCGGTGATGCCGTTGCCGGTATTCTCATTCTGGTCATCAATATTATTGGCGGTCTCGGTGTGGGTATGGTGCAGCACCAGCTGGAATTCCAAGATGCCATGCAAAAGTACACCTTGCTCACCATTGGTGATGGCTTGGTCGCTCAGATTCCCTCCCTGTTACTGTCCACCGCTGCGGCCATTATGGTAACGCGGGTAAACAGTGCCGAAGATGTGCGTAATCAAGTGTTGTCGCAAATGTTCGATTCACCCAAAGCATTGGGTGTGACGACTGCGATTCTGTTTTTGATGGGGTCCATTCCTGGTATGCCCCATGTGGCATTTTTAGGCTTGGCACTGATTACCGGTAGCCTTGCTTACTATATCTACTATCGCTCATTGCAGCGCGAAGCGCAGGCTGCCGGGGGGGGTGCGAAGCCACTGGGTGGCGGTGCTGCCCAGCGTGGGCCATCGCCGCCGGCGCTGTCGGGTGGTCCGGCTGCCGCGCCACAGGATGTTAAAACCGGCGAAATGCTCCCGCCACCAGAAACCGCCGAGCTGGGTTGGGATGACGTAGTTCCCGTCGATATTATCGGGCTTGAAGTGGGGTACCGGTTGATTCCGCTGGTGGATGCAAACCAGGGGGGCGAACTACTGGGGCGAATCAAAGGTGTCCGTAAAAAAATGTCGCAAGACATGGGCTTTCTGGTTCCCTCTGTACATATCCGCGATAACCTCGACTTGCTACCCAATGGCTACCGCCTGATGTTAATGGGTGTGGTCGTGGGTGAGGCCGAAGTTTACCCAGATCGAGAGTTGGCGATTAACCCTGGGCAGGTCTTCGGCAAAATTGAAGGCGTCGCTACCAAAGATCCTGCCTTCGGTCTGGATGCCGTGTGGATTAATGAAAACGAGCGCGACAATGCGCAAACCTTGGGATACACCGTGGTGGACGCCAGCACGGTGGTGGCAACCCATCTCAATCAGATACTGCAAAACCATATTCATGAGCTGTTGGGCCACGAAGATGTTCAGCAATTACTCGATCAGCTGGCCAAGTCGTCACCCAAACTGGTAGAAGAGTTGGTACCGAACAAAGTCAGCATTAACGTGCTGCTCAAAGTGTTGCAGAACCTGCTGCGCGAGCGAGTATCCATTCGTGATACCCGTAGTATCGCTGAGGCACTGGTTGCCAATGCCGAGAAAAATTCTGATCCCGCAACGCTTACCGCCCACGCCCGCATGTCACTGGCTCGCCAGATTGTTCAGAACATAGTCGGTGGCAAGGGCGAGTTGCCGGTAATTACCTTAAATCCAGAACTGGAACAGTTATTGCTGAGGTCAGTACAGCAGGCACAAAAAGCTGGCGCTGATGATTCTGCTTATATTGAGCCCGGTATGGCTGAGCGCATGCAACGAGCCATTATTGAGGCAGCGCAGAAGCAGGAACTGGCAGGCAAGCCGCAAGTGCTGTTGGTAGCGGCACCGGTGCGAGCCATGATTGCCCAGTTTGTAAGGGCGGTGTTGCCAGATCTGCATGTGCTGGCTTACAACGAGATACCAGAGAACCGCCAGGTTACGATTGATGCTTCGGTAGGTGAAGCGGGTAACGGCGCTTAGCATCAGGTTACGATTGATTAAAGGGGTACAGGTATGCAAATGAAACGCTTTGTGGCGCCAGACATGCGTAGAGCGCTCGAGATGGTTCGCGAGCAAATGGGCCCAGATGCCGTGATCCTATCGACCAAGCGTCAAAAAGATGGAGTCGAAATTTTGACGTCTGTATCTCCTGAAGCGGCGATGCCCGAAAGCCGTAAAAAAGAGGAGGAAGCCATGCAGACTACCGAGTGGCCATTGGTCAGTGATCAGGCATGGCGCGATCAGCTTTCTGTTAGGCACGCCGTGGATCAGCATGCAGGTAGCGTGGCTGGTGGTGATCACTACGCACCAGAGTCTTCTGCCCCCGATGCTTATGGCCTCGCCTCGGGTAAAACCCGCGAGCAACTGGCTGCCGAAATTGATGCAGCACGCGAAAAAATGCTCGCCGCCAAGCGGTTGATGCAGGCAGAACCCACTGCGGATTTATCCGTTGCTGCACCGGTAACTGCGCCCGCACCGGTTGCCGCTGCTCCGGTGGTATCTGCTGCGGCAAACATCGGTAATCATGAAAATGACGCGAAGCTGTCGTCCATACAGTCTGAAATTAACGATCTGCGCGATTTGCTCGAAAGCCAGCTGGAAGTACTCGTGCAGGCTTCTCAGCCCACCCTGGCCGCCTTGACCAAAGTACAGCGCCAGTTGGTGCAACGGTTGCAAACCTTGGGTATCAGTGAAGGTCATGCGGTGTCGGTAGCCAAGCGGGTTGACGACGAGAAGGTCATCAATGATGCTTGGGTAGAAGCACTGGTGTACCTTGCACACGATATTCCTACTGTGGAAGGGGATCTTGTTGATGGCGGGGGTGTGTTTGCGCTGATCGGTGCCACGGGTGCCGGAAAAACCACTACCTTGGCCAAACTCGCTGCCCGCTATGTGATGCGTCACGGTATGGGCAAAGTCGCCGTGGTCACCACCGACGAAGCCCGTGTGGGGGCTCGTGATCAGTTACAGGCGATTGGCCGGCTGATCAAAGTGCCGGTTATTGTTGCCAGCGCTAAAAGCTCGATGAAAAACCTGTTGGCCGAATTAGCATCTTACAAACTGGTTCTGGTCGATACTGCGGGTTTACGTACCGAAGGCATGACTACGGATAACCCCATTTTTCAATTGTCTGTGTTGCCGCAGGTGCAAATGCTCATGGTGATTGCGGCAAATGGCCAGGCAGGGCAGGTTGCCCGTCAGCTACGAGGCTTGCCGTCGACCACCAAGCTGGCGGGCACAATACTGACTAAACTGGATGAAACTGCTGGTTTAGGGGAAATGATTGACCTCTATCACCAGGGCGATATTAGCTTGGCCTATACTGCACATGGACAGAACATTGCACAGGATCTAGACGTTGCCCGCAGCCACAAATTGATCACGCGGGCCGTTGCGTTAGCCAGACCCGTAGGAAAAGCCTCAAAGACACTGAAAACGGTCGACAAGGGTAGAATCAATAAAGAAAAAAGCGCCACCGCTATTGACCAATCTGCCGCAGGCATTAATGTACAACATCTATAGTTACGTAAGTTTATAAGTAGGTTAAATAATAACCGCTTCGCCTCGATAGGAGTGCTAATGGCTCACAACCGTCCCGTTCAGGTTATTGCAGTTACTGGTGGTAAAGGCGGTGTTGGCAAAACCAACTTCTCTGTTAACCTGAGTATTGCACTGGCAGAAATGCGCCGTAAAGTTGTTCTGCTGGATGCGGACCTGGGTTTGGCCAACGTCGATATTCTGTTGGGCATCAAAGCGGAATATACCTTGGCGGATGTACTCAGCGGGGAGGTCGAATTACGCGATATTCTGGTAAATGGCCCGTCTGGTATGAAAGTGGTGCCTGCATCGTCTGGGGTGCAACAGATGTCCAGTCTCTCGCCGCAGGAACACGGTGCGCTCATCAATGCCTTTGGTGCGCTCTCTGACCAGCTCGATGTGTTAGTAGTGGATACCGCTGCGGGTATTTCCGACACCGTTGTCAGTTTTGTGCGTGCCTCACAGGAAGTGATCGTAGTAGTGTGTGATGAGCCATCTTCCATAACCGATGCTTATGCGCTGATCAAGCTGCTTAATCGCGAATACAACATGTTCCGCTTTCGCGTCGTGGCCAATATGACACGAAGTTTGCAGGAAGGTCGCAATTTGTTTACTAAACTTAATACAGTCTGTGAGCGCTTTTTGGATGTTAGCCTGCAATATGTCGGGCATATCCCGTTTGACGAAAATGTGCGGTCAGCCGTGCAAAAGCAAAAAGCCTTGCTGGAGTTCGCCCCTCGTTGCAAAGCTGCACAGGCGATTAGGGCGATTGCGCAAAAAGTAGATGAATGGCCGCTGCCGAGTGGCCCGCGAGGGCATCTGGAGTTTTTTGTCGAACGTTTACTCGATGTTGCCAACAGGCCTTAGGGCCTGTTAACGCTAATTTGGATGAGCCTGTTGTGGCTAAAAAGTCGCCAATTTAGGCGCGAGGAGAGAGGTTTGGTTATTCCAAATGAACGACGAGCAACGCAGAGTGGTGGCTTTTTAGCCACAACCCGAAGGGCTGGAGCCAATTTGCTGTTCTGCGGCGTTATTTTTCGCTTATTTGGAATAACCACCAAAACGCAGGGAGCGTTTTTGCGCGGAAGCCCCGCAGGGGTGAAGCATAGGGATATGCTGAACAAACCACGCTCAAAATGCCTGGCAGAACAACAAACTGGTTTCCAGCAGGCCATTCAAATTAGTGTTAACAGGCCCTAACATGTCTGCTCTTCACGGTTTAGCTATGTACGAAGATAGAACAGCAGTAAAGCCTGCCGTAAAGGTTGAGGACTATGGTTACCTGGTCAAGCGCATTGCCCACCACATGATGATGCGCATGCCAGCCTGCGTGCAGGTGGATGACTTGATTCAAGCCGGTATGATCGGTTTGATAGAAGCTTCTAACAAGTATGATATCTCCAAAGGCGCCAGCTTCGAAACCTATGCTGGCATCCGCATTCGTGGAGCCATTGTTGACGAGATGCGTCGAGGCGACTGGGCGCCGCGGTCGGTGCATCGTAACGCACGCCGGTTGCAAGAAGCGATTAGCAGTGTGGAACATCGCAAAGGCCGTGATGCCACAGACCAGGAAATTGCCCTGGAAATGGGAGTTTCCGTAGATGAATATCACGATATGTTGCAGGATTCTGCCTCGTGTCGGTTGTTCAGCTTCGAAGAAGTTACCAGTGAAGAGGGGGGGCGTGAACTGCCGGTGATGCAGATGCTTGACACCCCGCATAAGGATGTTGAACAAAACGCCCTAAAGAAAGCGCTGGCAGAGGCGATAACCCAGTTACCAGAGCGTGAAAAGCTGGTGTTGGCGCTATACTACGATGAAGAACTGAATCTCAAGGAAATTGGCCAGATTATCGGTGTCAGTGAATCTCGGGTCAGTCAGATACATAGTCAGGCTGCGCAGCGTTTGCGGGCCCGTTTGGCAGATTGGCAAACAAATAATTGACCTTAACCGAAGCGATGATAGCATTCGCGCTGCTTTGCATAATGAAGTGAGGTAAAGTTCTCCCACGCAGGAGATCAAAACCGGATAAACGGGGGCGAGACGCCAGTTCAGGCAGCTGCTACCCAGAAAGTTTTAGTAGTGAAGAACCCAGAGTTTGGGGGCGACGGAGGCTGACTTGGATAAAAATATGAAGATCCTTATCGTTGATGATTTTTCAACGATGCGACGGATTATCAAAAACCTGCTGCGTGACCTTGGTTTTACCAACACACAAGAAGCAGACGATGGCGCAACCGCTTTGCCAATGCTGAAGAATGGCGACTTTGACTTTCTCGTCACTGACTGGAACATGCCGGGCATGACCGGTATCGAGTTGCTTAAGCAAGTGCGGGCAGACGCACGTTTGGCTAGTTTGCCGGTATTGATGGTAACGGCTGAAGCCAAGCGCGATCAGATCATTGAAGCGGCTCAGGCTGGCGTCAACGGTTATGTGGTTAAACCTTTCACTGCACAAGCGCTGAAAGAGAAAATCGATAAGATATTCGAGCGCCTGGGCTGAGCACCGGATAGACCGATGAGGGGCCGGAACTGCCGCAGCCGTCGGCAGCACCGGCCGGTACAGTCCAGTAGCAATTACAAGGTTTACTCATGGATCCAGAATCCCTACATAATAACCAGGAATTTGTCAGTGAGCTGCGCGATTGCGCAAAGCTGTTAGTTGAAAAGCTGCAAGGTGACCAGTACGAAGAAGCCTCGAAGCTGATCGAAAAACTGATCGAGGCTCGTGATCAGAGTATGTTTAAAGCCGTGGGTAAGCTGACCCGTGGGCTACACAACGCCATTGTCAATTTTCATGTTGATGCTGATTTCAGCAATGAGCCCCCCTCTATTGAAAGCTCCGAAATCCAGGATGCCTCCGACCGCCTTAATTACGTGATATCACTTACCCAGAGTGCTGCCGACAGTACCATGGACAAAGTGGAAACGGCTGCGCCCATCGCCATGAATCTTGGCCAGGAAGCAGGCTTGCTGAAAGCCCAGTGGCAACGATTACGCCGCCGGGAAATGTCGGCAGATGAATTTCGTGAACTCTATCGGCGAATGGATACCTTTTTGGACCAGATGGGTGAGGGTACCGAGCAGCTCAGCAAAAACTTGCAAGATATTATTCTCGAACAGGGCTATCAGGATCTTACTGGTCAGGTTCTCAAACGGGTCATCGAATTGATTACGGGTGTTGAGAACGATCTCGTGCAACTTGTGCGTATAGCCGGTCAGATAGAAGAAGTTACAGGTTTGGTGGCAGGTGCCGATAACCGTCTCAGCGATACGGCAAAAGATGGTGCTAGCGGCGGCGAAGGGCCGCAGATTCATGCTGACAAGCGTGATGACGTAGTGACGAGTCAAGACGAAGTTGATGACTTGCTGTCAAGTTTGGGTTTCTAAGGAGCACTGAATGGGTTTCGGTGATGATGAAGATATCCTCCAGGATTTCCTCGTTGAAGTAGGCGAGATTCTGGAAACATTATCCGAGCAGCTGGTGGAGTTGGAACGTTGCCCGGAAGATAAGGATCTTCTGAATGCAATTTTTCGCGGCTTCCATACGGTAAAAGGCGGCGCGGGATTTTTGCAACTCAATGCTATGGTTGAGTGTTGCCACGTAACCGAAAACCTGTTCGATATTCTGCGCAATGGCCAACGTAGCGTCACTCCAGAACTGATGGATGTGGTGTTGCAGGCGTTAGATGCGGTGAATAGCCAGTTTGCGCAGGTTCAGCAGCGTGAAGAGCCGTCGCCGGCAGCGCCTGAGTTGATTGCTGCCTTGGGCCGTCTTGTGGCTGGGGAAGATTTGGCGGAGGCCGATAACAACGCAGAAAGTGCTAACGATGTAGATGTGGTTGATGTTACCCAATCGCTGGATGATACCGTTCCAGGTGATGATCAGGGAGATATTACCGACGAAGAGTTCGAGCAGTTCCTGGATGCCATCAGTGACGAGCCGGCAGCTACGCCAACCGAGGCGGCTCCTCCTAAAATCGACGCTGACAGCATTAGCGGCGATGAAATCACCGAAGACGAATTTGAAGCCTTGCTCGATCAATTGCACGGGCAGGGTAAAGGACCTGGCATTGACGATACAGAGGCTCCCAGTCATGCAGCGTCTGCTCCCAGCAACGTGCCAGCAGCGTCAGGCGACGAGATAGACGAAGACGAATTTGAAGCCTTGCTTGATCAATTACATGGTAAAGGCAAAGGCCCTGGCATTGGTGACGAGCCTGCACCCCCTGTTAGTGCAACACCTGCGCAAGCCACTAATGTGCAAGAAGCTAAGGCCGGCGGTGGCGAGCTGATTAATGATGACGAGTTTGAAAATCTACTCGACCAATTGCATGGTAAAGGCAAGGGGCCTGGTGTATCTGAGACAGCGGCGAAAGCCAGTCCAACCCCTGCAGATAAACCTGCTGTAGATAAAGATAAGCCTGCTGCGAAAACTGCCGCACCAAAACCTGCGGCCAAGCCTGCGTCTGCACCGGCACAAAAACCCGCTTCCGCAGAGAAAGATGGCGAAGCCGCAGCAAAACGCCCTGCCGCTGCAGCGCCTATCAAAGAGTCGGCCCCGGCTGAAACCACGGTGCGGGTTGATACGCAGCGCTTAGACGACATCATGAATATGGTGGGTGAGCTGGTGCTAGTTCGTAATCGTTTGGTGCGGTTGGGCGACGACAGTACCGACGAAGCCCTAACTAAGGCTGTTGCCAATCTGGATGTGGTTACCGGTGATCTGCAGTCGGCGGTGATGAAAACCCGTATGCAGCCGATCAAAAAAGTCTTTGGCCGCTTCCCCCGTGTGGTACGGGATTTGGCTCGCAACCTCAAGAAAGAAATCAATCTCGAATTGGTCGGCGAAGACACCGATTTGGATAAAAACCTGGTTGAGGCCTTGGCCGATCCGTTGGTGCATTTGGTGCGTAACTCCGTTGATCACGGTATTGAATTGCCCGCCGAGCGGGAGAAAAAAGGTAAGTCTCGTGTCGGTAAGGTGATTCTCGCTGCTGAACAGGAAGGCGACCATATTCTGTTGTCGATTACTGATGATGGCGGTGGTATGGATCCAGATGTATTGCGTAACAAGGCGGTAGAAAAAGGTATCTATGATGCTGATGCCGCCGCACGCTTGACTGACACTGAAGCCTTTAACCTGATTTTTGCACCGGGTTTTTCTACTAAAACCGAAATCTCCGATGTGTCGGGTCGCGGTGTGGGTATGGATGTAGTGAAAACCAAAATTACCCAGTTGAACGGTTCGATTGAAATTGATTCTCAGCTTGGCGTGGGCACACGCATTGCCATCAAGGTGCCGCTGACCCTGGCAATTATGCCAACATTGATGATTATGCTTGGGGAGCAGACCTTTGCGTTGCCTCTGGTGAGCGTGAACGAAATTTTCCATATGGACCTCACCAAAACCAACGTGGTTGATGGGCAGGAATGCGTCACGGTGCGAGACAGGGCCGTACCCATTTTTTACCTCAAGCGCTGGCTTGTGGGTAATGCCTATATGGAAGCAAAACCCAAAGAAGCGCATGTTGTGATTGTATCGGTGGGCACGCAGCGAGTGGGCTTTGTGGTCGATCAACTGGTCGGGCAAGAAGAAGTAGTCATTAAACCACTGGGTAAAATGTTGCACGGCACACCCGGTATGGCCGGTGCGACCATCACGGGTGACGGCACTATTGCCCTGATTCTAGACGTGCCGAGCATGCTAAAACGTTATGCTCGCAGTGGTTTGTAATCACTGCTCGGCTTTCTTAGGCGCAGCTGTTTGCAAAAGTCAGGCTGCTGCGATCATTGAGTTGTTCTGAATATATACAGCAGGTGAATTTAGGCTGGTTAACAGCTTAAAAAACTGCACAGGTGTTATCGTGGCGGTTATAGAAGATACGGAAAAAACAGTCAGTATGGATGCCCAAAAGCGAATCATTCACAAGGGGGCATGGCAACATCTTGTCGGGGTTCATGCACGCGTGGTAACCGGGGGGCCGGGCTAATGGCCGTTAAAGTGCTGATCGTTGACGACTCTAATTTTTTTCAACAGCGGTTGCGTGAAATTATTTCTGAACATCCGGCGATAGAAGTGATTGGTGTCGCTACTAATGGTCGTGAAGCTGTTGAAATGGCGCGGGATAAAAACCCCGATATTATCACCATGGATTATGAAATGCCGGTGATGGATGGCGTTACCGCTGTGCGCCACATCATGGCCAACAAGCCGGTGCCCATTTTAATGTTTTCGTCGTTAACGTATGAAGGCGCGCGAATAACGCTGGATGCATTGGATGCTGGTGCGGTCGACTTTATGACCAAAAACTTTGCCGAGGTATCCGGTAATTCGGTAGGGCTGAAACGTACCCTACACGAAAAAATCATCAATATTGCGCGCAGTGTTCGGCGCGAGTCAGCTGCCCCGGCACCGGGTGCACCCGTGGCTCCTCCTCCGGCCACACCTCGCCCGGCTGTCAATCTTAAAGGCCGTGTGCAGTTATTGGTAATTGGTGCATCTACGGGTGGCCCGGTGGCGTTAACAGACCTACTTACCAGGCTGCCAGCCAGTTTTCGTGTACCGATCCTGCTGGTACAGCATATGCCGGAAAGTTTTACTCAGGCATTTGCCGAGCGGTTGAATAAACAATGCAATATAGAGGTAAAACTGGCCGCCGATGGCGATACGATTCGCCCTGGTTTGGCTCTGCTGGCGCCGGGTGGCAAACAATTAATGTTAGATCGAAGTAATCGCGATAAAGTGCGTGTGATTCCGGGTGACGACCGTGTGAACTATAAACCCAGTGTTGATATCACGTTTGCTTCGGCCGCCAATAATTATGGTGACCGCTGCATGGGTGTTGTGCTTACCGGCATGGGATCTGATGGTTGCGAAGGTGCGCGTTTGATTAAACAGCGTGGTGGCCATATCTGGTCGCAAAACAAAGAAAGCTGCGTAATTTATGGTATGCCTATGGCGGTGGCCAAAGAAAGACTGACTGACAGAGTGCTGGATATCAAAGAGTTTGGCGCTAAATTGGCGGAGGAACTCTAAGCGTGGATATCCTGAGCATACTTGGGGTAATCATCGGTTTTGCCGCGTTGTTGGGCGGCAATTTTCTCGAAGGCGGCGAATTGGCTTCGCTGATGAACGGGCCGGCCGCGTTAGTCGTCTTAGGTGGTACTATTGGTGCGGCTACACTACAAACGCCTTGGTCGTGTATGCAGCGTGCCTTGCGTATTTTTCGCTGGATTTTCAATCCGCCCAGTGCTGCTTTTCGCGAGGGCATCAGTAACGTCGTTCGCTGGGCTAACGCGGCCCGTAAAGAAGGCTTGCTGGGCCTTGAAACCATTGCCGAAACCGAGCGCGACAAATTTGCCCAGAAAGGCCTGCAGTTGCTGGTGGATGGCAGTGAGCCGGAAGCGATTCGCCGAGTGCTTGAGACCGACATGATTGTGAATGAACAGCGCGATCTCGATGCGGTAAAATTTTACGAAAGCATGGGTGGTTACGCACCTACCATCGGCATTATTGGTGCGGTGATGGGCCTGATTCATGTGATGCGCAATCTGGCTGACCCCAGTGAGCTGGGGGCAGGTATCGCTATTGCATTTGTGGCCACTATATACGGTGTAGCCTTTGCCAACCTGTTTTTGTTACCCATCGCTAACAAGCTGAAACTCTGCGTGCAGGAGCAGTCGCAGTTCAGAGAGCTGATTATCGAAGGCATCGTTGGGATTGCGGAGGGGGAAAACCCCCGCGTGATCGAAATGAAACTGA
The DNA here is from genome assembly GCA_050289485.1 of Cellvibrionaceae bacterium. GTDB lineage: Bacteria > Pseudomonadota > Gammaproteobacteria > Pseudomonadales > Cellvibrionaceae > JBNKFV01. The sequence goes on from JBNKFV010000015.1 coordinate 394,967, forward strand.
CCGGCTACCTGCCATAACGCCGTGACACATCCAGCACCCATTGCACGTGCCCACTGAGGTGTTCTATGCCTAGACGAGCATCCACTCAACTACAAATCAATCACGAGCGCTGGCTGATTTCCTACTCGGATTTCATCACACTGCTGTTTGCGTTTTTTGTGGTGATGTACTCCGTGTCACAAGTGAACGAGAGCAAATACCGCGTGCTGTCTGACACACTGGTGCAGGCTTTTGGCGATAACCGCATGGTTATCGACCCTATCCAGGTAGGTGATCCGGTAAAGGCGGTAAGGCCTGATGCGATCGATTTGGGTAAAACCAAAACGGGCGATGAAGAAGGTGATGGCCCGTTTGACCGTATTGCCGATTTGCCGCAGCTGTCTGATCAGTTTGTCAAAGAATTTGAAGACCTGATCGATGATGATTTGGTGGAGGTCACCAGTAACGAGTTATGGCTCGAAATTGTCCTTAAAGACAGCATTCTGTTTTCATCGGGAGAAGTTCAGTTAACGCCCCAGGCGCGGCGTATTTTTGAAGACATCGCTACCCTGCTCGAGGGTTACGAAAATCCTGTTCAGGTTGAAGGCCATACCGACAATATTCCTGTGTCATCGAGTCAGTTTCCCAGTAATTGGGAGTTGTCTGCAGCCCGTGCGGCGTCAGTGGTGCGTTTGCTAAGAGAGCAGGGTATAGCGCCTGAACGATTGGCGGCAGTGGGCTATGGTGAATTTCAGCCAATTGCCGAGAATGAAAGCCCAGAAGGGCGGGCGCAGAATCGGCGTGTCGCCATCATGATTGCCCGAGATAAGATCGACCGGCCGGTTGTTCAGGCCAAAGAAGATGTGAAAGCACTGGTGGAATCCGTGAAGCAGGAGGCTGATAAGACGGGTGCCTCGGCCAGTGAACAGCTGCGCGCCATTAATCAACAGAGTCTTGATACCCAAGGGGACCCCCCAACTGCACTTGATACTATCCTGTCGCAGCCTCCTGAAACAGACGCGCCCGCATCAGAGGCTGATCCAGAACAAAAGAACGGTATTAAAGCGGTGGAAAAAGACGACGGTCGTTTGATATTCTCAAGTGACCCAGACCTTGAGCGATTGCATTAACCGGTTGTTTACACCCGTTAAAAATCGGGTTTAGCGTCGATAGTCGGCACAATATTTGTATGCTACGCCATAAATAAGGGTGGTAACCTGTATTGTGTCGGGCTTTTGGCGGTTGCCACCTATACTTACCTAAGTATCGGCCGATAAATAAACCGAAACAAAGCATTTAAAGAGGCACCGATTTGCAAATCTGGACTGTCGCCAATCAAAAAGGTGGTGTAGGTAAAACCACAACGAGCGTCACGCTTGGCGGCTTGGCAACAGAGCGTAATATGCGTGTGTTGTTGGTCGACATTGATCCGCATGGGTCAATGAGTGCTTATTTTGGCTTTGATCCCGACCGACTTGAAAAAAGCAGTTTTACGCTATTTAAAGAACGTAAAGCGTTGACGTCTGCGCTGGTCAAAGACCTTATCTGCACAACTAGCTTGAACAAGCTGGATGTTTTGCCGGCCTCCACATTACTGGCAACGCTTGAGCGGCAGGCGATAGGTCAGGACGGGATGGGCTTAGTGCTGCAGCGTGCACTGGCGATGGTGCAGGATGACTACGACCTGATGATTATTGATAGCCCGCCGTTACTGGGGGTGCTGATGATTAATGCACTGGCCGCTTGTAACCAGTTGATTATTCCAGTGCAAACCGAGTTTCTCGCCATCAAGGGCTTGGAGCGAATGCTGCACACCCTGGAAATGCTTGGCCGCTCGCGCAAAAAACCACTGACCTACAGCATTGTTCCTACTATGTTTGACCGGCGCACTCAGGCGTCGGTAACCAGCCTGCGGCATTTACGTAATGAATATCCAGAGCGTCTGTGGCCAGGTAAGATTCCTGTCGATACCAAATTTCGTGATGCCAGTAAGGCGGGGGTTCCACCACACCTCTACGATACAGAGGGGCGTGGGGTTGAAGGCTATCGTTCATTGCTGAAGTGGCTTTTGAGCCAGCGTCAGCTGGTCGAACCATTAAGCTCGGTAGCGGGGGGCTAGCCGATGGCCGACGATTCCTTGTTTCCTGATTCGCTACAGGATTATTTTGACGACCTGTTGCTGGATACTCCCAACGTACCGGGTGAATCCGTCGAACCCGTCCGCCAGCGTATGGCAAAGCCTGCGCCTGCTGATATGCGTCCTGTGCAAGAGTTGTCTATTAAACCGGTAGAGAAGGCAAGTTTGGAGCGCTTGCTAAGCAGCAGACCACGGCCAGTCGAGGTTAAGAGCGATAATAAACCGGTGGTGACACCGGTAAAAATGGTGCCTGCACCTGCCGTAAGCATTAAGCCCGACGTGGTTGAGGCAAAAGTAGCGCCTGCGCCGCCGGTTACTACGCCAGCAGTTGAGGCTCCTGAGTTAGAGCCGGAAAGCACCGATGCTTTTGCCGGTACCGACCAGTCGTTAGAGGCATTGCAGTGGCAGCCCAATGGGCGGCCCCGTTGGGCGCAAGAGCGTTTTGATGTGTTGCTGTTTGATGTGTCGGGCCTGACATTAGCCGTGCCACTGGTGGCGTTGGGGCAAATTCAGCCGATAACGGAAGAACTCACCCCGCTGTTTGGCCAGGCTGATTGGTTTATGGGCTTGCTACCCACCCCGATGGGCAAGCTGCGTACCGTTAATACCGCGTTATTTGTGATGCCCGAGCGCTACGATGATAAATTTGTTAAAACGGCCAAGTATGTGGTGTCGATTGATGGTTTACCCTGGGGGTTAGCCGTTAATTCGGTGAATCAGCCCACGTCCCTTGATCCCGATGCGGTAAAATGGCGAACAGAGCGCAGCAAGCGTCCTTGGCTGGCGGGTACAGTAAAAGAGCACATGTGCGCCTTGATTGATATTCCCATGATGGGCCGAATGTTGCTGGAAACCGATAAAAATCTACAAAAGAACAAAAAAGCTCCATAATTTGCTGTGGTTGCCGATATGCCATTAAGGCGGCAAACTGCGAGTTACGCTATAGTGAATGACAGTGTTGCAATAATACGCACGCGTGATTGAGGAAAAACGATATGGCCACCGGCGCAACAAAAAGTAAAACCAGCGATGATCCGATTTTGCAGTGGGTAACCTTTAAGCTGGCAGGTGAAACCTATGGCATTAATGTTATGCAGGTGCAAGAGGTTTTACGCTATACCGAAATTGCGCCAGTACCCGGTGCTCCCGCCTATGTATTGGGCATTATTAACCTGCGCGGCAATGTGGTAACCGTGATCGATACGCGTCACCGTTTTGGTCTGGAAACCGGTGAAATTACCGACAATACCCGCATTGTGATCATTGAAGCAGACAAACACGTAGTGGGTATTTTGGTCGACAGTGTTGCCGAAGTGGTTTACCTGCGTCAGTCAGAGATAGAAACGGCACCCAACGTGGGTAACGAAGAAAGCGCTAAATTCATTCAGGGTGTATGCCACAAGAACAATGAACTGCTGATTCTCATTGAGCTTAATAAGCTGTTGACCGATGAAGAGTGGGCAGAGTTGGAAAGTGTTTAAGCGGTCAGTATGAATTGGGTCGAAATGCTGGGTTGGATCGCTATAGCAATCGCATTTTTCAGTGGCTGTTGTTCGTTGTTGCTGTTCACATCGTTACGGCGTAACCAGCAGGATGACCGTCAGCGGCTCGACGAATTACAGCGTGGTCAGCGCCTCTTGCAAGGCCAGTTGGTCAATATGGGGCAACGGTTGCTCACATTGGAAAAGCAAATGACCGATGTGGCCCTCAACGCGTCAGCTAGTGCTGCCAACGATACTGTCCCTAAAGCACCTGCTGTTGACTTACCGGACGATACCTACAAGTTTACCTATCAGCAGTACACTGAAGGCACCAGTAGCTTTGGTGCAGGGGCTAATGCCAGCGACGACGATCTGGATCAAATGGCCGCTCTGGCACAAAAGATGTTGGCGGCAGGAGAAGACCCTGCTGTTGTTGCTGAGCGTTGCAAACTGTCGCAGTCTGAAATTGACTTATTACAAGCCATGCATACTCATAGCACCACTTAGGCCTGTCTACCTATGCTCTCTATACTTTCTCGATTTTTACTTGCAGCTCGCTGGGTAATGTTGAGTGCACTTGTGCTTGCGTGGCTTGTGGGTTGTGTCGCCATTGAGGTGATTGAGGAAGACCACATCTATTACGCAAACGAGCGTTTGCCCTCGGATGTTTTTGATCAGGTTCACGAGGGTATGGAGCAAAGCTGGCTGCTCGATTACATCGGAGAGCCGGCCAAGGTGGCGATGCGCGATGATCAGCAGGTGTGGCTCTATCCACTGAGTATTGAGCAACACTCTGGCGGTCGGATTATATTTCTCTATAGCAATGTGGATGTGGGTTACGACAAGCAGTATTTTTACGTGTGCCTGCAAAATAACCGAGTAACAGAGCATGGGTTTTCCAGCACCTTACCCAGTGAGTTCGCCTCCCCACAGCCTGATCAGCAGAAAGAAGCTTCTAAGTCGTATGAACACTCAACTATGGCTGCTTCGGCGATGAAACAGGCTGACGCGGCTACATCAACGACAACAAGTCATATGTTGGAGCTGCCTACCATTGCAGAAGAAGATCCAGCTGAAACGGTTTCTCAGTAAATCACCTTTAACAAGCGGGCTAAACTGGCTGCCTCATTTGGGTTGCGCATCAAACGCACAGCCCGTGGTACCAATGCTGGCGTCGCTCATCAAGTACAAATACGTTGCCATGATGTCTTCCGGGGTTTTAATGGTTTCCGGATCTTCCGCCGGATAGGCGGCGGCGCGCATTGCGGTACGTGTGGCACCAGGGTTAATGCTGTTCACGCGAATATGGCTGGTGTCTTCCAACTCATCGGCAAATACCTGCATCATGTTTTCGGTTGCACCTTTAGATACCGAATATGCACCCCAAAAAGCACGCCCCCTGCGGCCAACAGACGAGCTGGTAAAGATCACCGAAGCATTAGGTGATTTTTCGAGTACCGGTAACAACGCCTGTGTCAGCATGAAAGGCGCATTAACATTCACCTGCATGATCGACATCCAGGTGTTGGTGTTGTAACACTGCAGGGGAGTGTGTTGCCCCAGCAGGCTGGCATTATTTAACAAACCGTCGAGCTGCCCGAATTCTTGCAGCAATGTTGCTTGCATATCGGTGTAGTCTTTTTCAGCGGCACCTTCAAAGTTGATCGGATAAATTGCTGCCTGGGGTGAACCCTGATTCTCAATAGCATCATAAACCGCTTCAAGTTTGGCAATGGTTCGGCCCATTAAAATAACAGTGGCACCATATTTAGCAAAAGTGATAGCTGCCGTTTTACCAATACCTGCGCCAGCACCGGTAACAGCAATGACTTTTCCTGCCAGGCAGTTTTCTGGAGCGGTAAAGGTTGAGGCATCTTTAATGGGAAGCATATAAAACTCATCGATCAAATAACTATTAATCCGGCTTACATTGGCCTGTGGCCAATGGCGGCGCGTCCATGCGCCGTTTATTAACCCGGTAATCATTCATGCCGGGTTAATGGTGATTAAACCAAGGCCACACCGGCACTATAACAGCACCGCCTCAACCATAAAATGCTTTATGCTTTTGTCGGGGTGACAAAGTTTGCGTTAGACAAATCAGCTCGCTCAGCTTTTTGTAACCTGTCTGGCGTGCCCACATCAAACCAGAGATTTGACGATATATCGGTGCCCACCACTTGTTCGCCATCATTGATGGCTTTGAGGTAAAGATCGATGATGCTGAACGCGGGCCCAAAGTGTGAGGTGTAGGCTAGTGCCCGGGTCGATACCAGGTGGATACCGCTGAATGCTTTGGCGCCAGACTCTTCTGGCTTGCCGCGCTTCAGCAGGTGTAGTTTGTTATCAAACAGTAACGGGCGCGACGTAGTCCGATTGCTCACTGCCAATACGGCCAGCGGCTGTGTTTTCTGGTAGTGTTCCGTCAGGCAGGAGAGGTCGATATCGCAAATCACATCGGCATTGTGGAGTATAAAAAAACCCTCTGGATTGTTAGTGGTTAAAAATGCTTTGGCGTTAGCAATAGCGCCACCGGTATCGAGTAAAGACGGCTCGTAAAAAAATTGAATGTCAGCATGCTGGCTGTAATGGCACTTTATGTGTTCAATAATTTGTTCACTGTGATAATGCAGGTTGACGCCAATATCCGTTACCCCTTGGTTAATCAGATTATTAAGGGTGTAATCGATCAACGCTTTGTGTTGTACCGTTACCAGTGGCTTAGGGCGGTTGCGGGTCATATCTCCCAGCCTCGAACCCATTCCGGCTGCTAATACGAAAGCTTTCACGCGGTAACCCAATTGTGTTGATTGAGGTGAGTAAGCACAACCTTGGTTTTGTCTTCACCGGCCAGCGCACGCGCGAGCTTTTCTGCACAATAGACAGAGCGGTGTTGCCCGCCAGTACAGCCATAGCCGATAAGCAAATTCGAAAACTGCCGGCTGTGGTAATTGTTAATAGCCAGCTTGACCAGGGCGAGGCTGTGTTGAAAAAACGTCTCCACGTCGTTTTCTTGGCGCAAAAAATCGATCACAGGTTGATCCTGGCCCGATAGCGCTTTGTATTGATCGTAGCGCCCAGGATTGTGTAAACATCGGCAGTCGAATAAAAAGCCACCACCGTTGCCGGAGTCATCACTGGGTAGGGCTTGTTTGTAGGAAAAGCTGTAAATGGAAATGGTCAGCGACATGGAGTAGCAGCCTTATGCGCAAAATTTGTCTTGCAGTTGACCAATAAGTGCATAAAAACGTGGCAACTGTTTATCAATAGATTGTGTTTCTCGAATACTTTGTAAGTTATTGAGTGCCAGGGGGATGCTTTCAAGAAAGTAGCTTTTACCTTCACGTAAACCGAGCCGACCATAAGCGCTTAATACCTGTATTTGTCGCAATACAGCGATTTGGTAAAAACGCGCTGTAAACGCCTCTTTATCTTGTGGACCAATACTGTCACGGTGCTGCAAATAATGATTCAGTAAACCTTCGCGAGCGCTTTCTGGTATTTTTGCTTGCGCCTGGTACAGCAGTGAAGCCAAGTCGTATTGTGGCGGCCCAAAGCGGCCCGATTGGAAGTCAATAATATAGGGCTCTTCATTGCATAGCATGATGTTACGGCTTTGAAAATCCCGGTGCATAAATTCGAATTCTTCCGGTCGGCAGCAGTCCAGTGCAAATTGGCTGAGCTCGTCACGCACCGGTATAAAATCAAAGTCCGGTAACGCTAACTGCAAAAAGTAGACGTCGAATGCGCGAATATCTTCTCTTGCCCCTTCGGCATTAAAGTAAGCACCTTCAAAGCAGTCTTCCGTGGTAATCAGTTGGGCAGCTTTGGTTTGGAAGGTCGGCAACAGCGCAGTAACTTTCTCATAAAACGGTAAAACAGCTGGGGTGTAGTGGCATTCCGGGGAGTGGGCGCAGAGCCTGTCGTAGAGCGTTTCGTTGCCGAGATCTTCAACCAGGTATATGCCTGCCTGCCGGTTATACGCTTGTACATTGGGTACTGGTAATCCTGCTTGGGCAAAGCGTTGGGCAAAGCAGACAAATGCGTCGTTTTCTTCGAGGTAATCGTTCAGCACAGCAACGCACGACAGTTTACCTTCGGAATGGGAAAGCCGAAACATTTTGCGTTTCGATGCATGTGCTGCCAGTGGCTCTACGGTTGCAGGCGCTACACCATAAGCTTCACTGAATAACCGTTCCAATTGCAGCTGTGTAGTAGGGCAGATAGCCGTCATTGTTGGGGCGCTGCCTACTGGGGTTTAACCGCGTGCATCAGGTAATTAACACTCACATCTGTCTCGCTAAGCTTGTAATGTTTGGTTAGCGGGTTGTAGGTCATGCCGGAAATGTTTAGCAACTGCAGGTCCGCTTCGCGCAACCAATCGGCCATTTCTGCTGGGCGAATAAATTTGTTGTACTCGTGGGTGCCTTTAGGCAGTAATCGCAACAGGTATTCCGCACCAATCACCGCAAACAGGTAGGATTTTGGGTTGCGGTTGATGGTTGAAAGATACAAGTGCCCGCCCGGCTTCAACAGTCTGGTGCAGGCGTTAATGACCGACGCAGGTTCCGGCACGTGTTCTAGCATTTCGAGGCAGGTAACCATGTCGTAGGTTTCGGGCTCTTCCTCTGCCAGTGCCTCTACGGTGGTCTGTCGATAGTCGATGTCGAGATTGCTTTCGAGTTTGTGCAAGCGCGCTACGTTGAGCGGTGCTTCACCCATATCAATGCCTTTTACGTTGGCGCCACGTTGGGCCAGCCCTTCTGCCAGGATGCCGCCACCACAACCTACGTCGAGTACCTTAAGGCCCGCAACAGGGGTGCGCTGATCGATATAGTTGCAGCGCAGGGGGTTGATGTCGTGCAGGGGCTTGAATTCGCTATGGCGGTCCCACCAGCGACTGGCTAACGCCTCGAACTTGGCGATTTCTGCTCTGTCAACATTGGCGTTAGTGGCCGATACATGGGGGGGGTGTCCGCTGTTCATGGTAAATACTCGTTAGCGCTGTTGAATGGATTGCTGCCACTGGCGTGCTTTTGTGAGAATTTCCTGTCGACTCAGGGTTTTTAACTCGCGATTGCCCACCAGATTTCTACCGTTTACCCAGCTGTGGGTCACATTGTGTCCGATGCCAGTGTAGGCCAGGTGAGAAACCGGATGATAAACCGGTGTAGTGTGCAATTGGCTCAGATCGATTGCAATAACGTCGGCGCGCTTACCGGTTTCCAGGCTGCCTATTTCGTTGTCGAGGCCTAAGGCTTTGGCGCCATTTAAGGTGGCCATTTCCAGTGCAGTATAGGCATCCATGGTCGTTGGGTCTTGGGTTACGGCTTTGGCTAGCAGTGCGGCTGTTCGCAATTCGCCAAACAGGTCAAGGTTATTGTTACTGGCGGCGCCATCTGTACCAATCGCCACGTTAACGCCCGCTTGCATAAGTTGGCCAACCGGGCAGAAACCGCTGGCCAACTTCAGGTTGGATTCTGGGCAGTGAATGACGTGGGCGCCTGTCGTTTTCAATAAGGTGGTATCGTCGTCGTTGACTTGTGTCATGTGTACGCATTGCGTGGATGGCCCAATGACACCCAGATGATTCAGTCGGGCCAGAGGGCGTTCTCCCGTATTGTTAAGGGCTTCCTCTACTTCATGCGCGGTTTCATGCAAATGTACCTGAATAGGGGCTTGTAGCTCCTCGGCGTAAATGGCTACCTGCTCGAACACTTTGTTACTAACGGTGTAGGGGGCGTGAGGGCCAAAGCCAATAGAGATCAAATCGCTTGCGCGAAAGTCGTCATGCAACTGCAGGCCTTTATGCAGGTATTCGTCTGGTCCGGCACCCCAGGCGGTAGGAAAATCCAAAATGGGAAAGTTCACCTGGCAGCGCATGCCAGCCGTTTGCGCGGCGCGCGCCACGGTTTCTGGGAAAAAGTACATATCGGAAAAGCAGGTGGTGCCGCTCAGCAACATCTCGGCCATGGCCAGCTCTGCGCCATCTTTAACAAACTGTTCGCTTACCCATTTGCCCTCGGCTGGCCAGATGTATTGCTCCAGCCAGGGTTTCAACGCCAGGTCGTCTGCATAGCCGCGCAGCAGGGTCATGGCGATATGTCCATGGCTATTGACCAGGCCTGGGCATATGACGTGGGAGTCTAATGACACGGTTTCTTTGGCTGTGTACTTTTTAGCCGCTTCTGCCTGCGGAAGGATAGCTAAAATAGTGCCTTTGTTGACTGCCAGGGCGCAGTGTTCAAGCGTCTGGCGGGCAGGTACCACAGGAATTATCCAGCGAGCATTGATAATGAGGTCAATGTGTTGTGGCGCAGTCATGATTTGTCCTTGGATAAAGCGCGTAAACAGGGGCTTCTACCGGGCGTTGAAGGTCGCATTGTGCCGGTTGTTGCCAACGATGCGAAGTATAACGCTAACCCGCCTTGCAGACCTAACGCACACCGTGCGTATCTCTCTGATTTTATGGTACTATTCTCGGCTTGTCTCCGGGCTTACCCAGTTTGTTGATCCTGCTTGCTAACAGCCAAAAGTCTGGCTGTTTTTTGTACTGGTAGGTGGTGGGCTTAACGTGTCGCGGTAGATGTAAAGCCTTACGGGCCGAGCGTAAATAGCCTGGCATATAACCGAGCGTGAACCATAAAGGAACGTCGTATTCTATGGGCGAAATAGCAAAAGAAATATTACCGGTTAACATCGAAGATGAGCTGAAACAGTCTTATCTGGACTACGCCATGAGCGTGATCGTGGGGCGCGCATTGCCCGACGTGAGAGATGGTCTGAAACCTGTTCATCGGCGTGTACTGTTTGCGATGAGTGAGCTGGGTAATGACTGGAATAAATCCTACAAAAAATCGGCGCGTGTCGTTGGTGATGTGATCGGTAAATACCATCCACATGGTGACACCGCTGTCTACGATACCATCGTGCGGATGGCCCAGGATTTCTCCCTTCGTTACACGCTGGTTGATGGGCAGGGGAACTTTGGCTCTATCGATGGTGATAGTGCGGCAGCCATGCGATACACCGAAATTCGCATGAAGAAAATGGCCCACGAACTGCTGGCTGACCTCGACAAAGAAACCGTTAATTTCGTCCCTAACTACGACGACACTGAACAGATTCCTGAAGTATTGCCCACTCGCGTTCCCAACCTGTTGGTGAATGGTTCATCGGGTATTGCCGTGGGTATGGCAACCAATATTCCACCGCATAATTTACGCGAAGTGGTTAAAGCCTGTTTGGCCTTGATTGACGATGAAACCATTTCCATTGATCAAATTATGGAAATTATTCCTGGCCCGGATTTTCCAACGGCAGGTGTGATTAATGGCCGTGCAGGTATTATTCAAGCCTATCGTACCGGTCGTGGTCGTATCTATATTCGCGCTAAAGCAGAAATTGAACGCGATGAAAAAACCAACCGTGAAACCATCATTATTACTGAAATTCCCTACCAGCTGAATAAAACTCGCCTCATCGAGAAGATTGCAGAGCTGGTAAAAGAGCGCAAAATTGAGGGGATTTCTGAGCTGCGGGATGAGTCAACCAGCGATATTCGGGTGGTCATTGAGCTGAAGCGCGGTGAAGTGGGCGAAGTACTGCTCAATAACCTGTATGCGCAAACCCAGTTGGAGAGCGTGTTTGGTATCAACATGGTGGCGCTGGTGGATGGCCAGCCCAAACTGTTAAACCTCAAAGAGATGCTTGAATACTTTATTCTGCATCGCCGCGAGGTGGTTACTCGCCGTACGGTTTACCTGTTGCGCAAGGCTCGTGAACGTGGGCATATTCTGGAAGGTCTGGCGGTTGCTATTGCCAGTATTGATGAAATTATCGAGTTGATTAAATCCTCTCAAACACCCGCTGAGGCCAGCGAAAGGTTGCTCGCCAAAGGTTGGCCAGTTGCTGATGTTAATCAGTTCCTTGAGCGCGCTGGCGCCGATGCTTGCCGTCCAGATGAATTAGGTGAACAGTATGGTTTACGTGATGGCAGCTATTATCTTTCGCCCGAACAGGCTAAGGCCATTCTGGAATTACGCTTGCACCGCCTTACCGGTATGGAGCATGACAAGTTGCTGGCAGAGTACAGTGAAAAGCTGGATCAGATTGCTGAGTACTTGAATATTCTTTCCAGCCCAGGCCGCTTGATGGAAGTAATCCGCGAAGAGCTGGTGGCAATCGAAGAGAGTTATGGCGATGAGCGCCGCACCGCGATTGAGGCCTCCAAGCATGACCTCACCGTCGAAGATTTGATTACCGAAGAAGATCGCGTGGTTACCATCTCCCATGGTGGTTATGCCAAAACCCAGCCGTTGGATGCCTATCAGTCACAGCGTCGTGGTGGTATGGGTAAAGCCGCCACCTCGGTTAAAGATGAAGATTTCGTAGAGCATCTGCTGATTGCCAGTACCCACGACACGATTTTGTGTTTCACCAATGCCGGTAAAGTGTATTGGCTCAAGGTGTATCAAATACCTGTTGCGGGCCGTCAGTCACGCGGTCGCCCCATGGTGAACCTACTGCCGCTGGAAGAAAACGAGCGTATTACATCGATTTTACCCGTGCGTGATTATGATGAAGATCACTTCATCTTTATGGCGACTGCCAACGGTACGGTCAAGAAAACGGATCTCACCCAATTTTCTCGCCGTCGCAGCGTGGGGTTACGTGCAATTGAACTGGATGAGGGTGACTCTCTGGTAGAAACCGCGATTACCGATGGTACCTGCGACATTATGTTGCTCACGTCTGCTGGTAAAGCAGCGCGTTTCAGTGAGACTGCTGTGCGCTCCATGGGGAGAATCAGTCGCGGTGTTCGCGGTATTCGTATGGCTGAAGGTCATCAGGTTATCTCGATGGTGATTCCCAAAGAGAGCGGCCGCGTCTTGGCCGTGAGTGAAAAAGGCTACGGCAAGCGTACCGAGGTGACTGAATACCCCTGTAAAGGTCGTGGCTCGCAAGGCGTTATTGCCATGGCGACATCTGAGCGTAATGGTCCGTTGGTGGGTGCAGTACAGGTGTTTGATGGTGACGAAATCATGTTGATTTCTGATCAGGGCACATTGGTACGTACCCGTGCTGACGAAGTCTCTATATCCGGGCGAAATACCCAGGGCGTTCGCCTGATTCGCCTGAAAGAGGGTGAGCACCTGGTGGGCGTTGAGCGTATAGAAGAGCCTGATGAAGACGTTGAGCAAGCCGATGCTGAGGTTCAAACAGATGCCGAGGGTGATGAATGATCGGAGCGCAAAGTGCCTGGCGATATGAGGTTGGAGGGCTAAATGTCTGATCTTATCGACATGAATGCAGATTTGTCCGGTTACGATTTGCCGAGCCTGCGTGACCGTATTGATGCCATTGATGCGCAAATTGCCGAGTTGATCAGTGCCCGTGCATTGACGGCCCAGCAGGTTGCAGAGGTAAAAAATCGGGACAATATCGAGCAGCAGCCAGTACTCTACTATCGACCTGAGCGTGAGGCCCAGGTATTGCGCAAAGTCATGGAACAAAACAAGGGGCCATTGTCGGACGAGGAAATGGCTCGCCTGTTCCGCGAAATTATGTCGGCCTGCCTGGCGCTGGAAAAACCGGTTACGGTTGCCTTTTTAGGGCCAGAAGGTACTTATACGCAGGAAGCTGCGTTGAAACATTTTGGCCATTCGGCCGTGTCGGTACCGATGGCAGCGATTGATGAAGTGTTTCGTGAAGTTGAGGCCGGGGCCGTTAACTACGGTGTGGTGCCGGTAGAAAACTCTACCGAAGGCGTCGTAAATCATACGCTCGACAGTTTTATTAACTCCAACCTGAAGATCTGCGGTGAAGTGGAATTGCGTATCCACCACAACCTGTTAGTTACCGATATCACCAAGGTCGATCAGATTACGCGCATCTACTCTCACGCTCAATCATTGGCGCAATGCCGAAAATGGCTTGATGCGCATTACCCAAACGCAGAGCGAATTGCTGTTAGCAGTAACGCTGAGGCAGCCAGGCGTATTCGCGGTGAGTGGAATGCTGCCGCGATTGCCGGTGAGATGGCAGCCGAGCTGTACCAGTTGAAGATTCAATCTGCCCGTATTGAGGATCAGCCCGATAATTCGACCCGGTTTTTGGTGATTGGTAATCAAAGTGTCCCTTCGAGTGGCGATGATAAGAGCTCACTGGTGGTCTCCATGCGTAACGAACCCGGGGCTTTGCATGCGTTGCTGGAGCCGTTTCATCGGTTCAGCATCGATTTGACCCGCGTGGAAACGCGGCCGGCCCGTTCTGGTGGTTGGAATTATGTATTTTTTATCGACTTCGCTGGCCATAAAGACGATGCAGTCGTGCAGCAGGCACTGGCCGATATCTCACAACGAGCCTCTGATTTGAAAATACTGGGTTCTTATCCCAAGGCTGTTTTGTAAGGTCTCGGCGGGCAAGTACTATATAGGTGTCAACAATAGGGAAAACGATGGCTGACAATAATTTGGTGTGGCACGAGCACAAAATTTCTCGTACTGAGCGATGTGAGCAGAAAAAGCAGAAATCCTGCTTACTGTGGTTTACGGGCTTGAGTGGTGCAGGCAAATCTACTTTAGCCAACGCGGTTGAGCAGAAGTTGTTTGAACGGGGTATTCATAGTTATTTGCTCGATGGGGATAATGTTCGTCATGGTTTGAATGGCGATTTGGGCTTTAGTGATATCGAGCGGGTAGAGAATATTCGCCGCATTGGTGAAGTGTCGAAATTATTTGTCGATGCCGGCTTAATTGTATTGTCGGCGTTTATCTCGCCGTTTCGCAGTGACCGTAATTTAGTGCGCGCACTTTTCGGCGAAGGTGACTTTATCGAAATTTACGTGGCGGCATCGATCGATATTTGTGAGTCTAGAGACCCCAAAGGGTTATACAAAAAAGCCCGTCAAGGCTTCATTAAAAATTTTACCGGTATCGATTCTCCCTATGAGGTTCCGGAAACGGCTGAAATTGTTGTTGATACTGGCGCAATGCCACTGGAAGAGTGCGTTGATAGGGTGATGGATTACCTGGAAGCAAACGGTAAATTATCTTGATGGCAAGTCTTCTACTTGTCCGGCAAAGTTGGTTCGCATTTGAAATCTCATATGATTAATAAGTTGGTGGTTATTGGCGTAGGCCTCATTGGCGGCTCGTTGGCTATGGCCGCCCGTCAACGTGGGCTGTGCCACGAAGTGATTGGCGTTGTACGTAAGCAGTCTACTTGTGATGAGGCTATTGCCTTGGGCGTGGTTGATCGGGCAGTTATGCATTTAAGCGATGTTGCTCACGAACTGACTTCAGGTGATGTGATTTTTATCGGTGTGCCAACCTTGGCGGTTCCAGCCGTACTGGAAGAGATCAGAAACACCGTAATGCCAGAAGTAACCGTCACTGACGGTGCAAGTGTCAAAGGCAGCGTATTGGCGGCGGTAACAAACGTTTATGGAGAAATGCCACCACAGGTTGTTCTTGGGCACCCGATCGCCGGTTCGGAGAAAAGTGGTGTCGGAGCCAGCAATCCACATTTGTATGAGCAGCACCGGGTTATTTTGACTCCTGATGCACGCACGGGCTCCGAGCATCTAGCGCGGGTATCCTCTTTGTGGCGAGGTGTTGGCGCTGAAGTGCTGTCCATGCCGGTTGATGAACATGATGATGTATTGGCTGCGACCAGTCATTTGCCGCACGCGATTGCTTATTCTTTGGTTGATACCCTGGCTCATGATGCCGAAAATGAGAATATTTTTAGGTATGCGGCAGGTGGTTTTCGGGATTTTACTCGAATCGCCTCCAGTGACCCGACCATGTGGCATGACATCATGCTGGCAAATCGGGAGAGTGTACTCAGGGCTCTTGATTTATTTGTCGCTAACTTGGCGCGCCTGCGTGATGCGATTGATCAGCAGGACGGCGACGCCCTGTTGAGTATATTTAGTCAGGCAAAAGCGGCTCGCGACCATTTCACTCAGTTACTGGCTGAGCGGCAGTCCAGTACCGATAAAAGCTAAGTGGGGATATTACCTCTGGCAAGGCCAAATAACTGGCTATAAGGTTAGAAATATAAATTTCTTAACCTTGGTACAGCGGCCTCCTATAATGCGCGCTGCTTTACAGATGTTGCCATAGCGTTAAGCACCTGCACGGAATTCATTGATAGACAATTGGCAGTTAACCATGACAAACGAACACACAATGACTCACCTTAAGCAACTGGAAGCGGAAAGTATTCATATTATCCGTGAAGTTGCCGCTGAATTTGACAACCCGGTAATGCTTTACTCTATTGGTAAAGATTCTGCGGTAATGATGCACCTTGCGATGAAAGCATTTGCACCCGGCAAACCGCCTTTTCCATTGATGCATGTTGATACCACCTGGAAATTCAAAGAGATGATCCAGTTTCGCGATCAGCGCATCAAAGATCTAGGATGGGACCTTATTGTTCATATCAATCAGGAAGGGGTTGATATGGGGGTTGGCCCGTTCACACACGGTAGTGCCAAACACACCGATATTATGAAAACTGCTGCCCTGAAACAGGCGTTAAACAAGTACGGGTTTGATGCTGCTTTTGGGGGTGCCCGTCGTGATGAAGAGAAGTCTCGGGCCAAAGAGCGTGTGTACTCATTCCGAGATAAAAATCACCGCTGGGATCCAAAAAGCCAGCGCCCGGAACTGTGGAATATCTACAACGGTCGCGTTGATAAGGGCGAAAGCATCCGTGTTTTCCCGCTGTCTAACTGGACTGAGCTGGATATCTGGCAATACATTCACCTCGAAGGTATTCCCATTGTTCCTTTGTATTTTGCCGCTAAGCGCCCCGTTGTTGAGCGCGATGGTACGTTGATTATGGTCGATGATGATCGTATGCCGTTAAACGAGGGAGAGGTGCCAGAGCAAAAAATGGTGCGCTTCCGTACCCTGGGTTGTTACCCGCTCACTGGCGCAGTGGAGTC
Source organism: Cellvibrionaceae bacterium (assembly GCA_050289485.1). GTDB lineage: Bacteria > Pseudomonadota > Gammaproteobacteria > Pseudomonadales > Cellvibrionaceae > JBNKFV01. Next base: position 411,525 of record JBNKFV010000015.1, read on the forward strand.
TGAAGCGACCACCTTGCCAGAAATTATTCAGGAAATGTTGCTGACCACAACATCCGAGCGACAAGGCCGCATGATCGATCACGATAGTGCTGGCTCCATGGAGAAGAAAAAACAAGAGGGGTACTTCTAATGTCACATCAGTCAGAATTAATTGCTGAAGATATTAATGCCTACCTCGCTCAGCACGAGCGTAAAGAACTCTTACGGTTTTTGACATGCGGCAGTGTTGATGATGGTAAGTCAACGTTGATTGGTCGTTTGTTGCACGACTCTAAAATGATCTATGAAGATCAGTTGGCTGCCATCGAAGCAGATAATACCAAGCATGGTACTACTGGCGAAAAACTGGATCTGGCATTGCTGGTAGACGGTTTAGCGGCTGAGCGTGAACAGGGTATTACTATCGATGTTGCCTACCGTTATTTTTCAACGGCCAAACGCAAATTTATCATTGCCGATACCCCCGGGCATGAGCAGTACACCCGAAACATGGCAACCGGTGCTTCTACCTGCGATTTGGCGGTTATCCTTATCGATGCTCGCCACGGTGTAATGACGCAAACACGGCGTCACAGCTATATTGCCTCGCTGCTGGGGCTTAAGCATGTAGTTGTTGCTATCAACAAAATGGACCTCGTTGATTTCAGTGAGGAAGTCTTTGCGCGTATTAAAGCAGACTACAACACGTTCGCAAAAAGCCTGGGTTTAAGTGATGTGTATTTTGTGCCCATGTCCGCACTGGAAGGCGATAACGTGGTTAATCGCAGTGAACATACGCCTTGGTACACGGGCGAAACCTTGATGGGTATTTTGGAAACCGTACAGATTGTTGGTGACAAAAATTTCACCGACTTTCGTTTCCCTGTGCAATACGTGAACCGCCCGCACCTGAATTTTAGAGGTTTCTGCGGCACGATCGCCTCGGGTGAAGTGAAACCGGGTGATCGCGTTAAAGTATTGCCATCGGGCAAAAGCAGCGCGGTAAAAGAAATCGTCACCTATGATGGCAATCTCGATTTAGGTTTTGCTGGGCAGGCCGTTACGCTTACGTTAACCGATGAAATTGATGTAAGTCGTGGCGACATGATTGTGCATGAATCTGCTGGTGTTGTGCAGAGCAATCATTTCAAAGCGCACTTGGTGTGGATGTCAGAGGCTGAACTGCAGCCGGGTCGTCAATATCTGCTCAAGTTTGCGAGCAAGCTGACACCGGGCGAAGTCACTAGCATTCAGCATCGTATCGATGTGAATACCCAGGAGTTAACGCAGGTGAGTAGCCTAGGCTTAAACGATATCGCTCAGGTAGAGGTGGTATTGCAGCAGCAGGTTGTGATGGACCCTTACCAGAAAAATAAGGGTACCGGTGCTTTCATTGTTATCGACCGCTTAACCAATATTACCGTTGGTGCTGGCATGGTTGATGAGGTGTTGTCACATACTACTGAAACCGCTGCAGGCACTTACTCTGAGTTCGAGCTCGAGCTTAATGCGTTAATTCGTAAGCACTTTCCACATTGGGGTGCGGCAGATATCAGCAAATAGTGTTTGCTCGCCGAAAGCCGCCTTTTACGGCGGCTTTCTTTTCTTGGCTTTGGGTGCCTTTAATCAACAAAGTGGCGCGAGATATTTGTTAAAGGTTTTCACCGCCCACTTAAATTGATAGAGTCGCCAGCGGCGTAAAGGAGTATAGCGCTGTAACTACTAAAACTTTCAAGGAGGATGTTATGTCTCAGCCGCTAATCAGTGGTTCCGTTTTTTCTGTTTTTCCCCGCTCTATTAACCTCAATGCGATTGCCTTGCGTTTATGCCTGTTGTGTTCGTTACTGGTGCTTGTGCCGGTATTAGCAACGCCGGTACAGGCTGCCGACGCCACCGGCGCCGCGGAAGCGGTACAACAGGTCAATATTAATACCGCCGATGCTGAAACCTTGGCATCTGCGCTTAAAGGTGTTGGTAAGCAGCGCGCCCAGGCAATTGTTGCCTGGCGTGAAACCAATGGCCCTTTTACGCAGGTGGAGCAGTTGTTGGAAATTAAGGGGATTGGAGAAAAGGTTCTTGCTAAAAACGCTGCCAATATCGTGTTAAAATAAATGCGATTTCGGTGAAATGCCCTGTGAAACAGGGTGGGCAGATAGCCGTAGGGCTGTTGTCCGCTCGGTTTGGGATAATGCCCGGGTCATATGGCCTGGGCATTTTTATATTGGGCGTTTTTATATAGAGTGGCACCGTGTAAAAAGGCGCTAACAGGAGAGTTTTGTGAGTACAGATAACAACCCCAAGTTGTTAGTCGCGTTAGATTTTGATGCAGCAGAACCTGCCGTGGCACTTGCACAGCAGTTAAGCCCGGCAGAATGTCGCCTTAAGGTAGGGAAAGAGTTGTTTGTCAGTGCAGGCCCGGAGCTGATCAAAACGCTACATACCTTGGGATTTGATGTTTTTCTCGACCTTAAATTTCATGATATTCCTAATACTGTTGCCAAGGCCGTTCGCGCTGCTGCCGAGCTAGGCGTATGGATGGTTAATGTACATGCCTCCGGTGGTACGGCAATGCTCAAAGCGGCTCATGATGCCATCGCCGACTTGCCTAAACGCCCGCTTCTGATTGCCGTTACAGTACTCACTAGCATGTCTGATGCCGATTTGCAGCAGATTGGTATTGCCAATACGGCGGCAGAACAAGTGCTGCACCTGGCGACGCTGGCAAAAGATGCGGGGCTTGATGGTATTGTATGTTCAGCACAAGAAGCGCAGCAGTTAAAGGCCGCGCTTGGTGATGACTTTTTGTTAGTGACACCGGGTATTAGGCCTGCGGGCAGTGCCGCTAATGATCAGCAGCGTATTGTGACACCAGAGCAGGCTATTGCCTGGGGCTCCGATTATTTGGTAGTGGGCCGGCCTATTACACAGGCGAAAAACCCAGCTGAAGCCTGTTCAAAAATAGCCGTATCGATCGTCTGAGTTGCTGTACCCATTAAATTGTTTGAGTATTTACTATGGTAGTAGATGTAGCGCCGGTAATAACTGTCGATGGTCCCAGCGGAGCGGGAAAGGGCACACTCTGCCAGCTATTGGCCACTAAGCTAGGATTTGCGTTGCTCGATAGTGGGGCTCTGTATCGTTTAACGGCACTTGCGGCCCTTAATCAGGGTATTGATTGGGGGCAGGAGAAAGCCTTGGCCGATGTGGCTGGCTGCCTTGATATTCAGTTCAAGCCACAGACTGGTGGTGTACAGGTATGGCTTGCCGGTGAGGATGTCACTTTAGCGATCCGCACCGAGGACATTGGCATGGGGGCCTCAAAAGTAGCTGCCATTGGTGTGGTGCGAGAGGCTTTACTTAAGCGCCAACGTGATTTTCAGCAACCGCCGGGGTTGGTGGCAGATGGTCGAGATATGGGGACAACGGTTTTTCCTCGGGCCGATATTAAATTTTTTCTTACCGCCAGTGCTGAAGAGCGGGCTAAGCGCCGTTTCTTGCAGTTGCAGGAAAAAGGCCAGCAGCCTGATTTTGATATGATACTGGCGGATATTCGTGAGCGTGACGACAGAGATACCAATCGGGCCGAGTCCCCGCTGGTGCCTGCCCCAGATGCCATTCAGATTGACAGTACCGCCCTGAGTATCGACGAGGTGCTTGCTCTGGTGTTGCGCGAGGTTCACAATCGCATAGGGGGTGTGGTTGTCGAGGATATGTAAGTTGCCGGTCTTCGACGCTTGAGCTTAATGATTAAAGTGAGCGCGTTGATGCGGTCGAGACGATTATCGCTATGAGTGATATGACGCTGTTTGTTCTTCTTGTCGTTGCAATCGCTATTGGTTATGGCTTGGGCCGCTGGTCAAAGCGGGCTCGTGTCAAAATTCGGCCCGACGGCGTTAAGGCGCTACCACTCGATGCCGACTATATTCGCGGCATCAATTACCTGCTTAATGATGAAACCGATGCAGCAGTAGATACCCTTTCGCAACTCTTGCCAGTGAGTAGCCAAACGCTGGAAACCCATTTGGCCCTGGGAGCCCTTCTGCGTCGTAGAGGTGAGGTGGGCAAGGCGATCCGCGTGCATCAAAACCTGGTTTCCAGACCGTCACTCAGTAAACTTGATCAGCAGCGAGCGCAGTTAGAGCTGGCCCGCGATTATATTCAAGCCGGGGTTCTCGATCGTGCCGAGCACTTATTGCAAGAGTTGGCTGAAAGTGCAGAATTCTCTATCCGCGTCACCTGTTTGGAGCATTTGGCCGAAATTTACCGTGATGAGCGTGAATGGGAAAAGGCCATTCACACGGTTGATCTCTTAAGTGGTCGTCGGTTTGCGAAATTACCGGTTAAGTGGCGGGAGGTGCAGGCGCATTTTTGTTGTGAGCTGGCAGAAGAAGCCCTAGAGCGCTCGGATTACCTGAGTGTGCGCCGGCGTTTAAAGCAGGCGCTGGAGTACGACAGAGATAACGTGCGAGCCAGTATTTTGCTGGGTGATCTGGAATATCGCCTTGGACACTATAAAGAAGCACTCAAAGTACTGAAACGGATACCTTTGCAGGATCCAGACTTTATCCCTGAGAGCTTGCCATTGTTAGTGTCCTGTTACGAGCGCACCGGCAGGCTGGTGGAGCTGGGGCGATATTTGGACCAACTGATGGAAGAGTATCCTAGTAGTTCATTAATGGTGCTCATTGCCGACAGGGTGCGTCAGGCGCAGGGCGAAACAGCAGCCGTGAGTTATATGGGTGACCAGCTTGCGCTAAGACCTTCGTTGCGAGGGGTTAGTAAGTTTCTCGACTTTTATTGGCGCGACAAGGGGGTAATCCCGGCTGGGCCAGAGGGCAAGGCCGATGCGATTCGGTTGCTGGTTGACACCTTGATTCAATCAAAGGCAAGTTATTCGTGCCATCGCTGTGGATTTTCGGGCAATCAACTTCACTGGTTGTGCCCCAGTTGTAAATCATGGGGTAGTGTAAAACCAGTCAAAGGCGTTGAAGGTGAGTAGTCTTGTGGTGTTTGTTGTTCCCGTTGAGAAGTGGGAAAACTGTATATAAAACAATCACTTATTTTTTTAAAAGAAAGGTTGACAGCCGAAAGGTGGCTCTATAGTATACGCGCCACTGACGGGGTAGCCCGCAGTTAATTCCGGCATAGCTCAGCGGTAGAGCAGTAGACTGTTAATCTATTGGTCCCTGGTTCGATCCCAGGTGCCGGAGCCAAAATTCGAAAAAGCCCTGCACATTGTGACAGGGCTTTTTTATTATTAACCCGGCAAACATTAGTGTTGGGTTAAAGTGGTGCGCGGACGCACCGCCATTGGCCGCAGGCCAATGTAAGCTCTGGAAATGCAAGGGATTTCGTAAAATTCCGCGGGTATTTCCACGGCGCGCAACAAAATAGATAAGGAGATCTATGTTGTTGTCGGGTTAATAGGTCGTTTGTCTGCTTTCCTTTATATATAGCGCTTTCTTGGGTGCTGTATAAGTATCTTGATTTGTCTTTCCTGTAGTGGTAGCCTGCCGCCCCGATAAGACCACCCTTATGTGGTGTTTTTGGTTGCGACCCATTTGTTATGTCAGAAGGCATGCCTTTAGCGGTGCGTCGTATTATTTAATTACCCCGTGTGTCTGGCCATGCGGCAGAGCAGTTCTAGGGCGTACGCCTGCTCTTATCTATGAAGAGAAGCGGCGTTTTGGAAGTGTATTCTCTATATGAAGGTATCGTAATGAGCGAAAGCTTTGCAGAACTATTTGAAGAAAGTTTAAAGAGTGTTGATATGGTTCCCGGTTCAATCGTAACCGGTGTAGTAATCGATATCGACAAAGACTGGGTAACTGTTCACGCTGGCCTTAAGTCAGAAGGTGTTATCCCAGCTTCCCAGTTCCTGAACGACGCAGGTCAAATGACCCTTAATGTGGGTGATGAAGTTCAGGTTGCTCTGGAGACCGTGGAAGACGGTTTCGGCGAAACTCGCCTGTCACGTGAAAAAGCCAAGCGTGCTGAAGCGTGGACTGTATTGGAAGCTGCACATGCGGCTGACGAAGTGGTGAAAGGCGTTATCAACGGTAAAGTAAAAGGTGGCTTCACTGTTGATGTATCAAGCATTCGTGCATTCTTGCCAGGTTCATTAGTAGATGTTCGTCCAGTACGTGAAACTGCTCACCTGGAAGGTAAAGAATTAGAATTCAAAGTGATTAAGCTGGATCAGAAACGCAACAACGTTGTGGTTTCTCGTCGCGCAGTGCTGGAACAGGCAAACTCCGAAGAGCGTGAAGAGTTGCTGGCCAATCTGCAAGAAGGTATGGCTGTTAAGGGTATTGTTAAAAACCTGACTGACTACGGTGCCTTCGTTGATTTGGGTGGTGTTGATGGTCTGTTGCACATCACTGATATGGCGTGGAAGCGTATTAAGCACCCAAGCGAAATCGTGAATGTGGGCGATGAGATCGACGTTAAAGTATTGAAGTTTGATCGTGAGCGTAACCGTGTATCACTTGGCCTGAAGCAATTGGGTGAAGATCCATGGCTGGCAATCACTACCCGTTACCCAGAAGGTGCCAGGGCGAAAGCAGTGGTTACCAATCTGACTGACTACGGCTGCTTTGCCGAGTTGGAAGAGGGTGTGGAAGGTCTGGTTCACGTCTCTGAAATGGATTGGACCAACAAAAACATTCATCCATCTAAAGTCGTTAATCTGGGCGATGAAATCGAAGTGATGGTGCTCGATATTGATGAAGAGCGTCGCCGTATTTCTCTGGGTATCAAGCAGTGTCAGGAAAACCCATGGGATGCCTTCGGTCGTCAGTATGCGAAAGGCGACAAAATCACTGGCAAGATCAAGTCAATTACCGATTTTGGTATCTTTATTGGTCTGGAAGGTGGTATCGATGGTCTGGTTCACCTGTCTGACATCTCTTGGCAGGAAGCGGGCGAAGAAGCCGTTCGCAACTACAAGAAAGGCGATGATCTGGAAACCGTTATCCTTGCGATCGACCCAGAACGTGAGCGCATTTCTTTAGGTATCAAGCAGTTGGAGTCTGATCCATTCTCTAACTACGTTGCTGAAAACGATAAAGGTAGCGTGATAACCGGTACCGTTAAAGAAGTAGATGCCAAGGCGGCCGTTGTGGTACTGGCTGATGACGTAGAAGCTGTACTGAAGGCGTCAGAAATCAGCCGTGATAAAGTGGAAGATGCTCGCAATGCGCTCAAAGAAGGTGATGAGGTTGAAGCCAAAATCATCAATGTTGACCGTAAAAACCGCGTAATCAACCTGTCGATCAAGGCAAAAGACTCTGATGATGAGAAAGCTGCTATTAAAGAGCACTCTTCAAAAGCGCCGGAAAATACCGGGCCAACTACTCTGGGTGACCTGATCAAGGCTCAGATGGAAAGCCAGGAAAAGCAATAAGTCGACAGAATGGCCCTTATTTGGGTAATTCGTCGAAAATAAAAAGAGCGGCACTTGCCGCTCTTTTTGTTATGGGGTATAAAGGTTGCTATGCTGGATAGTCAATTAAATCAATAGCTTAGCAGCTTGAAGGATTGCCCATGACGAAGTCGGAACTGATTGAGCGTATCGCCGAGAGGCAAGATCAACTGTCGGCAAAAGATGTGGAGTTGGCCGTCAAGCTAATGTTGGAATATATGTCACAGGTATTAGCCTCCGGTGAAAGGATAGAAGTTCGGGGGTTTGGTAGTTTTTCCCTCCATTACCGCGCACCACGCGTCGGCCGTAATCCCAAAACGGGTGAGTCTGTAGAGTTGCCAGGCAAGTATGTTCCCCACTTCAAGCCCGGCAAAGAAATGCGTGATCGAGTGAATGAGAGTATCAATACCCACTAGAATATAGGGTGTTTCTGTCTTAACTTAAATAATGATTTAAGTATGCAGTATGTGGTGAGCTTGTTGTTTTGATAACTGTTATTTTTTGAAGCTTTATTTTTTCTGTGCAGTAACTCTTTATTATTTCGGAGATTTATGTGAATTCAATGGTCTCGAATTTTGAGCGTATTGGCGAAATTTTACTTCGAAATAAGAATGTAAGCGAAAGTGATATTGAGAAAGCGCTTGAAATTCAGAAAAGTGTAGGTGGCCGAATAGGGGCTGTTCTAATTAGAATAGGGGCTGTTTCGGAAGATGCCTTACTTAAGGCTTTATCGGAACAGCTTTCGTTCGAGTATCTTTCTGCTCCAAGCAGTTTTCCCGACTCTTTGGGTGTTTATCAGTTTATGGTTGGCGCCCCAGTAAAGATCGATTGGTTTATCGATAATGGCTTGCTGCTCTGGGGCGGCGGCGAGGTAGTTTGTTGTCTAGCAAAGGATCCTCTGGATCCTAGAATCTCTGCTTCATTAAGTTACTTTTTCCCTGGACAGGTTGTTAAGTATTTTCTTGCGGCAAATCACCAGATTGAACGTTTGCTCGAATTTGTAAAAAAAGAGCGGGCGGTTGAGGCTCTTTTTTCGTCTGGTGGCGCAAAACAGCTGCGGGCTATGGCAGAAGAGGCTCCTGTTATTGAATTGGTGAACAATATTTTTGCGCAAGCAGTAGATGCCGGTGCTTCGGATATTCATATTGAGCCAAACGAAGAAGACTTTGCAGTACGTCTGAGGGTTGATGGTGTTTTACATACTCAATTCAAACAATCGATAAAACGTTTTGCTGCAGTCGTATCACGGGTCAAGCTGATTTCTGGTATCGATATTGCCGAAAGGCGGCTGCCGCAGGACGGACGCATAACAACGAGGGTTTCGGGCCAGGAAATGGATATTCGTGTATCTACCGCTCCTTGTGTTCATGGCGAATCTGTTGTCATGCGATTGCTGCCAAAAGAAAGAAAAGAGCTGTCTCTACAATATTTGGGGATGGAAGCTGACCACTTGGCTCTCTTTGAAAAATGGTTGAAATCTGCGAACGGTGTGGTTTTGGTAACTGGCCCAACAGGCTCTGGTAAGTCAACAACACTGTATTCGGCACTAGATGATACTAACGATGGCGTGAAAAAGATAATTACTGTTGAAGACCCTGTGGAATATCAGGTGCCCAATATTACTCAGATTCAGGCGCATGCGGAGATCGGCTATTCATTTTCCCGCGCCTTGCGCGCTATTTTACGTCAAGATCCTGATGTGATAATGATTGGTGAGATTAGGGATGTGGAAACTGCTGAAATAGCCATCCAGTCAGCATTAACCGGCCATCTTGTTCTATCAACCTTACATACTAATGATGCTGTCTCTGCCTTTACTCGATTAGTCGATATGGGGCTAGAACCATTTTTGGTTGCTGCGCCTATGAGAGGTGTTCAGGCGCAGCGACTAGTGAGAAAGGTTTGTGCAAGTTGTGCTGTTCCTGCCCATGTGCCAGAAAATATTAGCCGGGAAGTGAATTTGTTACCTGCCGAGTATGTAGGGACTAAATGGTTAAAGGCTGTCGGTTGTGAAGTATGTCATCACACTGGTTATAAAGGCCGGACAGGTATTTATGAAATGGTACCAATGACCACAGATATGCAGGATATGATTGTTGCCGGAGCTACTTTGAACCAATTAAGACAGCTGGCTATTTCAAAAGGGTATCGGACATTATTTCAAGACGGGCTGATCAAAGCATCTAATGGCGTAACAACCCTAGACGAAGTTTCCAGAGTTGCATTGATAGAGCATTAAGTTATGCAGCAGTTTGCCTATAAAGCCATCGATTCAAATGGAGAGACTCTTAGCGGACTCATTGATGCAGAATCAAAAGCGGGGGCTTTAAGACTTTTATTTGAAAAAAAAGTCACTGTTTTAGAAATTAAGCCTCAGGTTAATAAAGCCATAGCCACTAGTGGTAAGCTTAAGACCCAAGATCTGATCATGGCAATGCATGAGCTTGTGACTCTTATTGAGTCGGGCGTGAGCTTGGCCGTTGCTGTAGATGCAGAAGCTCAAGGTAGTCATCACCCTGTTTTGGCTGCCGCATTCCATACAATGTCAGACAAACTAAGACAAGGTGAAAGCTTATTGGTTGCCTTAAAAAGTTCTAAGCTAAATCTGCCAGATTATTTTTATCACCTGATCCAGGCTGGAGAACTAACCGGTCAGCTACCTGCAAGTATGCGACGGGGAGTAGATCAGATGGAGTACGACTTAAAGGTTGCTGCAGAATTACGTAATGCGCTAATTTATCCAAGCATATTAGTTTTTTCAGGGGTTGCTGCAGTTTTGCTCATTTTTATTTTTGTTGTGCCAAAATTTTCTAATTTGCTGGATGAAAATAGAGATTTACCATGGCTTGCAAATATGGTGCTGTCTACGGGTGTTTGGTTTAATGATAATTTTTTGATTTTTGGCATTGTCGTTTCTGTCCTTTTTGCGCTGGTGCTTCCAGTCATAAAGAGTAAAAGTTTTCGGCAGAAGGTTTTTGATGTTATGGCGGACTTGCCTGTTCTGTCTGAATGGATAAGGGAGAGTGATACAGCAAAGTGGGCGTCAATGATGGCCACTATGTTACATAGCCGCGTTGAATTGGTTCTTGCACTATCGATGGCGAGTGATGGAGTCAAGGGGTCAAAGAGAAAGGTGCGGCTAGAAAAAGTTGTAGCAGATGTTAAAAGTGGTATGTCTCTGGCTCAAACACTTGAAAACAACGCCGCTCTTACGCCTACCGGGTACAACTTGATTCGGGTTGGTGAAACATCTGGCCAATTGGCAAAGATGCTTCGGTCGCTCGCGAAACTTTACGATGAAAGTAGTCGCGCGAGAATGAAACAGGTTTTAATTCTTATAGAGCCGTTAGCTATTTTGGTTATTGGTTCTGTTATTGGTGTGCTGGTGCTTGGAATTATTCTTGCGATCACTAGTGTTAACGATGTTGGGCTTTAAAAATGAATTTTTTTTTAAAAAATAGATGTAAATACACAGAGGGTTTCACACTCATTGAGCTAATGGTCGTATTAGTTATTTTGGGGTTGCTTGCAGGTTTAGTTGGGCCTCGTCTGTTTGGTAAGGTTGATAGCTCAAAAGTGAAAACTGCTGAAACCCAAGTGAAAATGCTAAAAGGGGCGTTACAGACCTACCGCTTGGATGTGGGCAGCTATCCCGATACTAATCAAGGCTTGGCTGCACTCCAAACAAAGCCAGCCAGTGGGGCTGCATTTTGGCAGGGACCTTACCTGGAAGATGAGTTGCCACTTGATCCCTGGAATAATAGTTACCAATATCAATCGCCTGTGGATAATATACAGGGGTTTTTGCTTTTTTCTCTTGGTGCAGATGGTAAGCTTGGTGGTGAGGGTGTCAATGCGGATATTGGTTATACGGAATAGGTGAAAGAAGCCCTTGTACTTTAGTAGCCATACAGCATCACCAAAAGCACAAGGCTTTACACTACTTGAACTTTTGGTAGTTCTAATGCTGCTGGGCGTGATTACCAGTATAGCGTTGCCCAACTTAACAAAACTTTACGACCGTATTGTCGCGAAGCTGGCACTTGATAGTGTTTTAGATCAATTTGAAACTGTTGGCCGACAAGCTTACTTAGACAATAAAAATTACGCAATTTTGGATTCTGTCTATTCGGAAGACAGTTTTAGAGTTGATTATCCTCAGTTAAGTCAGTTTTTTTTATATCCTATCAAGCTTCAAGACGGCTGGGCCGTGACGACTACAGAGCCTTTGCTCATCTTGTCTAATGGAGCCTGTTTGGGAGGCAGTGTGGTGGTAACTTACAACAACCTCATTGTTTACAGTGAAGAACTAACGGCACCTCATTGTCATGCGAGATAACAGAGGCTTTACCTTACTCGAAACGATCGTTGCCTTGGTTATTTTTTCTTCTGCAATTGTAGCTCTATACGCATTAATTAATAGCAGTTTGGTAAGTTTTGGCCGGGGAAAGGCTGTGGCAGAGCAGTTATTTGTTGTCGAGCAGGCCGTAGAAGTACTCTCTCAGTACAATTTTCAGGAGGAGGGAGAGGGTGATCTGCAAATTAGTGGGTTTACTGTGCATTGGGTTGCAGAACGCTTAGGCCCTCTGCGCCAAAGTCAAAACTTTCAGGGTTATAGGGGGATGTATGAGGTCGGTTTGTATAGCATCAACCTGGAGGTTAGTGATTACTCTAGGAAATATCCAGGCTATCAATTTCGGACTATTGGCTACAAGCGGGTAAGAGGCGGTGGATACTAAGAAAATGACCGGTGCAGCGCGGGGCATGACGTTGCTTGAGGTTCTGGTAGTATTGGTCCTTGTATCGCTAATTACAACTGCATTGATTCAGGGTGTAGGTTATTTCTTAGGGCAATATCAATTCATGCAGCGTTTTCAGCAGGAGGCTGATCATGTTGCCAAGGTTAGGCTCTGGTTTGTTTCTTCCGTTGATGGCCTGATTGCTTATCGAGGTGAGCGCGCTTTTGCCGGTGATGAAAAACAGTTTTCAGGAGCATCAATATCGACGTTAGGTAAATTGTCAGGCCAGGTAGGTTTTTTATCGTGGCAGTTAACAGAAAATGAAACCGGTAGTTTGACCCTTATTTATACTGACGATGTAGCTAATGGGTGGCCAATTCAGAAGGTGCAGGTTGATGCTGAATTTGAGTACCAGGATGCAGGGTTAAGCTGGCATAAGAAATGGCCCCCGGAAAATGGTGCGGATAAAGATATCCTGCCCTCAGCAATTCGATTGCGTAATGTTTTGGCAGGCGAAGATTGGATAGCTGTACCGGATTTGTCTTTGAGACCTTTGGTAGATTTTAGAGAATGATTGTTTTTACTCGGCTCAGATGTGCTGGCAGCACGAGATCTACGAATGGCTTTGTATTGGTATCAACTCTCTGGGTACTTGCTGGTTTAACGCTACTTGGTAGTTATATAGCGCTATTGAGTGAAGATAATATTGAAAAAATATCTATACAGCGGGATAGATTTCTCCATGAATTAGAGAGAAAAAGTACGGAATCAACCCTGTTGTATTATTTAGCAACTAACCCTGCGTCGCATCGTGGGTTGGTGATCAAGTCTGAGCAGGAGTTTTCCGACTTCAAAGGTGATGACCCAGTAATAACTATTGAGTCGGGTGATAAGCAAATATGGTTTGATGGTTCTGTATATAAAGGGTTAGGAGATATTTATTTTTCTATTCAGGATGAATCGGGCCTGATTAGTGTCAATTCACCTAGTATTCCCTTGTTGCGTGATGGCCTTTTGCACATTGGTGTGAGCGCTGCTAATACGGCAATACTTATCGATAGGCTCAAGGATTATTTAGACAGTGATTCCCTGCCCCGGCTAAATGGAGCAGAGTTTTATGAATACAGGCAGGCTGGATTGCCGCAACCGGTTAACGGTTTGTTGATTACACCGGATGAATTTAAGAATATATTAGGATTTGGTGAGCTTATTTCTGCCGAGCAATGGGAGCGACTTTATCCTTTATTAACGATGCGGCAGGCGGTTGGGTATAACTTTAATGTAATGCCAAAGCAGGTTATGTCGGTATTACTGGGGGTTGATGAATCTTCTGCTGATAGGCTAATTACACTGCGTCATGATCACAGAATTACAAATGCTGCTGAAATTCAACGGGCTACAGGTGCACTTATAAATTTTCACGATGACGATTTGCTCAATACACCAAGCCGATATCTACAAATATCTACGTGGGTAAAAGGCGAAGAACAGGCTAGGTTAACGGGTATTGAGTTAATGCCTTTTGTTTTATATGCCCCATGGCGCATCGATTACAGATACTCGAGAGTACGAAATGTTCAGAATCTGGAACAAAGTGGCGGCGTATCGTCGCCGTTTTTACAATAAGCCACTGGTAATACAAACCTCTGCCAGCGTCACAACGTTGAGTCGGAACTATCCTCGAGGCCAATGGGTTGTGGGGCGGGCCTTCTGCCTATATCGGTATCACTCCTTCACGCATGTTCCTAAAGAACATAGGCAGGCTGCGCTTGCTAACTTGATTGAAGTCTGGAGTCCTTTTTCAGAAACGGCTTACTATGTAAGCTGGCGAGCTGGTCATGCGATGGTCTGGTTTTGGGATGCTCAGCGTATTGATTTTAGTTTGTTGGGAGAAGCTGCTCTTGGTGCGGCGTTTGTTCTTAGTGAAACGCTACCCGAAACAGTACTATTACCTGCGAAAAATAACGGTATTTATTTACAAGTCTGTCAGGAAGGCACCGAACTGCAATACTGGCATGACGGCCTTCTACTTGAAAGTCAGTGGTACCTAGCACGGCCGTCACTGAGCGAGCAAGCTTCATTTTTAAGAAGCATACAGTATAGTGCAAATGATGCTACATCTATTCAAACGGTAGACCTTGATTGGCTTGAGCAGCCGTGGTCTGGAGAGGTTTCGTGGTCTTCCTGGTTAACTAAAAATGAATGGCGTATGGGTGCAGTGGCTGTAGCAGTGCTGCTGCTGATTTTAGTCTGGCAAGAGGGCCGATATTGGCAGGCCGTGGTTAAAACGACGCAACAAAAGAGCCAGATAGTGAGTTTGTCGGACTCCCTTGAGCCACTGATTAATGCTCGCAATAAAATTCAGGTATTACAGTCTTGGAACCAGGCTGTTGCTGCGGAGATTGGTCAGCCACAACAAATTCGTTTGATGAACAGTGTTGATTCAGTACTACCTTCTGCGGCAGCCGCTTTTATTGAATGGCGTTATCAACGTGGCCAGCTTGAGGTACTCATCGATGACCCGGCAGCACAGCCTGTCCAGTATGTTAAATCACTACAGAGTTTGCCTGTGTTTTCATCGGTTAGAACAGAAAAAGGCCGCGATGACGGGCAAATTAGATTAGTGGCAGAGGTGCGTTAATGTTGCAGCAGCTTTATCAGCACGTTGAATCCACGATGGCCGAGTTGCAGCGTAACTCCCGCCTACGCTACGGTGTGTGGGCAATAGTTCTTATTTTGTTGATTTACTTTGTATTAGTTCAAGCGGATCGAGTCAATCAGGCGGCAGAAGAATACAGAGCGTCGGTCAGCCGCTACGCAAAACTGGTTGCAATGAATGAAGATCAAGATAACTGGTTTAATGCCGTGGGTGCTGAGCAGGGTAATGCTAGCACCTTGCAGCAACTGCTATGGCAGGCAGATACAGTGGGTGTTGCTCAGGCGCTGTTGCAGCAAAGTGTGGAGCAAGCTCTAGAGCCACTGCAAATGAAAAATGTACGCCTGCGTTATGGTGCAGCTAGGCAAGTTGCTTCAAGCCCTGCTGTCTGGCAAGTACAAATTCAAGTGGAGGCGCGCTATAAGCGTGGAGATGAAGTACAATTCCTCTTCAATTTAGCGTCAACACCGAAAAGACTTGTTGTTGACCGTTTAGAGCTGAATCAAAAAAACACCCAGTTGACGGTACAGTTATCGGGTTATTTTCTGGGTTTAGGTGAGGAGGCAACCAATTAATGCAAATCCTTAACCTAATCAATCGTGAATGGGTTGCCTTAAGCTGGTATAAACGGCTAGCGTTCAAAAGTGCTGGTGTGGCGGCTACTGTATTTTTAGCCGGTTTTTTTATACCCATTTCTGTGTCGCCGCCTTCCACAAATAGCCCAAATGTAGATAGTGAGGCTAACAGTAAGGCGGTGGCATCTCTCACAAGTGAAGAGCTGGAGCACTTTCAGGCACTGTCTCGATGGGGGGGCTCTATCCAAGAGCAGTCGGCCACCAGTGGCGTTGTTCAGGATAGTGTCGAGAAGCAGGCACTCACCTATCAAGGGCTGATAGTTAGCACCGAACAGGTTGTACTGCTGTTATTGCCTGACGGCTCGTTGCAGCGATTTAAAGAAGGGGATCTGTTACCCGATGGCAGACAAATCCAAAGCATTGTGGATAATGTCGTGACGATAATGGATGACGATGATGTGCAAACCCTTAATTTGTTCCCTTTATTAAAGGCCGCTGATACCCAGACTGCCCTGGGGAACTAACTACCAGCACGCTTTGAAGTAGCTGTTTAATAGATTGCCATTAAATAGAAGGTTCTTAAAGCGCGGTAAAATAGTGGCAGTTACAGCCGCTTCAATGAAAGATACCGTAATAAAAGATACTGAAAAAAGAGATGAGAATGACCATACCACTATTAGCGCGAACGGGGTTGCTCGCATTAGTTTGCTTTATAGCGAGTTGCGCGGAGATTCAGCAGGAGCCGCTCCCTGAGCCCTTGAGAGGCCCTCGGGTTGAGGCTGCTACAGCTGAGGAAACCAATTCTCAAGTGATGAATAGTTCCTCAGAGCTGCAAAATGGGCGCTTCCAATCTGTACCGAAAGCAAAAATCACTCGTAGCACTGCCAAGGGCGCAGCAGATAAGTTGGGGCTAGATTTAACGGGTGAGCCGATTTCCCTGGCGTTCAATGATGTGCCACTGGTGGCTTTTATTAATGAAGTGTTTGGTAACGAGTTGAAAATGTCTTACGTGATTTCTCCTGCCTTACAGGGACGTAATGATCTCGTTACTTTGCGAATGAACGCTCCTCAGAGTCCTGCTGAACTGTTTCAAACCGTGCGCACCGTACTGGAACAGTATGGAGTGGGGATTACACAAGAAAATGGGTTACTTAATTTTGTTGCGAGTAAAGATGTGTTAAGCACTGAGGTGCCTCTGCTTGTGAGCGGCCGCACATTGCCGGATGTTCCCTCTTCGCACCGTACCATTTTTCAACTGGTTCAATTGAAAACGGTTAGAAACCCTCAGGTGTCTAGTTTACTCAAGCAGGCATTTAAGGGGCGTGATTTGACCTTGATTGAAGACCCTGACAGAAACGCAGTTGTGCTCAAAGGTACACCAGAGCTGGTTCAGCAGGGGTTAGGCATGATTGAGGTGTTGGATCAGCCAGTATTGAAGGGGCAGTATAGCGTATTGGTTCAGCCACAGTATCTAAGTGCAAAAGAGTTGGCAGATTCACTCAACAAGGTACTGAGGTCTCAGGGTTATGAGCCCAGTTTAACCCCTCCGCAGGGCAGTATCATTCTTTTACCCTTGGAAGAGTCTAATAAGCTGTTGGTGTTTGCTGCCGATAGGGCAACCATTGAGCACGTAAAATCGTGGGTAACCATTCTTGATGACCAAGAGCGAGATGGAATCAAAGATGGCATATTCACTTACGAAGTACAAAATGTGCAGGCTGAAAATCTTGTTGGAACGTTGAACCAACTGTTAGGTGGGCAAACCTCTGGGTCAAAAGCGGGCGGTGGTGCCGCTGGCGTGGCAAGGGCAAGTGAAACCGGTTTAGTCGTTGATAAAAATCGCAACCTCTTGATTTATAAGGGAGCTGGCAGTGAGTGGGCTCAAATTGCTGAGGTCGTTAAGGAATTAGACCGGCCAACGCCATCGGTTTTAATCGAAGTTTTGTTGGCCGAGGTGACCCTGTCGGACGAATATGGCAGTGGTATTGATTTCTTCTTTAAAGGTAAGGCAGGGCGTTATGGTTTAACCGGGGGAACTGAAGACGCATTAAATTTGGCAAAAGATGGTTTGAATTTGGTTCTCGATAGTGCGGGCGCAACTCGGGCAACGTTAAATGCATTTTACAGCGATAATAAGGTAAATATACGCTCTAGCCCTAAGCTATTGGTAAAAAGTGGTGGCGAAGCCACCATAGAAGTCGGTAATGAGATACCTGTGATTACACAAAATAGTCAGAGTTCGACAACAACAAATGGTAATAGCGATATTTTGCAAGAGATAACTTACCGCAAAACCGGCGTGATTATGGAAATCAAGCCTATTGTTCAAGCTAATGGCTTAGTAGATATCGAAATCTCTCAGGAGTTAAGTGAGGCCCGGCCAACTGATGGAGCCAGCCTTGCGGGCTCACCGACCATATTGAACCGCACAGTTAAAACAGAATTGACCCTTAAAGATGGCGGTTCCTTGTTGATGGGCGGGATTATTAGCAATTCCCAAAGTGCGAATGATCAAGGTATTCCCGGATTAGGCAAAATTCCATTAATAGGCCGCCTATTTAAAAGTGACAGCTACCAGAATGATCGTACAGAGCTAATGATTTTAATTATTCCCTACGTGATAAGGAATGAAGCAGAGGGGCTGGAAATCACTGAGCAGTTTAAAAACAGCTTGGAGCTCCATGAAGGGCTTAAAAAATAGATGAGAATGGCGCATAAAACAACATTTTGGATGGTATCACATTAGTGACCATATAGATGAGTCAGTAGGGATTGTGCTCAAATTGTGGCCAGTAGGGGTGTTTCCTAGGCTAAATGTTGGTGTTGAGGTTTTCAGAATGAGAAATTTGTCTGAAATTAACGACTTAACCCCTTGCAGTGCTCATAAGGATGTACTAAATTCGCAAGCGTCATCCAAGATGGACGGCATAGTTTTTAAATGAATGCATTCATTGAAACAACAAAAAATCGGAGAAACATATGTTTAAGAAGACTTTAATGGCTGCAAGTGTTGCAACAGCAGTGTTCGCAGCGCATGGCGCATTTGCAGCGGCGGCATCGGTAACTCAGAGTTCTACCAACGAGACCTTTGCACAAGAATTATTTGGTGCTGGTTCTGATGCTACTGTGCTGACTACTAATGTTGGTACCCCAGCAACTGTTATTTTGACTGTTGGTGGTGCTATAGACGCTGGTGAGACTGCAGATTTTACCATCGTTCTGGATGGTGCCCAGTTTGGTGCAGCAGTTGCGTTGACTGATTTCGTTTTCACTCCATCCGCTACTGGTGATGTTACTATCACGAAGCAATCTGGTGGTGCGGCCGGTGACAACTCTGTTACCTTCCGTGTTCAAGTAGACTCTGCACTGGCTGCTACAGATACTATTACTCTCAACTTGACCAGCCTGAAGGCTGCTTCTGGCTTGGCCGACGTGACTACACCTGAAGTTGTTAACGCGACAGCCTCTATTACACAGGTTTCTACTTCTGGTGTTAACACTTTCCCAACGTCTGTAACTATTGCTGCTGATGCAGACAAGTTGGTTGCTGATTCTGCAGATGAAGTAGATCTCGTTGTAAACGATGGTGCTGATGTTGAAGTAGACGTTGATAATCGTTCAGACATTACTACTAACGCAGTTGCAATCGATCATGATAACGATGGTGGTACTGCTGACCGTGATGGTGTTTTGGTAGCAGATGTGGAAGTTGCCCTGAATGCTGCTGGCGTTCAGTCTGATGGTACTGCATTTAGTGTAGCTGCCAGTGAAGACGGTGAGGGTACTTTGGAATTGTCTGTTTCTGGCACTTTCAATGCTGGTGATATTGTATTCCTTGATATGAACTCCAATGACGTTGTTGATACTGGTGAAACTTTCACCATTAGCGGCTCTACCGCTACTATGTCAGTTGATTTGGACGATGTAGACGGTGCAGGTGCGCTGAACGTTTATTACGTAGCTAATGGTACTGATACCCTGGTTCCAACTACCTACACTCTAACTGCATCAACTGCCTACGCTGCCTCTACTAACCTGACTGAGACCGAAACTGGTTCTGCTGATTCTTCATACAGTGGCTTGACTCTTGACGGCTATGCAATGGCAATTCCAGGTTCTGCTTCTGCTGATATCGCTAACGTTCGTGTGACTAATGAAACTTCTGGTGATGTTTCTCTGTTTGCACAGGGTTACGCACAAGATGGTACTGATCTGGGCTTTAAAGAGCTGACTACTATATCAGCTAACCAGACGGTAGTGTTGAAATCTAGTGATTTCGAAGCTGCATTTGGTACTTGGACTGGCCGTGCGCGTTTCGAGTTCTCTCGCAGCGGTGACATTTCTGTTCAAACCATGATTCGTTCAGGTGGTATCCTGAATAACATGACTGGTGAAGCAGGTGTTACAGGTGTGAACGTTACTCGTTAATAGCTTATAGCTAAAACGATTCGTACCGGTAAGGGGGCTTAGGCCCCCTTATTTTTTGTCTTTAACATTTGTTGATAATATGTCTGGAAAGCTTTTTTGCGTTGGTTTTCATAAAACGGCTACAAAGTCTTTGGGAAAAGCGCTAGAAATTTTAGGTTATAAAACCTGTGGCCCTATTGGAGTTGCCAATCCACGCATCAGTGTCGATGTTTTTGATGTCATTGCACCTTACTTGCAAGACTATGATGCATTTCAGGATAATCCGTGGCCGTTGTTGTACCGTGAATTGGATGCTAGGTTTCCTGCGTCTAAATTTATTCTTACCCTGCGACCGGTGGATGAGTGGTATGCAAGCGTTTGTGCACACTTTGGGGGTAAAACAACGCCGATGCGTGAATGGATATATGGTGTTGGTGATCCTATAAATAATCGACAGTGCTTTGTTGATCGATATGCTCGCCATAACGAAGACGTAAAGCATTATTTTGCCGATCGCCCAGAAGATTTTTTAATGTTAAATATTACGCAAGGCGAGGGCTGGGAACCCTTGTGTCGATTTCTTGGCAAACCTGTTCCTAAAGAACCTTTTCCTACTGAAAATACCAAAAATAGCCGGCTGGATTTTACATAAGCTGGCATCCTCTAGGATGTGCATACTAGGAGTAAATCGTTGAGGCCAAAACTTTGCGTTGTATTTATATGTCAGGCTGGTGAGCTTGAGATTAAAGCCTCATTATTGGCGGCATCGCTGTATTGGCAGCATAAGGCTCTAACAGGTATAGATTGGGTGGTTGCGGTAGCAGACGAGAATTTATTTGGTGAGTTGTCTTCGTCTGTAAAGGCATTTCTGAAACGGCTGGGGTTTAGGCTGGCGGCGATTGAGGCACCTTTTGGGAATGCTTACCCGATTGGCAATAAAATTGCCGCTATTGGTGTAGAAACGGATGCGCCCAACACGTTGTTTTTAGATTCAGACATAATATGCTTGGGTAATCTGACAAATATGATGTCTCAACGGGTTGGTTTAAAAGCGAAGCCTGCAGACTTTAACACTTTTTCAGCAACTGTTGATCAATGGGCTTATATTTATTCTCTTTTTGAGCAGGTTTCACCTCCTTCTCAAGTTAGATCGACTGTCAGTAATGAGCTAATGCCGCTCTATTTTAATGCCGGAGTGGTATCTGTTGAAAATGGAGCTCGTTTTTCTCAGGTTTGGCTTGAAACCGCCAAAATGATTGATTCAGATGATGCTGTAACCAATAAGCGGCCATGGCTAGACCAAATTGCGCTGCCGATAGCAGCTAGGCGCTTAGGTTTGTCTTGTGGTGCTCTAACTGAAAGATTTAATTACCCTGCGCACGTCAGGCCGCTTCAAGAAAGTGGGTTGCCTGTGTTATGTCATTACCACTCGCCAGATATTATTGCGCAAGAGCCAGCATTACGAGCATATCTTAAGCAGTTATTGCTTTATTACCCGGAGCTTTCTCAAATCGTTACAGTTGCTGAAGCTTGGCGCGATTTATGTTCAAATATAAGTGTTAAGACAAGGCGAAAAACTGAAAATAGTTGGCTAGGCAGCAGGTTTTGGCGGCGAAGCATAACGCAGCATTCTGTAACGAAAAATGACTTTCTCATAACGGGTATTCCTCGGTCGGGTACAAGCCTTTTATGTAATTTGTTGCATCGACACAAAGACATTGTAGTTATTAATGAGCCTCAGGAAGTTTTTTCATTGTTGCAACCACGGAAGAATGCAAATGAATTTGCTAGTTACTATAGGCGGTTGAGGGCAGAGATTGTCAGCGGTATCCCTGTAGAAAATAAACTTGATGGTGCGGGTAATGTGATAGAAGACACTCGTCTGTGTGACGAGAGAGTTAAACAAGTCATTCCAATCTCATCAGCTAGCTTTACCTTAGGAACCAAAAATCCTCTAGCCTATTTAGCGAGGCTGAGGTGGATTTGCGACAACTATCCTGAAATAAGAATAGTGGCTATGGTTCGGCATCCTTATGATGCTATTGCTTCATGGAACAAGAGCTTTGACCATTTGAAATTGGTTGATTGCAGTAAAATACCGTTTTCTTCTGTGGAAGATGCTGGGCTGGATGCTTTCCAGAAACAACAGCTGCAAGCAATTCAGCGTACACAGAGCCTTTCTATGCGTCGTGCTTTGTTATGGTCTTACTTGGCTGATCTGATTTTGAGGGATCAAGACAGACTTCATTTGCTTAGATACGAAGATTTGGTGGCCAATGGGCGGAATCAGATGCATAAGGTGTTAACTTGGTTGCAGGTATCCGGTGAGTTCTCCATGAGAGGGGTGAGCCTTAAGTCCGATCGTCAGAGTGGTGCCGCACTTGCAGCTGAAGATCGAGAAGCTATAGGGCTTCTCTGCGCCGCGCAGGCAGAAAAGCTTGGTTATGAGCTTTAGTCTAAAGGGGTAATTTTAACTTGATGGGTCAACCTGTTTTTTATTAAAGTTATTAATGTTTTTCTTTTGATAGTTCTGGGTAATAGATTATAAAGGTGGTTTCCCCTAGGCTTGTTAGTGAGTAAATCATTAATTCGGTGCCTCAGGACGACTATTTTCGGGCAATGAAAAGGGTCAAAATACTGAAGTTCAGTATTCTATGCGGGCGTTGGCAGCTGGCAATGCTTGAGAGAGCGAAAGGGCTGCATTTAACAAGATTCT
This sequence comes from Cellvibrionaceae bacterium, assembly GCA_050289485.1. Classification (GTDB taxonomy): domain Bacteria; phylum Pseudomonadota; class Gammaproteobacteria; order Pseudomonadales; family Cellvibrionaceae; genus JBNKFV01. The sequence goes on from JBNKFV010000015.1 coordinate 434,020, forward strand.
CGATAACCTGGGTCATATCTGGTAGTAGTTTTATTCATTTGTCTGGTGTACACATAGACGCACAGGGGTTGGTGAACTGATTATGGTAAAAAAGAAAGGTATCGTTTTAGCCGGCGGCACCGGCACTAGGCTGTATCCAATCACTAAAGGGGTCAGTAAACAGCTGACTCCTATCTACGATAAGCCAATGGTTTATTATCCGATAACTACGTTGATGTTAGCGGGTATTCGAGATATTTTGCTGATCTCTACGCCACATGACTTACCCTTGTTTGAGTGCTTGCTAGGCAATGGTTCTGATTGGGGGATTAATATTAGTTATGCTGTGCAACCATCACCGGAAGGTTTGGCGCAGGCATTTATCATTGGAGAGCAGTTTATTGGCCAGGATGATTGCGCTCTAGTACTTGGCGATAACATTTTCTATTCTCACGACCTTGAAAATATTCTTCAGCGTGCGGTAGAAAGGGAAAAAGGCGCTACTGTTTTTGGTTATCATGTCAATGAGCCTTCTGCTTACGGCGTTGTTGAATTTGATGATAGTTGGCGGGTCTTGTCCATTGAAGAAAAGCCGCTTAAGCCAAGGTCTAAATATGCGGTAACAGGGCTCTATTTTTACGATAACCAAGTGATTGATATTGCCAAGTCTTTAAAACCCTCGCATAGGGGTGAATTAGAAATTACGGATGTCAATCGTCACTATTTAGAAAGTGGTTTGCTGAATGTTGAGTTGTTGGGCCGTGGCGCAGCGTGGTTGGATACAGGCACACATGATAACCTTTTGGCTGCGAGTCAATTTATTCAAACACTGGAGAAGCGCCAGGGCTTGAAGGTATGCTGCCCTGAGGAAATTGCGTATCGTAAGGGGTTTATTTCGGCCGAGCAGCTAGCGCAATTAGCGGAGCCATTGCGTAAAAGCGGTTATGGCGATTACTTGTTGGATGTATTGAGCGATAGGGTGTTTTAATGGATATAAGGCCTACACAGATACCTGATGTGATTGTTTTTGAACCCAAGGTATTTGGTGATAGCCGGGGCTTTTTTATGGAAACCTACAGGGCTTCCGTCTTTGATGAGTTGGGGTTGAATGTTGACTTTGTTCAGGATAACCATAGCTCATCTGCCCGAGGGGTACTTAGGGGCTTGCATTACCAGGTTCAGCAACCGCAGGGCAAGTTGGTACGTGTTATCAAGGGTGAAGTGTATGACGTCGCCGTTGATTTAAGGCGATCTTCGCCTACGTTTGGCCGTTATGTGGGCGTCAGGTTATCTGCTGAAAATAAAAGGGGCATGTGGGTGCCACCAGGCTTTGCACATGGCTTTCTGGTGCTCAGTGAGTCTGCCGAATTTGTCTATAAATGCACCGATTACTATGCGCCTGAGTATGAGCGCTCTCTGCTATGGAATGATCCTTCTCTCGCAATCGACTGGCCAGATCTTAACGGGGTAGAATATGTCCTTTCTGAAAAGGATCAGGCGGGTTTACCGTTATCTCTTTGCGAAACCTACTCATAGGTTGCATCCTTTTCTCCACCGGCATCAAATAGGCTGAATCATCTTGAAAGTACTGGTTACGGGTATCTCCGGTCAGCTGGGCTATTGCTTATCGCAAACGGTTCCAGCGGGTATTGAAATTGTTGGCGTCGGCCATACTGAGCTGGATTTGGCTGATACCAGCAGCATTCAGCGGGCTTGGGAGCGTATTCAGCCGGAGGCTGTTATCAATGCTGCTGCTTATACCGCCGTAGACAGGGCTGAATCTGAGCAAGATAGTGCTTTTGCTACAAATGCCACAGGGCCAGCATGCCTGGCAGAATTAGCGGCAAAGTCGGGTTCTATAATGATTCAGGTGTCAACAGATTTTGTTTTCCCTGGTAATCATGCCGCGACGCTTAAGCCAGGTGACAAAACGGCCCCTATTAATGTTTATGGTGCGAGTAAGCTGGAAGGGGAGAGATGTGTTCAAGCGTACGCCGGGCATAAAGTAGTGCGCACGGGCTGGGTATACGGTGAGCATGGGCAGAATTTTGTAAAAACCATGTTGAGGTTGGCCCGGCAGAAGCCAGAGCTGGGCGTAGTTGCTGATCAGGTTGGTACGCCAACTTATGCCCGACATTTGGCAGAAATGCTATGGCAATTACTGTTGAAGGCTCCTGAGCAACAGATATTCCACTTTTCTGATGCTGGGGTAGCCAGCTGGTACGACTTCGCAGAAGCCATATTTGAGGAGTGTGTCGGCATCGGGTTGCTTGGTACAGCGCCGCGTGTAAAGCCACTGACAACCGCCGATTACCCTACGCCCGCCAAGCGCCCGGCCTACAGTGTGTTGGATAAAACACAAACCTGGTCAGATCTGGATATAACGCCAGTTCATTGGCGGAAAGCACTTAAGGCTATGTTGGTGCGTTTGAGTGCGCTTAACCATTAGGAATTGATGAGTAGAGTATGAAATCTATGTTAATAACCGGCGGGGCCGGTTTTATTGGGTCGAATTTTTGCCATTACTGGCGTAATAAACATCCAGACGATAAATTGGTCGTATTGGACAAGCTAACGTACGCAGGCAAGCTGTCAAACCTTGAGGGGCTCAAGGAGGACGATAACTATGCTTTCGTTGAAGGCGATATTTGTGATGAAGCCTTACTGACGTCATTGTTTGCAAAGCATGCGTTTAATACCGTTATTCATTTTGCGGCGGAATCTCATGTGGACCGGTCAATCAGTGGGCCGGGAGCGTTTATAGAAACCAATATTGTCGGCACTTACACACTGCTCAAGGTTGCAAAGTACTTCTGGCTGGATCAAGACTTTAGCGGGGAACATCGCTTTCATCATATATCAACGGATGAAGTCTATGGCTCTCTGGGCCCTGCAGACCCTGCGTTTACTGAAACTACCGCTTATGCGCCCAATTCGCCTTACTCTGCCAGTAAGGCTTCCTCAGATCATCTGGTGCGCGCCTACCACCATACTTACGGGCTGAAAACCACGATTAGTAATTGTTCGAACAACTACGGCCCTCGGCAGGATTCTGAGAAGCTGATCCCGCTGATTATTAATAATATTTTGCAGGGAAAATCGTTACCGATTTACGGTGACGGTAAAAATATTCGTGACTGGCTTTATGTTGATGACCACTGCCGGGCTATCGATCTTATTTTACAGAAAGGCGAACCCGGTGAAGTGTACAATGTTGGCGGTGAAAACGAGTGGCAGAATATTGATATCGTGAATTTAATCTGTGACCAACTGGATCAGGAACTGGTCAGTCGACAGCTTAAGGCTAAATACCCTGATGCCCCAATTTTTAAAGGTGGACAGGCCCGTGATTTAATCACTTATGTCACAGATAGGGCGGGGCATGATCGGCGTTATGCAATTGACCCGAGTAAGTGCCATAAAAAGCTTTCTTACTCCCCTGAGGAGACATTTGAGACGGGAATAGCTAAAACGATATGTTGGTATATTGCAGAATGAATATTTTTTGTAAAATGAAATGATTATGCGCTGGTTGGATTTAATTTTATATAAAGCTTATAGCGAAATCAAAAAGGACATGGTTTCTACGTATCTGGGTATTGGTTGGTGGATAATTGAACCATTGATGTATATGGGGGCTTTTTATCTGATTTTTGCGGTAGGAATTCGTACTGGATCAGAAAACTACACTAGTTTTCTCTTATGC
>JBNKFV010000016.1:0-93372 GCA_050289485.1 Cellvibrionaceae bacterium
AAAAACGCTCCCGGCGTTTTGGTGGTTATTCCAAATAAGCGAAAAATAACGCCGCAGAACGGCAAAATGGTTCCAGCCCTTCGGGTTGCGGCTAAAAAGCCGCCACTCTGCGTTGCTCGTCGTTCATTTGGAATAACCAAATCACTCTCCTCGCGCCTAAGTTGGCGGCTTTTTAGCCGCAACAGGCTCATCCAAATTAGTGTTAACAGGCCCTATTATTCAACAAGGTGGCTTGCCCAGCCCAATTTAGTACGGCAAGTTTCGTAAAAATTGTGATTTGTTGGGTGAATCAATTGCAATTTTGCCGCTTTTTTATGTACGTGAATTTCGTCGCCGGGTTTGGTAACCACGTGAGTTTGGCCATCACAGGTAACGTGTGGGTTAGCACTGTTATTCTCACCCACCAAGATTTTAATTTCACTATTGCCGTCTACCACAATGGGGCGGCTACTAAGTGTATGGGGGTTCATGGGTACTAATACAATGGCATCGAGCTTTGGATGCATCAGTGGGCCACCACCGCTCAGTGCATAAGCGGTAGACCCGGTGGGTGTCGAAATAATTACACCATCACTACGCTGACTGTAAACAAACTGGCCATCGATATACAGTTCAAATTCGATCATGCGTATAAAACGGCCCGGGTGCATTACCACGTCGTTTAATGCGTCGCCATTGCCAATTAACTCGCCATCGCGATATACCGCCATATCGAGCAGAAAGCGGCTTTCCATCAGGTATTTGCCAGCCAGTACTTCGCCTACGCGACGCTCAATTTCATCGGGCGTAATATCGGTTAAAAACCCCAGGCGACCGCGGTTTACTCCCAGCAGGGGAATATTGTGTTCAGCGAGGGCACGGGCGGCACCTAGCAAACTGCCGTCGCCACCGACAACAATGGCAAGGTCGCAGCGTTTGCCGAGTTGATCGCGAGGCACCATCGGTAGCGAAATGGCGTCGGTGGGAAGGCTGCTGCCTGTATCTTTGTCTAAAACAATATCCAGCCCCTGGCTGGTAAGAAAATGGATCAGCTTGGTCAGGGTATAGACAGAGCGATCACTGCTTTCCATACGGCCAATAAGGCCTATGGTTTTAAATTCAGACATTTAACGCCACCTTTTGCGGATTTGGGCCATTATATCGCTTAAACTGCCCAACATTGGAGTGTGGCACACTCTATCACGGCTGAAAGAGGCGAAAAATGCCTGTTTTGGCGGCTGTTTAACGGATATTCATGCATGACAGTAGTTAACGGAAAGCGTGCGCTAGAGGATTTGCTGTGGAGTGTGAGCAGTGCTCGGCTGTTTACTGCGCTGCCAACCCTGCCTTTGTATGATTTCGCGAGAGCCCCTGCGATAGCAACGATTCAACAATGGCTGAATAACGATCAATTTTCTGAGCGGATAGGGGCTCACTTTCAACCGCTAAAAAGCACGCGCCTGGGTATTTACTATGAAGGATTATGGCGCTTTCTGTTGCAAAATAGTCATGATTACGACTTGTTGGCCCACAACTTACAGGTGATTGATGGCGCCAACACAGTTGGAGAATTTGATTTTTTGTATCGCCAGGCTGGTTGTGCCGATGTGATACATATGGAAACCGCCGTAAAATTTTATTTAGGTGTACCTCAAGCAAAAGGTGAAGCAGGTGAGTCGCCAGTGAGTGGCAGCCCCTGGAATCATTGGGTAGGGCCCGGATTAAAAGACCGACTCGATAAGAAATTGCAGCAACTGGCCAACAAACAGTTACGTTTAGCCCAGCGCTCGACAGCCCAGGCAGTGCTTGCGGCCTGCGGCATCAGTACGCCGGTTAAACCACAGCTGGAAATGGCTGGGCGTTTTTTTTACCCCCTTGCTGATATGCCAGCGCCGCAAGGTTCGAACCCATCACATGAACGCGGCCTCTGGCTATCACTGACGCAATTGCAGCAGCACCGTCACTGGTTGGCCAAAGGGTGCGTATTACGCAAGCTCGATAGAAACGAGTGGTTTGCTCCGGTAACCACTACCCTAATTGATAACCGTGAGGGTGCGAAGAATTGCCTGGCGGTGGATGATTTTATAGACCATTTGCTGGCGCAGTTGCCTGATAAAAACCGCTTTCAGCCTTTTCAATGTGTGCAGCTACAGACAGGTGGTGCAACCCCGCATGAACACAGCCGCTTTTTCGTGGTGCCCGATAATTGGTATGCCCAGGCGTTACAGGCGATGTAACAGCTGCCTTACCGGGCTATAAGAATGTGAAATCAGCCTGCTTCGCGATAAAATGCCGCTTTTAACAGCGCTTGTGTATAAGGCGTTTGCGGGTTAGTCAATACGCTTTCCGTAGGGCCGCTTTCTACCACCTTGCCATCTTTCATTACCATAATGTCGTGGCTAATGGCCTTGATAACGTGCAAATCGTGGCTGATGAATATATAGCTAAGGCCGCGATCGCGTTGCAATTTTTTCAGTAATTCAACCACTTGTACCTGAATCGTGCGGTCGAGTGCCGAGGTGGGCTCGTCGAGAATCAAGAGTTTGGGATTAAGTATTAATGCCCGTGCAATGGCAATGCGCTGGCGTTGCCCGCCGGAAAACTCGTGTGGGTAACGGTGGCGAATGGCTGGGTCAAGCCCCACATCGTTGAGGCTTTGGATTACGCGCTCCTGCTTTTCGGCATCGCTCAGGGCGTGGTGAATGGTGAGCCCTTCGGTAACAATTTCTTCCACACTCATACGTGGGCTTAGGCTGGCAAAGGGGTCTTGAAATACTACCTGAATTTCTTTGCGTAATGGGCGAAATTTTTTTTCATTAAGGTTACTAATATTGCTGCCTTCAAACACAATATCGCCTTTGGCTGATTGTAGCTTTAGCAGGGCCATCGCCAGTGTTGATTTGCCAGAGCCGCTTTCGCCCACGATGCCGAGCGTTTTGGTTTGCTGTAGCGAAAAGCTTACCTTGTCTACCGCTGTAAAGTGGTTAAGTACTTTGCCCATTAAGCTTTTGCGCGTGGCAAACTGTACGAGAATATCACTGGCTTCCAGAAGCATTGGTGCATTTGGATCCACTGGGTTAGCTTCTACTGAGGCAAACGTAGAAAGTAATTGTTTGGTGTAATCATGAGCCGGTCGCGCAAACAGTTCCGCCGTGCAGTTAGTTTCCACAATCTCACCTTGCTTCATCACGGCTACTTTGTCAGCGTAGCGGCGCACAATACCTAAGTCGTGGCTAATCAGCAGTACTGCCATATTGCGTTGCTGTTGCAACTCTTTGAGCAGGTTGAGAATCTCAAATTGTACAGTAGCGTCGAGCGCGGTGGTGGGTTCGTCGGCGATTAGTAATTCTGGGTTATTAGCCAATGCCATGGCAATCATCACCCGTTGGCGCTGCCCGCCAGATAATTCGTGGGGGTAGCTGTTGATACGACGTTCCGGCTCCCGAATTTTAACCTGTTTCAACAAACTGATGGCTAATTCGTACGCTGCTTTAGCCGACATGCGCTGATGAATCAGAATGTTTTCTATAATTTGTTTGCCCACTTTGTGCAGCGGGTTGAGTGCTGTCATCGGTTCCTGAAAAATCATGGCAATGCTGCGGCCACGTATCTGGCGAATAGCTTTGGGTTTTAGCGACAGCAGCTCCTGGCCTCTAAAATAAATTCTGCCATCGGGGTGACGTGCCAGCGGGTAGGGTAATAGTTGCAGAATAGACTGTGCAGTGAGCGTTTTACCACTACCAGATTCCCCCACCAGTGCCAACATCTCTCCGGCTTGAATGGTAAAATTTACGTCTTTTACCACGGCTTGGTCGTCGGTCTGATTACCGAAGGCGACGTAAAGGTTTTTACATTCCAGTAATGGCTGATCACTGTTTTGCATCGACTTGTCCTTCGATCAAACGGGGGTCAAAGGCATCGCGAACACCTTCACCAATAAATACCAGCAGCGACAGCATGGCTGTCATTACCACAAAGGCGGTAACCGCAAGCCATGGAGCTTGTAAATTGTTTTTGGCCTGGGCTATCAGTTCACCGAGTGAAGCAGAACCAATAGGCAAGCCAAAGCCGAGAAAATCCAGCGAGGTGAGAGTGGTAACAGCTCCAGCCACAATAAACGGCGCATAGGTCATGGTGGCCACCATGGCGTTGGGCAGAATATGTTTAAACATGATGGTGCTGTTGTTTACCCCCAAGGCTCTTGCAGCTTTTACATATTCAAGGTTGCGGCCGCGCAAAAACTCGGCGCGCACGTAATCTACCAGCTGTGTCCAACTGAATAACAGCATAATGCCCAACAACCACCAGAAGGTCGGGGTAATAATGCTGGAAAGAATAATCAGCAAGTATAAGGTGGGCAGACCACCCCAAATTTCGAGAAAGCGTTGGCCAAATAAATCAACTTTACCACCGTAAAACCCCTGCACTGCACCGATCAACACCCCAATAATGCTGCTACCAATTGATAAGGCCAGTGCAAAAAGGATGGAAATACGAAACCCATATAAGGCCCTGGCGGCTACGTCTCGCCCCTGGTCATCGGTACCCAGCAGATTGTTGCTGTCGGGCGAGGAGGGTGCCGGGCTCTTGAGATTTTTAATATGAGTGTCGTAGCTGTAGGAAATAGGAGGCCAGACCAGCCAACCCCGTTGGTTGATTAGATCTTTAACGTAGGGGTCTGAATAATCAGCCTCGGTATCGAAGTCACCCCCGAAGGTAGTTTCTGGGTAGCTTTTCAGTACTGGAAAATACATTTCGCCGCTATAACGCACGATAATGGGTTTGTCGTTGGCGATAAATTCGGCAAACAAACTAACAGAAAACAGTACCGTGAAAATCCAGAGTGACCACTTGGCGCGACGATTGCGCAAAAATGTATCAACGCGGCGACGGGCAATAGGGTTGGTAAACATTTAACTCTGAGCCCCAAAGTGAATTCTGGGGTCGACCCAGACATAGGTGAGATCAGAGATCAGTCGGGTGACCAATCCAACCAGGGTGAAAATAAACAGCGTGCCGAAGACAACCGGGTAATCGCGGTTAATAACCGATTCGAAACTGAGCAGTCCCAAACCATCGAGTGAGAAAATTACTTCAATCAGCAATGATCCGGTAAAGAAAATACTGATAAAAGCGCTCGGGAAACCGGAAATAATAATCAACATAGCATTACGAAATACGTGGGAAAACAAGATTTGCCGCTCGTTAAGACCTTTTGCTCGCGCAGTAACCACATACTGTTTGTTGATTTCATCGAGAAACGAGTTTTTGGTGAGCATGGTCAGGGTGGCAAAGCCTCCGATGGAATAGGCACAAATGGGTAATGCCAAATGCCAGAAATAGTCTTTGATTTTCTCGATTAACGAGAACTCGTCGAAATTGGGTGAGGTAAGCCCGCGCAGTGGAAACCAGTCCCAATAGCTGCCACCGGCAAACAACACAATCAACAAAATGGCGAATAAAAAGCCGGGCAGGGCATAGCCTACGATAATAACGCTACTGCTCCATACGTCGAACCGGGAACCGTGCAGCTGGGCCTTTTTAATCCCTAGTGGAATGGAAATAAAGTAAATCAGTAGGGTGCTCCACAAGCCCAGTGATATTGATACTGGTAGTTTTTCCCAGATTAAATCGATAACCGATGCATCACGGAAAAAACTATCGCCAAAATCCAGCTGCACATAGTTACCCAACATATCGAGAAAACGTTCGTGGGCGGGTTTGTCGAAGCCGTACATGGCTTCAATTTTTTTGATGATATCCTCGCTCAATCCCTGGCCGCCTCGATAATTACCTGCAGAGGCCTCCATATTGCCGGCACTGATACGTGCGGTAGCGCCCCCCGTGTTATGGCCCTCTAACTTGAACATCATTTGTTCTACCGGGCCACCCGGTGCGGCTTGCACAATAATAAAGTTAATGACGAGTATCCCCAGCAGGGTGGGTATCATCAGTAACAGACGACGGAGTATGTAGATGCCCATAGAGTTTTAATTGCCTTGCATTAATTTTTTTACGCGGGCTGCTTTTTGGGGGTTGTACCACCAAGTGTAAATAGTTTCCTGAAAACTTACATCGTATAACGGCAACGTTTCAGGGTGGTCAAACTTGTCCCAGTAGGCAATGCGGTGTTGGTCGAGATACCACTGTGGCACCATGATATTTTCGTGCAGCAGTACGCGATCCAGCGCACGGGTGACTGCCACTAACTCTTCGCGAGTGGGGGCAGAAACTATACGCTGCAACAAGGCATCAACCACAGGGTGTTTTATCCCCGTGTAGTTTTGTGCCCCGGGACGATCAGCCGACGTAGACGACCACAATTCAAACTGTTCGTTACCGGGCGACTGCCCCTGCGGTTGGATACGCGACATAATATCAAAATCAAAATTGCGCAGACGGTTAATGTACTGCGAGGTATCAACCATGCGTATGTGCGCCTGTATGCCGAGTATTTTCAGGTTTTGAATATACGGATTAATAACACGTTCGAAGGTGGGCAAGTAGGCGAGAAATTCGATAGTAACCGGTTGTTGTGTGTCTGGGTCTATGAGTTGATTGTCGACCACTTTGTAACCGGCTGCATCGAGAAACGCTTTCGCTTTGCGCAGGTTGGGACGGTTGCGCCCAGAACCATCGGTCACCGGTGGGGCGTACGGCGTAGTAAAAACCTCTTCTCGCAGCTGATCTTTGTATTCGTTGAGAATGTCCAGTTCTCGCCCTTCTGGTAGCCCGGATGAGGCCAGCTCGGAGTTTTCAAAAAAGCTTTTCGAACGCCGGTAAGCGCCGTAAAACAGCGCATCGTTAGTCCATTCAAAGTCAAACGCATACAATAAGGCTTTGCGCATGGCCATATTTTGAAACTTGGGCTTACGCAGATTGAAGAAGAATGCCTGTAAACCTGCCGGGGTATGGTCGGCAAATGTTTCCTTCTTCAATGCCCCGGTTTGAATGCCTGGCCCGTTATAGGATACCGCCCAGAATTTAGAGACGTTTTCTTTACGGATGTCGTATTCGCCCGCTTTGAGGCCTTCAAGGGCAACGTTCATATCGCGGTAGTAATCAAAAATAATCCGATCAAAATTGTAGCGGTAGCGGTTCACAGGGTGGTCGATGGCCCAGTAATCAGCTGCCCGTCTAAAAACCACTTGTCTACCCGAATCATAACTGCCTATCACATAAGGGCCACTACCGAGTGGCACTTCCAGGGTAGATTCACTGAAATCTTTGTCGCGCCAAAAGTGTTCAGGAAACACTGGCAATTGGCCAACAATGAGTGGTAGCTCACGATTATTTTTTTCTTTAAAAACAAATTTAACCTTTAATACGCCCAATTTTTCAACATGATCGACGGCCTGGTAGTAAAACTGGTACAGGGGCGACCCTTTTTCCATCAGCGTGTTGAAGGTGAACACTACGTCGCTGGCATCAACAGGGTGGCCGTCGTTAAAGCGCGCTTTGGGGTTGATATTGAAGATGACCCAACTGCGGTCATCGGGGTATTCGATAGTTTCGGCAATCAGGCCGTACATGCTAAAGGGTTCATCTGCCGAGGGCGCCATGAGCGTGTCGAACAATAAGCCAAGGCCATCTGCGGGGTTGCCCTTGGCCACAAAACTGTTAAAACTGTCGAAACTGCCAAATCCGAACTGGCGAATAGTGCCGCCTTTGGTGGCCTTTTCTGAGGTGTAGTCGAAATGACTGAAATTGGCCGCGTATTTGGGCTTGCCGTGCATGGCAATGGCATGGCTTACTGTGATATGGCCTTCAGCATCGGTATTTTCGCTGCTATCGGCATGAGTGGATACACTAATAAAGCATAAAAGAAGCGAGAAGAGGCGAATTATAGGGGCGGTTCCGGTTTCCATTTGCCTCAAAAACGTCATAGCTGCTCCTCAATTGTGATCATCATAGAGACACTAAAAAGCCTTTGTAATTCCCTATAGCTTTTTGGTATTTCCGTTATAAACTGGCAAGTTATGGTGATTCCTTAAAAAATTCAAGCGCTTAGCGTGAGAATGATAACAATTACACGAAACAAAAGGGTAGAGGGCCGATGGCCAAAAAGGGCTTGAGTGTTTGGGTAGAAAAACTGGGGAAGGTAGAACTGCCGGTTCTGGCAACTGTCATTAAGGAGCTAAATGAGCTTACCGGTAAAGACGATACCGAGGTTAATCATTTGGCAGAAGTGATTCTTCGTGATGCTAATCTGACCTCTCACGTGCTGCGTATAGCCAACAGTGTCCGTTACAATCCCTCAAATTTCCCTATCAATACGATTAGCCGGGCGATTGTTTTACTCGGCTTTAGCGGTGTGCGGGCCATTTGTATATCCGTGATGATGATCGACTCGTTGTTGCGTAATCAGCCCAAGGAACACCTATTGGGTACTATGGCAAAAAGCTTTCATGCTGCGGTACAAGCGCGTAATTTACTCAAAGAAACTGATGAGGCCGCTCGCGAAGAGGTGTTTATTTCGGCGCTGCTCTACCATGTGGGAGATATGGCGTTCTGGTCATGTGCTGGTGAGGCCGCCAACGACGTTGAACAGTTGATTGCGGCTGGAACACCAGAAAAAGAAGCCATTGAGGAGATCACCGGTACGTCATTCAAAGCGATTACCAGGGAACTGGCCCATCAGTGGTCACTGGGTGAAACATTGGAGCAGGCGCTTTACCCACCAAAAGAACCCAACTCAAAGGTTGCTGCCGTTGAGCTGGGTGAGGCCATTAGCCAAGTGTCTAAAGATGGTTGGTCGTCACCGGAAATGCTGAAGGTGATTAACCGGGTTTGTCAATACACCGGGCGTAGCGTGCAACAAGTGCAGAAAGAGCTGATTCAGAATGCTGATGAAGCTGCCTCGGTGGCGCTGAATTTTGGTGCTGCCAAAGTGTGCCATCTTATTCCCACCTCAGCTAACTCGGCCCACGAGCAAGGTATTGCAGCGGTTACCGTGCCGGCAAAACCCAAGCTTTTGGAGGGCGATCCACAGTTACAATTGAGTATTTTGCGTGAGTTGTCAGGCACAATAGGTGAGCTCGATTTAAATACTATCTTTCAGATGGTCACCGAAGGCATTCACCGCGGTATTGGCATTGAGCGTGTGGCAGTGGCCTTTGTCTTGGGTGATCAACTAAAATTGAAATACGTCCTGGGCGAAGGCACAGAACGCTGGCGGGAAGAGTTTAGCTTTCCTCTGGACCCGCGTGAAGACAGCTTGTTTAACTATGCTTTTGCCAACGCGAAGCCTTTGTGGTTGGGGCAGAAGGGCGTGCAGGATTTAAAGCATTTATACAGCCCGAAAATCAAAAAACTGATTGGCATTTATCCGTGTTTTATTGCCAGTGTAAAACTAGGTTCGCGGGATGTTGCATTGTTTTATGCTGATCGCTGGAATTTAGGGGGTAAGCTCGACGAAGAGCAGTTTGCCGGTTTTTCCCATTTTATGTCGCAAACTTCACTGGGGATTCAATTGGTGGCGGAGAGGAAAAACGGGCGCTAAAGCAGCGCCCGTGCGATGTCGTTATCTGGCTCGCGTTACATCCACAAACAGCTTCAGGTATTGGCCGGGATGAATTAATTGCTTAACCTTTAAGCCGTTCCACTTGGCAATATCCTCAATTTTAACATTGAACTTGCTGGCAATGCGGGCAAGTGAATCACCGGAACGTACTTTGTACCCCACTTTGCGGATGACGCCGCTTTGCGCAGAGTTGGTAGGCAGGCTGCTTGCTGCCAGCGAGGTATCCTTTTTCCAGATCACCAACTGCTGGCCAACTTTGAGGGTGTCGCGAGGGGCCAGTCCGTTCCATTTTGCCAAACTGCCGACACTAACCCCGTGTTGGCGGCTTATTTTCCAGAAACTATCACCTTCGGCCACCGTGTGCATTACTTTGAGATCACGGTTTTTCGGCGATTTACTCTGCTTTTCCTGTAGCCGCTGATCGGCGGCGAGGCTGTACTGGCTAGTTGGCATCGATGGTACAGGCACCAACAGTTTCTGCCCCTTGCGAATCATATGGCTAGGTAATTTATTGGCAGCTTTCAGCGCATCAACTGTCGTGTGGTATCGCTTCGCAATACTGATGAGCGAATCACCAGACTTAACCGCATAGCGCTCCCAATTAATGCGTTGCTTAGCATTGTAAGAAGCCAAGTGGTCAGTGAAGGCCTCTGCTTTGTCGACCGGAATCAATAGGTTGTGTGGGCCTGCAGGGTCGGTTGCCCAGCGGTTAAAACCAGGATTAAGCCGGTAGAGGTCGTCGATATCCATGCCTGCCATTGAGGCGGCGTGGGCTAGGTCTATTTGTGATCCCACAGGTACAGAGGCGAAGTAGGGGCGGTTGGGTATATCACTTAAGTTAACACTGTATTTTTCAGGATTGGACACAATTTCTGCCAACGCCAACAGCTGCGGTACATAGGCGCTGGTCTCGCGAGGCAGCGATAAAGACCAAAAATCGGTAGGTTTGCCGGCCTTTTTGTTGCGCCTGATTGCCTTGGCTACATTGCCTTCGCCGGTATTGTAGGCTGCAAGGGCCAGCAACCAGTCACCGTCAAACTGGTTGTGTAAACGGGTTAGGTATTTAATGGCGGCTTGTGTTGAGGCGCTAATGTCGCGGCGACCGTCGTACCACCAGTTTTGCTTCAAACCAAAGTTGCGTCCAGTACCGGGAATAAACTGCCACATACCCGCTGCGCGTCCATGGGAGTAAGCAAACGGATCAAACGCACTTTCTACAATCGGTAGCAGGGCGATTTCCAGAGGCATGTCGTTTACCTCTAACGAATCTACGATGTAGTACATGTAGCGCCTAGCACGTTCCGATACCCGGTTCATGTAGCTGGGGTTACTGGCGTACCAGTTGATGTGGGTTTGAATGTTTGGATTGTCCTGGCGAGGCAGAGCGAAACCGTGGCGGATACGGTCCCACAGATTAACCTCGGCAGGAATATCTTCGAGGTTATCTCCCTCTGGCCATTCGGCTTCACATAAGTAGCCCTTTACTGTCGGTGCCAGTGAATGAGGGCTGCCATGTGTATTGGCGTCAGCCAATGAAGTAGTAGGTAAGTGTGTGGTACAGCCAGCAAGCAGGGCCAAACTTGATGTCAGTAAAATGACAGACCATGAACGCGCAATACGCATAGCGGCCATGATGTTTACATTCACATGCTACTCCTGTGGATAATATCCGTGATTGGTTTAAGCCATGCTGGCGCAATAATTAGCACTTTAATGAAAAATACTCTTCAGTAAACCCTTATTTTAAAGAGATCATCCGAATGTGACCGTTAGCAGTGTCACAGCTTTGCTGTGTGGAGCTCATCAGGCGTTGTCTTTCCAGCGCCTGACGGCAGCAAATACCGCAAGTGAGTTGGCTAAGGTTTGGCCGCTGTGGGCTTCGGCTTGCTGCTTAACACCGTGTTCTTCCGTGCGTAAAAAAGGATTGGTGGCTTTTTCACTTGCAATAGTGGTGGGTACGGTGGGTTCGCCATTGGCTCGCAGGTTTTCTACCTGGGCCAATCGGGTGCAGAGTAGCGTATTGTCAGGTTCCACCTGGCTGGCGAATTGCAGGTTAGCCAGTGTGTATTCGTGGGCACAGTAAACTTCGGTAGTGTCGGGCAGTTGAGTCAGCAGTGTCAGTGAACTGTGCATTTGCGCAGGGCTACCCTCGAACAGTCGGCCGCAGCCGCCAGCAAATAACGTATCGCCGCAAAATAGCAGGGGTGATTGACCCTGTGGCGCAAAGTAGTAACCAATATGATCCACTGTGTGGCCGGGAAGGCCAAGTATACGGGCCTGAAGCTCAGGGGTGAGAGACAGGATATCACCGTGTTGCTGAGGCTCGGTAACCCAAGGTTTAAATCTCTCTGTGGCAGGGCCATAAACGGGAATATTACGGTTTTGAGTAAGTGCTTTGACACCGCCAACATGGTCGTTATGGTGATGGGTAAGCAGTATGCCTGCCAGGTTTAGCTTGTGGCCGTGCAAACATTGTTCAACTGGCTCTGCGTCACCCGGGTCAACCACAAAGGCGGTTTGCTGATCGGCTGGTTGTATCAACCAGATATAATTGTCGTTAAAGGCGGGGATACGGTGAACGAGAATAGCAGCCACAGTGTTGTCTCCATGGATAAACCGAATTTGCTGTACCCTACCAAAATGCGCTGCTTTACACAGCACATTATTGGCGCATAATCTGGCCTAGCCTGAAAGCCTCACGCTGTTGAGTTTGCATCAAACCCGAACAGGCGATTTTTGTCTTCATCGGTCATTGGAGGCGATTGCTCAAGCCATTCACTACCCACAGCTGAGCCTTTGATTACGCCGGGTCGTTGGGTCAGGGTGTCAAACCAGCGTTGCAGATGGGGGTAGTCGTTAATGTCTTGGCCCTGCCAGTCATAACGAAATATCCAGCCATAGCAAGCGATGTCGGCGATGCTGTAGCTACTTCCGGCCAAATAATCGTGTTTCGCCAATTGTGAGTCCATAACGCCATATAGCCTGCCCACCTCATTTTTGAAGCGCTCCATGGCATAGGGGAATTTTTCAGGGCAATAGCGTAGAAAGTGGTGTGCCTGCCCAGCCATTGGGCCCAGGCCTCCCACCTGCCAGTATACCCACTGCAATACCTGGTACTTACCGTGGAGGTCTGTGGGCATAAATTTGCCCGTTTTTTCGGCCAGATATTGCAAAATGGCGCCCGATTCAAAAATGGTGATGGGGCCACCTTCTGCATCGTGGTCAACGATCACCGGCATTTTATGGTTTGGGTTCATGGCCAGAAATTCCGGCGTGAATTGGTCACCTTTGTTAATATTTACTGCAATAGCGCGGTAAGGAATCTGGCATTCCTCCAGCATGATAGAGACCTTTTTACCGTTACCGGTAGGCCATAGATACGCGTCGATCATAATTTTCTCTTTAATTGTTGTATGTGGGTGAATACCTGGCCCACTGAGGGTGTGTTCAAGGCTGAGGCTATTTACTCGTGGGTTAACGAATGGGTAAGGGGGCGTGTTTGCCGTAGTGCACAGACATGCGTTTGTGTTGCTGGCTAAACCTGCCATAATCCCGCCAAATCCAGGTTCTGAAAGTACTTATGTCTACACTCAAACCGCAAAAAATTATTAGCCGTTGCCTGGCTCTGTGGCAAAAGCATTTTGCCGTGCGACCTATGAATGCTGCTTTACCCGATATTGCTCGCTGGTTTGAGGGCAATTTGGGCGAGGCATTATTGATTGATGAAAAAGAACAGCTCGATGAAGTGCTACCGTGCCTGTTTGGCTACCATTTGATGCAATTGAGCGTGATACCCGAGTTAAACCTATCTACCCAAAGCAAAATCAATCACCAGTTTGCCTTGTCGCCAGTGATGCCTGAAAAGCAGCAGAGTGAAGGTGATCGATATCGTGTCTCGGCAGTATCTGACTTCGAAACCTTGCCGCTGCCAGGTGAATCGTTGGATTTGGCTATTTTGCATCATGCATTGGAATTCTCTGAAAAACCGCATCAGCTGCTACGTGAGACTGCTAAATGCATTATTCCTCATGGTTATGTGATTATCGTAGGGTTTAACCCATTCAGTTTTTTTGGCGTCACCAAAATTACGAAGCGCTTGTTTTGCCTGCACCCGTTTTGGCGTCAGCATACGTTACGCAAAGGCCGGATCATTGATTGGCTGCATTTACTTGATTTTGAAGTTGTTGACGTGAAGCAGGGGTTTTACCGGTTTCCTGTTGACCATGCCGGTTTACTTAAAAAAACAACCTTTCTTGAACGTTGGGGGCAGCGGCTAATGCCCTGGCTAGGTGGTTTTTATCTAGTGGTTGCACGTAAGGAAGTGGCCGCCATGACCCCGTTGAATCCGAGTTGGAAAAAAGCCCCGATGGGCATATTGCCCGTGGGCAGAGCTTTATCCAAGTACAGTGCCGGTTGTCGGCATACTGGCACATGATGAACTGGAGTTAAGTTTGAAAGTTGTCGAAATTTACACTGATGGTGCCTGTCGTGGGAATCCCGGCCCAGGCGGGTGGGGTGCATTATTGCGGTTCGGTAAAGCAGAAAAGCATCTGTACGGTGGCGAGATGGATACCACCAATAACAGGATGGAATTGATGGCCGCCATCAAAGGGTTGGAGGCGCTAAAGGAACCCTGTGAGGTAACTCTCACAACCGACTCACAATATGTGCGCCAAGGTATCATGAGTTGGGTGGCAAACTGGAAGAAAAACGGTTGGAAAACAGCCAATAAAAAACCCGTTAAAAATGCCGACTTGTGGCAGCAGCTCGACGAAGCTGCCAGCAAACACAAGGTGTCGTGGGCATGGGTTAAAGGGCACAATGGCCACCCAGAGAACGAGCTGGCCGATCAGCTTGCCAATATGGGAATAGATAACCTATAAAAATCAATAGGCTATAGATTAATTTAAAAGTAATTTCTAGGGTTTGATATGCGTCAAATTGTATTAGATACGGAAACCACCGGCTTGGAGCCAAAACAGGGACACCAAGTTATCGAGATAGGCTGTGTTGAGTTGGAGAACCGGCGTCTTACTGGGCGGCATTACCATCAGTACATCAAGCCCGACCGTGACATTGATGCTGGCGCTATTGAAGTTCACGGTATTACCAACGATTTTTTGGCAGACAAACCTTCGTTTGCAGCGGTTGTAGATGAATTTCTGGCGTTTGTGGAAGGCGCAGAGCTGGTTATTCACAATGCGCCTTTTGATATTAACTTTATCGATACCGAATTGAGCCGGTTGTCACCATCCAGACCTTCGATTTTGGAGATCTGTACTGTGGTAGACACCTTGGTCATGGCGCGGGAGAAGCATCCAGGGGCCAAGAACAACCTCGATGCACTGTGCAAACGTTATGATGTAGATAACTCACAGCGCGACTTGCACGGCGCTTTGCTCGATGCCGAAATTCTGGCTGATGTGTACTTGATGATGACCGGCGGCCAGACAGCGCTGTTACTGGGTGGCTCAGGTGATTCAGAAGAAAATGAGGGCGGGGTAACCGGCATTCGCAGATTGGCGTCAAACCGGCCCAAATTGCAGGTGATAAAAGCGAGTGATGATGAGCTTGCTGCCCACGCAAAAAAGCTTCAAGAGCTGGACAAGCGTAGCGGGGGCAATTGCCTCTGGCTGAAGGGCTTGGCCGACTAGTAACCCAGCGACAAAATAGATTTCCTTATCTATTTGTCGCATGCCTTGGAAATACCTGCGGAATGTTACGAAACCCCTTGTATTTCCATGACTGACATCGGTCTGCGACCCATGGCGGAGCATCCGCGCGCCGCTTATTAACCCGACAATAATGCTTGCCGGGTTGAGAGTTTATACCCCTTCCTTAATGCCGTCATTGGACTAACACCGCTAGCCAATAGTGGCATACCTATATGCTTAATTTTAAGCCTTTCATCTTTTCGTTTATCTAGCACTCATTGGTCACACAATCGTCATCTTGCCGGATTATTCTTCATATACTGGCTGACTTAAATGGACTTGGATTGGCGGGTAAGGAGCATCAACCCGAAAGGGGGCTAAGGGAACCGAGCGCTGTTTGGCTGGTCTGAGTGTGCACCTCTTTTGGGTCATGGAATATGTTTGGTAAAACAAGGAGCTTATTGTGCAAGATTATTTAGAAGATTTACTGGATTTAACCTGTGATGATGTTGAACAGGATGAAGATTACGTTGATGATTATAGTGATTGCTAACCGCAGGGCACTTTAGCCTATAGGCATGCTTTTTTGCATTATTCTCCAAAATTGACTAATTCATCACAGCGAAAAATCGAAAAACCACCATACTACCATTATTGATAAAATACCGTCGGAAGCCCTTTCTGACGCTGGTAATGGTAGCCAATATGAAGCTCAAGCCTAATGATATTGCAGAGGCAGTCGTATTTTTTGAAGAGGGTAAAGTCTTCAAAGAAATGCTGTATCAAGAGTTTGAGGCCGTGCTGGATCGCTATGTGCCCGCAAGCGATCTGGCGAACAAGTCAGCCCAGGCAGTTTATCTCCGAGTGAATCACTCGCTTCAGGTGACTGCCGCCGTCTTCTTTACGATTAATTTTGATTACGCTGGTTTTCCTGACTCGCGCTGGAACGTGCCGCTACAGCATTTAGCCGATATTTCAGCCAAGGGGCCGGATTTAGGGGCTGGCCCTATTCGTTTGAGCTGTTATAGCCAGTGCGCCATTGCCTGGCAACAAAAAAATCTTTGGAATCCAGAGATCACACCGGCCAACAATACCTTTGTGGCTATTAAAAAGGCGATTCAGCGCAACCGGCTGGGCATACTGTTTGAGAAAGAAAAACGTGAGCCGGCATCCGCTGCCGACGCAAAAAATGCAGTAACCGTTGATCTTGAGAAGCTCGAAAAGCAGGTCACCCAACAACTTCGGCGTCGTTACCAGCAAGAATTTCGTGATCACGTGGCGCAACTTATCAAGGATCAGCGCCTCAAAGTGGCTACGATTAATGCGAATCACCAAGAAGCGCTGCAGAGGCTTAAGCTCACGCATATTCAGCGCGAAGAATCCTCTCGTGCCGAAATTGCCAAATTGCAGCGCCGGATTAACGAACAATTAAAAACCAATCAAGACCTAAAAACATCGTTAGAACAGCAGGCGCGAAAAGTTGAAGGCATTAGGGAGTATTTTGAGCATAAACTGGTGTCTACTAAAAATGTTGGCAGTGAGCAGCTGCGCCTACTGAAGGAAAATTTTGAGCTGGAGCTTGAGACCAAGTTATCTGCAGCTACCCAAGAGCTTGAAGAAAGACTACAAATGCGCGAAATCGAGCTGATGTACCGCAACGAGCGCGAGTCTAGCCTGCATGAAGAAATTAAGCGCTTGCATGCTGAAAACCAGTCGTTGTTGAATAACAGTGGTGATCAGTTACTTCAAAAACTTCATCACGCTGGTGTGAACTTTGTGGCTTATCAGCCTGGAGCAGGCCATATCAATATTCCGATAGAAGATATGGCGACCTATGTGGACGCCCCTACCGAGTACGCGGCCAAGCGCGCGGGTGTGAGCATCAAGCACTACAAGCGCTGGCTCGAACACTATCAAAAACCAGTTTGCCAGGCGCTCAAGCAAAATGGTGAAATCTGTGGTTGCAATATAGAAAAAGTGGCCGTGCCAAGTGATTTCCACCCTGGCGAAAGCGACCGTTGTATGAATCATCAGACTGTACCGGTGTTGGCGATGGCGTCAATGTCTTAGGCGAAGAAAATATTGACTGATACAAACGCTGTAGCGTTATTGGATATGTCGCGGCAGGCGCCGTTACAGCTTGTTGAATGGGGCCGCGTGAATCAGTACGGCATTCAGCTGTATGTGAAACGAGAAGACCTGGTGTCGGCAGAGGCTAGCGGCAACAAATTTTATAAGCTGTGGTATGCCTTGGCTAAGGCAAGAGACGCAGGGGTTGCGAGGATACTGAGTTTTGGTGGCGCATACTCCAATCACCTATATGCTTTGGCAATGGTCGGCAAGCGGTTAGGGATGGAAACCGTAGGCATTATCCGAGGGGAGGCGCCTAACAAACTTGGCGCGACACTCGAAGATTTGCAGCGCAGTGGTATGCAGCTGGAGTTTGTTAGCCGCGACACCTATCGCCAGAAAAATGAGCCAGCTTATCAAGCAGAACTGATGCGGCGGTATGGGCCTGTCATGATTGTTCCTGAAGGTGGCGCAGGTACTGATGGTGCCAAAGGCTGTATTGCGATGGGGCAGGCGTTAGCCGCTCAGATGGCAGCAGTCGAGGGTGCCGACAAACCCTATCACTGCGTCTTGGCCAGTGGAACAGGAACAACAGCTGCCGGGGTATTGGCAGGCAGCCCCCAGCGTGCCACAGTGCATAGTGTCAGTGTGTTGAAGGGGTTTGATGATTCTGCTGCCATAATGGCAATGGCCAAATCATTAACAGATTGTCAGGCTGAATTTCGCCACCATTTGGATTACCACTATGGTGGTTATGCAAAGTTTCCAGGCCCATTGCGGCAGCTTATGGCAGAATTTGAGCTCGACACCGGTATAATGCTTGATCCGGTATATACGGCGAAGGTGGCGGCTGCGATAGCGCATTTAGCAGCAATTGACGAAATGACGCCAGGTGAGCCTGTCGTCTTATTGCATACAGGCGGGTTGCAGGGGCGTCGAGGATTTGGACTAGACTATTAACCTGGCAACAAGATAGATTTCTTGATCTTTTTGTTGCACGCTTGGGAAATATCGGCGGAATTTTACCAAATCCCTTGTATTTCCGTTGCTTACTTAACCCGACAATGATTCTTGCGGGGTTAATAGTTTGATTAAAGCTGTTTGAAAGGCGAAAGAGCATGTTAGATATCAATGTAGATGAAAATGCACTGGCACTGGACATTGAGTTAACCAGTACCCTCGTGCCTTTAAAAAGCATGTCTCAAAGCCATTTGCTTTATTTGTTACAGCAAGCAGAGGTGAAAGACTATTTTAAAGGGCAGACCATTTTTCAGCAGGGAGAGTACGACAATTGTCATGTTTATCTTTTGCATGGAGAAGTTGAGTTTACCGACAGTTCCGGTGCTGCCAGTCGGATTTCAGCCCATGATGACAATTTTCCGTTAGCGCATCACCAGCCTCGAGCCTGTAAAGCAGCTGCCTACTCGGACTGCCGTATCCTCAAAATACCCAGCAAGATGCTCAGTCAGCTACTGACTTGGAGTCAGATAGCAGAGTACTTACTGGTAGATATCGCCTATCAGCGTGACCTCGATGAAGACGTTGACTGGATGACAACGGTGCTCAAGTCGAACCTGTTTTTTAAAGTACCGCCTATCAATGTAGCGAGTATTTTTGAACGTTTAACACCTGCCTTGGTATCAGCGGGTGACGTGATCATCAGACAGGGCGAGATTGGCGATGGCTGCTACTTTATCAAGGAAGGCGAAGCAATTGTTACGCGAGCCTCTTCACCCGTACTGGAGCCCGTTTTCCTCGCCGCTATTGGTCCCGGTCGGTGCTTTGGCGAAGATGCCTTGGTGAATGAAACGGTGCGTAATGCCACGGTTACTATGAAAACCGACGGCGTACTGATGGGGCTGGAGAAACACGATTTTATTAACCTGCTCAAAGAACCAACAGTTGAGCAGGTCGCCTGGCCCGAGGCAATGCAAAGCGCGAACGCGATATTGATTGATGTGCGCACCGCCGATGAGTATGACCGTGGTCATGCTCCTGGGGCTGTTAACCTGCCTCTCAACCAGTTGCGTTTTAAAGCACGCGCGCTGAAGCAGACAAGTGAATGCTTCATATACTGTGACGAGGGCCTGCGCAGTCGTGCCGCTACATTTTTGTTAAATAACCTGGGGTTTAACGCAAAAACGGTAGAAGGGGGGATGGGACACGTCAGCGCCCCCGCACTGGAAAAAGACCAAAGTCACCTCCTTAAAATGGGGGGCATCATTGAAACGGTTAATAACTAACCTCTCGTTCAGGTCTGGCTGCTAATCACCCAGTTGACCAGGCTTGCCACTACCACCACAAATACCGCGGTAAAAATAACGCCTGCCACGATAAAGGTGATGATATTGCCTTTGGTAAAGTCTTTTTGTTGATTTTTACTTGATTGCACTCCAAAAGCGGCTGCACAGGTGCTGGTGATAATGCTTATCACACTCGGTTTTTGGGTTTTGTCCACCTGGCCACCAGGCTGATGGGGGGCTTCTTTTTCGTGATTGGACATAGGTTTAATCACCAATAATTTTATTATTAGCAGGCATTATCAGGTTCTTCGTATAATACCCATGTATTTTGCATGGTAGAGGATTTTTAGTAAACATGGCAGTATTCGCGCAATTGAAGGTTAGTGGTAGGTTGAAGAGATTATGGTGACTATTACCGAATCAGCTCAAGCATACTTGAGTGAGCTGCTGGAAAAACAAGACGGTGACAATATCGGCATTCGTATGTTTGTGACGAGCCCAGGTACCCCCCAGGCTGAAACTTGTATCTCGTACTGCCGGCCAGGTGACGAGAAGGAAGATGACCAACAGGTACAAATGAATGGCTTTGTCGCTTATTTCGAAGCTCGAAGCCTGCCTTATCTGGAAGAAGCTAAAGTTGATTACGCAGCCGACCGGATGGGCGGCCAGCTAACTATTCGCGCGCCTAATTCAAAAATGCCAAAAATCAGCGACGACAGCCCAATCGAAGATAAGATCAATTACGTGCTGTACAACGATGTTAACCCTGGTTTGGCATCGCATGGGGGCAATGTGTCGTTAATGCAGGTCACCGAGGATATGTATGCAGTATTACAGTTTGGCGGTGGCTGTCAGGGTTGTAGCGCCGTTGATGTGACACTTAAAGAAGGTGTGGAGCGTACGCTGAAAGAAAAGATTCCTGAGTTGGCCGGGGTTAAAGATATGACCGACCACACCGACAAATCCCAGGCTTATTACTAGCCGGTTGTTGACATAGGCTGTGGATCTCTCGCGGCGTAAAAAAGGCTGGTTTTACCAGCCTTTTTTACGCTTAGGCAAATTCGGCCCACACGGGGCAGTGGTCTGAGGGCTTTTCCATCCCGCGAATATCATAGTCTATCCCCGTATTAACACAGCGTTCGGCCAAGCCTGGCGTTGCTAATATCAGATCAATGCGCAGGCCACGTTTGGGTTCACGTTCAAACCCCTTTGAGCGATAGTCAAACCAGCTAAAACAGTCATCCATATCTGGATGAATTTTGCGGTGGGTATCGATAAGGCCCCAGCTTTTAAGCGCTTCAAGCCATTCTCTTTCTTCCGGTAAAAAGCTGCACTTGCCCGTTTGCAACCAACGTTTGCGATTGGATTCGCCAATGCCTATATCAATATCTTCCGGTGAAATATTCATGTCGCCCATCACAATCAACTGGTCGCCAGGGGTGTGATGAGTATTCAAATGATCTAATAGATCGCTGTAAAAACGGCGCTTATTTGGGAATTTTACCGGATGATCGCGACTTTCACCCTGGGGAAAATAGCCGTTCAATACCGTGACACTGTTGCCAAATGGAGATTCAAACGTACCGCCAATAAAGCGGCATTGTGCTTCAGGCTCATCATTGGCAAAGCCTTTGTGTACCGCTGCAAAAGGCTTCTTTGCGAGCAGAGCAACACCGTAATGGGTTTTTTGGCCATGAAATGCTACCTGATAACCCATGGCTTCAATGTCGGCAACAGGGAATTCTTCGTCAGTGACTTTAGTTTCCTGTAGGCCGATAAAGTCGGGGTTGTGTTTGGCGATTAATGCCTCTAGTTGATGTAAACGTATGCGCACGCTGTTTACATTAAACGAGATTGCTTTCATTGCAGAGCTGCCTTTTGGATGCGGGTTGAAGAATAGTGGGGTACTGCACTATAGCAATACCCCTAAGCTGAGCGGCCGGTATTAGAAGTTGGCTACTTGAGGAACGCTCTGTTTGTTCAACAGGCGGATATAGTCAGCCAGAATGTTGCCAGTTTCCAATAGCAGAGGGTCTTTTGAAGGGACAATCTTTGCAGGATTGGCCGCGATTTCTTTATCCTCTTTTTCTTCGCTGGTTTTGAAGTCGTCGTAAGTTGCGTAGGTTGAGAGCCCCTTGCTCGACCGACGTTTATTTTCGATGGTCAGCAGCTTTTTCTGGTCGATGTCTTGCTGTTTTTCCCGGGTTTGTTTGTTCAGCGATACGGTTGTTCGCTCTCGTGATTCTTTCAATAACGCCAACTGATCAACCAAAAAGGTAATGTCCGGGTCATTCTGGGCACGGGCCAGATGCTGGGCTTTAAGATCAGGCACTATTTTGCTGATGTCGTAATATCGTTCGTGGGGCACAGCGTGAATCTGATCCCAGGGCAGAGCAGTTTCATAAGAACTTTCTCCTACTTCTTTTGGGTCTACCAGCATAGGCAGCTCAATATCTGGAATCACTCCGCGGTGTTGTGTGCTGTCGCCCGATACGCGATAAAACTTGGATTCGGTAATTTTAAGTTGGCCTTCGTGCACAGGGTTCAGTGATTGCACAGTACCCTTACCAAACGACTGGGCTCCAACAATCAAACCACGCTGGTAATCCTGTATCGCACCGGCAAAAATTTCAGAGGCCGAGGCACTTA
The DNA here is from genome assembly GCA_050289485.1 of Cellvibrionaceae bacterium. Taxonomy (GTDB): domain Bacteria; phylum Pseudomonadota; class Gammaproteobacteria; order Pseudomonadales; family Cellvibrionaceae; genus JBNKFV01. The sequence goes on from JBNKFV010000016.1 coordinate 22,119, forward strand.
AGTGGTTAATTAGCACAACCAAGGGGCCGCGATAGCGGGCCTTGGAGCGCGAGCGACTGCTGCGGGATATAGTTTGGTTAGTTTGTCGAATTTGAACCACAGGCCCTTCATTAATGAACAGGTCGGTAAGCATGGTGGCTTCCTGTAACGAGCCGCCGCCGTTATTACGCAAATCGAGAATCACACCGTCTACGCCTTCATCCTGTAACTCTATCAGCAGGCGATAGACATCAGCCGTGGTGCTGCGATAGTTAGGATCGCGATTGCGGTAGGCTTCAAAGTCGATGTAAAACGCCGGTACATCGATAACGCCGATTTTATAAAGCTTTTCACCATCCGTTACATCGAACACGGCTTTTTGTGCGGCCTGTTCTTCAAGCTTTACCTTGCCGCGGTTGATCTTGATAACCTGAATTTCTTCGGTAGCGGACTCTGCAGGGACCACCTGCAAACGTACGACAGTATTTTTAGGGCCACGAATCAATTGCACAACGTCATCAAGGCGCCAGCCCACAACGTCGACCAGCTCACCTTCATCCCCCTGGCCAACGCCAGTAATTTTATCAGCTGGCTGCAGCTCGCCTTGTTTGGCAGCCGGGCCACCCGGAACCAGGCGCACAACCTTGGTGTATTCGTCTTCTGACTGTAATACCGCACCGATACCTTCGAGCGACAGCGACATATTGATGTTAAAGGATTCCGCTGTGCGCGGAGCAAGGTAGTTGGTGTGTGGGTCGTAGAGCAGGGTGAGGGCGTTGATGTAGACCTCAAATACGTCGGTGGCCGTTTGTTGTTGCACGCGGTTCAACTGGTTGCGGTAACGCTTGGCCAAGGTTTCTTTGGCTTCCTCAATGGTTTTGCCATTGAGCACCTGCGACAACAGGCTGTTTTTTAATCGCTGGCGCCAAAGCTGATCAGCCTCCATTTCGTTCGCGGGCCAGCTTGCTTCCTCACGATCAATGATCATGACTTCATCGCTTTCGAAATTGGGTTCGTACGCTGAGTCTTCCAGTTGAGAAATAATATCTTCCAGGCGGTTCTCTAAGCGTTTTTGGTAGGTTTCAAACACGGAAAAGCCAACGTCAAGATCGCCCTTTTTCAATTGATTGTCGAGCTCGTAGCGATGTTTTTCAATATTGGCGATATCAGTCGCCAGGAAGTACAGCTTGGCCGGGTCCAGCGTTTTTAAATAATTGTCTAAAAATTCTGCCGACAGCTCGTCATTAAATGGCTGTTCGCGATAATGCCGGGAAGCGAGCTTTTGAATGATTTCGACCGTGGTTTTCGATTGGTCAGTAGTGAATTTAAGCGCCTCTTCTGCTTGTGCTTGATTTGTAGTGGCAGCATATAGAGCTGGGGTGAATACGAAAGCAAAAAGGAAAGCGAAAATGGTATTGCGATCAAACGACATAGAAGAGTTCCAAAATTCATTAATTCGGGGCGTATTGTCTTAGGTTGTTTTTCGCAGAAAAGGTTTCCTTTTTCCAGACTACCCCATGACAACACGTAGCCGTGCATTATTACTGGTTAATTTACTACACACGCCTCAATTTCTAAAGCACGATAGCCATGCAGTGCGGGGTCGTGTTCACGTTTTGTTATTAATGCTGGCCTGTCTTTGCTGGATTTGCTGATTTTCTATACAGGCAGATTGCCGAATTTGTATAAACGAAGCCAAACCTCTTAATTTTTGAAGAGTATAATTGCAATTAAATCAGTATATTGGGAATATAAAATAAAGTAGTTTCTAAATTAAATTTCGATGTGGGATACCGGGCTCTGTAAGAGATTCCCTTCTATGCCGACTAATCATTGTGAGCCAGGGTTTGTGGCAGCTTTCGCTTACAGCCGGTTTCCCCTAAAGTAGGCAACTCTTTATTGGGCGAGATCGGGCTAGATGAGTACCATTGACGACAACATACTGACAGATGCTGGGTTTATTAACGAAATTCGGCCGCAAATGCTGAAGTTTGCCATGCAGCAGTTACGCGATGAGCAGCTTGCAGAGGATGTGGTGCAAGATGCGTTGTTAGGCGCCTTAAAAAACCAGACGTCTTTTAATCGGCAGGCTGCCTTGAAAACCTGGGTGTTTGCCATTTTAAAGAACAAAATAGCGGATGCATTGCGAAAGAAGGTGCGTGATAGCGATAGGCATTATGCCACTGAAGACGAACAGGGTGTTGAGGCGGCATTTGATAGCCAGGGCCACTGGCAAAAAGACCATATGCCTCATGCGTGGGGTGAGCCTGGGGCGGGGGTGATAACAGAGCAGTTCTGGCGTGTGTTTGATAGCTGTTTAAACGACCTGCCGCCGCAGCAGGGAAGGTTGTTCATGATGCGTGAATTTATTGGTCTTGAAACTGCAGAAATTTGTGATGCGCTGGATATCAGCGTAAGCAACCTGCACGTAATGCTTTATCGCGCGCGTATGCGTTTACGTGACTGTCTCGAGAGTCACTGGTTTTTGGAAGGGGAGAATCGATGATGAGTTGTCAGCGGGCATCAGTGCTGATGTCCCAGAAAATGGATCGCCCTTTATCGCGCAGCGAGCGAATTTCCCTAAGATTTCACTTGCTAATGTGCTCTGGTTGTCGTCGCTTTGATCGGCAGATGGGGTCTTTACGTCAGCTATCAAAGGCATACTGTAAGGATGCTTCGGCATCACCGAAAAATAAAAATGAAGAGTAAGCTGGAGCTGCCAGCGGGCGAGGGAAGTCGCCCGCTGGTTGCATGGTAATCACTTCAGGTGAGTAGCTGATAGACGCCAGTGGCAATAAACGCTAATGAAGCCAAAACACGGGTAAGGTTCAGCGGGATGCGTTGCATCAGGTATTCGCCGAGAAATACAACCGGCACATTAGCCAGCAGCATACCTAATGTGGTGCCCATAGTGACCCACAAGATAGAGTCAAACTGAGCCCCAAGCAGTACTGTGGCAATTTGCGTTTTATCGCCAATTTCAGCCAGAAAAAACAAAACACAGGATGCTGCAAAGGCGCCGTACTGGTCTAGTTTTGAGTCTGGGTTGTCGTCTTTATCCGGGATTAGTAGCCACAGGCCTACCAGAATAAAGCTTCCTGCAATAATCCACTGGCCTGTTTGCGATTGAAAATACTGACCAACCCAACCGCCCAGCCACGCAGAGGCCGCATGATTAAGCAGGGTGGCAACCAGAATGCCAAAGATGATTGCCCATCGGTTACGAAATTTTGCCGCGAGAAAAAGCGATAACAGCTGAGTTTTGTCACCTATTTCGGCGAGAGCGACGGTAATGGTAGAAGTAAGAAAGGCTTCCATAAAACAAGATTCCGAGGGGTGCAAAAGGCCGGCATTTGTCTCCTGCCAAGGGAGCTGTTGTTTGTCTTAGGTCTTACCGATGCTACGAGGGAGGTACAAACCAGCCAATAAGCCATATTGGCTGGATAGGTTGGCCGGCCCTCTCACTAAAAAGAAGGCTGCTCCCCTAAGGACGCGCGCATTCTAACTATTACCACCAGATAAGCAAATCCTGTGTATGCTCACTAGCAGTGGGCCCACTTAAAGATTGAGTCGCAAATGGCTGCGAATTTCATCCCGTAGTAGTTTGGGTACGTCGTGCTCTGCTGCCAGTCGTGACCACTGCGCGACCACTTCGATGGTTTCGTCAATGATCGTGTCGATGTGTTGACGGCTGAACAAGGGGCTGATTTTCTCAAACGCGTAAAAATCGTTGCGGGTGAAGTCCGACCTCTTGCCGTTGATGGTCATCCAGTGATCGTTAACCCATTTGCTGCCAGGTTTGTAGCTGTAGGCAATGTCGTAGGCAGGGGCCAGCTGCCAGCGTTTCTCGTTGAGCACAAAAGCAACGTTTTTTGCGTGGTCATCGTGATTTCTGGCCACCACATTGAATACCATGCGACGAAATATCTGGTCGGCTTCGCTAGCGGTTAACTGCAGTTGGCGTGCCAGTCCCAGGAGTTCTGCGTAGGAGTAGCTGCCGGTTATTTTGTAGTTCACATGGGCCATGCCGGTAAGGGTTAGCATATGGTGTTTTTTATTACCAATGCGGTCGAAACGCTGGGTAATAAAGTGCCGCCTGGGGCCTTCGTTAAGCAGACGAGAGGGCATCATTGTGATGCCGCTTTGTGTTGCCATCAGGTAATAGACATACTCCATGGCCCCAAACCCTTGCGGGTCACCAAAGGTTTCTTTGTTGGGGTTGTGCTCATGCACGCCATCAAACTTCATGATGTGGTGGGTAAAACCCTCGGGCACATCGGTTTGCCCTGATCTCACCTCGGTGAAATCTTCATTGAATGCCAACACCGCTTTGGGGCGCGCACCGCCCGCACTCATGCCCACCGAGAGTAGGGCGAGCATGGCTTCTTTGTCGTCATGCCCATGCTGATCCAGATCGATCGAGAATCGTTTGCGCTGGTCAAGAATGTCTTGCGCGACGGCGACGAGGGTTTGAATGTGCAATGTTTGATTGCTGTTTAGGTGCTTTAGCCGCGAAGCGGGTACATATTCCAATGCCCCCATTCCTCTGCGCCCGGTGTATTGGAGCCGCTGTAGTGGTGTGATGTCGTCGGGTGTTTTGCCCTGGCTGGCAACCCAGGCGTTGAGCACGGCATTGCCGAAATCGTCGGGTAGTGAATCGGCAATCATGCCGGGTAATCCGTGAAAGGTAGGACGACTTAGTTCCGGAAAGCTATAAATCTGCTTAGATAGGGGCATCTTAACGGGCGACAGCTCAATGCCAGTGTCTAAAAACGCGGGAGCATATTCAAAACTGCCCGTACCTGTCTGCGTGTCAAAGGCAACTGCGCCAGCCAGTTGGCCTTGGTACATCACGTTGAGCGCATCCATCACCATTCGTTTTGCTCCGGCTGCTCCGGTTTGTGGGTTCCGGAGGCCCGCTGTCGCTGCTTGCCTCTGAGTTTGGCCAGTTGAATAGGGGAGAGCTCGGGCGGAGGAAGAAAGTTGTTGAGTTGGTTGTCCAGCTTCAGGGCCACCAGTATGGCGACAAAATTTTCTAGCTGGCAGCGGCCTTTTTCAGCTGAGATGACCGCCTTTCTCGATACCCCGGCGATATGGGCTACATCCTCCTGGGTGTAATCGGCATTGAGCCTTGCTGTGCGTAGCCTTTCGCCCAATTCGGCCACAATATCGGCTGGGTTTTTACTATTTTTCATAATATCCCTTTTTTAGGATTTAATGATTTTAAAATACCTTAATGACCCATTTTATGCTCTTTATAATATATTTCAATTGATTTATATAATGTCCCTAAATAGCCATATTAAGAGATTATTCATATATAATATCCTTATTTTGGATCTTTATGATGTTAAATGAATGTATTGATGGTAACAGCGGCGTGATAGGTTCTTAGCCAAAACGTGATAAACCTTTCATTTTGGTCTTTGCCGCCGTTCTCGATTTTTTGCATACTGAGCGCCTCGCCTGAGGTAACCATATACCTATAGGGAAACTGGAAAATTAAGGAAAACCGAATGAAAAAAGCCCTTGTAGTCTGTCTTGTTCTCATTGTTGCCATCGTCTTACTGCCTTTCTATGGCGGCATCAGAGCAAAGCAAGCCATGGATGATTATGTTGCCGCCATTAACGACGCCCCTGGCTACCACGCCACGATCGATTCTTACGAGAATACTTGGCTAACCACCGATGCGGTATTGAAGGTGTCGCTGACTTTCCCAAAAGTGGAAGGGGAGACAGAATCCATCGATCTTCCAGTGATTATCGCCATGCAGCACGGTCCATTATTGGTCGACAGTGATGACATGTTTGGTTGGTTTAACTTTTCTGCCAGGTTATCGCAAGAACACTCTGATTTTCTGAAGAAATACCTGGTGACGGAAGAGGAAGGCGAGGTAATTCAAACTCTAGGCCAGATGGATCTATTGGGTAATTTGCATTTTGAGCAGGTGGTTCAGGCCTTCTCCTATAAAGATGACTCGACCTCGGTAACCTTTGCTGGTCTGGATGCCAGAGGTGTGCTTAGTCGTGATCGCATGCTTGATATCAGTGGCTCGATGGGTGAGTTGCACGCGGTGGCCAAAGGTGCCTTTTCGATGGATATGGATGCCTCCAGTTTCACCAGCATTGCAGATTACAGCCGCGTTATTTCCGGCGCGAACCTTATGCCATCTAGCACAACGTATAAGCTGCCAACACTCAAAATGGTGAGCGAGGGTGAGCTGGTGGAGCTCCGCGATCTCTCTTTGAGTGTTGATGTTACCTTGCCAGAAGACGGTAGCGTAATGGATATGAAAATGCTCATGGCGATTGCAAGCATGCAATTACCCAACGAAGAGATACGTGACCTCGCCGTAAATTTTAGTTACGACCGTATCAGCACTGAACTGGTTAAAGCCTACATGAAACTTTTCAGTGAGCAGATGGAAGCCCCGGTGGCGGAGCCAGCGTTTGCCAAGTATATGTCGCCTGAGGTGATTGCTGAAACCCTTGCCAAAAAGCCAGGATTTTCCGTTCAGAAGCTGACCTTCAGCGTGCCGGAAGGTCGGTTTGACGGCAATATGTCGGTTGCGTTGTCACTGCCAGAAGGTGCAGATGGCAATATGCTGATGCAGAACCCTCTGATGATGGTTAATTCGGTAACTGTTACCAGTAACCTGCAGGTAGAGCGCGCACTGTTTGATCGTATAGTGGAGTCGCGTGCACGCAATACAATTGAAGCCCAATTAGCCATGCAGGGCGCGGAAGGGGAGCCCGCGACTTACACGGAAGAGGAAATCGAACAGACCGTCAAAATGAATGCGGCTAACACCACTGCAATGCTGCTGCAACAGGGATTGATTGCCGAAGAAGGTGATCTATATGTGTTGAATATGAAAGTAGAAAATGGCACTGCGTTGGTTAACGGTGTTTCTATGCCGCTGCCCCTTGGAGCGCTAATGGGCGGTAGCTAATAGCTGCTGCGGTACGAGTGGCAGATGTTTTGGGGCTGCCACTCGCTGTTGTTTGCAACATGTCAGCCGAGTGTTGGGTCTGTTTCAAGCCTTGGCAATGGCATCTTTGTCGGTATATATTCCCATTCTTGTTACTGCTCGTTAATACAGGCGAGCTACTGTATTTACACGCCCTAAGGGGATTAAATTGAAAGTGTCGGCCAATCAACCGTCTAGCGACACCGTTAGTGACATGGAGTCTCGCCTGCGAGAAGACGATCATCATTCTATTCGCCTCTGGCTGCGCCTGCTCACTTGCTCCAGCATGATTGAAAAGCAATTGCGTGATTTATTGCGTGAAGACTTTGGCACCACGTTGCCACGGTTTGATTTTATGGCGCAGCTACACCGTCAGCCAGATGGTTTAATGATGGGTGAATTGTCTGAGTTAATGATGGTATCTGGTGGTAACGTATCGGCCATTGCCACGCAGCTAATTAAAGAAAAACTGATCGTTAAGAAAAATTTGCCAACAGATCGTCGTGCGTTTGTGGTTAAGCTGACTGCAAAAGGCAGGCGTACGTTTGAAGAGATGGCCAAGCACCATGAGGCATGGATTGTAGGGCTATTTGGTGAACTCGATATTACTGAGATCGACGAGCTCACTCAGCGGCTCGGCAAGTTAAAGCAGGTAATCAGCAAGCCAGCCCATAAAAAGAAAAATCTCTAACGCGTTTAAGCGTTATTTTTCACTACCTGGGAATCAGCTGCGGGGCTATTGTGGATCTGTAATCCCAGTTTTTAATCCGCCAAAAGTTAAAAGCTGCCAAAAAAGGCAGCTTTTATAACACGTTTCAGTCACTTAATGGTCGAGCGGGCTTTCACTTTGTCGGTGAGCCAAGATCTCAAACTGAGCCAGACCAGTAGCGTATTGCTTAGGTGGATTTACACCAATGCCGTGATAGCCTTCTTGCGCCGCTGCTCGTAGTGTCCAGTTTGGATCTGCCAGGTGCGGGCGACCCAGTGCCACCAGATCGGCACGTCCAGCAGCAACAATGCTGTTTACGTGATCAACCTCATAAATGTTGCCAACCGCAATCGTTGGTACATTGAGTTCGTTGCGAATTGTGTCTGACAGCGGTGTTTGGAACATGCGTCCTGGGCGTGGTTTTTGGTCCGGTGACACCTCACCACTCGATACGTGAATAATATCCGCGCCGGCGTCTTTAAAGGCTTTGGCAATTATCACTGAATCAGCCTCAGTAATGCCTTCGTCACCCATCCAATCATGTGCAGAGATACGCACAGAAATGGGCTTTTCTGCAGGCCACACTTCACGCACCGCGGCGAAGACTTCCAGTGGATAACGCAACCGATTTACCAAAGAACCGCCGTACTCATCGTTGCGATTATTGAGCAGCGGCGTGATAAAGGCCGATAACAAATGGCCATGGGCGGCATGTAGTTCTATTGCATCAAAGCCTGCTCGCGCAGCGCGTTGTGTTGCTTCTACAAATTGAGCTTTTAAACTCTCCATTTGCGCCGGTGTTGCTGCTTCCGGTACTTGTGAATCTGCGCTGTAGGCAATTGCACTGGCTGATACTAAGGGCCAGGCTTCAGTGGCTGGTAAGGGCTTATGCTGCATGGGGTTATCGTTTTCCCAAGGGCAGTACACAGCACCTTTTGCACCGCCGTGCCCAATCTGCGCCGCGATTTTTGCTTGAGTATTCGCGTGGGTGAAATCAACAATACGTTTCCACGCAGCTTCCTGCTCGTCATTCCAAAGGCCGGCACAGCCTTTGGTGAGGCGTGATTCTGGCGAAATATGTGTCATCTCGGTAATGACCAATCCAGCGCCACCTTTGGCTAATGCGCCGTAGTGAGCAAGATGCCAGTCGCCGGGTACACCCTCTGTTGCACTGTAGGTTGCTAAAGGAGGCACAACCACACGATTTTGTAGTGTGAGTTTACCTAGTTGATAAGGCAAAAACATCGGTGGGATAGCGGTTTCGCTCGGTTTACCCAGGGCTTTGCTGGCCAAGTGCTTTTCGAGACCATCAAGCCATGCCTTATCACGTAAGCGCAGGTTTTCATGGCTAACGCGCTCACTTCGCGTAAGCATAGAATAATTAAACTGTTTGAGATCAAACGCTTCGGCGTAGCGGGGCACATTTTCGAACCAGGTCATTGCGTTAATGGCAGCATTTTGTAAACGCAGCACTTCAAGTTCACGTTCTTTTTGATAGGCCTGTAAGGCTTCTTTTAACGTTGCATCTTTGTCGAGATGATTTGCCAGTGAAATGGCATCTTCGAGGCCCAGCTTGGTGCCCGAGCCAATTGAAAAGTGAGCGGTGTGGGCGGCATCGCCAATTAGCACAATGCGATCATCCAGCACCCAGTTGCGGCAGAACACCTGTGGAAAGTGAATCCAGGCAGATCCGCGAATATGAGCCGAGTTAGTTAGCAGATCGTGGCCATCCAAGTATTTTTCGAATACTTTACGGCAGGTTTCAGCGCTTTCTTCGTGGGTCATGTGTTCAAAACCAAACGCTTCATACACATCGGGGTTACATTCCACGATGAAAGTAGATGTTTCATCGTCAAATTGGTAAGCGTGTACCCAGATCCAGCCGTGTTCGGTTTTTTCGAAAATAAAGGTAAAGGCGTCGCGAAATTTTTGTTTGGTGCCTAACCACACAAAATGGTTTTTACGGGTTTCGATACTGGTTTTGAACGCTTTCGCATAGGTATTTCGAATTTTTGAATTCAAACCATCGGCAGCTACAATCAAGTCAGCATCGGCAAACCTGGTATTCAAGTCTGCCACCTCAAATTCCTGCTCAAAGTGCAGCTCCACACCCAGCTCTTTGGCCCGGTCATAAAGTACTTCTAGCATGCGTTTACGGCCTAGGCCGATAAAACCATGACCATCAGAGCGCTCCACTTCACCGTTTACATAGCAGTCAATCAGATCCCAGTGAATGAACTCATTTTTGACGGTTTCTGCACTGACTGGGTCGTTCTTGTAGAGGTTTTCCAGGGTTTGATCCGAGAACACGACTCCCCACCCAAATGTATCGCCAGGGCGATTGCGTTCGCAGACGTGAACTTCATGATTTGGGTCTTTTAGTTTCATGGAAATCGCCAAATACAATCCAGATGGGCCACCGCCAAGACAGATAATTTTCATATTGCGTGTTCTCCAGGTGTTAGGGCCAATATCATTTATAGCGCAGCTCAAACCAATCATAAAATTACTTTAAGCTTAAAATATTTGCTCAATCATACACAATATATTTTAAGTTTAAAATAGGTTTGCAAGGTAATTATTCTTAACTCTGTAGAAGGGTGTGACGATAACGTTGGTCGCCGTATGGGATTATTCGGACAGCGCCGAGCAGGCGCGCGGATATGAAGAAGATGAAAAAGCCGGTTACGCTGCCAGGCAGTCAGCAATACCTCCGGTTATATCGGGCATCGCTCACCTGGGCCACAGGGGTATATCTTGCTCGTTCTTGCACAAAGGCATCTGTATTTTCAGCCTCAGAATACCTTTCAAAACGTCTGTTTGAGCGGCTTTTTTGACGGACGTTTTTCCATGATTTTGCCCCTAATAAATTCTAAAAACACTCCGCGGGGCCCATAAGATAGAGGTTTATAACTATTTAAGCTTAAAATATTCGAAGATTTCTGGTGCAAATGCTTTAAGTTTAAAATAAATTGTGTATCATGCCCTTCAAGACTGGTGACAAAGGGGTAGGTGATGCTGATAGAGCCGCTTTTTCGTCGATGCAGCCTCGAAATAGTGAATGAACGAGATTGATGTATGGCAACCACTTATAAAAAAACCTGGAAAGTAAAGTTCGCCGAGTGCGATATCGCGGGAATTGTTTTCTACCCCCGTTATTTGGAAATGGTCAACTTTGTGGTTGAAGAATGGCTGGAAGATATGGATTGGTCATTTTACATGATGCATGCCGAACGCCATGAAGGGTTGCCCACTAAATCAGTGGCATGTGATTTTTCGTCCCCTAGCAAAATAGGTGATGAGCTTAATTTTGAATTAAGTATTGCAGCGCTGGGGAAAAGCTCTCTCACGTTGTGTGTAACGGCTTTTAATGGCGACGCGCTGGTGTTTAAAGCGACTAATGTACTGGTTTATGTCACCTTGACTCAGCCGATTAAAAGCATACCCATACCCGACGAATTACGTGAGCGTATGCTGCCTTACGTAGCGTGAACAAAAGTAGTCAACTGAGTAAACAGGTGCAAGAATGACGGAATATCCAACCTTTAAAGCCGCTGCAGTACAAGCGTCGCCAGTGTTTATGAACGCCGACGCTACCGTTGATAAAGCATGCTCATTAATTCGTGAAGCCGCTGAAAATGGCGCAAAGCTGGTTGCCTTTCCTGAAGTCTTTATTCCAGCTTACCCGTATTGGAGCTGGATAATCAGCCCGGTCGAAGCCAGTGGATTGTTTGAAATACTGTATAAAAACAGTATCACTGTCGATGGGCCAGAAGTAAAACGCTTGTGTGCGGCAGCTAAGAAGAATGCATGTTATGTGGTCATTGGTATTAACGAAAAAGACCCGCAGCGCATGGGTACGCTGTTTAATACCAACCTGATTATCGGGCCCGATGGCACATTAATTGGCCGTCACCGTAAATTGGTACCTACCTGGGCAGAAAAGCTGACCTGGAGCGGTGGTGACGGCTCCTCATTAAAAGTCTACGACACCGACATTGGCCCATTGGGCACACTCGCCTGCGGCGAGAACACTAATCCATTAGCGCGCTTTACCCTGCTGGCTCAAGGCGAACTGGTGCATGTTGCCAACTATATTGGCTTGCCGGTAGCACCAAAAGATTACGACATGGCAGAAGCGATCAAACTGCGCGCTGCTACCCATGCGTTTGAAGGCAAGCTGTTTACGATAGTTTCCTGTTCCACCATCTCTGAAGAAATGATTCAGTATTTGGAAAAATACTGTCCCAACGCACGCGCATTATTAGAGCGTAAGAGTTCTGCCTTTTCAGGCGTAATAGGCCCAGATGGTAGGGTGGTGGGCGACAGCCTGATCGACGACGAAGGCATTGTTTATGCCGACATCGATTTAAACAAGTGCATCCAACCAAAACAGATGCACGATATATTGGGGCACTACAATCGCTTCGATATCTTTAAGGTTACGGTTAACAATCAGCCATTAACACCCGTAACCTTTGGCCAGGTACCCAGTGCTGAGCCGTTTGCAACACCTTTGGCTGATGATCACGACGAAGAATAAATTACATTTTCAAATCGCGGGTTAAGTAGCATCACTTATTTACTCGGAGCGTCATTATGAATACAACGGACACAACATTTAAAAACTACGCCGAAGACCCCAGAGACGATGTAAGAGGGCGGTCGCGTGTTAGAGATACACAAGAATTAGTCGATTACTACGCAGAACTGGAGAACGTAAGTACCACGGCCTTTTGGCGTAAAGCGAATGATATTGAACCGTGGGAACCTGTCACACGGTATCAGCCGACGATTTGGCGCTACGACGATATGCGACCACTGGTACTTAAGTCTGCCGAACTGGTAAAGCCCGAGGAGGCAGGTCGACGGGTAGTGGTGTTGGTGAATAACTCCGACGCAGGGCGTCAGCATACCGCAGCGGTAGGCTGGTTGTTCAGCGGTTTGCAGGTAATGAAACCTGGCGAAATTACACCCGCCCATAAACATACTGCCTCTGCACATCGTTTCATTATGGAAGGGGGTGGTGCTTACACTGTGGTGGATGGTCACCAAATTGAGCTGGGCAAATACGATTATGTGTTAACACCTTCTGGCTGCTGGCATGACCATGGCGTGGTGCAAGGCGGAAAAACCTCTATTTGGCAAGATGGTCTCGACATTCCGTTAATGAATAGTCTGGAAACCAACTTCTACGAAGTTTACGACGAAGATGCACAAAAGCCTTTGTACCCCACCAATGATATGCCCCTGTCATATGGTGGTCCCGGTTTAATACCGACAGGTATTCAGAAGTGGGACAAGCCTTACTCCCCGTTGATGATTTACCGTTGGACGGATACTCGTGAAGCGCTATTAAACCTCGCTAAAGTTAGCGATGGTTCGCCTTTCGACGGCCATATTATGCGTTACAGCAACCCCGCTACGGGTGGTTGGGCCATGCAAACCATGGGCGCACAAATGCAAATGCTCAAGCCTGGGTTGCATACCAAGGCGCATCGGCACACCGGTAATGTGATGTACAACTGTGCTGGCGGTAAAGGCTATACCGTGGTTAATGGCAAGCGATTCGACTGGAAAGAGAACGATATTTTCTGTGTGCCTGCCTGGACCTGGCACGAGCATGTGAATCTGTCCGACTCCGAAGCAGCGTTCCTGTTTTCGTTTAACGATTTCCCCGTTATGGAAGCATTAGGTACTTACTTTGAGGAAGCCCTGGGCGGAACAGGCTTTCAGGAAGTCACTGAATAAAGAACTTTGTGGCAGCGAGTATTTGCTCGCTGCCAGATCAGATCAGTTGAAGCAGTAAATGAAGCAAAAAAGGTTATTACTATGAAACTCGTCACTTATCGTTTAAATGAAGATGCGGCTCGCTTGGGGGTATTACACGAAACCAAAGTGGTTGACGTGCAAAAGTTTGGCGCAGCCAACGGTGTAGAATTCCCGTCTACGATGTTGGAGTTTATCGATCTTGGCCCAGTCGCGGTTGAGGTGCTGAAAGAGCTGCTCCAAAATGCCGAGAAAAAGCTGTTTATTGGTACCTCTGTGCCAGCCTCCAACGTAAAACTGCTGGCGCCGATTCCTCGTACCCGTAAAAATATTTACGGTATTGGTCTTAACTATACCGAGCACGTTGCAGAGTCTGCCCGTTCGCTGGATACCAGTAACGAGCTACCAAAAGAGCCAGTAGTTTTCAGTAAACCACCCACCACGATTATCGCTGATGGTGACCCTATTCAACACAACGCCGAGATTACCCAGCAAATGGACTGGGAGTGTGAGCTAGGTGTGGTACTGGGTTCAAAAGCACATAACGTAGCGAAAAAAGACGCGCTGAATTACGTGTTTGGTTACACCATTGTTAACGATATCAGCGCTCGAGACTGCCGTCGTTCTGGCCAATGGATTGTGTCAAAAGGGCAGCATTCCTTTGCGCCAATGGGGCCATGTATTGTCACTGCCGATGAAATTACCGATCCGCAAGATCTCAATTTGTCACTCACCGTCAATGGTGTTGAAAAGCAAAACAGTAACACCAAATTTATGCTGTTCCGTGTTGATGACCTGATCGAAGATTTAAGCCGCGGCATGATTCTTGAGCCTGGTGATGTGATTGCCACGGGTACACCTGCAGGTGTAGGGGCAGGTCGCGATCCGCAAGAATTTATGTGGCCGGGTGATGTGGTGGAATGCACCATTGAAGGGATTGGCAAACTGTCTAATCCTATCGTGAAAGCCAGAACTAACGGTTAAGGGGTCAGCATGGCTAAATTGAACTATCGCATTGGGCAAATTGTTCCCAGTTCGAACGTCACCATGGAAACTGAGATCCCCGCGATGCTGCGCGCACGGGAAAGCATTTTACCCGAGCGCTTTACCTTTCATTCAAGCCGTATGCGCATGAAAAAGGTGACCAAAGAAGAACTGGCTGCCATGGATAAAGACTCAGACCGCTGCGCATTGGAACTCTCGGATGCGCAAGTGGATGTGTTGGGTTACGCGTGTTTGGTAGCCATTATGAGTATGGGCAAGGGATACCACCGCGTATCGCAAGACCGCTTACATAACCGCACTATCGAAAACGGAAACGCGGCACCTGTGGTCACCAGCGCAGGGGCTTTGATTGAAGGGCTGGAAGCATTAAAGGCCAAGCGTGTTGCGGTACTGGCGCCGTATATGAAGCCGCTTACTCAAATGGTTGTGGACTACATCGAAAGCGAAGGTATCGAGGTTGCCGATTGGCATGCGCTGGAAATACCCGACAACCTCGAAGTAGCGGCACAGAATCCAGACAACCTGCTGACACTTTATAAAAATCTAAATCTCGAAGGTGTTGATGTACTCGTGCTCTCGGCTTGTGTGCAAATGCCTTCACTGCCATCCATCCAAAAGGTAGAAGACATTGTGGGCATTCCCGTGGTGTCGGCAGCGGTATGCACTACCTATAAAATGTTGAAAGAATTGGGGTTGAAAGCGCAAGTACCCAATGCTGGTCGCCTGTTGTCCGGCGATTATTAATTACATCCTGTCTGCCTTATTTGGCGCACTTGCCAGCGTTATTAGCTGGCAAGTTTTTTCTTTTCTGTTAGAACTTTTACTGTTAGCTATTAAGCAACATCTGACTGATGCGCTGCCTGTATTTGCGCCGCTACTGGCACCCAAAGTACGTCAGAAATTTCTGGAAAGGTTCGCCATTCTTTACACCAGTTTTCACCGCCATCTTTGCTCACATAAAGCTCACCGTATTTCGTACCCGCGATAAGTTCCTGGGGATTACCCGCATTAGCGTGAATACCCCAAAAACAAGAGCCGGGTTCTTTATCGACTCGCGTTGGTTGCCACGATTTGGCACCATCGCGGCTAACAATGATTTTGCTTTGTGTGCCGGGCGTACCGTCGGAAATGCTCAAAAACAGTGTGTTACTGTCATGCGGCGTTGTCGCAATGGCGCGCGCGTAATATAGGCCAAACTCTTTTTTCGGCAGCATACCTTGCCAGGTTTCACCACCGTCTTGGCTGGTATAAACCGCATTAACACACACGACTACCACGGTTTCATGCTCATCGGGTAGTACTTTGATGGCATGTACGTCGGCGTTGTACTCCCACAGCAAACGATCATTAACTTGCTCCCAGCTTTCGCCGCCGTCTTCGGTACGGAAAAGTCCACCGGCCTCTAAACCAAACCAGGCTTTTTGCGGGTTTTTTGGGTTATAAGCAAACGCGAGTAAGCGTGGACGGTTTACTCCGGCACAAAATTCGGGAACCTCGATACCGACATTGGCCCAGGTTTTACCGCCGTCGAGCGTGCGCCACAATCTTGCGCGAGACGGCGCACCCGTACCCACAAAAATGCGTTGCGAATTGTTGGGGTCAACGGCAACCTTCCATACCGTTTGGCCATTAAAGGGCGAATCCACTAATGTCCAGTTAGAGCCAACGTCGTCGCTGCGGCATAAGCCTGCATCGCAACCGGCATAAATAACAGTAGGGTTTTGCGGGTCTACATCCAGCGATCTGACAACCCCATCAAACTCAATGGGTTGAGACAACCCAATCCGATGCCATGACTTGCCGTTGTCAGCGCTTCTGATAACACCTTGGCTGGCGGTGGCGACTAACATTGTATTTTCCATTGCCTTGTCCTCAATACGTGCGAATGAATATGTGATAGACCCCAACGCGCGCTGGGGCTTGCTACCCACCGTTTTACGTGATGGGTTGAAGTGAATAGGGTGCTGCCATACCTTGGTTACCAGAGAGTTCGTCAATAGCTGCTTCTCCCGTTATTTGTTGGCAAAACACTTCCAGCATGTGGCCATCGGGATCGTAAAAATAAATACCCTTTGATACCCCATGGTCCAAAATTTCGTGCACCTTAACGTTGTGCTCTAACAAATGAGCGTAAAATTTTTTCAGGCTATCAAGATTGGTATTGCAATCGAGTTCGAGCCCAATGTGTTCAAACTCCACGCCGTGACTGGTTTGGGGAGTCCGTGGAAACAAGCCGATATCATGATCCGATACGCCAAACGACATAAAAATGCCGCCAGCGTAGGGACCGTCGCCTGCTCTTGCCGATACCATCATGCCCAGTACATCGGTATACCACTTTGCTGATGCCTCTGGGTCAGACACAAATAGTGCAATGTGTGCTATGCGCTTTACTTTAGGTAAATGTGTTGTCATTTAAACCTCCTTTAATCCTGGCGATACTCTTCATCTTGGCAATACTCTGTGAATAAATCGGTTATCAGTGATCGAGCATCGCGTTGGAAAGCGTTTTATGGTGCCGGTTATTGTTTTTTGCGAGCAGGCCAACCAAGGCCGCGTATTAAAAGATTATTAACTTAACGGGATGCAGGGAATCCTCTATTTTTTTACCTAGTGTTTCTTAAATGTAACAATTAAAAGGCGTACAGGAGTTCATTTGATGTTTAATTGATCTAAAACAACTAAATATCATTTTTATTGTTTCTATAGTGGATCAATATATTGGTTCATTGGCGCTAGTGGAAAGCCTGGGTGGTTGGTAGCATTTTTCCAGCGTTGACGAGATCAACGAAGAAATATGGCGTGAACCATTTGGGAGAAGACCATCATGAGCAGCCATGCAGCCGCAGTAGAAATTGATAAACAATCATTAAGCCAACAAATAATCGAAAGCGCCAAAGAGCTGGTGCCTTTATTGCGAGAGCGTGAAGCTGAATGTAACGCGAACAAAAAAGTGTCTGAAGACGTTATCGATGCGTTCGAAAAAGCTGGCTTTTTTCGCATACTGCAACCAGAACGCTGGGGTGGTTATGAATTAGCGCCAAAAGTGTATGCTGATGTTGCACGAATTTTGGCAGAAGGCTGTATGTCGAGCGCATGGGTTTATGGCGTAATTGCGGTACACAATTGGCAAATGGGTTTGTTTGACGATCAGGCCGCGCGCGATGTATGGGGTGAAGATACCTCCGTTCGTATTGCCTCGTCTTACATGCCGGTTGGCAAGGTAACTCCAGTAGAAGGGGGCTACCGCATTAGTGGCCGCTGGATGATGTCGAGTGGTTGTCATCACTGTCAGTGGACGATCTTTGGCGCTAATATTCCGCCACAAAAAGAGGGCGACGCACCCGAAGCCCGTTGTTTTTTGGTACCGCGCACGGATTACACCATTATCGAAAACTGGGATGTGATGGGCCTGCAAGGAACCGGCAGCCATGATGTGTTAGTTGAAGATGCTTTTGTGCCTGAGCATCGTACGATAAAAGACATGGATATGTTTAATATTCAATGCCCCGGCCATGCCGTTAATAAATCGCCGTTATACAACGTACCATTTGCCCAAATATTTAATCGCACGGTATCGACAACCGCACTGGGTACCGTTAAGCGCGCGCTGGATGAATATATTAATGCAACCAAAGCACGTGTGAGCACGTATGGTGGTGCGAAGCTGGCAAGAACACCGCGCATTCAAAATATGGTTTCAGAAGTGGCGCGCACACTGGATGAACGCCTGCTGATTTATAACCGTGATTGCGACGAGCTTTTGGAACATGCAGTGAATAATACATGGACCATGGAACGCCGAGCCGCGTTGGCTGCCTCTTGTACATCAACCGTTGATGCCTGCATGCTGGCGATTGATAAATTGATGCTATTCAGTGGTGCCAAATCGATGTATGGCGGCGTAGTGCAGAAATCGTTTCTCGATTTGCATATGGCCAGAGGGCATTCGGCAAACAATCCATTCCCTTACGCAGAAAACCACGGCGCAATGATGTTTGGCTTACCCTATCAAACCATTGATATTTAAGGTGCATAACTCTGCGTTAAACGGCCAAACAAAAGGCTAAAAGAAAGGCCAAAAGAAAGACTGAACCAATAGCCAAACAAAAAGCCCCAGCAGGTAAAACCTTGCTGGGGCTTTGTCGTTTTATGCTAATGACAACGCGAGCTTAGGAATCCATAAAACCCATGTTGTTGGCAGCATCTTTGATAACATCGAGGCTTGGGCCAGTGAGGGTTAAATGGCCCATTTTGCGGCCAGGGCGAAACGACTTGCCGTAACCATGCAAATACATTTTTACGGGCTCTGGTGGCAAGCGAGCGGGAAATTCATCCCCCAACACATTGCACATACCGGCAGCGCCCACCGGTTTAGGGTCCCCTAATGGCATGCCCATTACGGCGCGAACGTGTTGTTCAAACTGATCGCAAATGCAGCCTTCAATCGTCCAGTGCCCGGTGTTGTGTACGCGCGGGGCAATTTCGTTAACCACTAATTTGCCATCGCTAACAAAAAACTCCATGGCCAACACACCGGCATAGCTGAGCGAGTCCATCAGTTTTGCGGCGTATTCTTTCGCTTGTTCGGCCATGGCCTCATCGATATCGGCAGGCACAAAACTCCAGGTAAGAATACCGTTGCGCATTACATTTTCATTCACCGGGTAGGCTTTGATTTCACCCGTTTGCGAACGCGCCTGCAGTACCGATACTTCAAAATCAATGGTGACTTCGGCTTCAAGAATAACCGGGTAGTTGTCTTCCGGAATAGCCGGTAACGCTGCGCCTTTAACAATTTTCCACTGGCCGCCGCCATCGTAACCGCCGAGTACGCGCTTGGCCCGTACCCGTACCGATGGCAAGCTCTCAACGGCTGCTGCCAAATCGCTGGCTCGTTCTACGTACACCCATGGTGCAGTAGGAATACCTAACGAGTCGAACAACGCTTTTTGCGTGTGACGCTGGCGCAGGCAGATCAGGGCATCGAAAGAGGGGGCCAATACGGTTTTTTCCGATACTTCTTTGAGAATCTCTTCAGGAATCGCTTCGCGTTCAATGGTAACAAAGTCAACATTGGCCAGAAAATCCTGCAATTCGGTTTCGTCAAATACCCGACCAATGCCTTCAACAACCGGAATTTCATTCACCTTGAGAAAGCTAACAGTTACACCCAGTTTTATCGCTGCGCGGCCGAGCATCAGCCCCAATTGACCGCAACCAATGATGCCTAGCCGCTGGCTCATTCTACTGACTCCTGCACACTTGCAGTTTGTGCTTCACGAAACGCTTCGAGTTTTTCTGCTATGGCGGCGTCTTCACCCGCCAACATGGCGGCAGCAAACAAGCCGGCATTGGCGGCACCCGGTGCGCCAATCGCAAAGGTGGCAACAGGAATACCTTTGGGCATTTGCGCAATGGAAAGCAGGGCGTCTACGCCATTTAATACAGTCGCCGCAATCGGCACACCCAATACAGGCACTGGCGTCATGGCAGCAGCCATACCAGGCAAGTGGGCGGCACCGCCGGCACCGGCAATAATGGCTTTTAGGCCTCGCTCTTTCGCTGTGGCTGCATATTCGTATAAACGCTGGGGAGTTCGGTGGGCGGATACGACTTTAGCTTCGTAGCTAACACCCAGCTGGTCCAATACATCGGCGGCTGCCTTCATAACGGGCCAGTCAGACTTTGATCCCATGATAATTCCAATCTTCATAAGTCTCCGGTTCTTTTTGACTAAAAATTAAACACTTTTGCGTGCCTCAACAGCAACGGGGTCAGCCCGCTATAATACGCCATTGTGAGCGGTAATATTGCGAAATTTCGCCTCTCTCTACATCCCACTGATTAATATATAGCCAATCATTGTCAGCGAGGGCCGTAAGGGTAGCGTGTTTTTGGCTGATATTGCCAATTGCGGCCTGTGATGCGGCCAAATAAACACTCAACCGCTGGGGGTGATGCCCCATTGCTGCCCTAGTACAGCGACTGCCGCGCCAGTACACACGGCTTTACCTCGTTACTCACCGGGCTTAGCAAACATAAATACGACCTGGCATTCGAAGGGGTGGTTCGTGGCTGCGAACCACTCTGGCAAAGCTAGTTGCTCGTGCGCCAGCCAATTTTCATCGTGGGGCCGCCAAGCCCCATGCCAACTACCTCGTTTCCCGAAGGCTACCGCGACAAAGCCTGGGGGCTACCCGCGCACCCCAGCGAAATACGCCGAGCGTTTGACGGCTATTGCGCACTTTGACAATGTACCCAAAGTACATATGGAAACCGACGATATGGCCATGCTATGACTGCTCGCCCGAGACAGCGGCGAACTCGCCGTATTACCCCGCGTGGTAGTCAAAGACGAAATACAACAAGGCACGCTGGTGGAATACATGACCTTACCCAACCAGTTCGAAAGCTTTTACGCGATCACCATTAAGCGAAACTTTATCTCGCCAGTGGTTGCCGAGCTGTTGGCGCAGCCGCTGCAAGATTTTGTAACGGGGAAAGAGGGGGAGCCCATAGCAGCATGGTGGATAAAAAATAACAAAGAAAAGCCATAGCTAATTGAATCCGTTCGCTCATGGTCGAATTCAGAGCTAGGCTGCCACATTTACAAATTCCAGCTTTTTGTATAGGGCATTCAGGTATCGGTGATTGACCCTGAATTGACTTCGACGTTTAATGTTCGGTTTTTCGGTCGAGGCCTTCTCCAGCTTGATACCTGGATCGTAATATACATAGCCACTCAGCATGGCTGATAAAAACATTTCAAAATCGGTTCCCGTTCCCAACTCGACATCACTGCCGTAGTGATATTCACTTCCTCCCGTTCTGGCTTGCCTCATAACACAGGGGATATATACGGCCTGAGAGTGCTTGCGCTTCCAGTGATCCATGATTTTCTCGAAGCTCCAGCTTGCAGCTATGGTATTGCTACTATCTGTTAGAGTAATGGCTCCGGCAGCTTTGGTTATTTTTTGGGTTGCGCTGTCAAATCCATCCAGATTAAGCGTGAGATTTGTCGCGCTGCATTCTTTTCCTGCAATATGCCTTCCGCCAAAATTAAGCCTGTCGGGTTTTCCGGATTTATCGGGATAACCAAAGCGTCGCACGAACTCTATTGCGCCGTTTACCGTATATACTCCTCCATTGGGCTCAGGAGTCATTAGCGTCGTTGGTTTGGCATTTTTAAGCGGAAATTCCTTTACACCAAACTGTTTGACCTCCCAGCCAAGATAATCCGGCTCGGCTATACCATTCGGGGAAATACCCAATAAGGCTTCAAGAGTGTAACCGCCGCCGTTTGGAGCCTTGTATGGCTGGGCGACCATGTCTTTACCCAGTTTCCGTCCGGTGATCCATCCCATATGATGGATTTCCAATATCTTTTGTAAAAGAGCTGCTCTGGTATCTGTTACCGTTACACGGTTTTTGACATCAATCTCGCCAAAGATATTTGTCGCAGGTGTTAGTTCCTTGCCTTCCAGCTCTTTGGAAAGTGCCGAGTCAGGTGTTGCCAAAAAGGCATAAACGGTTTTGGCTTCATCATTAACGCCCAGCAATAACCATCTGCCTTCAGCCCGTCCCTGCTTTTCGGGAGCCATCCAGCGGCTAAGATCAACTTTCGAGCCTTTCAGAAAGCCGGAAAACCTTACTTCTGGATATTGCGGGTAGTAAATCAGCTTGGCATGGGGCGCAGGATAGATATTTGCCTCAGCGTCAATCCAGTTCAGCTTTACCGATGTCTGGTATTTGATTTGCCTGCTTAAATCTTTAGTTTTTTTGGATGTGCTTTGCGAGGCTTCCATTGGGCCTGTGGGAATGAAAGGAAGATCAGTCAGGTGAAAACCAAAATAGGGTTGGTTCTTGGAGTTGTCGTTGGGCGCAAGTTTTTTGATATAGACGGTGTTTACCCCTTTGCCTCCCATCATATCAAGCACTGTATCGAGATTTATCTGGCTAGCCTGCTGTGTGTCGTAGGTTCCCGTATTATCCGGCATAGGAAATTGTCATCCTTTTATCGCACCTTTTGATGTCCGTGCTTATCTGGTTAAAAAGCTGCTGTTTTTGTTCTTCTTTTTTACCACGCAAAGCGCATTCCCATACAACAATGACACGCCATCCTTCATCCAGCAAGCGCTCGATATTTCTTTTATCTCTTTGTTTGTTGCCAGTTATTTTTTCGCGCCAGAAATCCGTATTGGATTTTGGCCATTTAAATAACTTGCATTCATGCGCATGCCAGAAACATCCGTGAACAAATATCACGGTTTTATATCTGCCCAGTACCATATCAGGTTTGCCTGGCAGGTCTTTTTTATGAAGACGGTAGCGAAAGCCTCTTTTATAAAGAGCCTGTCTGACCTGAATTTCCGGTTTTGTGTTTGCTCCCCTGATACCGGACATCATCCGGCTTCGTTTTTCAGGGGAAACCACATCGGTCATTACGCAGCCTTTTTCTTACCGCGCGTGACTGGTTTTTGTGGGGCTTCATTCAGGGCTTTAGCCTTGATGATATAAGGCTTCATGATTTTCGCTACTGCTGTAAACACAGGAACCACAACACTGTTACCGAATTGCTTGTAGGCTTGCGTATCGGAAACAGGAATTATAAAGCGGCTCTCGCCAGGCTTGTCGAAGCCCATCAATCTTGCGCACTCCCTTGGTGTCAATCTGCGAGGACGCTTTCTTGATCCACGGTCGATCAGCACCTCTGAACCATCCTTATAATAGCGGGCAGACAGGGTTCGGGTTGAACGGTCTTCGGCTGTAACCTTGCCGAAGCCAAAACCGTTTCCGGCAGCCTTATGTTTATCCGCGTAATCTTTCAGATACTTCCAGAGTTTGGGCGTGAGTGTGTATTTATCCTCTACCGCATTGGCTGGTTCGAGAATATCTCCGACCCTGGGTTCTTTTTTGGGAAAGTATTTTTTTACATCACGAAGAGTTAGCGTAGATGTTCCGCCCAAGTCTTTTCGGAACGCTACCAGAACAATACGCTCCCTGTTTTGCGGTACAAAATTCTTGCCATTGATAATCTTGGGATCGGAAATGGCCTTATCAAATTCCCTGTCAGCGACCTCATAACCCAGCTCATCCAGCGTATTCATGATGACTTTGAAGGTCTTGCCACGATCATGGCTTTTCAGGTTCTTAACATTTTCCAGCATCACTGCCACTGGCTGCTTTGCTTCGATAATGCGGGCAACATCAAAAAACAGCGTACCTTGCGTGTCATCCTCAAAACCATGAGCGCGACCGAGGGAGTTTTTCTTTGATACTCCGGCTATCGAGAAAGGCTGGCAGGGGAAACCAGCCAGCAAAACGTCATGATCGGGGATCATTTTGTTGATATGGGCATAGGCCTGGTTTTTATTCATGCCTTCAGGCTGGGTGATTTCCTTGATGTCACCATGAATCTCATGCTCACAATGGAAATTGGCCTGATAAGTCTTTACGGCATATTTATCATATTCACTGGTAAATACGCATTTCCCGCCCGCATCTTCAAATCCTTTTCTTATGCCGCCGATCCCGGCAAAGAGATCGATAAAGGTGAATTCTTTTTCTCCATCTTTCGACGGAGTGGGTAACATCGACTCAAGGTCTATTCGTTCGGCATAAGTTAACCAATTGCTCTCCGCACGTTTCTCCCCATCTTTGATCCATCTGTTAACAACTTCTCTGGGATGGCCGATTTTGTCAGCAATATCCTGCTGAGAGTAAATTGATGAAACTTTGACCAGCAAATCATGGTCGGGGAGTGAATTCATGGATATTCCCTGATTAGAGTGATTGTTTAGATGGAAATATTATGTGATTAATAGTCACTCATATGTCCCTTTTTGTCAAACTGGTATCGCACATATTTTACTGTATGGGTGTACAGTATAATTCGTTGGTACAAAAATACCAGCCTCAACCCTTTTGGACGAATTATTAATTGGCAATCAACCAAAGTCAGAACTTCCAGTAAATGAGCCAAGGCTCCGAAAGATCACAAAGACTGGGGTCAGGTCTTACATTTGACATAACAAAATCCGGCCAAGCCCCAATAGCATTACAAAAAGGGCGCAGGTGCGCGAGGAGGGGGTAATATCCCCTAAACATCAACGACCTGAAAAATGTTTTTTGCATTAGACAAACTAGCAATCCAGGCAATAAAAGATTTGATGTCCCATACGCGGTAAAATAGAGAGGATGAATGCGACACTTTTCAAGAAATTTGCGACGTAATTGGCATTTTTAATTAAAGGGGTCAAAGCCCTTTCGTGAACCACAGCAAGTCACAAGGGCAGTTTACCTAACTCAATGACTGCTTCTAGCCGTAATTGAATCTTACAGAGATATTAAATCTTGTGTTATAAAAACTGTAGATAGCGGGAGGTTCGTCTAGTATCTAGAAGTCGGACGCTATCGAGTAAACTGCCAAATGTATAAGGGAAACCTTGTGACGAAGACAATTCTATATCGGTTATTCGGGTTTGGTTCTGTTCCCAAGCAGCTACGCCCGGTACTTGAGCAAGAGGGAATGGTTGTCTGTGACGAAGGTATTGGAGGCCGGCTTGTAACAAAACATGTCGATGGTCCAGGTAAGCGATATCGTAATCGCACAGAAGGTTTTTCTGGTTGCTTGGTTATAACCAAAGAGAGAGTGGTCTGTTACACCTATGGGAAGCGTCAGATCAACATTTCTATTGAAGACCCAAAGATAGCGAATTTGTATGTTGATACTCCGGATAAAAATAGCTTATGGCTTTCGTTTGAGTCTTCAAGCTTTAGGGAGGGGTGGGACGGTGTGATCGAGTTCCGGTTTAACACAGATAAAGCTCTTCTGTTTCGTGATGCACTAATAGCAATTGGCGCCCAGCAGACGACTGCATAGAGGCGGACATACCGCATCAATGAGCTTAAGTTTATAACACCCGCTTCTGGCCGGTTTCGGACAAAAAATTTGATAACCGTTAGTATAAAAACACCGGCTTTGAATAACGCAGTTATCTTTCGGGAGGATAACCCCGTTTAAAACCGGCTGCTCGGCTAGACTTGTTTTTAATATTCTTCTGACATATCGGCCTGAGGTGTGTAAATGCTGAAAGACTGGTTTCAATCTGTGATGCAAGCTTTGGCAAACGCGGTTCGTCTTCTTCGAAAAATACGAGACGAATTCCTTGAAGCAACTATTGTGCGCCTTAATCGGCTTCTCGATCGCCTTGCTAATTTCCTCACGCCTGATTATGGAATCGATGAGCACCCCAGTGATATTTGGCGATGGGATGGCCGTAAAAAGCGCTGGGTATTTAGAAACCCTAGGCCGGTGAATTACAATTGCACAGAATATCTGCGCGCGCGTATCGAGGGGCCATCTAAACCGCCGGAAACCGGTTTTATCAACGCTTTTCCTCAGGGAAAAACGGTAGGGGAGATGGAGCTTGTTCTTATTCAAAATGGGTTTGTTGGCCCATATATCGCCGATAAAGCACCTTGCGTGTGTGAATCCCCTGATTCTGAGCAAACCCAAAGTGAAACGCTGGGTGGTTATGACGGGAAACGTTGCGTTTGTGCCGTAGTGTATCAATCACTGGCACAGGGATCCGACCCAACGCAAGATTCATCGTGGGCATCAACCCATGTTGCCGTACAACATAGGCATGGTAGTTATTGCGATTGGGCCGGAAAGCGCTCGGGCTTTTTCCCCATTGAACATTTTCAGCACCCCGAAGATTACTATCATGGCGACGATGCCAAAACCTGGAGAATGCTTTTTTATTGCCGCAATACTGCGCCCTTGCCCGAATATAGTGACGTTAAAATAAACGATACAGCCATTGGTCACGGCCCGGCTGTGAAGCCTCAATAGCGATTACAAAGGGGAGGGCTGTACAGTGCTGTAATGACAGATAGTTGCTTAATCGGCTATTTGAAGGCGGCGGGACTGGCGGTAAGCTTTGGCCCAATAGGGCGTATCAATGTGGGAGGCAATAACACCTTTGGACGTTGACGCATGCACAAATTCGCCATCGCCAATATACACACCCACATGACGCTGTTTTAAGCCCGTTTTGAAAAATAACAGGTCGCCGGTTGTTAATTGCTGCAGTGGCACGGGCTTGCCGGCTTGGGCCAGGGCTTTCGTGTTTCTTGGTACGGTCATACCAAACACATCCCTAAAGGTAATATAGATAAAGCCCGAACAGTCCAACCCTTGTGCACCTGTGCCGCCATAGCGGTAAGGCGTGCCACGCCACTGGTGAAAGTGACGGTTAAGCCGGTCTTGCGCACTGTGTTTGCTAGCGGTATCCACCGGAGGCGCTTTCTGTTGAGGTTTTGCCGCCGCGACCGTGGGATTTCTAACCGGTGATGTGGAGCATGCGCCAAGGAACAGGGTGCAGATCGCTATAATGAATGTGGCGCATACGAAATTTTTCATCTTTTTACCTTAGCATAACGCTTCAATAAAATAGGTTGCGGTACTGCACAAACATTACACAGGCATCCGTAAAGGGGACAATCCGTAGTGTTTTGTTATGTCCGATACTGTTTAGTATCGGACGGTATGGATTATGTAGGGCGATTCGTGTACAGCTACCCGGTTATTACCTAATATCTCGCTAGCAAAAACCTCTATGGACGTTCCCGGACGGAAACATGGATATGACCAAACGCTCCAGCGATTTCAAAAAAAGTGATTTCAAAAAAATACCTCCCAGTATCTGGGTTCTCGGCGTTGTTAGCCTGTTGATGGACATCTCTTCGGAGATGGTTCACAGCCTGTTGCCGTTATTCCTGGTAGGCACATTGGGCGCAAGCGCCCTTGTGGTCGGCCTGATCGAAGGTTTAGCCGAGTCTACGGCGCTGATCGTAAAAATATTCTCGGGTGCGTTGAGTGATTACCTGGGCAAGCGTAAAGGCTTGGCTGTATTTGGTTACGCCCTGGGGGCATTGACCAAGCCGTTTTTCGCCATGGCACCCAATGCTGGCATTGTACTTTCTGCGCGACTGATGGATCGGGTTGGTAAAGGTATACGCGGTGCGCCCCGCGATGCTTTGGTGGCAGACATCGCTCCAGCCGAATTACGTGGCGCGGCATTCGGTCTTCGTCAGTCTCTAGATACAGTGGGTGCTTTTCTGGGGCCGCTGCTCGCCGTCGGACTGATGTTGCTGTGGGCCAATGATTTTCGGGCTGTGTTCTGGGTTGCTGTTATACCGGGGCTACTCGCGGTGGCGCTGCTGGTATTCGGGGTGAAAGAGCCGGAACGTCACGGCGGTGAAACACGCACCAATCCAATCTGCCGTAAGAACCTTAATCGGTTGAGCGGCGCTTACTGGTGGGTGGTGGGTGTGGGCGCGGTTTTTGCGCTAGCTCGATTTAGTGAGGCTTTCCTGGTGCTGAGGGCACAGCAAGGCGGCATTGCTGTCGCCCTTGTGCCGCTGGTAATGGTAGCCATGAATGTGGTCTATGCTGGATCAGCTTATCCGTTTGGTAAGTTGTCCGATCGGATGAGCCACAAAACGTTATTGGCGCTGGGACTGGTTGTACTCATCACTGCCGACCTGGTACTGGCGGTCGACGATCACTGGCAAACGGTACTTGCCGGCGTTGCGCTGTGGGGGCTTCACATGGGTATAACACAGGGTTTGTTGGCGAGAATGGTGGCGGATGCTGCCCCTGCTGATCTTCGTGGCACAGCGTTCGGTTTCTTCAATCTGATCAGTGGCTTCGCAATGCTTATCGCCAGTGCATTGGCGGGATTGCTATGGGATCAACTTGGAGCCTCGTTTACATTTTATGCGGGAGCCGTATTTTGTATCCTGGCGCTGCTGGGGTTGGCAAAAAAATTTTGATTCCTGGGGTCAGATTGCACAATAGCGCACGAACAAATTGGGTTTCCATGTACAAAATATTACGGTTGAAGAATCCCTGGCGCTTCATACTTTCGCATATTTCATGGTAAACCTTAAGGTTGCTGAGGTTACTTTTGCCCCTTCTTATTTGTTAGAATGCATCTTGAAACATAATACCTCCTACCTGCTTTGGTGATATTCCGTTTGCTATTTTTTTAGTGTGGCAACAATACAAGTTGCATACGGAATATTTCTTAAATACAGGTACTTTCCTATGAAAATTGTCATTGTTGGCGGCGGTGCGGGCGGTTTGGAACTCGCTACCAAGCTCGGTCGTAAGCTAGGCCGTAAAAAACGCGCAGATGTACTGCTGATAGATCGCGACCACACCCACATTTGGAAACCTCTCTTACATGAAGTAGCCAGTGGCGCATTAGATGCTGAACTGGATTCGGTCAGTTACAGAGCACATGCCCATGGCAACTATTATCGTTTCAAAATTGGGACCCTATGCGGTATCGATCGAGAAAAAAAGGTGATTAACCTTGCGGCACTAACCGATGAGAGTGGCATGGAAATTCTTCCTGCCAGAGAGGAAAGCTACGATTATCTGGTTCTCGCTATCGGCGGTGTGACTAACGATTTTGGTACACAAGGGATTGCTGACAACTGTATTTTTCTCGATAGCCCTGCTCAGGCACTACGTTTTCAAAAGCAATTGGTTAATCGATTTATTCACCTTAATCGAGAGATTGCGGTCAATGAAACCAAAGAGCCACTAAAGGTCGCCATTATAGGTGGCGGTGCCACGGGCGTTGAACTCTCTGCTGAACTGTTTCGTGCCCGTGAATACTTTCAAGTGTACGGCCTAAGCCATATTAAACCGGAAGATTTTAGCGTTACGCTGATTGAGGCGGGCCCTACTCTGCTTCCGGCACTCAGTGAGCGCGTTGCCAACGCAACACAGACAGAGCTAGAAAAGCTGGGGGTTGATATTCGCCTTAATACCATGGTGCAAAAAGCTGAAAAGCAGGCATTGCACTGCAAGAATGGCGATATTATCGCTGCCGATCTCATTGTTTGGGCAGCCGGCGTAAAAGCGCCTGATTTTCTAAAAGATTTTGGTGGTTTACAGGTGAATCGCGCCAACCAGGTATTGGTTGAAGGCACATTAGTAAGCAAAGACGATGATTCTATTTTTGCACTTGGCGATTGCGCAGGTTTACTGCAAAGAAATAAAAAAGGTGAGGAAAAATGGATTCCACCACGCGCGCAATCCGCCCACCAAATGGCAACAACGGTGGCCAAAAACCTGATTAATATCTACAAAAACAAACCCATGGTGTCATTTAAGTACAGTGATTATGGCTCGCTAGTGTCGCTAAGCGATTATACGGCGCTAGGTAACCTCATGGGCGGTATTATTGGGGGAACGCTCAAAGTTGAAGGCCGAATTGCACGTATGGCTTATATTTCTCTTTATCGGATGCACCAGATTGCCGTTAACGGCATTTTTCGTACCTGCTTACTGGCGTTATCCGACAAAATTAACCATTACTTGCGCCCTCGCCTTAAATTGCACTGAGACAGCCATATGTGGCGTTTGTCGCGCCCTAAAATAGGTTGAGGGTTT
Organism: Cellvibrionaceae bacterium; assembly: GCA_050289485.1. GTDB lineage: Bacteria > Pseudomonadota > Gammaproteobacteria > Pseudomonadales > Cellvibrionaceae > JBNKFV01. The sequence goes on from JBNKFV010000016.1 coordinate 52,030, forward strand.
TTACGAAGCCACTTCCATCTCGGAAGTGGCTTTTTTATGCATAGATCATGCTGAAAATACCTTCTGAAGTAATTAGCGTAATTTATTGTATATTAGCTTGCTTTAATATTAAATATAGCTAATATTAGGAGGTCAGAGCATTTGCTATTCACTAGATTTACTGTACACGACTTGATACAAAACAAATTAAATAGATTTAATCGTGATACTACTAAGCAGTAAGAAAATAGTATTTCATTGGCTTACTATGAGAGGTATTCCTGATGAAAAAAATAGTCATCATTGGTGCCGGTGTTGGTGGACTACCTGCCGCCTACGAACTGCGGGAAAAACTGGGGGAGGAACATGACATTACCGTTGTATCTGACTCCCCCTATTTCCAGTTTGTACCGTCCAACCCCTGGGTCGCAGTGAACTGGAGACAGCGAAAAGACATTTGCATTGATATAGCTCTACCCCTCAAGAAACATGGTATTAACTTCACCGCCGCCGGCTTAAAGCACTTAGACCCAGAATCCAGACGTCTAACGCTGGGGGATGGCAGCAGCCTGGAATACGACTACCTCATCCTGACTACCGGCCCCCGTCTCGCCTTTGAAGAAATAGAAGGACTGGGCCCTCAGGGGCACACCCATTCGGTTTGTCATATTGATCATGCAGAACAAGCAAGGGAGGCCTGGGAAGAATTTGTCGTCGACCCCGGGCCTATCGTAATAGGTGCTGCCCAGGGTGCATCCTGTTTTGGCCCAGCTTATGAATTCGTTTTTATTGTGGATGCTGACCTGCGCAGGCGGAAAATCAGAAACAAAGTGCCAATCACCTATATCAGCCCCGAACCTTATATCGGGCATATGGGATTAGATGGCGTTGGTGATTCAAAAACCCTGCTGGAAAGTGAATTTCGTGAACGTCATATTAACTGGGTGACCAACGCAAAAATCGGTTCAATCAACAAAAATAATATGACAGTTATGGAATGTAACGATAGCGGTGAAGAAGTTAAGCAGCATGAATTACCCTTCAAATACTCAATGATTCTACCTGCTTTTACCGGCATTGATCCGCTAAGGAATATTGAAGGGTTGGTAAACCCACGCGGCTTCGTCATTATTGACAAGTATCAACGCAATCCCAAATATTCGAATATCTATGCCGCTGGTGTCTGCGTGGCAATCGCTCCACAAAAAACTACACCGGTGGCAACAGGTGTACCTAAAACCGGCTATATGATCGAGTCCATGGTCACTGCCATCGTGGAAAATATCGCGCTGGACATCGCAGGTAAATTACCTGATTCGGAAGCCACCTGGAATGCCATCTGCCTGGCCGATATGGGTGATACCGGTATTGCATTTGTTGCGCTGCCGCAAATCCCTCCACGCAATGTTACCTGGGCGCGAAAAGGAAAATGGGTTCATCTTGCGAAAGTAGGCTTCGAAAAATATTTTCTTCGGAAAATTCAAACCGGAAACACGGATCCTTACTATGAAAGAAAAATACTCAAGATGTTGGGTATCGAAAAGCTCAAAGCCTAATTGATTAATGTTAATTTTTCCTTTAATTAAAGGTTTGCTTACCTCTGTAATAGTAAAAAAGCCCGTATGCATACGGGCTTTTTTTGTGGTGTCATTATCTGCTTTTTACCTTATCACTTTTCATAAACAGCAATAGGGGTACTACAAACAAGGTGAGCCACATCATCATATGAAAATCTTGTAAGTAAGCCAGCGTTAAGGCTTGCTGGTTAACGGTGCCGTTAAGTGCTGCAAGTCCCGCTGAGCTGCCAAGATTATAAACCCCCTCCTCTACTGCCTTATTCAAGGCAAGATTAAAAGGCGTGATATAGGGCGCGAAAGATGCGTGATTAGCTTGCGTTTCATGAGCCAGATTCGCCATCACCATCGAAATGCCAATACTACTGCCGATACTGCGTACCAGGTTATTGAGTGAGGTACCTTCATTGCGAAAATGTTGAGCGAGGGTTGAAAAGGTAACGGTTGAAAGCGGTACAAAAATAAAGCCTAAACCCACTCCTTGGATAAAACCGCTGGTTATGATCGGCTGTGGCCCCATATCGTTAGTAAAACGCGTCATCAACCAGAGTGAAAAGCTGGTAGTAAAAAGACCAAATAGAATCATGTGTCGAGCATCAATCATTTGTGAAAGGCGCCCTACAATCAGCATTGCTAACATGATTCCTACGCCCCTTGGTGCAAGAATAAAACCCACATCAATGACCGGATAACCGCCCAGCTTTTGTAAATAGGGTGGCAACAAGGCGGCAGTGGCCAGCAGTATGATACCTACGACGAATGCGATAATCATACCAATACAAAAGTTGCGATCAGCAAAAAGTTGAGGCTCCAAAAAAGGGTGTTTCATCGTAAAAATATGCACAATAAACAAATAAAGCGCTAATATGCTGAGTGCTAATTCAGCAACAATTTCTGGATGATGAAACCAATTGAGCGATTCACCTCTATCGAGCATCATTTGCAATGAACCAATCGCAACACTCAAAAAAACAAAGCCCAATAAGTCAAAGCGACGAGATCGATTTGACTCGGTTTCTTTCACATAAAGCGTAATACCTAGCCACGCCAGCATACCCACCGGAATGTTGATATAAAACACCCAGCGCCAGGTGTAATATTCAGTTAACCAGCCGCCTAATGTGGGGCCCAGAATGGGCCCAACCATAACGCCCATCCCCCACATGGCCATGGCCGAACCATGCTTCTCTCTGGGGTAAGTATCCAGCATCACAGATTGTGATAGCGGTACGAGAGGCGCGCCAAAAACACCTTGTAGCATTCGAAATACAACGATTTGCTCTAGGTTTTGCGCTGCGCCACACAGCATCGAGGTTAACGTAAAACCAATAGTAGAGATAATAAAAAGTTTTTTTCGCCCAAAGCGCTCTGCGATAAAGCCTGTAAGGGGCATGGCAATAGCTGAGGCAACAATATACGACGTGAGCACCCAGGCTATTTGCTCCTGGCTGGCGCGCATGGAGCCTTGCATATGTGGCAGCGACACATTCGCAATGGTGGTATCGAGTGTGTACATCAGTGTAGCCAGCATTACCGAAACAGTAATCCACAAAGGGTTTGAGTCGTAAGATGCTGGCATGGAGGCCGTGTTATGGTTCGAAGACATAGGTAACTACTTAGAAAGATAAACCCAAAAGGCTACGCTGGTAATGGGTATCAATAGATACCTCTGCACTTAAGCCAACGCGCAGTTGCGGTGCGTTATTTTGGGGTTCAATCGAAATTCTTACCGGTACACGTTGAGCAATTTTGACCCAGTTACCTGTAGCATTTTGCGGCGGTATAATGGAAAACTCTGCTCCAGTGGCTGGGCTCAAACTTTCCACCGTGCCTTTCCAGCTGAAATTGGGATAGGTATCAACGGTGATCTCCACCTGCTGGCCTTTTTCAACATGGGTTAAATCGGTTTCAGGAAAATTGGCTTCGATCCACAAGTGATCACTGGTGACTAATACCATCGCCATTCTACCGACACTAAGATATTCCCCCATCTTGGGTACTTGACTAACCACTCCGTCGCGGCGGGCTCGAACCGTAGTTCGCGCGAGGTCGAGTTCACGCTGCTGAAGCTCTGCCTCCACCGCTTGATAGCTGGGGTGAGATTCTATGGGGCGATCAACATCGCCGCCGAGTTTAGTGGCAAGGCTCGTTAATTCTTTTTGTAAAATGGTGATTTTCTCTTTTGCCAACTGCGCACTTTCTTGCGCATGATCAACATTAGACGCTGAAGTAAAATGTTGATTGGCAAGGTTAAACTGACGTTTTTCCTCGCGTAATGCATAGTCATAACGAGTTTTTGCACTGGCAATTTCGGCTTCTTTTTCGTGATAGCTGGCAATCGTGGCATTAAGGTCTGTAGCTACCTGCTGAAGCTGAGCCTTGGCTTTGGCAACTGAGACTTTAAAAGGCGCAGGGTCGATTTGAAACAATACGTCGCCGGCTTTTACGGCTTGGTTTTCAGCGACGGGAACATCGACAACCACACCAGACACTTCAACACTCACACCTATCTTATCGGCTTTAACATAAGCGTTTTCCGTTTCAACAAAGCGCCCGCCGTGTAAATAGATAGCCAATGCGATAATGCCAATAATCAATGGCACCACAAATAAAAGCACCGTGCGTTTGGCTCTCACGGATGACATTTTGGTTGTGGGTTTAAGCATGGTTTCTAAATTGTTTGCGGTCATAACTATTTACCATTGGGCAAGCTGATTGTGACAGCTTTATTTGGATGCAGCGACGTCAGTTGCCTTTTTCAGGTTTTCGCAAATTACGTTCATAGCGTGATACAGGATATCTATCTCTTTATCTGATAACCCACTAAGGGCCGTGTCGCGCACTGATTCACCGAGCAATTTGATTTTGCTGATGTAGGGTTCTGCCTTATCGGTGATATATAAGAGATAGGCTCGGCGATCGGTGGGGTCCTGACGACGCTCTACGAGGCCCTCCTCCACCAGTTGATCGATAGAGCGCGCGAGAGTCATGGGTTGGATCTCCAGAATTTCAGCCAAGGCTACTTGTCGAATACCCGGGTGCCGGGTGACATGGATTAACGTTCGGCTTTGCGCGAGGGTTAGTGGCACCACATCTAACTGCCGTTGAAAGTGCTGGCGCATCAATCTGGCGGTATCGGTGACCAGAAAGCCCAAGTTTTCTTTGGTACCTGTCATTTTACTAACCTATGCATATAGTAATCATTGCTTATTATATGCATAGCTTTTCAAATGTCAATTTACCCTTGAATTCCCAAAACATGCCCTCAGCTCTTTTAGGGAAAGGGTTAACGGCTTTGGTGCCCATTATTTATCGATCTGATAGACAAAAATTAGTCGCTAAATACGCTGGTCTGAATGAAACTTTGATCCAACTCAGCTGACTGACCCTATAACACACAGACAAATGCATTGTTGGCTAAATGCACAAATGCTTTGAACAAGGAGCCATAGTAATGAGCACTATTGATATTGGAATTGATGCTGAAAGCCGCGAAAAAATTGCTGAAGGTCTAAAAAAGTTGCTCGCCGACTCATACACCCTGTACTTGCAAACGCACAACTTTCACTGGAACGTGACAGGCCCGCAGTTTCGTGAGCTGCATCTAATGTTCGAAGAGCATTACACGGAATTGGCGGTAGCCGTTGACGATATCGCTGAGCGTATTCGTACCTTGGATATACCGGCGCCTGGTACGTATAAGGCTTTTGTGGAGCTGAGTTCTATTGATGAAGTAGACGGTGTGCCATCGGCTACCAACATGGTTGAGATTCTGACACGTGGCCACGAACAGGTGGTTAAAACCTGTCGCGAAGCCCTTGAACCTGCGCAAGCTGCTGGCGATGAGTCTTCTGCATCGCTGATTTCTGACCGTATGCGCATCCACGAAAAAACGGCCTGGATGCTCCGCGCTATGCAATAAGCCATTGGCATTTTGGTTGGCTGTAGATACCCTAGACCATGCCCCATGTTGTGGGGCATTTTGTTATGACAATACAACTGGGTTATTAGCCGCCAGATGAAAATAGACAACCCCACACCGCTCTACCCTACCGCTACGGAACTCACATCCCTACGCCTTGGTGATTACCCATCGTTAAATGCTTTTCTTGCTGAAGGCCCAGCCTGGCGCAACCAACACTGGCAATGGGGGCTCGATTTTCTGAAATATATTGGCCGCAATAAATCCGAACACACCTACGTGCGCTTTCGTAACGAAATGGAGCGTTTTTTGTTATGGGTATTCATCGTGAAGCAACAGCCCATGGATGAATTGCGAAAAACTGACATTCTCGAATATGCCGACTTTTGCTGGAAACCACCGCTAAATTGGATTTCTCTGTCAAATCATGACCGTTTTGTGTGGGAAAACGGTGCCTATGCAGCCAATAAAAAATGGCTGCCTTTTCGACTAACGCTCAACCGACAGCAACAAACAACACTGGATACCGGCGACACAAAAGCTGTTGAGGCAGAAAAGAAGAAATACCGCCCCTCGCAACAAACACTTCATGCGATGTTTACGGGGGTTATTGCTTTTTACAAATACCTAATGGGCGAAGAGATCTGCTACGGCAACCCTGCGCAAGTGGCTAAAAAAGACTGCCGCTATTTTATTGCCGATGCACAAGTGAAAGATGTGCGCCGTCTGACTGAAGAACAATGGAACTATGCACTGGAAACAGCCGAAAAAATGGCCGAACACGATGCTATTTACGAGCGTAATCTGTTTATTGTGGCGTCGCTGAAAACGCTGTTTTTACGTATTTCAGAGTTGTCTGAACGAACGCAGTGGTCACCGGCAATGAACCACTTCTGGCAGGACGATACAGGCAACTGGTGGCTTAAAATCTATGGCAAGGGGCGTAAACTGCGTGACGTTACCGTGCCGGACCAGTACTTGCCGTATCTGAAACGCTATCGCCAATTTAGAGGGCTGTCGGGTCTGCCTGGCACATCGGACTACTCACCTCTGGTTGAGAAAATCCGCGGCCAAGGAGGTATGACCAGTCGCCACCTGGCCCGACTGGTACAGGAGGTATTCAACCAGGCTTATGAAAACATGAAAGCCGAACGGGGCGAAGATGCAGCGGCAAAACTACGTGAAGCATCAACCCACTGGCTGCGCCATACGGGAGCCAGTATGGAAATTGAGCGTGGCCGAGCGCTCAAGGATGTATCGGAAGACTTGGGCCATGCCAGCATGGCAACTACCGACACGGTGTATGTACAAAGCGAAAACAAGAAACGTGCTGCCAGCGGTAAGACCCGATCAGTATCCAGTCCCAACCGCCGCTAGTGGCTGGGGTAGAGTGATTAAAACTCAAAATGTGCTATAACAACAAACGTTAGTGTTTTGATTATGATGACGCGAGTGTTTATCTTCGGTACCGCACGACATTTTATATAACTGGCGACCTTAAATTCGGCAGTATTGACGGCAAACGATGTGATTAAAACTGGCTTGCAACGATTTTTTCGCTAGAATGGGCTTCTATGCAGCGTATGTATTTTTGGCGTAAAACTATCCTCCATTGTCTGTTGACACTTTGTCTGCTGCAAAGCGGAAGCGCCTTGGCACTTGCCATTTACAGCAGTTGTGCAGGTGATGATAAGCCAGCTCATGCAGCAATGGATTCAAATACCCACGCCCATATGCATGGCATGACTACGACCGATTCCGTTTCACCTACCTCCCCAAGCAGTAACGACAATCAACATGGTTGCGACCCCGGTTGCGACTGCTGCAAAGTGCTCCACAATGTTGTACTCATTTCTCCACCTGCTGCTGGTATCAGCTTTGGTGATAGCCAATTCGATAAGATTAGAGTCATAGGTCACCCTCTGGCACTGTATGGCTCGTTCTTGCGGCCACCTACATCTTTCAGCCTCTAAAATAGATTAGCTTTTAATTTTAATTTGTTGATTTAAATAGCTTTTTTGCTTTTTAGATTGCGGCCACATTAGAGGTGTATCACCATGAGCGGTGAAAATAAAACTGTTACAACAATGCTTCGTCACACATTGCCAGCGGATCCGGCGCGGCGCCAATGGCTATGCGGTATGGGCAAAAGTGCAACGCTGGCTTCTGCGCTGCCGTTGCTCTCCGGCATTGGTAGCTCTCTGCTGAGTCAAAACACGTCTGCGACGGCCTCAGGTACGAGCGCACCGGAAGTACTGAAAGGTACCGAATTTCATCTCAATATCGGCTATCGAGATATTAATATATCTGGCAGCAAGCGCCGGGCGACCCTGATCAATGGATCACTCCCGGGCCCTACCCTGCATTGGAAAGAAGGTGATGAAGTCACCCTGCATGTAACCAACCATTTGGATACCGCCTCGTCGATTCACTGGCACGGCCTTATTTTGCCTACCGATATGGATGGCGTACCAGGCCTAAGTTTCGACGGCATTCCTCCAGGCGAAACATTTACCTATCGATTTACCGTTAGTCAAACCGGTACCTACTGGTATCACAGTCACTCAGGGTTTCAGGAGCAAACCGGGGTATACGGTTCGATCGTGATAGACGGTAAGTCTGACCCGGTAACGGCCGATGCAGACCATGTAATTGTACTCTCGGATTGGAGCGATCAAACACCTGAGAGTATTTATGCCACCCTGAAAAAAATGAGCCATTACTACAATCGGCAGGAACGCACCCTGCGCGATACCTTCAGGGATATCCAGGAAAAAGGCTTTGTGAGCATGTGGCGAGACCGCGCCATGTGGAACGACATGCGTATGTCGTCGACCGACATCTCTGACGTTACCGGTTATACCTATCATTACCTGTTAAATGGTAAGCCCTCAACAGACACGTGGCGCACCACGTTTACGCCTGGGCAAACCCTGCGCCTGCGCTTTATCAACGCCGGCGCGATGACGCTGTTTGATGTGCGTATTCCTGGCTTACCCATGACGGTAGTCGCTGCCGATGGTCAACCGGTGAAACCGGTTAGCGTTGACGAATTTCGTATAGGTACAGCAGAAACTTATGACGTACTGATTACCCCCACTGAAGCAGCCTATACCCTTTTTGCTCAATCAATCGATCGCAGTGGTTTTATCTGGGGAACGCTGGCTAGCCAGCCAAATGCAGCGGCAGAAGTGCCTGCAGTGGACCCGCCTCCGGTACTTGAACATGGCGATATGGGGATGGGGCATGGTGACCATAGCGCGCATGGCAGCAACTCGTCTGAGCATTCAGGTCACGACATGGGTGGCATGGAAGGCATGGATCACTCTGGTCATGATATGGGCGGTATGGCAGATATGGACGGTATGGACCATTCCAGCCATGACATGAGTGGAATGGGAGGCATGGATCACTCCGGTCACGACATGAGCAGTATGGAAAACATGGATCACTCTGGCCATGGCGCCACTACACTGGACCTTGCAGGTATGGGCAGCACTGCCGCCATCGTGCACAAACCCAGTGAATTTGGCCCACAGGTAGACATGCGTTCAGAGGTGCCTGTGAGCGGCCTAGACGATCCCGGTATTGGATTACGGCATCACCAGCACCGCTTTGGGCGTAAAGTACTGAGCTATGCTGACCTGAAAAACTATTACCCCACGGGCGATAAACGTCAGCCAACACGTGAGATTCAGCTACACCTTACTGGCAATATGAGCCGCTATACTTGGTCGTTTGACGGTATCAAATACACTCAAGCAGAGCCGGTTAAATTAACCTACGGCGAACGTGTGAGAATTACGCTGGTGAACGACACCATGATGACTCACCCGATTCACCTGCACGGTTTATGGAGCGAGCTGGAAACTGGCGATCCTGATTTTATCCCCCGTAAACACACTATCCTGGTTCAACCAGGTAAGAAAATAAGCTATTTGGTTACCGCAGATGCAGAAGGCCGTTGGGCTTATCACTGCCATTTGCTTTATCACATGTCAGGCATGATGCGCGAAGTGCGCGTTGAGCGGGCCTGAGAGGAGATAAAGCAATGAGACAGCGATATTCCCCTATTAGCACTTTCGTATCTGGAGTAACCGCCATGACAACGCAGAACGCTACACCTAAAACAACGGCCCCGCGCCTTTTGTCAGTGGTATTGGCTACCGCCACACTGACTGCCAGCCAACTGTGCGCGGCGGGCGGTAAAGATGACCCCATGCTTGCCTACTGGAAAGTGGACCGCTTGGAAAGGCAGTTTACCGATGATGAAGACGCTACCCTGCTCGAAGGCAACGCCTGGCTTGGGCACGACTTGCAGAAAATCTGGCTGAATTATGATGTTGAAATTGTCGATAACCGTGTAGAAGAAGCCGAGCTGGAGTGGCTCTACCACCGAGCGATTAGCCCCTACTGGAACCTTCAGGCAGGTGTACGCCAAGTGTTACGCCCAGACCCAGTCGATTATGGTTTTATGATCGGTGTTCAGGGCATTGCGCCCTACTTTATTGAAACCGATACGCATCTGGCGGTTATGGAAGACGACATCGTGCATTGGAGCCTTGAAGCCGAAAAAGAATGGATGATTACACAACAATGGATTGCGGTGACAGAATTTGGCTTTAATGTGTACGATCAAACCGATGAAGACAAGGAAATTGGTAGCGGCTTGTCTGATACCAGCGTATCGCTTCGCTTACATTATGCCATTCGCCCCGAGCTGGCCCCCTATATTGGGGTCAACTGGAATAATGTATGGGGCAGCCGTAAAGACCTTGCAAAAGAACATGGCGAGCCCACTGCACAGCACGCCTATACCCTAGGTATCCAGTTCTGGTTTTAACTTGCGGCTAAGAAAAAGCACCGCCGCATAGGCGGTGCCTTTGATATCTACGATTGCTTCCCCAGTAACTTTTTTCTCTTCTATTTCTTGTCCAAATTCCCCAAATCCAGTATTGGAATGCAGCGTTGCATTTTTACTATGCCGCATTTGCTTGCGGTAGCTAAATTTAACAGTCTAGTATTGAGATCGATGACGTAACAACAAATCATATGATTGATCGATCCGAAGGTTGGATTGTTTGCGCCATTGTCATATAGCTAATAAGAATAAAAAACGAGGGGACATTATGGCCGTAGCGCCACCGAGCACTGTTAGTACATCTGCTGCAATACCTATCCATCAGGCTGAACAAGAATGGTCATCTTCAAGTGCTGCTTATGCTGCATTATTTGTGATAATCGTTGCTACTTTTATCAACTTTTTCGATGCTACTATATTTGGAATGCTGGCAGAAAGGATAAAACACAGTTTTGATTTAACTGACGAGCAACTGGGCTTTTTGGGTGGGCCTGCCAATATTATTTTTTATGTATTTGTAGGAATCCCACTAGCACGACTCGCCGATATATACCCGCGAAAATATGTACTAGCAGGCGGTATTTCGATCTTAGGTATTGTCACTGCATTAGGTGGGCTGGCACAAAACTTTTGGCAATTTGTCAGTACGCGAATGTTTGTTGGCGCTGGCGCTTCTGCTCATGCGCCGGCGTCTTACTCTCTGTTGGCCGATGCATTTCCACCCGAAAAAATTACCCGTGCATTTGGGTTGCTACAGCTGGGCTTTATTGGCGGCACCACACTGGGCATATATTTTGGTGGAAAAATGATTGGGCTCGTCAATGACTGGCCCACGGTTGAATGGATGGGGCTACAAATATACAACTGGCAATGGATTTTACTATTTATTGGCCTGCCGGGATTAGTCATTGGCTTTGTATTTTTGTTTATTCATGAGCCCGTACGCCGTGCACCACCTGCCAGCGACGGTTTAATCAACGACATCCCTCAAGATGCTCCACTTGGCCGCAGACTGCTCACATTTATGGGGCTGGATGCACTAAAAGCTATTCACGCAAAGCGTTACGTGTATTACCCACTCTTTTCTGGCTTGGCGCTTAGTGCGGTAGAAACCCAAGGCATGGCCTTCTGGCGCACACCCTTTATGATCCGCACTTTTGGCTGGAGCGAACAACGAATGGGTGAAATTATGGCGCCAATGCTGTTGGTCGCTTCACTACTGGGAATTTTTCTGGGAAGTATTTTTGTAGAGTGGCTGGCCAAACGCTATAAAGACGCCAACGTACGCGCGGCTACCATACTCTTTGCTGGCGTGACGGTGTTTTCTATTACGGCACCGTTAATGCCTACCGCTGAACTGGCGTTAGGGGCTATGTCTTGCGCATTAATGTTTGGCATGGCCGGTGCGGTGCCACAAAATGCTGCCATTCAACGGGTAGCCCCACAGAAAATGCGCGGACAGGTTACCGCCGTTTATTTGTTTATGTTTACCTTTTTTGGTGCCATGGGCAGTCTGGTTATTGGTACCGTGGCCCAACGTATTGTCGGTGACCCACAAGACTTGTGGCTTGCCTTGGTATTAACAGCCGGCGTACTGCTACCTACCGCAACCTACTTTATGTATAAGGGTATTAAACCCTACCGCGAAGAGGTAGCGCTAATGGAAGCAACGCAAAAGCCATGCTGAGAATGCCTTTGCCACTTTTTTTCCAGTGTTATATTACGCTCTTTTTTTTGATGTGCATTTTGAGATAATTAGCTGCGCAACCAAACGTCTTGCACCCATTCCCAGATGGATTCAAATTGAATATCGCTGAGCTCACCCTCCTCCCAGGTAAATATTTCACCATCACTATTAAGGCAATAATAACCCATACCATGACGACAAATGGGAATCAGGTAACGAGGTAAACCATTATCCCAGGCCTCAGCGGTGACCTCTGGAAGGTGATTGTAACTACCGCTATCGGCCACGGTAAAAGGTTCAATCCCCCCGTAAACAATGTCGCTGGCATGAAGAAAAAACAATTTGTAATCTTTTGGTAAAGATAACAACAATTCTTCTTCGATAACCACCAAGTCATCTTCATCAGGCAAATCCAGCGGTACCGGAACTCGCTCTGCAGACTCACGTAATTCATCAACCAGCTCTTGAATATCGTCGGGTAATTCCATAACACCTATCTACTAAAAATTACGTTATTGGGCTTCATGTTTCAGTTTAGTTATCTGGTCACGCAAACGCGCCGCTTCTTCAAACTCTAAATCTTTTGCCGCTTGATGCATCGCTTTTTCTAGCTGGGCGATCACGTCCCATACATTCTTACCAGCGGGTATTTCAATATCGTACTTGCCTTTCTTCTCGGCGGCACGTTTTTGGCCACGCTTACTGCCGGCAGGTCCGTAAGCCCCTTCCATAATATCGGCGATGCGTTTGTTAATACCTTTGGGGGTAATGCCATGCTCTTTGTTAAAGGCAATTTGCTTGTTACGACGGCGTTCCGTTTCATCCATCGCACGTTGCATAGAACCTGTCACGCGGTCGGCGTACAAAATAGACTTGCCGTTAACATGGCGAGCAGCGCGGCCTATGGTTTGAATCAGTGAGCGGTCGGAACGCAGAAAGCCTTCTTTGTCGGCATCGAGAATGGCAACCAGTGATACTTCTGGCATATCTAGGCCTTCCCGCAGCAGGTTGATACCCACCAGTACATCAAATTCACCTAGACGCAGGTCGCGAATAATTTCTACCCGTTCAACCGTGTCTATATCGGAATGCAGGTAGCGCACACGTACACCGTGGTCCATCAAGTAATCAGTGAGGTCCTCTGCCATGCGCTTGGTTAATACAGTAATCAATACCCGTTCATTCACGGCAACACGCTTGTGAAGTTCCGACAGCACGTCATCTACCTGGTTGCTAGCCGGTCGCACCTCTATTTCAGGATCCACCAAACCGGTGGGACGCACCACTTGCTCAACAATTTGGCCTTGATGCTCTGCTTCGTATTTACCCGGTGTGGCCGAAACAAAAATCATTTGCGGCGCCAGGTTTTCCCACTCTTCAAAGCGCAGGGGGCGGTTGTCCAATGCAGATGGTAGCCGAAAACCATACTCTACCAAGGTTTCTTTGCGGGAGCGGTCACCGCGATACATCCCGCCAATTTGTGGCACGGTCACATGAGATTCGTCGATCACCAGCAAGGCATCTGGCGGTAAATAATCAAACAGTGTGGGCGGTGGCGCGCCAATGGGTCGGCCCGACAAATAACGAGAATAGTTTTCGATGCCGTTGCAGTAGCCTAATTCCTGCATCATTTCTACATCGTACTTGGTTCGCTGTTCGAGCCGCTGCAGCTCCACCAGCTTGTCCAGCTCGCGCAACTGTTCGCTACGCTCTTTTAATTCTTCTTTGATGTGCTCAACCGCTTCGAGAATTCGACTACGAGGGGTTACATAATGGGTTTTCGGGTAAATAGTGATGCGAGGCACTTTTTGAATAATGGCACCTGTCAGCGGGTCGAACAGTGTAATGCCATCGACCTCATCGTCGAAAAGCTCAACCCGCACCGCCAGCTCATCAGAATCTGCCGGGTAAATGTCGATGACATCACCACGCACCCGATAGGTGCCGCGATGAAAGTCGGCATCGTTGCGGGTGTACTGCAGCTCGGCCAAACGGCGTAATACGCCGCGCTGGTCAATCTGGTCACCGCGCACAATATGCAGCACCATTTTCAGGTAGGCTTCCGGATCCCCCAAACCATAGATGGCCGATACGGTTGCCACAATAATAGTATCTTTACGTTCCATCAGCGCCTTGGTGGCCGACAATCGCATTTGTTCGATGTGCTCGTTTACCGAGGCATCTTTTTCGATAAACGTATCAGACGACGGCACATAGGCTTCGGGCTGGTAGTAATCGTAGTAAGAAACAAAGTACTCCACCGCGTTATGGGGGAAGAACTCTTTAAATTCGCCGTAAAGCTGTGCGGCTAGGGTTTTGTTGTGGGCCATGACAATGGTTGGCCGCTGGATTTGAGCAATCACATTAGCAATGGTAAAGGTTTTGCCTGAACCAGTTACCCCTAATAGTGTTTGGTGGGCAAGGCCCGCCTCAATACCTTTTACCAGGCCAGCAATAGCGTTTGGCTGGTCGCCGGCGGGCTCGTAGTTGCTCTCTACAGTAAACGGTTTTGCACTGTCTGTGTCGTTATGACTGCTCACTATACTATTCCACTTCAGTATTGCACTTCACTACAACCGGTTGATCGCTCAACGAGGCTTATGGGTGATTACCCAGCAGTGATGTATTTTTTTGTTACGTTGAAAATCCGGATCAAGTGTTTGTGCGGTGATATCTTCAACGTGGTATTTTGCTGTTAACGTTTCATCTAACTTAAACGTGCGCAGATTATTAGAAAAAATCAATTTACCCCCGGGGCTCAGTAAATCCATACAGCGATTAACATAGGCTGGGTGGTCGCGCTGAATATCCAGCACCCCTTCCATACGTTTTGAGTTCGAGAAACTCGGCGGATCTAACATAATCAAATCAAACGGCTCGCGACATTGCTGCAGCCATTTTTCACAATCGGCCTGAACCAGCTTGTGCCGGTCAAGATTAATATTGTTTTTCTCGAAATTCTGTCGGCCCCAATCCAAATAGGTTTTCGACATATCCACACTCACACTTTGGCTCGCACCACCCAACGCTGCATGTACGGTTGCCGTTGCCGTATAACAAAACAGGTTTAAAAACTTTTTGCCCCGAGCCCATTCGGCAATCTTCAAGCGTACTGGTCGATGGTCAAGAAACAAGCCAGTATCGAGGTAATCCCACAGGTTAACCAACAGGGTAGCCTGCCCTTCTTTTACGGCGCTTAGTGCTCTGCCGGATTGCCCGAGTTTCTCGTATTGTTGTTTACCTCTGTTACGCTGGCGGCGTTTGATGGCAATGGCGTGGGGCGCCGTATTGAAATACTCCGCCACTGCTGCGAGCGCATCCTGAAAGCGCTGATTGGCAGCCTTCTCGTCGATCGATTTAGGTGCCTGGTATTCTTGCAGCAGCACCTCTTGCCCGTAAACATCCACAGCAACGGCATATTCAGGCATATCCGCATCATAAAGCCGGTAGGCTTCAATACCTTCCCGGTTGATCCACTTTTGCAATTGTTTTTGGTTCTTCTTCAACCGGTTGAGCAACATCTGTGCACCATCGCTAAGCTCTACTACAGGCTTCTGCTTGGCTTGCGCCCACGGTGAATCGGCGGGCACGGCAGGTGTTTCTGGTCGCTTGTCACGAAACAGGTTGTCGGGTTGCAGGTCGAACATCAGCAACAGGCTGGGAATTTTGCCATTAAACAGCTTGTAGCGTTTTTCTGGTCGAATGCGAATTTCGCGCCCCAACGCCTCGTTACCAGTAAAGACACCCAGCTTCCAGCCCATAAAGTCGCGCACGCAGATATCATTGAGTTGTTGATACAGTGGCCGCAAAGCTTCCTGCTCGCCTAAACGCTCACCATAGGGCGGGTTGGTAAGAATCAAACCGTGCTCAATCGGCTTATGGGTGGGCTTGGTAAAGGTCTCCAACGGTTTGTGCATAACCCGTACATGGCCAGTTAAGCCTGCCTTGTGAATATTCGCCTCGGCGGCTTGGAGCACCCGATGATCCTGGTCGTAGCCGCGAATTTCAGGCAACCCGGCGGCCAGACCGGCTCGGCGGCGCGCAATCGCCTCTTCACGCAATTGCAGCCAAATATCACTTTGGTGGTGGAGCCAGGTTTCAAAACCAAACTTGGCCCGATACAAGCCTGGGGCAATATCCGCACTCATGAGCGCGCCTTCCAGCAATATGGTGCCTGAGCCACACATCGGGTCAAGCAGCGCACCGCCATTTTTGCCGATTGCTGGCCAGCCTGCGCGTAGCAGCAGAGCAGCAGCAAGGTTTTCTTTTAACGGTGCCGCGCCCTGACGGGTGCGGTAACCACGCCGATGGAGGCTCTCACCAGCGAGGTCCAGCGCAAGAGTAAGCTGGTCTTTATGCAGCCGTGCATTTAGCCGGTAACTGGGGTTGTCTTTGTCAATCGAAGGACGAGTGCCGTGCTTCGCGCGAATTCGATCGACTACGGCATCTTTAACTTTCAGAGCTCCGAATTGGGTATTGTTGATGGTTTTGCTAGAGCCGGAAAAATCCACACACAAGGTATCGGTGGGGGCCAGCTGATCTTCCCAGGCAATTTGACTGGCCAATTTGTAGAGCGCATCGCCATCTGGCGCTGGGCCATGAATCAGGGTAAGCAATACTTTGTTGGCCAACCGCGACCATAAGCAGGCGCGGTAGGCATCCTGTAATGTACCTTCAAACGACACGCCGGCAATGGTCTGCTTGGCGGAAACAGCGCCAAGTGCGATTAACTCATCGTGTAATAAGCCCTCTAACCCCTTTGGGCAGGTGGCAAACAGTGAATACATTTTTGTCATCAAATCAACTCGTTAGGTAGCTATTTTCACATTAGCTCTTAGGTTGCTATCGCCATTGGCCATAAGCGCTATGCTGTATATAAAAAATTAGTCATTCACAAACACCGCCACTTTTTGGTGTACTGATCCTCCGGCGGTAAAGGCATCAGTGGTTTTCAAGATGCTTTACTCACTGAGATTCAAGTTGCAAAATCAAAGGTAACTGAGAGTTTATGCACTACAAGGATATCTCCCCTCGCCCATTCATTGACACACTTTCCACCTGTATTCGCTGTAGTCGAGCACTTGCCTTAAAAGGTTCTCGATGGCGTGGTTCATCGTAACATGATGCTGCAAACCACTCTTTAGACTTATGTAAAAAAACCGGAACTGCAGCGGTGTTTTGTGTTCACACCTCTGTATAAACATTCACTTAACAAAGGAGTTTTTATTCGGCAGTTCGTGCCAGCCAACCGCTTATCTTTAGGGGTTTTAAGGTCTTGAAAGGCAGTGGGCCTGACGTAAAACCAGTTAAAGAATGTAACGGAGACTGGCTGATTATCTTGTGTTCAAATCTCAACTATGAGGCGCTATACACTATGAAAAGCCAAAAACGTAACCACACAGAACGTGCATTTTCAAAAGGCTATATGGCCGGTGTTGGTGGTAAATCGCGAAGCATGTGCCCCCATGAAACCGGTGAAGCTCGCCATGAATGGATTACCGGTTGGCGCGAAGGCCGCGAAGATCACTGGAGTGGCTATAACCGGATGGCGCAGGCTCAGAAACTCACCAATCTGCACTGACGACGCTCGCTGAGCATAATTCTTAAATATCAACCAACCAGTATATGCGGCAGTTACCCCGTCAGCGTGACGGCAAATCGGTAACTGCCGCTCGATAACGGCCTACACTTACCTTCTTTAAACTTACGCTGTTCGCAGCGATGCAATTGCATCGGCCGCTGCGTGTATCAGGCCTGGCCCTGCGTAGATGAAGCCGCTATAGATTTGCACCAGTGCCGCACCCGCTTCAATTTTTTCGGCAGCGTCGTGCCCCGACATAATGCCGCCTACGCCAATAATGGGAATGTCACTGTTTAGGCATGCACGTAACTTGCGAATAGTATCCGTCGAGGCGTCGGTGAGCGGCGCGCCACTGAGACCACCCGCCTCATTGCCGAAAGGCAGATTGGCTACGTCGTCGCGAGAAATGGTGGTGTTGGTCGCAATAACAGCGTCCATCGCAACCGCATTAACCGTGTCGGCAACACCTTCTATCTCCTCTTCGCTCATGTCGGGGGCAATTTTTACCGCGACAGGTACATAGCGCCCATACTCTTCGGCCAATGCTGCTTGAGCTTCTTTCAACCCACCCAGCAATTGCTTGAGATTATCGCCAAACTGCAGATTGCGCAGGCCTGGGGTGTTAGGTGACGAAATATTGATCGTTATGTAGTCAGCATGAGCGTATACCTTTTGCATACAGATACGATAATCGCTCAGTGCCTCTTCTTCCGGCGTTACTTTGTTTTTGCCAATATTAATGCCCAGAACACCGTTGTAGCGCCGGTGTTTCACATTTTCAACCAGGTGGTCTACGCCTTTGTTATTGAAGCCCATACGATTAATAATCGCTTCAGCCTCTGGCAGGCGGAACAGGCGTGGCTTGGGGTTCCCAGACTGGGGCTTAGGTGTGACGGTACCTATTTCGACAAAACCAAAACCCAACTGCCCCAAGGCATTATAGTAATCACCATTTTTGTCGAGCCCGGCTGCCAAACCAATTGGGTTATCAAACGTTAGCCCCATCACCGTTACCGGGTTACTCGGTATTTTCTGCGCAAATAACGGCAGCATATGCAACCGCTCTGCCGCACCCAGCAGGTCGAGACTTAATTCATGGGAGGTTTCCGGATTGAGGCAAAATAGCGCCTTGCGTAAGAGTGGATACATAACAGTGTAAATCTTTATTAAGCGGGATGACGGGACAGTAAAAAATTGCAGGCAAGGATACGTGAAGCCTGCCGGTTAGTCGATTTTTTCTACGGCAGTGAACTTGCCAGCAGCATCAAAATGAATGCGAAACGTGCCTTGAATACCATCACGCTGCACAAATTTCTGCAATATGCTTGCAGGAAACTGTACCCTTTTGCCATCAGCTGAGTACGCCAACACGTTCCGAGCGGAACCTTGGTACCAGCGCAAATAGTCATCTGCAGAAATTCGAATACTGACGGTAACCGCACTCATCTAACCTTTTTACCCTACAACGCTGCCAAGCAGCCCAGAGCGTAATAATACTCACGCCCTGGGTTATCGCCAAGCCTCAGATAAAGCGCCTAGCCAGTCTACTGGGGTATTGGGGTTACCTCTTCGTTGCAATCTACACCCAGCGATGCGCTGTGTTTGCTGGCCTGCGCTAAATCCAACAATTCCCGGGTTGCTACCGAAAACATGGCGAAATCAGGCGTGGCACTGCCCTGTAAATCGCTCATCAGGGCTTTCCAGCGACCAATCAATACCTCATGTTGTTTGGACCAGGCATCCAGCGCTTCTTGCAGGGTAAACTCTGGTGGCTTCAATTGCAGAATGGAGACCGTAATCGAGCGCATTTGCACTTCCAGGTCGTCAAGGAATGCCTCGCGGGCCATGGCCTGCCAATAGTTATCTACCGCTACATCAGAAACCTGACTGGCAAACCAGTTGAGGTTGAGGTGCTCAGCTACCAAGAAGAACAATATTGCCACGTCTTTCAGTGGTGCGTCACTTAGCCGTGCGGCCTCAAGAATGCTTAAACCGGAGTAAAGGTTGGTAATCATGGCTGTTGATCTGGCCATTTCTTCATCCAGGCCAGCCTCTATCCAACGGTCGTAGGCAGCCTGCCAGTCTTCCTTGGCCTTGCCGGTTAACACATCTGGCATCAAGTGAACTACCTCATACAAACGGTTGCCATAGGTCTCCACTTCTTGTTGCGGGTTAAGTGCGCCACGTCGGTTGCGTAAAAACCAACGTGTACCGCGGCGAACCCGCCGCATAATAATATTGAAGAGTTCAAACTGCTGTTGCACATCAATCTTAAAGTCGAGGCTTTCCACCTGTTTGCGGTAAGCCTGCATATCAAAAATATCGCGCGCAACGCAGTAAGCCCGGGCCACAGCCGTAGCACTCACGCCGGTAGATTCCATGATGCGGTGGCAAAAACTGATCCCCATATTATTCACCAGGTCGTTGGCCAGTTGCGTAGCAATAATTTCTTTACGCAAACGATGCTCATACATTTGCTGGCTATAGTGCTCGCGAATTTTTTGCGGAAAGATGTTTTCTACCGCTTTCGCCAGGTAAGGGTCATCGCCAATTTCATCTGTGGCCAATGCGTCTTTCAGCATCACTTTGACATAAGAAATAAGAATGGAGAGTTCTGGTCGCGTCATCGCCAAGCCCTGGCTTCGGCGTTCCATCAAGGTTTCGTCATCAGGCAGAAATTCCAGTGCACGATCGAGCTGACCCTGGCTCTCGAGCGAGCGAATCACACGAATATATTCTATCAGCCGTTTACCCGCCTGCTGCTGAGCCAGACTGATAGCCTGAGTTTGTTTGTAGTTATTGGCCAGTACCAATTCTGCTACGTTGTCCGTCATCTCGGCAAGCAAGCTGTTACGCTGCTTTTCGGTCATGTCGCCATTGCGCACAATGTCGCCCAACAAAATCTTGATATTGACTTCGTGGTCGGAGCAATCCACCCCCGCCGCATTATCGATAAAATCGGTATTCACCGCACCGCCATTCAAGGCAAATTCGATACGACCGCGCTGGGTCGCTCCCAGGTTTCCACCCTCACCTAATACTTTACAGCGCAGGTCTGCACCGTTAACACGCAGGCTGTCGTTGGCCTTGTCGCCCACATCACTATGGCTTTCTGATTTGGCCTTAATGTAGGTGCCTATACCTCCATTCCAGATTAAGCCTACTGGTGCCTTGAGTAGGCGGTTAACTAACTGGGTGGGTGTGAGCTTAGTCTCACTGATGGCAAATACGTCACGCATCTCTGGCGAGATATCAATCGACTTAGCTGAACGTGAAAACAGACCGCCACCTTTCGATATCAAACTTTTGTCATATTGGTCCCAGCCTCCGTTGTCACTGTCGAACAACCGCTTACGCTCCTGGTAGCTGGCGGCTGCATCGGGTGAGGGATCAATAAAGATATGTAAGTGGTTAAAGGCAGCTAGCAAGCAAGTGTGTTCCGACATGAGCATACCATTGCCAAAAACATCACCGCCCATGTCGCCAATACCAATGGCCGTAAAGGCTTCTTTTTGTACATCGATGCCTAACTCTTTAAAATGCCTCTGCACCGATATCCATGCGCCTCTTGCGGTTATCCCCATTTTTTTGTGGTCGTACCCCTGGCTGCCACCTGATGCAAATGCGTCACCCAGCCAGTGGTTGTTTTGCAGTGAGATTTCGTTGGCAATATCGGAGAAAGTTGCCGTACCTTTGTCGGCGGCCACCACAAGATAGGGATCGCTTTCGTCGAGACAAATCACATTTTTAGGCGGTACAATCTCACCATCGATAATGTTGTCGGTAACATCCAGCAAGGCCTGTATAAATATACGATAACAGGCTATCCCCTCTTCCAGCATTGCTTTGCGACTGCCATCGGCGGGCGGTTGCTTCACCACAAACCCACCTTTAGCGCCGCTGGGCACAATGACGGCATTTTTTACTTGTTGCGCTTTTACCAGCCCCAGCACTTCGGTACGGTAATCTTGCAACCGGTCAGACCAACGCAATCCTCCGCGAGCCACTTTACCTCCGCGTAGATGTACCCCTTCAATTCGCGGCGAATAAACGAATATTTCGAACATGGGCCGGGGTTCTGGAATATCTGGAATATTGCGCGGGCTAAATTTGAAACATACATAATCTTTAAACGTACCATCGGCGCTAGGTTGGTAAAAGTTGGTACGCATTGTGCCTTTTATCAAATCGAGATAGCGGCGCAGAATCGTATCGTCATTAAGGTTTTCAACCTGATCAAGTGCATCAATGATTTTCTGATTAAGTCTTACCAGGCGGCTGTTATCTTGCTCGCTGTTTTGATTGACCCGTGGATTAAAGGTGCTTTTAAACATCGCGACGAGATTGCGGGTAATCTCGAGATGATTGGCGAGCGTGTCGGCAATATAACCTTGACTGAAGTTAAACGCTGTTTGTTTCATGTAGCGTGCATAAGCTCTCAAGGCCGTTACTTCCCGCCAATTGAGGCGGGCACCGATAATCAAACGATTAAACTGGTCATTTTCTGCTTCACGCCGCCACACAGCCTCGAACGCTTCTTTGAAATTGTTGCTCACTGCACGAATATCAATATGCACTGGCAGGCTGAACAACAAGGTAAAATCATGTAACCATATCGCCGGACTACCGGCTGGTTTAATTTTAAATGGGTGTTCACCGAGCACACGCAACCCCATATTTTCCAGAATGGGAATAACATCAGACAGCTCTAGTGCATCACTTCGATGAAACACTTTAAAACGCAAAATATTGTCGCCAGCCTCTGCTGGGTGATAAAAATTCATGGCAATATCATCATCGCCATTTAGCTCGTCAATTGTTGCAATATCATGAACTGCAATACGGGCATCGTAGTGTTCTTGATAGCCAGAGCTAAAGGCATCAATGAAACGTTTTTGCAGTTCATTACCGTGCTCTTCGCCATTCACCTCGATTAATGCAGACTCGAGATGGTCTTGCCAGGTGCGGGTGATATCAACAATTTTTTGTTCCAGCACACGGTGATCAAACAAGGGGGTCTGATCTTCATTGATGCGGAAGAAAAAGTGTGTGCGCGCCAGGCTCGATTCGGAATAATAGGTAGTAAACTCACATTCGATGGCGTGAATGGTATCGCTGATAAGTGCCTGAATTTGTTGGCGAACACTCGTAGAAAATACATCACGCGGCACGTACACGAGAAAACTGATAAATTTTCCGTAAGGGTCTTTACGCATAAATGCCCGCACCATATGACGCTCATTAATCTGCGCTACGCCGTGCAGAGTTTCAAATAATTCGCTGGTATTACATTGAAATAACTCTTCGCGGGGAAAGGTATCCAGTAAGCGGCGCAATACTCGGCCGTAATGGGACATAGGATCAATATCGGAACGCGCTAGAATTTCGCGGGCTTTCTTGCGAATCAGTGGAATACTGTCTGGCTGTGCAATAAATACTGATGATGTATACAAACCCAGGAAGCGGCTTTCACCACAGACTTCCCCCTGCTCGTCGTAGCGCTTAACGATAACGTAGTCGGAATAAGCATGGCGGTGAACCTGTGATCTTACCGACGATTTACTGAATGCCATTACGTTAGGGGTAAGATGAAAGCGCGTCATCCCACTGTTGAAATCATCTAATGCCATGGCCGTTGTCTGACGTGGGCGAACGGTAAACAAGCCAAGCCGCTTGCTGGTATTTTCTACTAATACACGCTGGCCATCGATATCTTGAAAATCGTATTCAGAATATCCCAAAAAGGTAAAATGCCGATCGATCAGCCAACGCAAAAATGCCTGGCTTTCTTCCAGGGTGTCGTCAAAATTTCCACCCTTGGCATTGTTCAGATTTTGTGCGGTAACTTCACACTGATCCAGCATGGGCTGGTAACCCTCGATAACTATTTCGATTTGCTGTAACACCCGCAAAATACCGGTTTTTAAGTCTTTGAGCTCTTTTGCATCGGTATTTAAATTGACCTCAAAATACACCAGTGCCTCACGCTGGTTAATATCTGAAGATGTTTCCGTTGAATTAACTTTGCCTGGCTGGCTCAGTGCAGGATCGATACCAAGCAATCGATTGTCTTTATCTCGTTTGCAGGCCAGTACTGTGTTGTTAATGGTGTACACCGGCATATTACGGCGGCTTAACTCAATACGAATCGAATCCACTAGAAAAGGCATGTCACGGCAAAGTACCGCGACCACCGTGTGGTCACAGACCCAGCCATCTTCCTCCAGGCTGGGGTTAATTACCCATATCTTGGGGCTGGCCGCATCGAACTGGCGTAGATTGCGCCACCAGAAATTAATCATCCCATAGATGTCGCTGAGGTGGTGTCCCTGTAATTCCTGCACGGGAAAACGGTTGAAATAGAGCTCAATTAACTGGCCAAGTGTGTCAACAGCACCATTGTTATGATGTGCTTGCGCATAATGTTTGAGTTGCTTGGTTAACGCTTCTTTGCTGTCGGTGATCGCCAGAGTTGTGTCCACAGAAGATCCTCTAATGTAGTTATTGCGACGTTTGTTTATTTTTTCACCTACTTTATCAACTCGACAATCATTCATGCCAAGTTGATAAATAGCCTGAGATGAACCTGATGGGAACCATCTCACCCACTATGTAGTCTACCGCATCGATTTTGACAATTTGGCACGCAAACAAGTGCTTGCTTTATAAGGGTAGCTTATAGCGCGCTAGTTAATTTCACGGGCTGTTGGGCACCCGCAAATACAGAAGATAGTCTAATCCGCTTATCGCTTGCGGGTACAGACATACTCTACGGAAAGCAGATCGTAGACAGATTTTTATCGCATTTTTTCTTCAAACTGCGAAATAACCGCGGATATGACGGATAAAAGTCTTCTACAAGCGTTGTAAACCATGGTGTAAGCCCCATATAAGGTTGAAGTAATTTATGCAGCATATACAACAACAGGTACCGACACTGACTATGACCGAGGTTGAGACAATCCCGCCATTACAACCACTAAAACAGTGGTTGCAGACACAAATTATTGGTCAGGAGCATTTGGTGGAGCGCCTCCTGATAGCCTTGCTGGCCGACGGCCACCTGCTGGTAGAGGGCGCACCAGGCCTGGCAAAAACTCGAGCCATTAAAAGCCTCGCCGACGGGATCGAAGGTGATTTTCACCGCGTTCAGTTTACCCCCGACCTGCTACCCTCTGACATCACCGGCACAGACATTTACCGGCCACAGACCGGTGATTTTCAATTTCAGGCCGGCCCCATATTCCACAATCTTATTCTGGCTGACGAAATTAACCGGGCACCGGCTAAAGTGCAGTCGGCCCTGCTGGAGGCGATGGCCGAACGCCAAGTTTCGGTAGGCAGTAAAACCTACCCACTGCCAGACCTGTTTCTGGTGATGGCAACGCAAAACCCCATTGAGCAAGAAGGTACCTACCCGCTGCCAGAAGCCCAGCTCGACCGTTTTTTGATGCATGTTAATGTGCACTACCCCAACGCCGATGCCGAGCGAGCGATTCTGGCCCTTACCCGGGGTGACGCCACGCATGCCGGACAACAAGCGCCCCCAGCTCGTCTTCCGCAAGCCGTGATTATGCAGGCCCGCCAAGAGCTGCTAACCATGCATATGGCCGACACAGTCGAGGAGTACATTGTACAACTCACCGTGGCAACCCGAGAGCCGCAAACTTACGACGTCGAACTGGCGCAATGGCTGGAATACGGTGTGAGCCCCCGTGGCACGATTGCGCTTGATCGCTGTGCCCGAGCTCACGCATGGCTGAACGGGCAGGATTACGTGAGTCCGGATAACGTACAAGCGGTATTGCACGATGTCTTTCGCCACAGACTACTACTCAGTTTCGAGGCAGAAGCCAACGGCATTACGCAAGATCACGTGATTGACCGATTGATCAATAAAGTCCCAGTTGTATAACGGCTTATGACAGCGCAGTACTCACCTAACGTGACCGATGATAAAGCGGCTTTACGCCCGTCAGGGCCCTATGCTGAGGTGGAAAGCCTGCTCAAATTGCGTTTTATCGGGCGCGAACTCAGCTTGTTTAATCACAAACCAGCCAAAACCATGATGACGGGCTCTGTACGCACGCGGTTTCGTGGCCGCGGCATGGAGTTTGAAGAGGTGCGCCACTATCAGCCCGGAGATGATGTACGGAATATCGACTGGCGCGTCACAGCCCGCACACAGGTACCGCATACCAAGCTGTTTCGAGAGGAACGCGAGCGCCCGGTGTATGTAGTAGTAGATCAACGCCAAAGCATGTTTTTTGGCAGTGTTAACTGCTTTAAATCCGTATTGGCCAGTCATGTTGCGGCTACGTTGGGTTGGACCGCACTGAATCAAGGTGACCGAATCGGCGGTTTGGTTTTTGGTAACCGCGAGCAGACTGATATTCGCCCGCGGCGCAGCAAGCACGCCCAAATGGCACTGATCAACGCACTGATTGATACCAATAAGCTGCTGCACAAACCCGATCAACAGATGCAGCCGCAGAACCTCGATACCATGCTCGCCGATGTGCGCCGTATTGCGCACCCTGGCTGTGCCGTATTTTTCATTAGCGACTTTCACGATATCAGCCCGGAAACCGAGCGCCTTTGTTATCAGCTATCGCGACACACCGATCTCAGCCTCATCAATATCTATGATCCACTGGAAAATCACCTGCCAGATCAGGCAGGCACGCTTAGCATCAGTAACGGTAGAGATACCGTTACATTGCAGGCCAATGATCAGCGGGTAAGAACGGCTCACTTTGAACGCTTTGCTGCACGACAACAGGCGCTAAACCAGATCGCTCAGCATCTAAAGATACAGTGCTTATCGTTTTCTACGGAAAACGACCCCAACCTGATACTCAATCGCCAATTTGGAAGACGCTAAATGAATCAGGCTTTGCCAACCAATGCCCTGTCGGGCAACAGTACAGCAGATATACCCCTGAGGGATATTCACCTGCCAGACCCGGTGGGTCTTTGGCCGCTGGCACCGGGTTGGTGGGCACTGTTACTGCTGGTGCTATTCATTAGCGCAGCAAGCGTCTTCTATATTCGCCGCAAACGACTGGCCTCTGCCTACCGTCGAGAAGCATTGAACGCATTAAATCAACTAACGGAAAGCTACAAATCACAAGAAGCAACCCACATTAATAATCACTCGCAACTTATTGTTTTAAAAAAAGAATATCTCGAAAAAAGTAATACTTTGCTTAAGCGCACTGCGCTCACTGCTTACCCACAAGCCACCCGCCTGAGCGTGGCAGCATTCACCGGTGAGCAATGGACCGGCTTTCTCTATATGCACTGCCCCGCGCTAAGCAAGCACACCGCTATTACCGAACACGAGCTTGCAGACTTGCTGAAGGCCAGCTACCAGCGTGCACCTGCAGAGATTGCCTCGGTCTCGCTAAACGCCTTGCATGACCTTGCTCGCTACTGGATTCTCCATCACAGCACAGTACTGGCCAGCATTAATAGGCAAGACAACGAATCAACCATGACGTCGCCAGCGGTTATAGGAGGCAATTGATCATGCTGAGTTTCGAATGGCCATGGTTGGCACTGTTGGCGCCACTGCCCCTATTAGTTTATTGGTTGCCCGCTCGCACAAAACATCGCGACGCAGCGATTGCCGTGCCTTTCTATGACGCGGCAGTCAGCTATGGTGGCGAACATACGTTCACTCACCAGCGCCATCGAGCCAAAACACTAACTCTCTTAGCTATCTGGTTACTACTGGTGATTGCGGCCACCCGCCCACAATGGATTGGAGAACCAGTAGCCCTGCCGGCCAGTGGTCGAGACCTATTATTAGCCGTGGATATATCCGGCAGTATGGAAACCCCCGACATGGTAGTGCAAGGCCGAAAGATAGACCGCCTGAGTATCGTCAAATATGTGGTAGGCGAATTCGTGGAGCGACGCCAGCAAGACCGGCTCGGACTCATTTTGTTTGGCACGCAAGCCTATTTGCAGGTACCCCTAACCTTTGACCGGCAAACGGTACAAACGCTGTTACAGGAGGCGCAACTGGGCTTCGCCGGCAAAGCAACTGCCATTGGTGATGCGATCGGTCTGGCTATTAAACGGCTTCGCGACCGCCCAGATAATGCCAGAGTTTTGATTCTGCTGACCGATGGCGCCAATACGGCCGGCGAAGTTGCCCCACGGCAGGCCGCCGAGCTGGCGAAGCAGGCCGGGGTTAAAATTTATACAATTGGTATTGGCGCCGAGGTAATGGAAAGCCACGGCATCTTAGGGACTCGTCGCTATAACCCCTCTGCCGACCTGGACGAAGACACGCTGCAATACATTGCCTCAGAAACGGGGGGACAGTATTTTCGTGCCCGGGATCCTGCGGAACTGGTGAGAATATACAGCCGCCTAGATCAACTGGAGCCAATTGAACAAGAGGCGCAAACCTACCGCCCCACTAAAGCGCTTTTTTACTGGCCGCTAGCCATAGCCCTTGGGCTTTCTGCTCTCTGGGCCTGTGTTTCATTGCTACCCCTGAGTGCCGGCTTTCGCCGCACTTCGCAGCAACCGGCGGGAGCTGACACATGATTGGGCAGGTAATAAACGACTTTCATTGGTTGCGCCCCTACTGGCTGCTAGCGCTGCTGCCGCTGGCAATGTTGATTGCCGCCCTGCTGATACAAAAAGGCCGCGCCAGCCGCTGGCACAAACTGATTCCACCGCACCTACTTGCACCCATGCTGGTCGGCAATGTGCAAGCCAAACGCCGTTCGCCGTTGCTGGCATTGACGGCAGCTTGGTTGCTCGCCACGTTGGCACTGGCAGGCCCTAGCTGGGAACGATTGCCCCAGCCGGTGCATCAATCGCAAGAGGCAATGGTTATATTGCTGGATCTGTCACCATCAATGCTGGCAGAAGATATCAAACCCTCGCGTATTGTGCGGGCCCGTTATAAGCTTATCGATTTGCTCAAAGCGCGAACCGATGGCCTTACCGCCCTGGTCGCGTATGCGGGTGACGCCCACGTTGTAACCCCTCTCACTGATGACACCGAAACAATAGTCAGCTTACTGAGCGCGCTGGATCCAACCACTATGCCCGCTGCCGGAAGCCAGGTGGAAGCCGCGGTAGATCGTGGACTCACCTTGATGCACGACAGTGGTATCACCAAAGGCCGCCTGTTACTGATAACCGATGGTGTCGCTGACGATGCGGCGAGCACGATGACTGACCAATTGGCGGAAACGCCCTTTTCACTATCAATTCTTGCGATTGGTACACCTGACGGAGCCCCAATCCCACTCTCACGAGGCTTTGCCAAAAATAATCAAGGGGAAGTGGTGATTAGCAAGCTCGACGTCAACGCCCTGCAGTCACTGGCAAGTCAAAACCGTGGCCGTTTTAGCACATTGACGGCAGGCAACGATGATGTCGATTTTCTTCTGAAAAGTGATATACAGCTGCCACCAGAAACCATCAAAACTGACCGTTTGTTTGATACCTGGGACGACAAGGGCACTTATTTAGTACTGCTGCTTTTGCCGATTGCGCTGGCAGCATTTCGTCGCGGGGTGTTGTTGTCTGTTACGGCATTAACGGTGATGCTGCCCCTCTATGCACCGGATACCCATGCTGTCGACAACCCAGAAATAAAACCAACCACAGAACATAGCGCGCCCTCCTTTTGGGATTCCCTATGGTTTACGCCAGACCAGCAGGGACAACAGTTAATGCAGGACGACCAGCCTGCACGCGCAGCCGAAACCTTTACCAACCCCGACTGGAAGGCCAGTGCAGCCTATAAGGCTGGCGATTATTCCACGGCGGCCAGCTTGTTCAATGGCGACACAGCTACCGACTATTACAATCGGGGCAATGCCCTGGCGAAAGGTAACCGCTTGCAAGACGCGCTTGAAAACTACGAGAAAGCGCTGGAGATCGATCCAGCATTTGAGGATGCCAGTTATAACAAGAAACTCGTAGAAGACGCCCTGCAAAAGCAACAGGAACAGGAACAGGAACAGGAACAGCAGCAAGAACAAAATCAACAGAACCAGAACAACAACCAGCAGCGAGAAGGCCAAGATAGCGATCAACAGCAAGGTGGTAACAACAGCCAGCCAAACGACCAACAACAAAACAATGGCGACAGCGGTCAAGCGCAACAAAACCAAGGCAACAACCAAAACGGCAGCGATGGGCAAGATAGGAGTGAGCAAGGATCGCAACAGAATCAAGATCAAACCGATGGGCAAAATCTATCGCAAGAGGCTGCCGAGCAAGCCGCCAAAGAATCCTCGTCACAGGGTGAACAATCAGACTCAGACAAAGATGAACAGTCAGAAGGCAGGCCTAAAATGGCAGCCGACGATGACGAGCAAAACAGCGATACAGACAACCAACAAGCCTTATCAGCCCAGGCAAGTGACAGTGAAGACAACAGCGAACAAGCACAAGCGTTAGAACAGTGGTTACGGCAAGTACCAGATGACCCAAGCGGGTTGTTGCGACGCAAATTTGAATACGAGTATCAACAACAGCGTCGTCAACGCCAGTGGCAAGCCCCTCCTGGCGACCAGCGCTGGTAGCAAAACCCCAAGTATAGAAACTCATTACAGATAGATGCTTATGAATAATGTATTTGGCAACATCGTAAACAAACCATGGCGAACACTGGCCCTCCTGGTACTGACGCTGTTTGGCATCGGCCTGTATGGTACCGGTGCAACAGCCGCCACGTTAAACGCGCAAGTCGATCGCCTCGACGTAGGCCTTAACGAAACCGTCACCCTTGCCGTTACACTCAGCGAACAGGCCATGACTGGAGCCCCGGATTTTTCAGCGCTGGATAAAGACTTCGATATTTTATCGACCAGTCAGAGCAACGAATATAACAGTATCAATGGCCAGGTAGAGTCATATACTCGATGGCAGTTGGTATTGATGCCGCACCGGGCAGGCAAACTGAAGATTCCACCGTTCACGTTTCGTGGCAGCACCAGCCAGGAAGTTACCATCAACGTAACAGACACCCCACAACCGCAAGGCGCGTTTGCAGGGAATCAAGACATTTATTTGGAAACCGAGTTAAATAAACAAAGCGTTTACGTGCAACAACAAGCGCTGCTGACATTGCGACTTTACACCAACACCAGCCTCAGCAATATTGAGCCTGAAGCCTTAAAACTTACCGACGCGCGCACAGAAATTGTTAACGAAAATCAGTATCAGCGCACGATTAATGGCCGTGCCTACATTGTGGTAGAGCGAACCTATGCCATCTTCCCGCAAAAAAGCGGCGCGCTTGAAATACCTTCCATGCGCTGGGACTTACAATTAGGCTCTCGGGCACAAAGTCTCTTTGATCGCTTTGGCAATCGTCAATTACGTCGACTCCGTACAGAAACGCAAACGCTAACCGTAAAACCAACGCCAGATAACTACCCCAATGGTAAAGACTGGATTCCGGCCAAAAAACTGACCCTGACACAAACGTGGAGCAGTTCACCGGATAAATTCAAAGCCGGTGAACCGATTACCCGTAAATTGATCTTGCGAGCCGAGGAGCTAGGGGGCTCCCAGTTACCCCGCTTAACGACCAAGGCCCCAGACTCAGTCAATATTTACCCGGATTCACCCGCCATTGAGGAAACCAAAAGTAGCCAAGGTATCACTACCACCCTGCGCCAGACCGATGCAATTGTGCCAACTAAAGCCGGGCAGTTCGAACTACCGCCGGTGGAGGTAACCTGGTGGAACACACAAACCCAAAAAGTGGAGAAAGCCACCCTGCCCGCGCAAAAGATTTTTGTATACAGCAACGGTGTCGACCTTGATAACAACACCACAACCGGCCCAGTGATGAGTGCGCCCGCAAATAGCAACACCGCCGACCAGCCGGCGATGCCTGCGAATAAAACAGTGACAGCCGATATACGCTGGAAAATTGCAGCGGGGGTATTCGCCCTGCTTTGGCTTCTCTTTGTCTACCTCTATGTTCGGTTGTCATTAAAGCAGCCGCTAAAGGCCTATCAAAACCGAACAGAACCTGAAACGACTGAAAAGTCGCGTAAACCATTGACTCGTAACGCCTTGAAACGTGAACTGGAGCGTGCAGCCGATAACCCTCAAACGCTTAAAAATATAGTGCTTGAGTGGGCCAATGGGTTTTGGCCAGACAATAACATAACAGGGTTAAACCAGATAACTGAGAAGCTGCCGCAAGCTGAGCCTCTGCGCGAGCAGCTACACGCTATCGATGCCACCCTGTACGGCAAAACTGTGGACAAATCATGGCAAGTTGATGCAATTTTCAATGCCATCAGTAACCTTGAAAAGGCACACAAACCGACAGCAGCCAAAAACGCGCGGCACCTGAAACCACTTTATGGATAGCAGCTGAAGTCCAGCCATTGATATATATCGCTAAGCACTAAATCCTTATAAATCCTATTGCTAATCGATTTAAAAAAAAAATTAAATCGACTGGAAACCTGGACGAATTGACCAATACTTAAACATAACTGGTGTGACATATCCCCCAAGTGTAAGTAGGCACCGGTTGAGCCAATAAGGCTCTGTTGTTGAGGGTATGAGCGAGAGCTCTCTTCCTTAATGTTTCACTCCTAATGGTCTTGACCCGATACTCTCCCCCAGAGTTATCGGGTTTTTTTATGGATATTGTTGACCACTACCTAACGAATCGTTTCCTGGGCCGGCATCTCGCTAACCCTCTGACCATTAACATCACGTATTTCGCCAGTCTTTTTTAATGCGCTCTGTTTGGTTTTCTGCACCGCAGTTTTATCTGCCGTAGCGGCAACAGCGGTTACGCTAGCACCTAACGCGCGAGACATCTGCGAACCATCAGAAAAGTGTTGCGTTACTGTAAGGTATACATAGAACTGCCCAGTCGTTTCTGCATACACATTAACTGTAAAAGCTGACATAACCTCTGACATACCGGAGAGTTCTGACTCGCTCAATAACGCCAGTCCTTCGGTGGTATGAATACTCACATCAATGGATGCCAAATCGCCTGGATTAGCGGATGAATCAAGCGCGATAGTTAAAGGTGTTTCAACACCCGGCATAATGACATGGTGCCGACTGGTAGGCGCAATGCGTACTGGGGCACCGGGCTTCTGGTAGGTATCAACAGCTGTGGATTTATCGGCGTAACTAAAGTGACTTGTTAACGCCAACGTGGCAATAGCGAGAGCCCGGGTTATCCACACACCACCTTTGATATGGTACATGCTTATTCTCCTGTGACCGCGACAGCAAAGCACGACTTCCCGCCGGTAGCATCGTCTTCATCAACATTATTGTAATCGTAAACTTCAACAATATACTCGCCAGCAGACAGCCCCAGAGTACCAGTTTCTACACCGACTTCGGGCCCCTCTAATACGCCGACATCATCCCCCTGCCTCGATACAATCATATCCGGATCACTATCGCCAGCTTCGGCACTGATTTGTGTCGCTGTTATTCTATAAATACCGCCTGTCGAGATGTTCAAGCGAATCAGACGACGGTTTTGCAGCCGGTTGTATTCACCATTGTCGAAGTCACTGCATACAGTAATCGAGCCCGTGCTGGGCGTTAAGGAATAATAAACAGGCACCCCCCCTGAACCATTATTTTCCCCCTCACCGTAGCCACCGTCGCCATTAATAAACTGATTTTTTTTAAGAAAATTAAGGGCATTGGCGATAGCGGGTTGCTGACCGAGCAATGCATCGATAAACAGGTAAATACTGGTTACCCCGCTAAACTCCCGGTAATCGTCAGACAGAAACACGTCGAGTATATCGCTTAACGGTTGACTAACGCCGTCGCCGATTTCGTTCGTGTTATCGTAGATGTCGTAGAGAATCGAATGCACAGAGGCTTCGTTAAACCAGCCTCGATTAGCGGGGCTGTTATTTTCCATATTGAATGTAAAACCAATGGCCTGACGATTACCGATTGCGTCAGTATACACTGGGTCATCTTGCGACATAGCAGACCAGGCATTGGCCCAGCCCTCACTAAAAGCCACACGTAAATCCAGTTTGCTAACCAGAGAGTGTGAGCCACCCATGCTATCTGAGCGAGAAAATTTATTCTCAAAATAGTGACCCCACTCGTGCAGGATCAAATGGGTATCATATTCGTCGGTATCGCTATTTTCTGCACCTAACAGGTAAATGTTACCGCCATTAAAAAAACTAGTGCCTATTTCACCGTCCACGAGACTACCCTCGGCAGTAGTGTTATTCGGGCTCCAGAACAAATAGGCCTGAGGAAAGCGAGTATCGGGATAGTGTTCAATGATACGTTTGATGGCGGTATAAACTGTGTCGGCAATGGCAAACGGCGCGGCAACTCTGGCGCTGGTGTAACCACTGCCACCCCAACCCGATGCAGCATGAAGATCGCGACTGCTGCTCTCACCACCGCTGGAAACCAAACTGCCCACCATGGCATAGAGGGCATTGGCATTGGTGTTGTCGGCGACACTAAAGTTCCAGTTGGCCGGCAAGTCAACACTGTTTTTCGACTGTGCCAAGGCCTGAATTTGTACACAGGTATAATCATCAACGGTTAAAGAATAGCGCCCTTGATCATCCGTCACGGCGGAGCTTAATACCGA
Organism: Cellvibrionaceae bacterium; assembly: GCA_050289485.1. Taxonomy (GTDB): domain Bacteria; phylum Pseudomonadota; class Gammaproteobacteria; order Pseudomonadales; family Cellvibrionaceae; genus JBNKFV01. Next base: position 86,249 of record JBNKFV010000016.1, read on the forward strand.
TCCACTGTTACCCAGCACATTGACTACAATACTCCTGGCTGGCACAACGGTGGTATTGGCGTAATCCAATGCCCCGGTTGCAGTATGGGGTACACGGTCGTAAGTGATAACACCAGAGATAGTAACTTTGGCACCTGTGGTTTGACTCGCGCTTGGGCAGGTCATCGTTGCGCTGCTTAACCTATCGACGCTATCAGTACCGCTCCCACCCCCGCCGCCGCAAGCAACCAGTAAAGTGGTGAGTATAACCACGCCAAGGCTTGTTATCTTATTATTCGTAACCACGCCAACTCCCCGCTCTTTAGGTATTGCTGTTGCTGCTTAAAGCAACCTCAATGTTGCCTTGCTTGTTATACTATGAAAATACGCAATAGGCCAACTCACACAGGTATAGTGGCTTTAATGTCCCTTGGCACAAAGCGCCCTCGTCACATTTTAGTCACAAAATGCGCTTAACCGCCTCTGCCCTGCTCTGCCAGCAGGCGTTTTATCTCTTGCAGCTCCGTTTTAATGGTCACCATATCATTTTCGGCTTCAACCTGTTTTGCATCCATTGCCTCATTAGCTGCTTTGGATTGCTCACTATCCAGTACGCCAACGACGATACCGATTACCATATTCAAAAAAGCAAACGCCGTAAAAAAGATAAACGATAAATAGAAGACCCAACTCCATGGGTATGTCGCCATAGTCTCGTACATCACGTCGGTCCAGTCCTCAAACGTCATGACACGAAATAAGGTTAGCAGACTAACCGCAATATCACCCCAGAGGGTTTCGTTAATTTGGGCAAAAAAGGTACTGCCAATGGCTGCGTAGATGTAAAAAATAATAAACATCAGTAGCATCACGTACCCTAGCTGAGGCATCGCCTTGAGCAGTGAATTCAGCAATATGCGCAACTCGGGAATAATCGACACCATCCTGAGCACACGAAAAATACGTACCAAACGGCCAATCAGCGCCAACTCGCTGTCTTCGATAGGAATCAGGCTTACGACAACGATAGCGGTATCAAAAATATTCCAACCTTTGGCAAAGAAATTCAGCTTGCGCTCTTCGGCAAGAAACCGAATGGTAATTTCTACGAGAAATACCAGCGTAATCAACCAATCAGTGATGATAATAATCTGTGACAGGTAATCGGGTATTTCGTAGGTTTTAACCCCTATCACAACGGCGGAAAAAATAATAACGGAAACAACAAACAGCTCGAACGCTTTGTTGGATTGAATATTTTCAAACGTGGCGTGTAACGCCCTGGATTTTGTCAACGTATCCATAGAAGAAACTATGCACCGTAAAAGAAAGGGTTGATATCGAAACGACTGATATTACGACCCGTCGCCACTTATTCACCAGGTGAAAGGCAATGAGTGGAGAAAAGCGAAATGTCTGTCTCATTCCACTTTGCGTTAGGTTTTAACAACATGGCATCGCACCATGCTTCGTCGGGAATCCCGGATTCAGGCAACACCACAACAGCAGTTGTAATTTCATCTCCCTGCGGCTGACTATCTATTGCGTCGAGCAAGGTAGTAGCAGCCATAGTGGTTTCAGCTGCTTTACTCTCGATAACCACCGACTCCGGTTCAGCGGGCACGGTTGACAGATATAAGCCAACGGCAATCAGCAAAGCACCTGATAAAAAAATACTGCCCCAAAAGATTTTAGTTAAAAGATGGCTTTTCATAATACCTGATCACTAAGACTCGCGACGCCACTTGGTGCCATCGCGGGAATCTTCCAAGACCACGCCCTGAGCTTTAAGTTCATCTCTGATTTGGTCACAACGAGCATAGTTTTTGTCCAGCTTTGCTTGATGTCGCTCAGCAATTAGCGTTTCAATCTCTTCGGCTGTAATGGCATCGCTATTGGTGGCCTGAGTAAACCACGTTTCTGGTGTATTCAGCAGTACCCCCAGCAACTCACCGGCTGCCAATAGCTCGGCTTTCAATAACGGCTTTTCCGCAGAATCCGCTTTGTTTAATTGACGGGCCAGCTTATGTAATTCACTGATGGCAATAGGCGTATTCAGGTCGTCTAACAATGCTTTGTAAACAGCAGATTCACGCACATCAAAAGGTACGGCTGGTTCGTTTTGAACATCTCGCAATGCACCATAAATACCGTCAAGACTGGCACGGGCCTGATCGAGCAACGACTGTGAAAAATCAAGCTCAGACCGATACTGAGCAGAGAGCAGTGCAAAACGAATGACTTCACCAGGATACAGTGTCAACAACTCGCGTACCGTGCGAAAATTACCCAGTGATTTCGACATTTTTTCGCCGTCTATATTCAGGTAACCGTTGTGCATCCAGTAATTGACATAATTTTTGCCATCATGGGCACAGCAGCTTTGCGCCAGTTCATTTTCATGATGAGGAAAGATGAGATCCCGGCCGCCACCGTGAATATCAATCGTATCGCCAAGGTGCGCTTCAATCATGGCGCTGCATTCAAGGTGCCAACCGGGTCGACCATAGCCCCAGGGACTTTCCCAACCGGGTTCGTCGTCTTGCGAAGGTTTCCATAATACAAAGTCGCCAGCATATTTTTTGTAAGGCGCTACTTCTACCCGAGCCCCATCGAGCATATCTTCGAGAGACCGGTTGGAGAGCTTGCCGTAATCTGCCATAGAACGCACGTCGAACAGTACATGGCCTTCGGCTTCATAGGCATGACCTTTCTCTACCAAGCGCTTAACCATGCTGATCATTTGCCCAACATGCTCTGTTGCAAAGGGCACAATGGTGGGCTGTAATGCATTTAGCTGCCCCATATCTTGATTGAATGCCTCGGTATAACGAGCCGCCAATACGTTAATGGGTTCGTTATTTTCTTTGGCTGCCTTCATGATTTTATCGTCAATATCAGTGATATTGCGCGCGTAAACCACCTCATTAAATTCTTTTTGCAATAGCCGAAAAAGCGTATCAAACACCACCACCGGCCGAGCATTACCAATATGTACCAGGTTATACACCGTAGGGCCACACACATACATTTTTACTTTGTTTGCTTCAATGGGCTGAAAAACTTCTTTTTTGCGCGTACGTGTGTTGTACAGAGATAAACTCATGATGCCTCTTTATTTCTCTATGTATTCTTTGTGTATTTCTCTATGAATTAACGACTTATAGCAACGTTTATAGTTTGCTTTCCCAGGTATCCTTTAAGCCAATGGCCCGGTTAAATACTTTTTGGCTTGCCGACGAATATTTACTGTCGAGACAAAAATACCCTTCACGCTCAAACTGGTATGACTGGCCGACTTCAGCTTTATCTAGAGACAGTTCAGCCTTAGCACCCGTGATAATCTCGAGTGAATTCGGGTTAATACTTTCAAGAAAGTCTTTACCGCCAACATCCGGCTCCGGATCATTGAACAGGCGATCATACAAACGCACTTCGCAGTCCACATGTTGAGTGGCAGACACCCAATGAATAACACCCCGGGGGCGAATATTATCCGGTGGATTTTCGCCCACAGTACCTGGCACCAGCGTACACTTCACTTCAACAACCTTGCCGTTTGCGTCTTTCACCGCTTCATCGGCGCGAATAACATAAGCTCCACGCAGCCGTACATAATCGCCAGCGACCAAGCGCTTGAACTTTTTCCGCGACAGCGTTGTATCTTCGGTAAAATCGCTTTCTTCAATATAAATCGTTTCGGTAAATGGCAATGTGCGCTCACCCAGCTCCGGTTTGTTGGGATGACACGACTGAGTTAACCATTCAACGCCCTCTTGCGCTTTACTATCAGCAAAATTGGTAATCTGTAGTTTTAGCGGCTTCAATACGCACATTGCGCGCGGGGCATTCTCATTCAAGTCGTCGCGAACAGCGTACTCAAGCATTCCCACATCAACGGTACTCGCGGCTTTGGTGACGCCGATAATGTCGCAAAACTTACGCACCGAAGCCGGGCTGTAACCACGGCGGCGCATACCGGAAATGGTCGGCATGCGTGGGTCGTCCCAGCCGTCGACATAACCGTCATCTACCAGTTGTTTGAGCTTGCGCTTCGAGGTAATCGTGTAATTCAGCTCCAAGCGGGCAAATTCGTATTGTTGAGGCTTTGCAGGCACCGGCAAATTATCGATAAACCACTCATAAAGCGGGCGATGGTCTGCAAATTCCAAGGTGCAAATCGAGTGCGTGATGCCTTCGATAGCATCACCTTGACCATGGGCGAAGTCGTAGGTGGGGTAAATACACCACTTGTCACCGGTTTGGTGATGGTGCTGCTTGCGGATACGATACAAGATGGGATCACGCATATTGATATTGCCACTGGCCATATCAATTTTTGCCCGCAGCACACACTGGCCTTCGTCATACTCGCCGGCCCCCATGCGCTCAAATTGCGCCAGATTTTCTTCTACTGAGGTATCCCGGTAAGGGCTTGCGCGACCCGGTTCTTTCAAAGTACCCCGGTATTCACGGGCTTCATCAGCGCTTAAAAAGCAGACATAGGCCTTGCCCTGTTTGATCAGGTAAACCGCCCATTCATGCAACTGGTCAAAATAGCTGGAAGCAAAACGAATATCTCCACCCCACTGAAACCCCAACCATTTCACGTCTGCCAGGATGGAATCAATATATTCCTGCTCCTCTTTGGCAGGGTTGGTATCGTCAAAGCGCAGGTTACATTCGCCACCGAAGGTGTTAGCCAAGCCAAAATTCAGGCAAATGGATTTCGCATGCCCGATATGGAGATAGCCGTTGGGTTCCGGCGGAAACCGCGTAACAATACGCTGATGGGCGCCCGACTCCAGATCCTTTTTGATGATTTGTTCAATGAAATTAAGGGGTTTTTCCGCACCTGCACTTGAGGACATGTAATCTCTTCCAACGCTGTAATACCGGGACCAACACGGCTAAAGTGTTATTAATACCGTACTGGAGTTTCGAATTCATCATTAACGGCGTATTATAGCCGCCTCGTGTCAGGTGTAGCACCCACCAAGTGCGCTTTTTTCCTGCATCTGTTTACTGTTTAACCTACTACAACATGCCGGAGTGCAATCATGATTACCCTGCACACCAATTTTGGTGATATCACATTGGAACTGGACTTTGAAAAAGCCCCAAAAACAGCGGCAAACTTCAAGCAATACGCTGAGGATGGCTTCTACAACGGCACTATTTTTCACCGTGTGATTGACGGCTTTATGATTCAGGGTGGTGGTTTCACCAGTGATATGCAACAGAAGGAGACCCGCGCCCCTATCGAAAACGAGGCCGACAATGGCTTGAAGAACGATCTGGGTACGATTGCCATGGCCCGTACTATGGACCCACATAGTGCTACTGCGCAATTTTTCATCAATGTAAAAAACAACGACTTCCTTAACCATAGTGGCAAAAACTCACAGGGCTGGGGTTACTGCGTATTTGGCAAAGTCTCTGCGGGTATGGACATTGTTGAGAAAATCAAAGCGGTAAAAACCGGTTCCAACGGCTTTCATCAGGATGTACCCAAAGAAAGTATCGTCATTGAGTCTGTCACAGTCGCTGCTTGATCAATATGTATACGCTATTTATATCAGACCTGCACCTGGACAAGGACAGTACCAAGCGAACTCGGGCATTTTTGCGCTTTCTGGAGAAAGACGCCCGACTCGCTGATGCCCTGTATATTCTTGGCGATCTGTTTGAAGTATGGCTTGGCGATGATGATGACGATGAGTTCGCCATTTATGTCCAGGAAGCCCTGCAGCGCTTTACGGCAGAGGGCCCTCCTGTTTACTTTATGCACGGTAATCGTGATTTTCTGATCCGTGACGCCTTCTGCCAAAAGACCGGTGTACAGCTGCTTACAGACCCGACCAAGGTCAAACTCTACGACGATCAACCTGTGTTACTGTCGCACGGCGACTGCTTTTGCACTATGGATACTGAGTACATGGCGTTCCGCCAGCAAGCTCGCTCGGCGGCATGGCAAGATCAGATACTGGCTACTTCACTGATGCAGCGACGGCAACTCGCCGAACATATCCGCGCACAAAGCCAAACCATGAACAGCCGTAAAGCGGAAGACATTATGGATGTCACCCCGCAAGAGGTTATTCATCTCATGGAACAGGAAGAGGTTTTAACCCTGATTCACGGCCACACGCACCGCCCAGCGGTGCACGACATAACGGTGATGGGCAAGCCTGCGCAACGTATCGTACTCGGTGATTGGGATACCTTAGGCTGGTGCGCCAGGGCAACACCCGAAGGCATTGCCCTGGAAAGCTGGGACATCTGAATGAAGCGAGGCTACTCTATTGAGTGCCTCACCGGCCCGGAGAAATTGCTGTACATACCGTCCACATCAAAAGCGGCAATCTGAAATTCGTACTCTCCCGACGTTATGCCGTTGATTACATGGGCTGTTGTAGCGCCATCGAATAACAACACAGAGTGATAATCTGTTTCGCCAACCTGTTTGTAAAGAATTTCATAACCACCTATATCACTCGTCGTAAGAGCTTGTCCATTCTCACGCGCATTGGGAGCGTTCCACGACAATTCGATATGGTATTTTGTGGATACGCCATCTGTGCCACTATCTGAACTGACCCCTCCTGTCTGAACCTCTTCCTGCACTACCTCTTCGGTCACTTCCACATCAACAAATCCATCCGAAGATACAGCTTCCTCAGTAACTGTCGCACCACTTGTGGTGCCCTCTGTCTCTGACGTATTCGTATCACCGAAACCAACATCTGAGCCAGTCGTTTCAGTTGCAAAACTGTCAAACCCACTGTCATCGGTTGTTGTGGTTCCCGTGGCAGCAACCTCAGAGTCTGAACTAAACGAATCCGCAGTCTCTGTTGTAATACTGCCAAACTCACTATCGGTAGTCTCTGGGGTAGTCTCTGAGGTACTTGTATCACCGAAACCAACGTCTGAGTCGGTCGTTTCAGTTGCAAAACTGCCAAACCCACTGTCATCGCTTGTTGTAGTACCCGTGTCAGCAACCTCAGAGTCTGCACTAAACGAATCCGCAGTCTCAGTCGTAGTACTGCCAAACTCACTATCGGTAGTCTCTGAGGTACTTGTATCACCGAAACCAACGTCTGAGTCGGTCGTTTCAGTTGCAAAACTGTCAAACCCACTGTCAT
>JBNKFV010000017.1:0-289310 GCA_050289485.1 Cellvibrionaceae bacterium
GTATCACCGAAACCAACGTCTGAGTCGGTCGTTTCAGTTGCAAAACTGTCAAACCCACTGTCATCGGTTGTTGTAGTACCCGTGTCAGCAACCCCAGAGTCTGCACTAAATGAATCAGTAGTCTCGGTTGTAGTACTGCCAAACTCACTATCGGTAGTCTCTGAGGTAGTCTCTGAGGTACTTGTATCACCGAAACCAACGTTTGAGTCGGTCGTTTCAGTTGCAAAACTGTCAAACCCACTATCATCGGTTGTTGTAGTACCCGTGTCAGCAACCCCAGAGTCTGCACTAAATGAATCAGTAGTCTCAGTCGTAGTACTGCCAAACTCACTATCGGTAGTCTCTGAGGTACTACTCACTGAATCAAACGTATCCGAATCGCCTGAAGAAACAGAATAAGATTCCGTAGATCCGGCGCTATCAACTGCTGTTTCAGTATCAGTAGAACCAGACCAATGCCCACTACTCTGTTTGCCTTTTTGCCCCCCTTGATTTGTAGAGAAGCTGAAATCGGAATGCTTTGGTGCAGCAACAACCGGTGTTACATTGGTAAAAAATGGTGTCACTAGCGCGAAGGCGACGGTCGCTCTTCGTAAACGCGACTGCCAACTTAAACATTTTTTTAGATCTCGGGCCGAAATAAAACCCAAGTCGATAAGAATTTCGCCGATAGCCGTTTTATCGGCGCCAGCGACGGGAGCGGCTTCCGCCGACCGCAATATTGTCTGTCGCTGAATAGCTTTATTGAGTTGATCATGGGTGATTAACCCACGTCGTAAAAGTAGATCACCTATGCGGGTGGGACCGTTTCTCTTAACCATAATTACACCTGGCTTGACCACTGAAAAACAAAGCCGATCCCTGGGGTACATCCATCGACCAACCATATTTTATGGCGGCGAGATAGTAGCGCTGGTGACACACTTCGCATTACCTAACACACTAAACGTGCATTGTTGGCAATATCAGAAAGATCAGATAGCAAAACGCTACCTACCCTAAGGTTAGCAATAAAAGTTAAGGAAGCTAGTGTATTTTGTTATTACCGACAGAGCTGGTTAGCATCGAATCTAATCGACGCTAACCACAGGTTTAGGAGGGTGATTCGCCAACCAGTTTACCGCATCGATGATTTCCCCATCGTCGCCGACACCAGGGTAAACGTAACCGTGTTTCTCACAATACTGCGTCACTTTTGGATGCGCCCACTGAAAGAAACGTTTTTCAAAAAGTGCTTTATCCAAACGCGATCTACGGTACATGCCAGCTTTGGAACGCTGATGCTGGGCTTCTGCTAAAATGATTGCGCAAGCAACAGACACGTTATAGGACTCGACCATTCCCAGCATAGGAATAGTGACGTAATGATCTGCCAGCGATAACGAATACTCATCCAATCCGAGCCGCTCTGTACCCAGTAATAATGCGGTCGGTTTTGTGTAATCCATGTCGCGATAATCTTTTACATTATCACCAACATGAGCGGCAACAATCTGAAAACCCTGTTGCTTTAATAAAGATACCGGCTCATCAATGTGCAAGTAGCGTTTTGTCTCGACCCATTTATGGCTGCCAGAAGCGGTTCCTCTAAACGTTCGATATTCACCGGGTTCTACCACACTGTGTACCGTATCAATGCCCACCGCGTCACTGGTTCGAACCAGCGCAGCCAGATTCCGACCTTTATGCACCTTGTCGGTAATGATGGTTAAATCCGGCTGACGTTGTTTAAGCACAGCACGAATGCGGGATAATCTTTCTGGTGTCATAGTTTTTATGTATAGATGCGTGATAGGTACTGCTAGGTTTTTTCCACATTATCTGTGGATAAGTTGGTGGATAGCCCCTGAAAATTCCTCACAAAAGCAGAGATTCCGGCCCTCTCTACAGATTGATTAATTTTTGATCAGTTTGATTTTTTCTTAAAAATCAATGAGTTAAGAAAATCAAGAGGGGCGCAGCAGTCGAGAGCCAACTTTTTTACAGGCTTTCAATCAGGCTCCGGCATTGTGCATAAACGTTAGCGCCCATTAACAGGGTATCCTATAGGCGCCTATTTTTTGCACAAAAATGCTACCAAGCGCCAATTTTTGGAAATCACCTACTGAAACGGACGAGTATTGAATAATCTACCCGCCCAAGACGTCAAAACTTTGTCAAATCCTGCAGCAACCGACATACCTAGCTTTTCATGCAGCGATTTTTTTGTCACATAAGCGACTTCGAATATGTCAGCTTGTTCTACTTGAGCAGTGAGATAATCATCGCTAGTAGACAAATCATCAACTAACTGATGCTCAATAGCTTGGCGCCCAAACCACACCTCACCTGTTGCTACTGTAGGCACATCTACCTGTTGACGATTTTCTTCAACAAATGTTTTGAACAAACTATGGGTATCTTCCAGATCTTCAATAAATTTGCGGCGACCTTTTTCGGTATTCTCACCAAATACGGTTAAGGTTCGTTTGTATTCACCTGCCGTTAGAATGTCATAGTCGATATCGTGCTTTTTTAACACTTTGTGAAAGTTTGGTAGCTGAGCAACAACACCGATAGAACCAATAACGGCAAAGGGCGCAGCCAAAATTCGATTAGCCACGCAGGCCATCATGTACCCGCCGCTGGCCGCCACTTTATCGACACAAGCGGTGAGCGTTATTCCTTTTGATTTGACCCGAGCCAGTTGGCTGGCTGCGAAACCGTAGCTGTGAACCAGGCCCCCAGGGCTCTCTAGCTTCACCACCACTTCGTCCCCTGGCTTAGCAACAGACAAAATGGCAGTAATCTCCTCTCGCAACGTATCCGTCGCTGAGGCTTTTATATCACCGTCGAAATTCACCACAAACAACGTACGCCGCGCTTCAGCTTCACCTTCCTCTGCATTTTTCTTTGCTTTCAGCTCTTTTTTTTGCGCTTTTTGTTCTGCTTTCGCCTGTTTTTTATACTCTGCCGGATCCAGTATTGATGATTTCAACGCATCGGCCATGTCTTTGTATAATTCATTGAGATGGGTGATTTCTATCTGCCCCCGCTGACCGCGTTTGTTCCGCGCGCCAACTGACGCTATCAGACCAATGATCAAACCAATTGCCACTACCAGAGTGACTGCCTTGGCCAAAAACAACCCGTAGTTAAATAAGAATTCCAAAGTCTTACTCCATTAAATAGAAAGTGCAGCAAACCGCTGCGTGCCTGCCAAATGGGGATGCAGTGATACCGTGTTCGGAAAGGAATGTAAAGTTTTACGCGCCGTTATGCCGCTGACAGTTTTACTGCCAGCGCTCTACAGCCAGTTTTGCCTGACGATTCAACGGCCTGGCAATCAAACCACTGAATGTTAAATTCACCTCATACAACGCTCCATCCTCCATCGGAACATAAGCCGCGTTGCCATAAGTAGCGTCAATCCAGCTGATATTCAGCTTCGGAGATTTAAGCCATTGCCACACATCCAGCCCCTGCAAGCTGCCCTCCAGCTGGTAAAGGCTGCGAGGCGCGTTGCGCTCATCTTCCAGCGTATAATAACGCCCACTAAGCCGATCCAACCGATAGGCTGGCTTAACCCCCCAGCGAGCAAGGGCACCGGCCGGTTTGATCATTTTTGCATCCAATTGCCACTGATCACCATGCAGTTCAAATTCCCGCTCAGTACCGTTTGACTCGGTCAGTGTCACCCGATAATACTGCGGCTCAACCTGGTCAAAACTCAAGGTTGCAATGGTTGTCTCGCTGAGTACTTGGCGGTAACCCCACATATCCCAGGCAACGGCCAAAAAAAACAACGTCGCTGCCAGGAGGAGCATGCCACAAATGCCACGCAACCAGCCCAAAAACCATTGCTTGCGCCAGAGCAGCTTGATCATCATCACGGCGACCAAAAGCGCCACGACAACCGCTAAACCTGAAACCGCTTGAAACAGCATAAGGCTATACCCTTTTAGCCCCACGGGGCCCTATTCTTCAAATCCATCAATCCAGTCGGTAGCCCAAAGCGGCGAGGCTTTCCTCGGCAACATCCAGTACCTTGTCATCGCCGGTATACCCCGACTGAATCGTATCCACATAGTATTCAATACTGATGATGGCATCAGCAAAGGTTTCCAGCATTTGTTGCAATACCGCTGGTTGATCATTTGTTAACAGCGCATCTTCAATAAAGTCTGCGCAGCAAGCAACAATTTTTGCTGCACGTTTGAACTCCATCACAGCCATCCCTCCACGAATATGGGTTAGGGTTGCCGCTACATTCTTGATATGGGCTCTGTCGTAGTTGGATTCTGAAAATGAATTCAGGGCTCGCTTTATCAACGTTAGCCCTGACTCCATCTCTGCAAACACCACCTGTTGCGCCTGCTCGTACTGACTTCTTGAGCTGAGCGAATGACGAACCTCTGCGTCAAGAGTGCCTCCTACCTCACATCCAAAGTCCAGATTTTTTAAGCCTGCCACCCGACTCTCTACATACAACAAGGTATCAGCCACAGCCAAGAGGTCATCCGGAGACACTGAGGCTTTCTGTCGCCGCCAACCCTGTACTTTCACCAGATTCTCTTTCAGCAGAATGCCGGTAGACGTGAGCCCAACTACCGGCAAGATGTCGGCAAGCTTCTTCAATATTGCTACCAGATCATCCAAGCCACTGTCATTGACTCCTTGCGCCTGCGACGCCCGCTCCAAAATGTCCTTCGCTGCGTGTAGCTCATCTTGTAAAACGGCGCTCAAAGACGACACTGTTGCCGCATTCGGCCCACGTAATGCTTCAATTTCCTGGCGGATTTGCTGGTCAGAGAATGCCGGAGGGTTCACCGACATCGACGCCAACAACGCGTCAACCTTATCTGCTCTGGGTTGGCTAATGGCTACCAGAAATAACAGTTCACGCTCGAGCTCGGGATTGCCACCAACGGCCAAGCTGTCGGCAGCCCCGAGCATCCGCTTGAGTTCCCGATCAAGAGCCCCAAAAAGCCTTTTTCTATAGGAGGTCAGCGCCAGTGTACCTTGCATAAGGGCAGTAAGATAAAAGTCAGCCAACTGCCACAAATGGGTGATTTCATAACCCTTACTGATAGTTGCTGACCGCTGCACGGCTCGCTGCATCATGCCCAACGAAGGTTTGACCGACTTATTTTGCAGAACCGCTACAAGCCCAACCTGATACATATGGCGAAAACGGCGCAAGAGCCCTTGCAACTCGTCATTATCAACCTCTAAATCCTCGCGGCGTTGGGTTGCGGGCCAACTCAATGGGTGCTGGTAAAAATAGCTCTCAGGGAGAAGCGGTTTACGCAGCTGCTGACGCACCTCATTGATTACCGGCAACAAAGCGTCTGGCAAGCCACGTTGCCTTGCCATTACATAGTCGACATAACGAGGCAAGATAAACAGGCCGCTGGCCAGGGTTTCCAAGAAGGTTTCTGGCAAAGTTTGTAATTCGGCACCGCTCTTGGCCAACTCATACAATTCTTTGGTCAACAAGTCCGCACCACGTAACTGAACCAGCGATAAGGTGCCACTGATCTGCTGCAAACTCGTCAAAAATTCAGACCACAGTGCTGCAGAGCTGGGCGTGTTAGCCTCCACTAGTAACTTCTCCAACTGCTTCGCGGTTATATCAATAGCCGACTGCAGCTCGGTTTTTACCAGTTTTAGTGAAGCCAGATTGACAGTATCGATTTCATTGGCAGACACAAAGCAAACCCTTTTTAAACATGCCCTCTAACACGATGCTGGGTGGACGGCCGGATGCCCTGTTGAGCGCCACCACTCAAGAGTTGATGCTCTAAACGGGGTTTCCCAGCACAACCAACACCGTATTAACGAGACCTAAGACATTAGTATGAAACTCGTAATGTACTGACTATACTAGATTCATCTGGGTAGTTAACTAATATTTTGTTTGCAAACCGTCGTTTAGCCGGTTTCGTTAACTTGAATTGTGACGAAGAACAAGTTGGCGCAATGGCAAATACACAGAGGTATTATTGGCTGTTATACACAGGATAAGCCCTACTACATGGGTATATCAGCCATATATCATATTAATTCGTTCTTTGATTGGTTGGGTTTTATCACTAAATGCTTGAATTTTTTACCAATCAAGGTACTTTCGTGCACGGCTATAAAAAAGAGGAACACCTGCCGTTTTTACACTCAAACAACCAAGCAACGATGTAATGGCGGGCAGTAAAAGACAATTCCAGTAAGGCGTAAAGTGTATGGCACAATCCATTAGTCAGGCCTTTGTTAAGAACTTCTTAGGGCAATCCCCCACCTGGTACAAACAATCGATCATCGCATTTCTTGTTCTCAACCCGATATTTCTGATGGTCTTTGGTCCGTTTATTACCGGATGGCTTCTATTGGCAGAGTTCATTTTCACTCTAGCCATGGCACTTAAATGCTACCCCCTTCAGCCCGGCGGACTCCTGGCGCTCGAGGCTGTAGTGCTTGGCATGACCAATGCGGACTCGGTATACCATGAAGTCGTGGGTGCTATACCGGTTATCTTGCTGCTGATGTTTATGGTGGCCGGCATCTACTTCATGAAGTCGATGCTACTGTTTGTGTTTACCAAAATTTTGATCGCAATACGCTCTAAAATTCTATTATCGTTGTTATTTTCACTCGTTGCGGCGCTGTTATCGGCCTTCCTTGATGCGCTCACCGTAACGGCCGTATTGATTGCGGTAGCTGTTGGCTTTTACGCGGTGTACCACAAATTTGCCTCCGGTAAGCAGGTACACAACGATCACGACCACTCTGACGATGCCGGTGTGCACGAGTTTCACCGTGAGGATCTCGATCAGTTTCGCTCATTTCTTCGCAGCTTGGTGATGCACGGTGCGGTAGGTACCGCGCTGGGAGGCGTTTGTACACTCGTGGGCGAGCCTCAAAACCTGTTGATTGCACAGCGCGCAGGCTGGGAATTTGGCGAATTCTTTATCCGTATGGCCCCCGTTACCATGCCCACCCTTGTGGCTGGCTTGCTGGCGGTAATTGCCTTGGAAAAATTCAAGCTATTCGGTTACGGAGCTCAGCTGCCAGAGGCCGTGCGCAGTGTTCTGGAAGAGTATGCAGCAGAGGAAGAGAAGAGCCGAACGCACAAAGACACCGCTGCTCTCATTGTACAAGCAGTAGCAGCCGTTCTTCTGGTGATTGCTTTGGGCACCCATGCAGCAGAAGTTGGTTTAATTGGCCTTACCATTATCGTTCTCTTGACTGCTTTCAATGGGGTTATCGACGAGCACCAGATTGGGCATGCTTTTGAAGAAGCCCTCCCCTTTACTGCGCTGTTGGTTGTTTTCTTCTCTGTAGTGGCCGTTATTCACGATCAGCATCTTTTTGAACCCATTACCCACTGGGTGCTATCGCTTGATCAAGGCATTCAAGGGCCAATGCTGTTTATTGCCAACGGCGTATTGTCTATGATCAGTGACAACGTGTTTGTGGCAACCGTATACATCAATGAAGTGAAAGCGGCGTTTGATGCAGGTGAAATTACCCGCGAGCATTTTGATGAGCTAGCCATTGCCATTAATACCGGCACCAACATACCCAGCGTAGCAACACCTAACGGTCAGGCTGCATTCCTGTTTTTATTGACCTCTGCATTGGCACCATTAATTCGTTTGTCGTACGGGCGCATGGTTCTGATGGCCCTGCCTTATACGATAATTCTGGGTGGTGTAGCCCTCGCCTGTGTTGCCATCTTTGAATAGGGTTTATGAATGATTAAACGCAAAAAGCCAACCCAGAAGGTTGGCTTTTTGCGTTATAGGACAGGTAATACAGTATAACGATAGCTTGAGTATTTTACTGACCAGCCACCCAGAAAATGCAAGTCGCAACGAAAATCACAATCAGAACGACCGCCGCAATGGAATCTGCGAAGCTGTCACCTTCTTCTTGCATGTGAATGTTGTTATCCATGTATCTATCCTCGTTTATTATTGTCTGATAGTTTCTACTGAATCGGTTTCTTGCAAACGGTTAAACGTGGCCAATGATCGAGCATTGACACCGGTGAGCTGATTTAAGAAAGAATTCTATACCGATGCAAGTAAGTTTTTGTTTTATAACACTTTATTCTTAAAATATAATCATATATTAGTATAAACAATAACCAAACATTGTTAGTGTTACGTTTCGCAACGCTACTACACACTTTTTGCTCAGCAACAACACAGGACAAAGACCTTCGCACTGCGCACCAGATAGTGTATGCTGCGCGCCTATTTTTTTGGCCAACAGACTCAATTTAGACAGCAAAGAAGCAGGTATATAAAGTCTATGTATGTATATGACAGCCATGACTTCCAGATTATTCGCGACCGAGTGAAGCAATTCAGGGGGCAAACTGAGCGCTATTTAGCGGGTGAGCTCAAAGATGAAGAGTTTCTTCCCCTACGCCTGCAAAATGGCCTGTATGTGCAGCGACTGGCGCCGATGCTGCGAATCAACGTTCCCTACGGCATGCTTAATAGTACCCAACTGCGTAAACTGGCACATATCGCTCGCCATTATGACAAAGGCTACTGCCACGTTAGTACGCGTCAGAACATCCAGTTCAACTGGCCAGAATTGGCGGAAGTACCGGATATACTGGCAGAACTCGCTGAGGTAGAAATGCATGCAACGCAATCTAGCGGCAACTGCATTCGCAACACTACCTCTGACCAATTCGCCGGTATCGCCAAAGACGAACAACTTGATCCTCGCCCCTATTGCGAGATTATTCGCCAATGGTCGAGCTTTCACCCTGAGTTTGCCTTCCTGCCACGTAAATTCAAAATCGCCGTCACCGGTGCCTCCGCAGACCGCGCCGCCGTGCAGGTTCACGACATCGGTTTACGCCTTACACAGAATGCGCAAGGCGCCATAGGTTTTGCTGTCTACGTTGGTGGTGGCTTGGGCCGTACGCCAGTAATCGGTTCAGTTATCCATGAGTTCTTGCCAGAGCAGGATTTACTGACCTACCTCGAAGCGATTCTCCGTGTGTACAACCAACTGGGTAACCGCGACAACAAATACAAGGCGCGAATTAAAATCCTGGTTAAAGCCTTAGGTGTTGACGCCTTTAAAGAGAAAGTTGATGCAGAGTGGAACTTCATCAAAGACAGCGCCACACAGCTCACACAAGCGGAAATTGATCGCGCGAAAAGCTTCTTTACCGCACCCGCCTATGAAACGATCGATGGTGCGGCGGCAGCCAGTAAGGTAAAAACACAGGCGGATGAAAACCTGGCCTTCTCGAAGTGGCTTGCACGTAACACCATTGCGCATAAGGTACCTGGCTATAATGCAGTTGTGCTGTCACTCAAGCCAACTGGCATCGCACCTGGAGACGTTACCGACAAGCAGCTTGAGGTCATTGCCGATCTTGCCGACCAGTACAGTTTTGGCGAAGTTCGCACTACCCACGAGCAAAACATGGTGATGGCAGATGTTAAAACCACTGATCTTTTCGAGCTGTGGCAACAACTAAAAGTTAACGGTTTTGCCACACCGAATATAGGCACATTAACCGATATTATCTGTTGCCCGGGTGGTGATTTCTGTTCCCTGGCGAACGCCAAATCGATTCCCATTGCCGAAGCCATACAACGCGAATTCAGCGATATGGATTATGTGTATGACCTGGGAGATCTTGATCTCAACATTTCTGGTTGTATGAATGCCTGTGGCCACCACCACGTAGGTCACATCGGTATTCTTGGCGTCGACAAAAAAGGCGAAGAATTTTACCAAGTACAGCTGGGAGGCAATGCCGGTAACGAAACTTCGCTGGGTAAAGTGCTTGGACCTGCCTTTGGCGCTGATGACATGCCGGAGGTGATGCGTAAACTGCTAAACGTTTACGTAGAACAACGTAACGGCGAAGAATTGTTTATTGATACCTATCGTCGCATAGGTTTAACGCCCTTCAAGGAGCGCGTATATGCCAAAGCTGATTAAAGATAGCGAAATCATTGAAGATAGCTGGACGTGGTTGGATGCTACCGACGAACCTTCAACGGTGCTGGTACCAAACAACCCTGTTATCGTACCGCTGGCCGTGTGGCAGGCACAGAAAGAGCAGCTAAGCCAGCGTAAAGACACACTCGGCGTATGGCTTAACAGCCACGAAGCTGCCGATCAACTGGGTGACGATGCCCAAGGGCTGGGCGTTATCGCCTTGTATTTTCATGCCTTTATGGACGGCCGCTTGTTTTCTGCAGCGCGTCTTTTCCGTGAACGTTATGGCTTTACGGGTGAGCTAAGGGCCTCCGGACATTTTATCCGCGATCAGCTTTTCTATTTAAAACGCTGTGGTGTAAACGCGTTTTCTTTTGCCAATAGTGATATCGTGCTTGAAGAATGCCTTCCCTCACTTGGCGACTTCAGCGACTGTTATCAGGCGGCGTGTGATCAACCGCTGCCACTGTTCCGGCGCCGCGCCTGATCTCTTCCACTACAGACGAGAGCCCCGGCCAACACCGGGGCTTTTTGCATATTTGGCGCAAGCTTTATGAAGCCTTGAATTTCGCTTTTTTAGTGTTAACAGGCCCTAGAGAATACCAAACTGATCGTGCTCCATTCTCAACCAACCGTTTGAAGGCACGATAAGGCAGTGCCATAATTGTTATTCACGCATTTGAGAGTCAAAAATGGAAGGGTCGCTGTTTCAATCGTTTTTTCTTATTTTTACCGGCGCGGCCATATTGTCTTCCCTGGCGCTCTACACCCGCCAACCCTTGCTGGTTGCCTACATTGTTGTAGGTGCCATGCTTGGCCCATACGGCTTCAAACTGATCACCAATGTTTCTCTGATTTCGGAAATCTCGCGTATCGGCATTATCTTTCTACTGTTTTTGCTCGGGCTCGATATGCAGTTCAAAGCCTTGATCGCCGTACTCAAGAAAGCAACCACCGTGGGGCTCATCAGTTCTGTGATTTTTGCCGTGATGGGGTATGCCATAGGTCACCTGTTTGGTTTCTCCCATGCGGATAACCTGATTATCGGCATGGCCATGATGTTTTCCAGCACCATCATCGGCATCAAGCTACTGCCAACCACAGTACTGCACCATAAACATACCGGCGAAATGATGGTGGGCATGTTGTTGCTGCAAGATTTCCTTGCTATTGCCTGCTTGATTATTCTGCTCAGTGGCGATTTGGGCGAAGTCAATTTCAGCCAACTGGGTATGACCTTTGCCGCCCTCCCCGTCGTGACCGCTTTTGCGTTTCTCTTTGTGCGCTATGTGTTGCTTCCACTCATGCACAAATTTGATCGTTTCCATGAATACACATTTCTGCTGGCCATTGGCTGGTGCCTGGGCCTGGCAGAGGCGTGTGAATTTCTTGGGCTTTCGGCAGAAATAGGGGCATTTTTAGCGGGAATTTCGATCGCCACTAGCCCGGTAGCACAGTATATAGCGATCAGCCTGAAACCCTTGCGTGACTTTTTCCTGATTCTGTTTTTCTTTTCGCTTGGTGCTCAATTCAATCTTGCCCTGCTACCGGATGTCATTGTGGCTGCCCTGGTACTGTCGGCAGCTGTTCTGATTATCAAACCCATCACCTATCGTTACCTGCTGCACGGCCAAAGTGAAAGTACCGGGTTGGCTTGGGATATAGGCTTTCGACTGGGACAAATCAGCGAGTTTTCGCTGTTAATTACCTTTGTGGCACTCGGCGCAAACATGATTGATGAGCGAGCCTCAACGCTGATCCAAACAACAGCGATTATTACTTTCCTGCTATCGAGCTATATCGTTATTTTCAATTTACCAAATCCTATCGCGGTAAAAGACGAATTACGGCGCGACTAACTCACATCAAGCCTCCTTCTCATCCGTACGAATTTTATCGCGAATATTCATCCAGATTTTACCCATCTGGTTTTTGCCGCGCAGGTCTCTGCCCAGGCCCCAAAAATGGTCATAGGCTGAAGTCTCGGCAATCAATTGATCACCGGTGGCCAGGAGTGCAGCCTTCACCTCGGGGTTCTGCTGGCATTTACTGTATAGTGCGCGGGTCATTATGGTAGTTCGCATGCTTTTCCAGCCTTTGCGCTTAGGCCGCCACCAAGCATTACCCAATTTATGGGCCTGGTTTGCATCAACGGTTAACATTTTATTGAAGGTTGACGTACCCGGAAACTTATTCGCCTGATAGTAATGTTCAGCAGTGGGCCAATGCCGTTCATCCAGCGTAAAAGAATGACGAGAGGCCGTGGAAAAAACACTTTCTTTATCAAGTCGAGAAAACGTAAGCGCTTTCTCGTATTTGTCATCGTGGGTGAATATCATATTGATTTACGCTTCTCAGCTTACGCAGTATTATTGAGCTTCCAAGGATAACGACGTATCCAGACAATTCCTAGGGCCTCAGCACCTTTTCTAATACCAAACCAAATAGCTTAACGACAAGGAGAACATAATGGATTTTGACATTTCATGGGACAAAGTCACTGCCCTGATGACCGAATACGGCATCAAAATTTTACTGGCAGTTGTTATTTACCTGGTGGGTAAATGGCTTGCTAAAATGGTCACTAGTGTGATCCGTAAAACACTGGATAAACGCGGCATGGAGGCAACCGTGTCAGGCTTTGCCTGTAACATTGCTTATGCTTTGGGCATGACCATTGTCATCATTGCGACATTGAGCCAATTGGGTATTCAAACCGCGTCATTCGTTGCGGTAGTCGGTGCTGCGGGTTTAGCGGTTGGCTTGGCACTGCAAGGCTCGCTGGCCAACTTTGCCTCAGGCGTATTAATGGTGATGTTCAAGCCTTGTAAAGCAGGTGATTTTATTGAAGCCGCCGGTACTGCCGGTACCGTGTCTGAAATCAGTATCTTCGCCACCACCCTGAAAACACCAGACAATAAAACCATTATTGTTCCCAACTCAGCAGTCATGGGTGGCAACATTACCAACTTTTCAACGCAGCCAACACGACGTATCGACCTGGTGGTTGGAGTTTCTTATGATGCCGACCTTAAGGTCACCAAAGAAGTGATTACCACGTTGATTGAAGCCGATGAGCGAATTTTGCAAGACCCAGCCCCAACCGTAGCGGTCTCAGAATTAGCCGACTCCTCTGTTAACCTGGTGGTTCGCCCATGGGTAAATTCTGCAGATTACTGGGCAGTGCGCTTTGACCTGACAGAAAATATTAAATTAAAACTCGACGAAGCTGGCGTAAGCATCCCATTCCCACAAATGGATGTACATCTTCATCAGCTTGAAAAGTAAACCAGTAAAAGCCACCAAAAGGTGGCTTTTACTGACTAACGCGAGGGCGTTGTTTAAGCCAGCGTTGAACACGTTTTTGCAACTCATTGTAACGGGTGGGCTTAGGCAGATAGTCATCCATACCGGCAGCCAGGCAAATACCATGTTCGCCCTCACTGGCATCTGCAGAAATGGCGATTATTGGCATGTGCTGCCCGGTGCCCGCCTCTGACTCTTTTTGCCGTATTGCCGCGGCAGTATCGTAACCATTCAGACCAGGCATATTGCAATCGAGCAGCGTTAAATCAAACTGCTGCTGCGGCAACAATGTCAAAGCCTCCTCTCCGCTACTGGCGACAGTGGTCTGGCACCCCATTTTTCTTATCATAGCGTCAACTACCTGCTGGTCTACACGTTGATCATCTACAATCAAAATATGAGGTTTCGACTCGCTAACACTCTCAGCCGCATTATCTGCATCTAATGCCAATACCAAACGTAACGCATCTTTAAGATGTTGTCTGATGATAGGTTTAAAGACAATATTAACCCGCTCAAACACAGCTTTATTATCTCGGTAAACAGCTGACTCCATATGAATCGGACTCAAGGCACACAGCACGGCTACGTTTGGCACCATGGTAAACAGCGTATTCAAGGCATTAGGCAGCTCGCTGATATCTTTTTCAGCATAAAGAAAAACCGCCTCTACCGGGTGTTGGTGCTGGGTGGGTTCATCAATGCGCTCAAGTAATGTTTTTTCATCTTTGACAACTTCAGACATCAACCCCCAATGCAAACAGGCATCGGCAATATTGCCCTGTATTTCCTCTGGAAAACCCGATAACACTATGCGCTTGGGAGGAAAGCTCGACTCGTCTGCTACAAACATACCAGTGGCTTCCATTTCCAGCTGAAACGAAAAGTAAGCATCGCCTTTTTCTGTGCGTCTAAATTGCAGAAAACCGCCCATGCTTTCCGTCAGGCCTTTACTTATCGACAAACCGAGTCCAATACCAGGATGGTTTTTATGTGCCTGTAGATAAGGGTTGTTAACCAATTCATCATCACTCAGATCGACATGACCGCCTACATTTTTAATCGTAAAAAGTGCCACACCTTTATCATTCTCATCGATCTGCTGCTCGGCTTTAAAAAGTAGGTTTCCGCCCTGAGAGCGGTTAATCATAATGTGGGCTAGGTTTGAGAGGATCTGGGCAATACGAATGGCATCGCCCCTTACTCGTACAGGTAAAGTGTTATCAAAAATATAATTGAGCTCAAATCCCTGTCTGTTAGCTTCTATACAAAGATCCTCCAACAGGCTCTCCAAATGGCGACGCAAATTGAAGACATTGATATCCAGCACCAGGGAATCAGAATTCAACTGTGAAAAATCTTTCACGTTGTTTACCAGGTTCAATTGTCGCTCACCGGCCTTTTCCGCAAACTGCACCCACTCTCGTTGCCTAGCACTCAGTTCAGAGCCTTCCAAAAGGGAAAGCGCTCCCATAATATCGTTAAGCGAGCTGCGAAAATCGTTACTCAGGTTCGAGAGAAACGAATTATTGAACTGTACGGCAGCAAGAGAATCACGCTTTTCGACTTCGAGAACATTGGCGCGTTGTTTAAGCTGGTAATTTGCTTCAAGGCGATTCCAGTACGAACTGCACACCAGGCGAATTTGATTACGCAGTAAAAACAAAAGAATAATAAAGGTGAACCCATACAGGTAGCCGTCGATGGTTCCCAACACCAGTGCCGCTATCGCACTGGGTGCAATTCCCATATACATATACAGTGTCATGAAACGTCGGTAAGGGGCCATTACGTTTGTGATCGTGGCAAAAAACACAGCCGTGTAAAACCACATAAATGACACTTCGTGCTTTAGCCCTACGGTTAGCGTCATACTGCAGAGAATCACACTCCACAATATAGCGCCACAAAATGAAGCAAAAAAATACACATTACGCCAGCGTGACGGTCCCCTTGCGTATAACACATCAAACCGGAAAAGCAAGTAACTACGAAGGAGTGTAAGCAGCAATAGACCGCACGCAAGCATCAACGCCAACTCGGTGTATTCGTCGTAGAAACTGCCGACCAGCAGTGCGATAACGAAGACAAAAAAAGTAAACATAATGCCGCGGCGGCTGTACTTCGCCATGCGGGCGTCAGTCTCACGCATTATTTTACGGTCACGCTGAACCTTCGTCTCGGGCTTAAACAATTCCAACATACATCCCCCATTTACTCAGACACTTTTCCACAGCTGCTGATAGGAATTATAGAATTACTTCCACTAATATGGTCTTGATAAGAAAGCCAACCAACCCCATGCCCAAGGCGATAAACAAGATGAACGTGCCAAATTTGCCAGCTTTCGACTGTTTCGCCAAATCCCAAACAATAAAGAACATAAACAGCATCAACCCCCCAATTCCTAGGGTCATTGAAATAGATTCAAACGCCTCGTAATCCACAACTACCTCTGCATTCCGTCAAAATGGGTAAGTAGCGCTATTTTAGAGATTATAAGCGCCAGAGTAACCCTTTCTTTTCAGGAAAGACTACTCTGTATAAGACGTAGGACCAGAAAGAGCTGGCTAGAGGTCAAGTACCAGTAATGGACTTTTCGAGCGCGAGCAACACAACAAAATCTGATCGTTATCCGCCCGCTCTTCATCGGTCAAGTAGTGATCAAGGTGTTCAGGGGTTCCCTCCAGCACGCCAGTGAGGCAAGTACCACACACACCCTGCTCGCAGGATACCGGTATGGTCACGCCATGCTGAGCCAACACCTCGACAATGGACTCGTCGGGATTAACTCTCACTACGACTCCGGAACTAGCGATTTTCACCTGGAAACTGTCGGTCACGGTAGAAGCCGCAACCTCTGCGCCAAAGTACTCAAAATGCACATTGGCATCGGGCCAGCCAGCCTCTTTTGCGCTGTTACGCACAAAGTCAAGAAAGCCGGTGGGGCCGCATATATAAAGATGCTTGCGGCTATCTGCCCGCCCTAATACCCGTTTTAGGTCAAGTTTTTGCTCAGCGGCGCCGTCATCGTAATGAAAATAGGCTCGGTGGGCAAAGCGGCTACCGGCAATACGTTCACGATACGCTGCTCGGGATTCTGAACGAGAGCAATAATGCATTATAAAATCTGCACCGTCATGAGAGAGCTGCTCAGCCATGCACAGTATCGGCGTAACCCCTATGCCGCCAGCCAACAGTATATGCTGCTTCGCAAGAGGCTCTATGGGAAAATGGTTGCGAGGCATACTAATATTAATCAGATCGCCCTCTTGTATATCGTCATGCATGGCAATAGAACCACCGCGAGAGGCCGGATCACGCAACACGCCAATTTCATACACATCGGTGTTTTGCGGGCTACCGCTTAAAGAATACTGGCGGATTAATCCATCGCGGATATGCACATCAACATGCGCCCCGGCGGTAAATGCAGGCAATGCTTTACCTTCCGGTGAAACCAGTTCATAGCGATAAATATCTACTGCTGCCAGTTCTTTTTTTTGTACCCGTACCGTTAATAGGTCATCAGACATACTATTCTCCACTCATGGGGTTCTATTAAAGGGCGCTTATTCACCCGGCAATGATTCTTGCCGGGTAATGCCTATTCAGGCCAGTGATAAACCACTTTTGGTTATTGAGAGCGCATTTTGAGCCATGGTACATTGCAGGCCAGTTTGATCGGTACTACTAAAAGTAGATAGAAATAGCGAATTGAGGAGGCAGAATGGATCGAGAGTACATGGAATACGATATCGTTATCGTTGGCGCGGGGCCATCTGGCCTGGCCGCAGCCTGTCGCCTGAAGCAAATTAACGAAGACATTTCCGTTTGTGTTGTCGAGAAAGGCTCAGAGGTTGGCGCTCATATCCTGTCTGGCGCAGTAGTGGAACCCACTGCACTCAGTGAACTGTTTCCCGACTGGCAAGCGCTGGGCGCACCGCTCAATACGCCTGTAACCGCTGACGAAATCTACCTCCTCAAAGACGCTGAGTCCGCCAAACGCATTCCCGATTTGTTTGTGCCAAAAACCATGCACAACAAAGGCAACTACATTATCAGTTTGGGTAACCTGTGCCGATGGCTCGCCGCGCAGGCCGAAAACCTGGGCGTGGAAATTTTCCCCGGATTCACCGCTGCAGACATTCTGCACAATGACGAAGGCAATGTAGCCGGTATTATTACCGGCGATATGGGCCGCGCTGCCGATGGTTCTGAGAAAGACGGCTTTATGCCAGGCATGGAGTTGCGCGCAAAATATACTTTCTTTGCCGAGGGCTGCCGTGGTCATCTGGGCAAACTATTGATCGCCAAGTACAAACTTGATGAGGGCAAAGATCCCCAGCATTACGGTATCGGCATTAAAGAACTCTGGAAAGTACCCGCCGAGCAACATCGTCCTGGGCTTGTCATTCATGCGGCTGGTTGGCCATTGAAAGACTCTGGCACCGCTGGCGGTAGCTTCCTGTATCACCTTGAAGATCAGCAAGTAGCGCTGGGGCTGATTACCGATCTCTCTTACGAAAACCCTTACGTAAGCCCATTTGACGAGTTTCAACGATTCAAGCATCACCCGGTTGTGAAACAGTATTTGCAGGGTGGGGAGCGAATTGCCTACGGCGCTCGAGCAATTACCAAAGGCGGTCTGCAATCGCAACCAGAGATGGTCTTTCCCGGTGGAGTGTTACTGGGTGACAATGCCGGTACGCTCAATTTTGCCAAAATCAAAGGCACGCATACGGCGATGAAATCCGGTATGCTGGCGGCAGAAGCGGCGGCAGCGGCATTGGTCGCATCGCGCCAGAATGATCGGCTGGACGAGTTCACCCAAGCGTATAAAGACTCATGGGCGTGGAAAGAGCTGCATACCCAGCGCAACTTTGGGCCCGCACAGCATAAATGGGGCAATATTCTCGGCTCAGCATACGCCTTTATTGATATCAATATCTTCAATGGCAAGCTGCCTTGGACATTATCTGATCAAAAGCCAGACTACGCCGCAATGCGCCCAGCAGACCAGTTCACACCCATTGATTACCCCAAGCCCGATGGTAAATTGAGTTTTGACAAGCTCTCTTCCGTGTTTCTCTCAAACACTAACCACGAAGAAAATCAGCCATGCCATTTACAATTGATTGACCCGGACTTACCGCTTTCAGTGAACCTGCCCCGCTTTGCTGAACCAGCCCAGCGCTACTGCCCGGCGGGAGTGTATGAAGTTATCGAAAATGATCAGGGCGACAAGAAGTTTCAGATCAATAGCCAGAACTGTGTGCATTGCAAAACCTGCGACATTAAAGATCCTAGCCAAAACATTACCTGGGTAACCCCTGAAGGTGCAGGTGGGCCTAATTACCCGAATATGTAAACTTAGCCCGCTAGCAGCGGAAAAAACCGGCCTGCGCTGACAACGCCATAAGTGTCAGCCTCAGCCGGTTTTTTTGTACCCAGCATTCCTGCCGCATCGCCTTCTGTAACCGCAAGCTCGGCTAAATGGTAGTACACGTTTCGGTCAATCAGGGCGTGCAAATTATCACGCACATGCATAATCGGCACCCACCGCCCATTATGCAGCCGAGCCGACAGTTCATCAGGCTCATCAAGGCTTATCCAGTCGAGTTGCTGAGTTTGCAGTCGGATGTATTGCGCCGGTGTGCCTCGATTTTGTACGTCAAGTGCCACCATCAACAACGGCGCTACGGCAACTTGAATACGCCATTTTTCCACCGGTGTAACCAGAAAGTAGTCGTCGCCCTCGCGCTTTAAAATCGATGAAAACAAATCGACCAGCGCCTGTCTCTTGACCGGGCTTCCAGCATGAAACCACTGCCCTTGTGCATCAATAACGATATCAATGTCACCACTCAAATCGGGATTCCATTTAGTGACCGGTGGCACCTTGCCCTTGTTGCTTTGAGTCTGTTGACGAATACGCTGATAAAAACCGGAAGCATCCATAAATGACGCTACCTTGAGGCCCAAACAGGCCCGGAAAGCTGCCTTACATATTCGTTAAATGCGGGTTTCAATAGACTCTCTGGCTGGCCTGCAGCGCTAAAGAAGCCCGTTTTAGCATGCAGCAGGCTCAGATCAATGAGGCGCTTGGAATAAACATCATAAAGACCGACCTGAATGTTAAAATGGTCCATTCCTAAACGCCCGTCCTCGGGCCAGTGGCGCGATAGCTCCTTAATACTGGCTGAATTATCATCATAACCAACCGGCTTGGCATACAACACAAAGGGAATACCCTCAGCCCCTGCGAGGGTCAAAGCATCTGACAGCGAGAGTGGCTGCTGCGAAATAACCGCCAGCGGATAAATCTGTGCCACCGCTTCGTACAGCTCGCGGCCAACCTGTCGGTTCAGGCGAGTTGAAAAGGCATCGGTAATCGGTCTGGCGACCAATACTGCTGATGCTGGGTGCACCACCATATTCTGTTGCCGTTTAACCGAAACAGCACGAACCAGTCCCGTATCCTCAGCGCTTTGCTGAGCAAGCGACTGTGTATACTGAAGCGTGCAACCGCACAGTAAACTCGCTATTACACCTACAGATATGCGATAGTAACGCTTTATTTTTGCCATAAGAGCCTCCCGTACAAGCTCATAAACGTGGCCTGAATCAACCCAGTATGACGTTATAAATCGGCAAGGCAATCCCTAGCTTTAACCACATGTAATACTCGAAGCCATTCAGCGAAGCGCAAATATGGCCAAGCATTTGAGAATTAAGCAGCAATGACAATCGATTTTTTTGACCTTCTGAGCCTCGAACGTCTGGATAAAAACCTGTATCGCAGTCGATTCCACCAGGAAAACCATCGAAAAATTCTGTTTGGCGGCCAAGTTTTAGGCCAAGCCCTATATGCAGCCAACGAAACCATAGCCGATACCAGCCCCCCACGCCCGGTAAATTCTTGTCATGCCTACTTTCTTCACCCAGGCAACAGTGATACGCCAGTCATCTATGACGTTGACGTACTAAAAACAGGCACCAGCTTCACTACAGCAAGGGTTCTTGGGCGCCAGAATGGCAGAGTCATCTTCAGCCTGGCAGCCTCTTATCACGCACTCGAGCCGGGTTACGCTCACCAAACACCCCAAATGCCTAAAACCATTCCTGCTCCAGACGTATTACATTCAATGGCCGACTGCCTTAACAAATTGGCGCCAGAAGAAAACCAGCACGTTATCGACTCCATTGATGAAAACCCTTATATCGAGTTAAAGCCTGTCTTACCCAATGTATTCGGTGAAGGTATCACCGAGCCACCGGAGTGTTTTTTCTGGTTGAAAGCCAGGCAGCCTTTACCAGACGACCCGGCCATACACCGCACCGCATTGGCCTTTGCATCTGATTTAGGGCTATTGGCGACCAGTGTGCTGCCCCACCCTAACTCTATTTTTAGTGACAAAATGCATGCTGCAAGCCTTGACCATGCCATCTGGTTTCATCAAGATTTTCGCTGTGACGAGTGGCTACTTTACCAAACCGATAGCCCTTGGGCCGGCCATGGTCGGGGGCTCAACCGTGGGTTACTCTATAATCAAGACGGCGTTTTGGTAGCATCAACCGCTCAAGAAGGTCTGATAAGGCAGGTATAAACGTTACATTCGACACCCTATCAATAAGGCAGAGAAATAATGGAAAAAGCAAGCATTGCACAAGCAGCAACAATTCTTGAAGACTTGGTTAAAGGGTTAGACGAGGCGTATTGGCAAGCAAACTCGATGGAAACCAAAGATCTTTTTTATGACCTGGTCAGTGCTGTGAACAGCGAAATTATTGAGTTGGGCAAACTCAGCGTCCAGGATCACGACCTTGAATACGAGCCCATTACCGCGCACTTCCGACTGGCGAGAAGTAAGCTCAACCAAGTACGCAAAAATATTAACGAAACCGTATTAAATACACCGGTAGCCATACGCCTTGAAAAACTGGTGACGGAGTTACTGGCTGCTTCGCCGCTATAGGTGAACACCTGCACACTTAAAAAAGCCGGCATTTGCCGGCTTTTCTTTAGGTACACAACCACATACACAATAGGGCTAAAAACGCCTCACTCGATTCAAACCATTTAATGCGGCTTGGCGATAAGCTTCCGCCATGGTGGGATAGTTAAAGGTGGTAGTGGTGAAATACTCAATATTATTCGCCGTACCTTCCTGTTTCATAATGGCTTGGCCAATGTGAATAATCTCTGACGCTTCAGCACCAAAGCAATGAATACCCAGAATTTCCAGGGTATCTACATGAAACAGCAATTTGAGCATGCCCACATCTTCACCACTGATCTGCCCACGCGCGGTATGTTTGAAAAAGGCACGCCCCACTTCGTAGGGCACTTTGGCAGCGGTCAACTCCCTTTCGTTTTTGCCGATTGAACTGATCTCTGGCAAGGTATAGATGCCGGTAGGCACATCAGCCACGTAGGCGTCCTCGGTTTCACCCAAAATCACTTTGGCGGCAGACCGCCCCTGATCGTAGGAAGCACTGGCCAGGCTTGGCCAGCCGATCACATCGCCCGCGGCGTAAATGTGTTCAGCTTCGGTTTGATACAGCTCGTTTACCGAGAGTTGTCCCCGATGGTTCGCCGACAAACCGGCATTTTCAAGCTTTAATTCATCGGTGTTACCCGTTCGACCATTACACCAGAGCAAGGCATCTGCCTGTAACTTTTTACCCGACTGTAGGTGTAGCGTCACACAGCGGTCGCTGGCAACGACCGAACTGTACTCTTCGTTGTGCCGTACCATTACACCGCTGTCGCGTAGGTGATAACTCAAAGCATCAGAAATTTCATCGTCAAGAAATGAAAGTAGCCGGTCGCGGTTATTGATTAAATCGACTTTGATACCCAGGCCAGAGAAAATCGATGCGTATTCACTACCAATGACACCCGCGCCATAAATAATCAACGACCGCGGTGTGTGTCGCATTTCCAGGATAGTATCACTGTCGTAAACCCGGGGGTGTGTGAAATCAACATCTGCCGGGTTATACGGGCGCGAGCCAGTTGCAATCACGATATCTTTGGCTTTTACATGGTCAGTAATGCCATCTACACGAGCAACGCCTAATGTCGTACCGTCAATAAAATGCGCGGTGCCTCGGTGTACGTTAATACGGTTACGCGCATAGTGGCTGGCATGCAACTCTACTTTTTTAGGAATCACCTCTTTGGCTGTATCGAGTACCACAGGAAACGACAGCTTCCTTGGCTCTCCAATCACCCGAAACAGGCGATTGGTATTAAATCGGGTGATCTGCTTGACAGCATGGCGCAGTGCTTTTGAGGGAATGGTGCCCTTATGGGTACAGTTACCACCCACAACACTCTGATTTTCCACCAAACCAACTCGCTTGCCGCCTTTGACTGCCGCAATAGCGGCCCCTTCTCCCGCAGGTCCTGAACCAATCACCAGTACATCATAGGTATATTCTGTCATCGTTCTAATTCGCCCTATACGCCATCGTTAGTCACTCTCCAATAATAATTTTACTTAACTTCGTATGCTAACTCTTTGTTTTTATTATTTTTTTCATCTTTATTATTCAATTTTTGCTGTTCTTCGCATTTTGCCTCATCGCCGCCGCAAATATCGCATGTATAGTTGGGCTCGCCCAAGGCCTTGCCAACGCCACCGCACGAGCCTGTTAGTGGCTTACGCCCCATAATGACACCAATAGCCATACCAGTGACCACTAATAGCAGCACCAAAAACGCCACAACATAAATCATCATTTCGCTAACCTCTCTAAATACGGAGAAAACGTGTCAGAATGATAAGACGCAAAACCATTCGCTTCCCTTACAATAAAATATACGGCTATACCCTCATCATTAGCCAGTTTCAGCGCTTTCTCAAACCCCATCACACTGAACATGGTCGCAAGTCCATCGGCCCGCTCCGTTGTACTATCAATCACCGTAACGGATGCAAGGGTATGTTGCACAGGATACCCCGTTCTCGGGTCTATCATATGAGAAATACGTTGGCCATCAACCTCGTAATAATTACGATAGTCGCCAGACGTTGCCACAGCCTCATCAGATAGCGCGATGGCCTGGGTTACACCCTCATGCCCCAAGGCCGGCATTTCAATACCGATACGCCACGCTTGATTACTGGGATTACTCCCTTTTACCCTAACTTCACCGCCAATTTCCACTAAATAGCGGTTTACGCCATTGAGCTCAAGTAGCTCAGCAACCACATCCACGCCATAACCTTTGGCAATGGAAGATAGGTCTACTTCAATATCTCGCAGCCGACGGGCCTTGGCATTCGCTATATCCACTTCAAGATACTGCATACCCACATTGGCTTTGATAGCCTCAATATTCTGTTTTAATACATCGACCGGCAAATGCCTTACATCGGCTTCTTTACCGGCACCAAAACCCCAGTAATCTACCAGGGGGCCCACAGTAATATCATATGCCCCCGCACTTAGCTTGTTTAGATCAAAGCCGACCTGCAACATATGCAACAAGGGTTTGGGCACTGCACACCACTCACCCAATGGTGACTGATTAAATAAACTTAAATCTGAGTCTGAGCGATACGTTGATGCCAGCTGATTGACACGGTCAAGTGCTTCATCGATATCGGCAGCCAATACCGACTCGACAAATGCCGGATTGTCGGGTATCAACGTAATGTGATACGTGGTACCCATGGTTTCTCCCGAAAGATAAACCGCGGGTGTTTGGGTTTCCTGACAGGCAGAAAGCAATAAGATAAGCAGCCCTAAAAAAAACGAGGCCCGCATGGCGGGCCTCATATTTTTTGGACGCTGGGGATTAACCACCGAAGTCATCAAGTAAAATATTCTCGTCTTCTACGCCCAGATCTTTCAACATTTTGATCACTGCCGCGTTCATCATTGGCGGCCCACACATGTAGTATTCGCAATCTTCTGGTGCGGGGTGATCTTTCAGGTAGTTTTCATAAAGCACATTATGAATAAAACCTGTCAGCCCAGACCAATTGTCTTCCGGTTGTGGATCCGACAACGCAATATGCCATTTGAAGTTATCATTTTCTTCCGCCAGCATATCGTATTCGTCTTGATAGAACAGTTCACGCAGTGAACGCGCACCGTACCAAAATGAAATTTTACGTTTTGAATTCAAACGCTTGAGCTGATCGAAGATGTGCGAGCGCATAGGCGCCATACCCGCACCACCACCGATAAACACCATTTCTGCATCGGTATCTTTAGCAAAAAACTCACCAAATGGCCCGAATACGGTAATCGTGTCCCCAGGCTTCAGGCTGAATACGTAAGACGACATCTGGCCCGGTGGAATACCTTGCGAGCCAGGAGGCGGCGTCGCGATACGAATATTAAATTTAACCAGCCCTCTTTCTTCCGGATAGTTGGCCATTGAATAAGCACGAATAATTGGCTCATCAACTTTTGACTCCAGATTAAAGAAGCCAAAGCGTTCCCAATCACCACGGTATTCCTCTTCTACGTCAAAATCAGAAAATTTAACGTGATGCGGAGGCGCTTCCAGCTGCACGTAACCACCGGCGCGAAAGTCTACATTTTCACCTTCAGGTAAACGCAGTGTCAGCTCTTTAATAAAGGTTGCCACATTCGGGTTAGACTCCACGGTACATTGCCACTGCTTAACACCGAATACGTCTTCCTCAACATGGATATCCATGTTTTGCTTTACTGGCACTTGGCATGACAAACGCCAGCCTTCACGTATTTCACGCTTGTTAAAGTGTGACTCTTCCGTTGGCAGAATCGAACCGCCACCGTTATTCACCACACACTTACATTGTGCACAGCTACCACCGCCACCGCAGGCAGAGGGTAAAAACATACCGCTCTCTGCAAGCGTTTGCAGCAACTTACCACCAGCAGGCACAGTTAAGGTTTTTTCGCCATTAACCACGATATTAACATCACCGCTGTTAACGAGCTTTGAACGGGCACTCAGGATCACCACAACCAGTGCAAGCACAATGGCGGTGAACATGACGACACCCAATATAATCTCTATGTTCATGCTATGTCCTTTTCTCCCCGATTACAGATCGATACCGCCGAATGACATGAAGCCGAGGGACATTAAGCCAACGGTAATGAAAGTGATACCCAGGCCTTGTAAACCTACCGGCACATCACTGTATTTGAGCTTTTCACGAATACCGGCCAGCAGTGTAATGGCAACTGCCCAACCAATACCGGAACCCAGACCAAACACAGTACTTTCGGCCAAATTATAGTCACGCTCTACCATGAACAGAGACGCACCCATAATTGCACAGTTAACCGTAATCAAAGGCAAAAACACGCCCAATGCGTTGTAGAGAGCGGGCACATATTTATCCAGTACCATTTCCAAAATCTGAACAATCGCAGCGATCACACCAATATAAGTAATCAAACCGAGAAAGCTCAAATCAACATTTGGAAAACCGGCCCAGGCCAAAGCACCATCTGCCAACAAATAGGTGTAAAGCAGGTTGTTAACCGGAACAGTAATGCCCAATACCACCACAACGGCAATACCCAAACCAATGGCAGCATCTACTTTCTTGGATACCGCCAGGAAGGTACACATTCCCAAAAAGAATGTGAGCGCCATGTTATCGATAAAAATTGCCCTAACAAAAAGGCTTAAATAATATTCCACAGCTTAGGCCTCCTTAGGTTTGGTGTTGGCCGTAATTTTAAATTCTGGTTCTTCAATCTGGCCTTTCTTCCAAGAACGTAAGCCCCAGATGAACAAACCAATCAAAAAGAAGGCGCTAGGCGGCAACAACAGCAGGCCGTTAGAGACATACCAGCCCCCGTCGGTTACCAGAGGTAGAATTTCCACACCCAGCAACTTACCAGAACCAAACAGCTCCCGCACAACTGCAAGAGATACCAACATGGCACTGTAGCCCAAACCGTTACCGATACCGTCTAAAAAGCTGGGAATCGGCGGGTTTTTCATAGCATAGGCTTCTGCGCGACCCATCACGATACAGTTGGTAATAATCAAACCCACGAATACTGACAGCTGCTTACTGATGTCATAAGCCACCGCTTTCAGAATTTGGTCTACCACGATTACCAGTGAGGCGATAATAGTCATTTGCACAATGATACGAATGCTGCTTGGTGCATGGTTACGTACCAAAGACACAAACAGGTTTGAAAATGCCGTAACCAGGGTTAATGCGATACACATTACCAAGGTAACTTTCAAACTACTGGTAACTGCCAGAGCTGAACAAATACCCAAAATTTGCAACGCAATCGGGTTATTTTCGAAAACCGGCTTAAACAGTAACTCTTTAACTTTCATGATTACGCCTCCCCTTTTTTCAGGTTTCGCAGGAATGGTTCATAACCATCTTTGCCCAACCAGAAGTGCACCAGGTTATTGACACCTTTACTGGTAAGGGTGGCACCTGAAAGACCATCAACGTCGTGTTCTGAATTCGGTGCTGCCTGACCTTTAATCACGCGAATCGCAACATCACCTTTACTGTCATACACTTCTTTGCCTTCCCAGATTGCCTTCCACTTGGGGTTATCCACTTCACCACCTAGCCCTGGTGTTTCACCGTGCTCGTAGAAACCGATACCCACAACTGTATTCAGGTCACCTTCCAAGGCGATAAAGCCGTACAGCGTTGACCAGAGCCCGTAACCTTTGATAGGCAAAATCACCTTCTCAATGTCGCCGGCAGCAGATTTCACCAGATACACCTCAGCAATATTCACACGGCGCGAAATTTTCGCGATGTCTTCGTCGTCAGACAACTCAGTAGACGTAGCCGGGTCTTTACTGGCTGAACGCTGGTCATAGTCGGCAGGGTCTATTTCATTGGTGAACTTGCCAGAATCCAGTTCAACCAACTTAGTAGAGATCTGCTTGAACTGTTCTTCAACAGACTTATCCGCCTGGTACAACCCAGCTGCTTGCAGAATATTGCGCTTGTAGTCTTTCGCCTTATTGGCTACCTGGGCAGGTTTCAGCATTACCGCCGCAGTCGACACAATCACCGAGCACACGATACACAGTACAAGCGCTACGGAGATTGTTTTTACAACAGAATCTTTATTAGACACGAGCCAACCTCCGCTTCACATTTGCCTGAATCACGAAGTGGTCAATCAGGGGGGCAAACAAGTTTGCAAACAGAATTGCCAACATCATGCCTTCCGGGAACGCCGGATTCACCACTCGA
Organism: Cellvibrionaceae bacterium; assembly: GCA_050289485.1. Taxonomy (GTDB): domain Bacteria; phylum Pseudomonadota; class Gammaproteobacteria; order Pseudomonadales; family Cellvibrionaceae; genus JBNKFV01. The sequence goes on from JBNKFV010000017.1 coordinate 27,480, forward strand.
ATGATCACCACCATGAAACCAATTAACGCACCAAACCACCATTTACCCGCATTGGTCATTGACGCCGACACAGGATCAGTTGCCATGAATACCATACCGAAGGCAAAGCCACCCACTACCAGGTGCCAATACCATGGCATTGCCATCATTGAGTTAGAGTTAGGATCGCCAAGCACGTTACAAATGGTTGCGGTCAGCATCATGCCCAGCATTACACCGGCAATAATTCGCCATGACGCAATTTTGGTGAGCAACAAGAACACACCGCCAATAATAATGGCCAAGGTTGATGTTTCACCAATTGAACCCTGCATATGGCCAAAGAACGCATCCAGCCACGTCATCTGGCTTTGCAGTGCAGCCATACCGTCAGTCGCTGCCACAGACAGCGCAGTCGCGCCGGTGTAACCATCTACCGCAGTCCATACCGCGTCACCTGACATTGATGCAGGATAAGCGAAGAACAGGAAAGCACGACCCGCTAACGCTGGGTTCAGGAAGTTTTTGCCCGTACCACCAAATACCTCTTTAGCAATAACAACACCAAAAGAAATACCCAGAGCAACCTGCCACAAAGGCACGCTTGGTGGGCAAATCAGAGCAAACAGAATAGAAGTAACAAAGAATCCTTCGTTAACTTCATGACCACGTTTCATGGCAAAAAGCACTTCCCAGAAACCGCCCACCACAAAGGTGACTGCATAGATTGGCAGGAAGTACAAGGCACCATGCCAGAGACAATCCCACAGGCTGCTGGGGTCAAAACTGCCAATAAACAAACCACGCCAATTATCGATAGTGGTCAAACCCAGTTCAGCCATCGCCGTATTGGCTTGCCAACCCAGATTGTACATACCGTAAAACATGGCGGGAAAAGTGCACATCCACACGGTAATCATGATGCGTTTCAAATCAACACCATCACGTACGTGCGAGGTTGTTTTGGTTACATCGCTTGGACGGTAAAAAACGGTATCTACGGCTTCGTAAAGCGCGTACCAGCTTTCCCACCTGCCACCTTTATGAAAGTGCGGCTCCAGGCTATCTAAAAATTTACGTAATGCCATGGTAATTAGCCCTCTTTCTCAATTCGCGCGAGGTTATCACGCAAAATTGGACCGTATTCGTATTTGCCAGGACACACAAAGGTGCACAAGGCCAAATCCTCTTCGTCCAGTTCCAGGCAGCCCAGCTTCTGTGCCATATCGGTATCACCCACCACCAGTGCACGAAGCAGATGGGTAGGCAGAATATCCAAAGGCATAACACGCTCGTAGTTACCTACCGGCACCATCGCTCGCTCGCTACCGTTGGTTGTGGTAGTAAAAGCATACTTTTTGCCACCAAGCAGACTGGAAATGTAAATTCCCATGATCGAAAACAGGTTAAAACCCGCACGCAGGTAGTGCATAAAGGGTCGATCATTGCCTTCGCTCAACACAGTTACCTGATTGTGGTAACGACCAAGGTAGGCATGCGGGCCGTAAGCGTGACGCCCTCCAAAAACAGAACCACTCACTATACGGTTTTCACCCGCTTTCAGTTGACCAGCCGTCAGCTCTTCGAGGTTTGCACCCAATAAGGTTTTCACCAATCTAGGCGTTTCAACCTGCGGACCTGCCAACGAAATAACGCGATCAAAGCAAAGCTCGCCACGGGTAAATAGCTTACCAATGGCAATAACGTCCTGATAACCCACCGTCCAAACTGTTTTGGTGGCGCTAACAGGGTCAAGAAAATGCACGTGCGTGCCAGCATTACCCGCTGGGTGCACACCGCCAAATTCAGCCACTTCGACTTTGCCGCTGGCTTTCACAGGCAAATTGGCGCCCGCTGCCTGGCAAACAAACACTTTTCCAGCGGTGAGTGTTGACAGTACAGTCACACCATCATTGAAGCTCTGTGCATTCTCACCAATGACGAGCCCGGGATCTGCCGCCAGTGGATGGGTATCCATTGCGGTAACAAAGATCGAGTTAGGGGTCGAGTCGACGGCAGGCACTTTGCTGTAAGGCCGGGTTCTCAAGGCCGTCCAAAGGCCTGATTTGACCAGATTGTCTCGAGCATCCGCTTCAGCCAATGACGCCAGCTGATCTGCAGAGTATTTTGCGAACGTTTCCTGGTCATCACCCTCAACGTCGATAACCACAGATTGCAGAACACGGCGTGCCCCGCGATTAATGGCGGCGACAGTACCTGCAGCAGGAGCGGTGTACAAGACACCTTCGGTTTTTTTGTCGGAAAATAGCAATTGGCCTTTCTTTACCTTATCGCCAACCTGAACTGCCATTGTGGGTTTCATACCGTGGTAATCAGACCCCAAAACAGCCACAGAACGTACCTGTGACCCCTCTTTAATGACTTGTTCAGGTGCGCCAGATATAGGTAAATCCAGTCCGCGACGGATTTTTATCATACGCCCTAGCCCAGTGTTAAATTTAAGAAGATTGAACAAACGTCCAAAGACACTTGCCCAAAGTTTCAGTTGTTACAGCTAAACTAACTGACAAAAGACGATTAAGCAGCGCTTTTTAAGATAGATGAAGATGGTTTGCCACTCTCAACAGGTTGGCTTCGAGAACCTAAATCACAGTCAGTTTAGCTGAAACACCTGAAGTCGCTGACCTGCTCAGCCTTCAAGGCCGGCGCAATTATAAAGATGAGGGCGCCTGCTTGCCAGTGTCACATAATAGAAATTTCATCGTTTTGCCATCAAAAAGCCAGATAACTCAAGATCTTAGACCGTTACGAATGGAGTTTTAACTTTTTGGAATGACCAGAGGTGGTCTGGATCGAGCCAGACCACCCCTAATTAGCAGAGGAGTATAAACGATTACCACTCGACGGGGATCTTTTTGTAGGCTGCGCCGGCCATTTTCTCAAGACAACGCACCACCTGGCAGCTATAACCAAACTCGTTGTCGTACCAGCAGTAAAGCACCGCACTGCTACCCTCAACAATGGTCGCCTTACTGTCAAAGACACAAGCATGGCGCGAGCCCACAAAGTCAGTGGACACCACTTCTGGCGAATTAGTGTAGTCAATCTGCTGACTCAACGCAGAGTGCAGAGCTACATCACGCATGTACTCATTAAGCTCTTCTACGGTAGTACTCTTATCAAGTTGCAGGTTCAAAATAGCCATAGACACATTCGGCGTAGGCACGCGAATAGCGTTACCGGTCAATTTGCCTTTCAACTCGGGCAGCGCCTTAGCGACCGCCTTGGCCGCACCTGTCTCTGTGATAACCATATTGAGAGCAGCACTTCGACCACGCCGCTCTCCTTTGTGATAGTTATCGATCAGGTTTTGGTCATTTGTGTAAGAGTGCACGGTTTCCACATGACCATGCTTAACACCAAATTTGTCGATCAACACTTTCAATACGGGTGTAATCGCATTGGTCGTGCATGACGCCGCAGAGATAATACGGTCATCTGCAGTAATATCGCCGTCATTTATACCAAATACGACATTCTTGAGATCGCCTTTACCGGGCGCCGTCAGCAGCACTTTCGCCGCACCTTTGCTTTCCAGATGTTTGCTCAGGCCGTCTTCATCACGCCATACCCCCGTGTTGTCAACGATCAGAGCATTATTGATGCCATATTGGGTGTAATCCACTTCACTGGGGGAGTCAGCATAAATCACCTGCACCGGATTACCATTGATCACCAGCGTATTACTGTCTTCTTCTACGCGAATAGTGCCCTTAAATGAGCCATGCACCGAGTCCCGACGCAGCAGGCTGGCGCGCTTCACCAGGTCATTGTCAGCCTTACCTTTGCGCACCACGATGGCTCGCAGGCGCAAGTTATCACCACTACCGGTCTGCTCTATCAGCAGGCGTGCTACCAAACGGCCGATGCGGCCAAACCCGTACAATACGACGTCTTGAGACTCAGGCAGAGGCTTAGCACCTTCTTTCAGGGACGCCAGTTCACGCTCAATATAGACATCGGCATCAGGCGAACCTTCCTGCATCCATTTTACGGTCAAGCGCCCGAGATCCAGCTTGGCAGGACCCAGGGTATGCTTGCTGATTGCCTCCAAAACAGGAAACGTTTCAAATTCTGATAACTCATTACCCTCAACCTGACGTACAAAACGGTGAGCCTTCATAATGTCGATCACTGAACGGTTTACCAGCGGCTTGCCGTAGAGATAGATACCAACATTGGCTTCACGATTCATTTTTCCAATCATTGGAATCATGGACTCAGCAAGAGCTTCGCGCTGCTTCCAGTCTTTAAAGTAGTCATCCGGCTTTGGTCGATTCACGTTGCAGATTTCCTTAAATTGAGAACTTGAATTAATGCTAGCAGGCCCTAACAAAATAGCTTTTAAAACATGCTTTTTCGGTAGAAAAAGAAGTGCGACTGGCAATCACGCCAGCCGCACAGCAAGGGCTTAACGCCCTCATGTCCAGGCGGCGGCCATTATCTCTGCATAAATATTGGCCCGCAACGAATACAATCAAATTAAATTGCAGTTAAAATTTATATCGAAATCAAAGGGATAACCATGAAAACTTGCAACACCAAATAGCCTAAAACAGGCATGAGCTGCCAGACAGTCAGCATGTTAAGCAGATATACGGCTTTCACCATGATACAAAGCTACATGCTTCACCGACGCCAATTACAAAAATGTAACTGAGCGTTACAAATGAACGCCATGTTTTACCAAATTGGCCGCATCAGGGTAAACACGGTTACAATGCGCCTCCCCAAAATTCCTAGACTGGCAAAGCCGATAACCCAAGATGTCGTCACCCACATTACTAAAAGCCTCAGCGAATAACACTGCAAAACCCGGCCATAAGGACTACTGGAGCCAACTAAGCGGCAGCGCCAAAGCCCTTGCAGTGGCCAGCCATGCACAAAGCCTTCAACGTCTGCTGGTGGTCGTGACACCCGACACGCAAAGTGCGTTTCGACTCGAAACCGAGGTTAAAACCTTTATCGGTGATGCAAACGCCTGCCCGGTCCTGCACTTTCCTGACTGGGAAACACTGCCATACGACAATTTTTCGCCGCACGAAGATATTATTTCAGAGCGCTTACATACCCTGAGCATGCTGCCGCAGGCAAAAACCGGAGTCTTGATTGTTCCCGTTACTACCCTGATGCACCGCCTGCCGCCGGTTAAATTTGTGACAGGCAACAGCCTTAATCTGCAAGTGGGAGACACATTTGACGTCATCGGCATGCGCGAGCAACTTGCCAATAACGGCTATCGAAGCGTCGATACCGTATATGAGCACGGGGAATTCTCAGTCAGGGGGGCTCTGGTTGACATTTATCCCATGGGCAGTGAGGTGCCCTACCGTGTTGACCTGTTTGATGATGAAATTGAAACGCTCAGAACATTCGACCCGGAAACCCAGCGCACTCTCGACCACGTCGACACGATTGCCCTACTCCCGGCCAAAGAATTTCCGCTCGACAAACCCGGGATCACCCTGTTCAAAAACCAATGGCACGCTCACTTTGACGTTAATCATAAGCAGTGCCCTATTTATCAAGACATCAGTGCCGGAATCGCACCTCCGGGCATAGAGTACTATTTACCGCTGTTTTTCGAACAAACTGCAACGCTGTTTGACTATCTGCCAAAGAACAGCATTTTGCTGATTGACGGGGTCTTGGAACAGCCAATTCAGCGTTTCTGGCAAGAAACCCAGCAACGTTACAGCAACCGCGGCGTTGACCCGTTACGTCCCATATTACCTCCACACGCGCTTTTTTTACCCATTGAGGGTCTGTTTCAAGCATTCAAAGAGCACTCGCAGATCCAAATTGACCCAACCAGCAACACGGGGCATCACTTCAATACCAGCCCACTGCCCAATATTGCTGCCAACCACCGGGCCGAGGTCCCACTGGTGCAGCTTGAACAGTTTTTACTGGAGACCGATCTGCGCATCCTGTTTTGCGTTGAATCGGCGGGTCGCAGAGAAACACTGCTGGAAATGCTCGACCAAATTGGTGTCAAGCCTGTCAACACGCCTCACTGGAAAGACTTTGCCAACGGCAGCGAAAAGCACAGTATTTTGGTTGCCCCGCTGGATAAAGGCTTTATAGCCACCTGCGACGGCTTTGCCATTATCACTGAAAGCGAATTACTGGGTGAGCGCATACAGCAGCAGCGACGACGCCGCAAAGCCAGTGAAAATCAGGCTGAGCAAGCTATTCGCAACCTTTCTGAACTCGCCGTCGGTGCGCCAGTTGTACATATTGAGCATGGCGTGGGACGTTACCTGGGGCTGGAGTCAATCACGATTGACAATCAAACCAATGAATTTCTGGCCTTGGAATACGCCAACCAAGCCAAGCTTTATGTTCCGGTATCCAACCTGCAGCTAATCAGCCGCTACAGCGGTGCTGACGATGGCCTGGCCCCCCTGCACAAACTTGGCTCTGATCAGTGGGATAAAGCAAAACGCAAAGCCGCTGAAAAAATCCGTGATGTCGCCGCTGAATTACTCGATATTTATGCCAGACGTGAGGCCAAACCTGGGTTTGCCTACGCCGATCCGGCCCGCAACTACCAGATTTTTGCGAGCGATTTTCCTTTCGAGGAAACGCCTGACCAACAAATGGCTATCGAAGCCGTATTCAACGATATGACATCGAAAAAAGCCATGGATCGGCTCGTGTGCGGTGATGTGGGGTTTGGCAAAACGGAGGTGGCCATGCGGGCAGCCTTTGTTGCTGTGCACAGCGGCAAACAGGTTGCCGTGTTGGTGCCCACTACCTTGCTGGCACAGCAACATTATGACAACTTCAAAGACCGCTTTGCACAATGGCCGGTCACGATTGATATACTCTCACGCTTCCGCAGCACAAAAGAGGTCGACAGCAGCCTGGACAAACTGGCAAAAGGTAAAGTCGACATCATTGTAGGCACACACAAGCTGCTGCAAAAAGATATTCGCTATAAGAACCTCGGTTTGGTAATTATTGACGAAGAACACCGTTTTGGGGTTCGACAAAAGGAACAACTCAAAGCACTTCGGGCCGATGTCGACATTCTCACACTTACTGCAACGCCCATTCCTCGAACCTTAAATATGGCGATGTCGGGCGTTCGGGACCTCTCGATTATTGCCACCCCTCCCGCCAAGCGGCTGTCGGTGAAAACATTTGTTAGAGAGTCCGAAGCAGGCCTCATCAAAGAGGCGGTATTGCGAGAAATTTTGCGTGGCGGACAGATTTACTACCTCCACAACGAAGTTAAATCCATAGAGAAAACCGCTAAAGAGCTACAAGAACTAATCCCAGAAGCCAGAATCGTGGTCGCACACGGCCAGCTGCGCGAACGTCAGCTAGAACAGGTGATGAGCGACTTCTACCATCAGCGATACAACATACTCGTGTGCAGCACGATCATTGAAACGGGTATTGACATTCCCAATGCCAACACCATCATTATTGATCGCGCTGACAAGTTTGGCCTGGCACAACTACACCAGCTGCGCGGCAGGGTTGGTCGTTCCCACCACCAGGCTTATGCCTACTTACTGACCCCCAACAAACGCGCCATGACTGCCGATGCAGTCAAGCGGCTGGAAGCCATTGCCCAAACCACTGAACTGGGAGCCGGATTTACCCTGGCTACGCAAGACATGGAAATTCGTGGTGCAGGTGAATTGCTTGGCGAAGATCAGAGTGGGCAAATGCAAACCGTTGGCTTTAGCTTATATATGGAAATGCTCGATCGCGCCGTAAAAGCTATCAAATCAGGGCAATCACCAGAACTACTCGAACCCCTCGAAGATCCTAATAATATCGACATTAACTTGCGGCTACCTGCACTCATTCCCGAGGATTACATTCCTGATGTTCAGTTGCGGCTCACACTGTATAAGCGAATATCAGCCCAGGATAATGACGAATCTCTTCGAGAGCTACAGGTGGAAATGATTGACCGTTTTGGCTTGCTGCCAGAACCCACCAAAAACTTATTTCGACAAACCCTGGTCAAACTCAAATGTATCGCTATGGGAATACAGAAACTGGAAGCCTCCAACAGTAGCGGCAAGATTGAATTTACTAACAAACCTGCCATCGATCCCATGAATATTGTGACACTGGTACAACAACAGCCACAGATCTATCGTCTTGAAGGTGCCAATCACCTAAAATTCGTAACCGATATGCAAACCGTCGACACACGCTTCAATGCTGTCGAAACATTGCTTGGCAAGCTCAAAGGTAAGGATTAGTCATTACATGAAATGTCACACAAACCGGCATATTGCCACGTTAACCTTATTAAACCGCCTGCTATTGACTGGCGTTGCGGCGTTACTACCCATGATAACTAACGCGCAAAGTGGTGATGACGGTGACGGTACCGAACAACAACGCTGGTACCAGGTTGAGCTGATTGTTTTCGCGCGTAATCAGGTGCCTGCCAGTCAGCAGGAATACTGGGACAGTCACATCGCCTTAGCTTACCCACCCAACTGGGTCGCATTGAAAGACCCTGATACCCTGATCTTGAGCGACGGCGAAAACGACCTTACCAACGACGCCAATGAGACGTTTCCTGGCGATCTCACAGCAAACACTAGCAATCTGACAACAAATAGCGCAGGTAGTGAGACAGACGTATTAGACAGCGCCAGCACGAACGACGACGACCCGTTAAGCGATACAGAAACATCGCCAGCGCCCACTCCACCAGACTTAACCCGTGAACCCTTTTTTCTGCTGCCAAAAACCGACCTTGTGTTGCAAGATCTACACACGGATCTAAACCGCAAATCAAATTATCGCGTACTTTTTCACGCAGCATGGCGCCAGCCAGTGCTGGCAGAAGACGAAGCCAAAGCAATCTTAATCAGTGGAGGAAAAACCTTTGGTGAACATCAGGAACTGGAAGGTAGTATCACACTTAGCGTGTCCCGCTACCTGCACCTGCGCTCCAACCTTTGGCTGGCAGAGTTTCTTCCGAACTATGGGCAGGACGTAAAAAACTGGTTCGAACTGCCGAAGCCACCCAATAAAATACCGCTCACTAGCGCCGACAGTTCACCCTTGAACTTTACTCTGGGAGAGCCTAGACAGGAAAGCTACCTTTCGCTGAACAACGAATATAGCAAAATTATTGATCAACCCTACGTGATTGATAAGCTCTACACATTAAAGCAACGGCGCAAAATGCGCAGCAACGAACTGCACTATCTTGACCACCCAATGCTCGGCATCATCGTAAAGGTGGTGCCCTATGAGCTACCTGCTGAAAACCAGCTTGAAGATGCGAACAAAACTGAGTGACGCGAGAATAAACACACTGACTGTAATGGAAAAACACCTGCGAGCGTTTTACCATGGCAGCCAGATGTTTACGCGGACTTAAATCAAAATGGCGTTAACCTAAAGGAATCACTTCTTCAGCTTGAAGCCCTTTATCCCCCTCTAACAGACTGAATTCAACCTGTTGCCCTTCATTTAATGAACGATAACCTTCGCCCTTGATATTGCGATAGTGAACAAAAACATCGTCGGTATTTTCACCACGGGTGATAAAACCATAGCCACGAGCATTGTTAAACCATTTTACTGTGCCGGATTCACGAGAAGACATACCCAAACCTCTTTATAGTTATTTTAACTTTCATCCCCAATTGATTTGCCTTGGGTTGGCAAATCAATAGTTGTCTATTCCCAGCATTAACGCAGCAGAGAGATATAGCCAGGCCCATAGACCCAAAAGATAGACAACGGTACATTTTTAAGCCAAATAAGGCCGAGAGTCCAGACCAAGATCGCTTTTTTTTCATATTTCGAGTCTTTTGGGGCTAATTTTACTCGGTAACTGCATAAACTGCCGGTAAATTGCGGAAATACCCTTGGTAGTCCATTCCAAAACCAAATAAAAAGCGATCCCCCACCTGCATACCCACATACTCAGCGGTCACGCCTGCAACACGACGCTCATGCCGTTTTTCAATCCCTACCACCGTATGTACCGAAGCCGCCCCACTCTCTCGACAGTAGGCTTGAATTTCAGCCAGGGTATGCCCTTCATCCAAAATGTCGTCAATCAATAATACCGATTCCCCTTGCAGCGACACTGGCACACGTGCTTTCCACTGCAACTGCTTACCTCGAGTTTCATCCCCATAGCGTGAGGCATGAAGGTACGACAAACGCAACGGGAAATCGAGCAGTGGCAACAACTGCCCGGTCAAGTAAAGCCCACCATTTAAGATACAAATGACTAAAGGGCTCTGATTAAAAAAATCCTTATTTAAGGCGCTAGCCAGTCGCTGAACGGCCTCATTAACCTTGTCTTCCGGCGCGACCACTTGGGCCCTCTGCAGTACGCCGTTAACCACCCGAAGTTTATCTCCACCAAGAACACTGCCGTCAGCCATCTAGTTGACACCTTCTTTAACTTTTTGCCTGTTTCAACTCAACTTCTCGCGCCATTTCTATACCTTCAGGAATATGCACTGTCGATGTTGGAAATGCGCATTCGGCGCCATGCTCGGCAATTAGATCCAATATTTTAAGCAAAACATCCTGCTTAACTTCGTGATACTTAATCCACACCGTCGTTTTGGTGTAAGCATAAATGAAGAAATCCAGGGAATACGCTGAAAACTTATTCAGGTTCACAATCAGTGTTTGCGAGGTATCGATCTCAGGATGTTCTTGCAGCATTTTTTTAACATCGGCTACCAATCCCTCTACCGCTTTTGCATCGTCGTAGCGAACACCAATCGTTTCAAAAATACGGCGGTTCAACATCCGTGACGGGTTTTCAACGGAAATATGCGTAAACGTCGCATTGGGAATATACAGCGGACGCTTGTCAAAGGTTCGGATACGGGTGAGCCGCCAGCCGATATCCTCGACGGTACCCTCAATCTCCTGATCCGGCGAGCGAACCCAGTCGCCAACAGCAAAAGGCCGGTCCAGGTATATCATCAACCCACCAAAAAAGTTTGCCAGCAAATCCTTTGCTGCAAAGCCAACAGCCAAGCCGCCGATACCACCAAATGCGAGCACGCCAGAGATGCTATAGCCCAACGACTGCATGGCCACCAGCACGCTGGTAATAATCACGGATATACGCAACAGCTTGGCCAACGCCATAACTGTCGTAGTATCCATCGGTTTAACTGTATATTCCGGGTCCATCAGGTTCTTTTCACCGCGACTGATAAACCGAACCAAAAACCAGCACAGCAGCGCGATCAAACTGACATCTCGAACCACACCCACCGTCTCAAAAATAGCCACATCGGCCACGTCGCCGGCGACATCGGCGGCCCAGCTAATACCGAGCACCCAAATCACCCAGTTAACGGGATGCATTGCAGCGCCAATCAGAGCGTCATCCCAAAGATTTTTGGTCTGCCCGGCTTTTTTCACCAAGCGACGTAAAAACAAACGAGCGGCAAATGCCAACAACAACGTGACGAAAACAATGATAAAAACCTGTACCACCCACAGGTTTTCGTCGCCTAGAAATTCTTTCAATGAATTGGGCATCGTAATATCAAACAATGTAAACTCCTGTATTTACATCAACATAAAATTATGTGAGCACGCCCTAGCGCTGGCGGCACCTACAACCTGCCGAGCCTGTTACGAGCAGACAGCCACCGAAGATCTTTATGTAAATCATCCCCAACAAACTGGGTATTCCCCTTCATACGTTTAAGCCTGTCACTTCCCCCAATTGCCTCTGTCGACAAGGCCTCAACCACCTCACGGGCACCATTTCGGTTGTTACAGACAATCACCATATCGCAACCGGCCGCAATAGCTGCGCGCGCCCTATCACCATAACTACCCATGTGACCAGCAGCCTCCATGGTCAAGTCATCAGAAAAAATGACGCCATCAAATCCAAGCTGCTGACGTAAAACGCCCTTTAACCAAACTTCAGAGAACCCAACCGGTTTTGCATCGACAGCAGCAAATATAACGTGTGCCGGCATTACCGCCGACAAGTACGGCGCCAGGGCTGCAAATGGCTTTAGATCTTTGACTTGGATATCCGCAAAAGCACGGTTATCTACCGGCGAGGAAACGTGAGAATCGCCCGCCACACCGCCATGCCCCGGAAAATGCTTGCCAGTAGCGGCCATACCTGCTTCATTCATACCCAAAATAAAGGCTTTGGCGAGCGCAACTGTAATATCTGGATCACTGGCAAAGGCCCTGTCACCAATGGCTGCACAATAATTACTGTCCAGATCCAGGACCGGCGCTAAACTGAAGTCCAGGCCGAAAGCCAGCAGCTCCGAAGCCATAAGCCAGCCGCACTCCTGTGCAAGAGTAACCGCCGCAGATGGATCTTCTTTATAGAGATCACCAAAGCATTGCATCGCGGGAAGCCGGGTAAACCCTGCTTTAAACCGCTGAACGCGCCCCCCCTCTTGATCTACTGCTAACAACAGATGGGGATTAATTTTCCTTATACTCGAAATCAAGTCACTCAGCTGAGCTTTCGACTCGTAGTTCCGGGCGAAAAAAATAACTCCGCCTACTGCAGGATTCTGCAACAACTCAATATCTTCAGCGGTAAGTTCCATGCCTGCGATATCGAGCATCACAGGGCCAATTGCCGATGTCATATTCATTCCCTAGCCGTATCCCGCAAACAGCTCGCTAAAGCGGCAGGACATTAAAGTTACCCACCCCTACTGTCAAGCAAGCGACTCTTGAACTAAGCAAACCGCGCAGTGAGCTGTTTAGATAGTTTTTGTCTTAGCCACCCAGTGAATAGAAACAGAGTCGATAAAAATACCAGGCAAAAATTAAGAAATTCCTTTAAAAGCAAAAATTTAAGATCACTTTCTAGAATGCTCAAAAAGAACCAAAAGAACAATAGGCAACTACAAGTAGCTAGGGTGTAACCGCCTTACATGCTATGTTCAGCATTAGCAAAATGCGTTGCTGAAACAGTTAATCAAGCTATGGAGCAGTGTGTATGTTAAACCCTACGATAGGAGCCTGGTACCAAGATATTACTGACATGCAGTTATTTGAAGTAGTTGCTGTCGATGACAGCAGTGGATCCATTGATGTGCAGTACGTTGATGGAGAGCTCACGGAATTCGATTTTGACACATGGCAGGAACTCACTTTGATTCCGGCTGAACCACCCGAAGACCCAGACGCACCCTTTGAGCAAACCTTTGAAGCGGGCGATCACTGGAACGATGAAGTACTTCACCCTGGCGATTGGAGCAGCCCAATAAACTCTATTGAGGCAGACCTCTTTACTGGCTTCGACGACCTCTAAAACTCACCTGCGTTAACTTCCGGTTTCTCCACCGATCACTTCGGTGGATTGGAAGGCTTGCACCCCCGCCAATACTACTGTATAAATAACCATGTACTGTATAAAAATACAGACCAAATCAAGCTAGCAGCTAACACAAAACTATCAGGGGCTTACATGATCAAGCTGACACCCAGGCAAGAACAGGTTCTAGAGCTCATTAAACGCTGTATAGAAGAAACCGGATACCCGCCCACTCGTGCAGAAATTGCCGGCGAACTGGGCTTTCGATCTGCCAATGCTGCTGAAGAACACCTTAAGGCGCTAGCACGCAAAGGTGCGATTGAAATGGTTGCAGGTGCCTCACGGGGCATACGCTTGCCAGATGTTGAAACCGGGCTGCCAATTATTGGTCGTGTTGCGGCAGGTAACCCAATTCTTGCAGAAGAAAACATTGAAGACTATTGCGACATTGGCGCCAACTTCTTCAGTCCTAACGCCGATTACTTATTGCGGGTACGTGGCATGAGCATGAAAGATGTAGGCATATTGGATGGCGACCTGCTAGCAGTAAAGCGTACAGAGCGTGCCAACAACGGTGACATTATCGTTGCTCGTATTGAAGATGAGGTCACTGTAAAACGCCTTAAACGCGGTAAAAGTAAGTACCAAATTCTATTATTACCCGAAAACCAAGAATTCGATGTGATTGAAGTGGATCTACGTACTCAGGAATTCGCCATTGAAGGGCTTTCGGTAGGCATTATCAGACAAGGCATGCCCCATTAACCTATTTTACTTGATGAAAACAGAGGTGATGCATGAACGTGGCAAATATCCGTCGGCAAGCTACCGATAACACCAGTAACCGAAATGCCGCTCAGCAACAACGTTTTGGCGTAACAGAAGTTGTGCTGGCAGATGGGTTTGGAGAACACAATGTTATCTTGCTCAGCATCCTTGCACACCTCACCCAAACCACCGAAAACCGTTGGATTACCTGGGTGGGGCCACTCTTTTTCACCCGAGCAACGCTGGAAAACGCAGGCATCAACCTCAAGAAACTGCGCATTATTAATACGCAGTCGACGGAAGATACACTGTGGTTATTCTGGGAAGCTCTTGCAAATGGTAACAGCGGGACGGTAATTGCCGCCTCAAACCATTGCACAGAAACAGAACTCTTACAACTAAATAGAGCCGCACAGACGGGCCAATCTCAAGGGATTGTCGTGCGTCAACGATAATAAACGGAAGCAGGTGGCAACATGCTGTGCAGATCAACTATCAACACAGACGCCTAATGAATAGTTTTATCGTCATCATAGGCGTCGGCAACGCCATCAGCATCTTCAAGTGACTCAGCCTCTTCCGACAGCTCACCTAGAGCCTCCAAGCCAGCTTCAATCATCGCCTTAGCGATGGCAAGCCGTGCAGAGTTGAGGTAATAAAGAGATTCTTCAGAAAAACGGATAGAAACTAAAGGCTCTGCATCTTCTTCGCCAGCGCGCTGAAGTGCTATATCGCCATTGGCCAATTCTACTATTTCATAGAGTGCTGAAGACATTAAAACTCCGCCAAGCCTGCAATGCATTCGCAGGCTTGGTTATATAAAACCATATTTGCGATATGCTACACATATCGCCAACCAGATATCAGTTTACCACCGAAAGAAGATAAAGGAAAAATTTCGAACCGAGCACGGCGACATCAGCAATACTGCAAACTCTCACGGTGACGCTGCACCAATGCATAAAAAGCTTGCACCGCCTGCTCCAGGCCAGCTTGATCAAACCCTACGCTTGCCTCATCACGTAATGTAATCGTACCAGGTACGACAACGCCGGAGCTCTGGCCAGCCGCCGTATAGCTAGCCCAAAAACGCGCTAAAAACTCGCTGAGCCACGAGTTGCGGTTATTTGCGAGCTCCAACAGTTCACGGTATTCAGGGATTTCATTGACGGCAGCAGCTGCAAGCCGAGCACTAAAACACAACGTACTTTCCTGGGTATCCCCGGGCAGAGCCACCTGAATTTTTTGTTCGTGCAATCGCCATTGCAACTCTACCAGATAGTCGCACAGGCCTCGGTAAAGCGCATTAGCCGAAGCCTGCAGCAGCGCTTCCGCCTCTACGCCTGCCGAAGCCGCTGAGGCAACCTTCAGTAATCGTTTGGCATAGCTAACTTGACGATTAACCAGTTGCGTTACCGAAACCTGCATCACCTAAGCCTTCTGTAATGGAATGATTACTTTTTCTTTGCGGTTTTAGACGGTTTTTTTCTGTTGTCACTTACCGTCCATTTACCACCGTCATAAAATGCTTTCCAGCCGGTTGCCTTGCCGTCCACTTCAGTTTGCACATACTGCTCTTTGGTTTTTCGACTATAACGCACCAGCGTTCTATTGCCGTCGGGATCTTGCACAGGGGCCTCAAATAAAAAGGCATATTTTTTGTCGATCTCATTTTTGTGCGGCAGTAACTCATCAATATAAGGCGCTCGTGTTTCCCGGTTTTTTGGAAATCCACTAGCAGCCAAAAATAAACCGGAGGCACCATCACGTAATACGTACGTGTCATCCACTTTTTCGCATTTCAACTCTGGCATGGCAACGGGGTCCATTTTGGGCGGTGCAGCTTCGCCATTGCGTAATAATTTACGGGTATTTTTGCAGTCGTCAGCGGTACAACCAAAGTATTTACCAAAGCGGCCATTTTTTAGCTGCATGTCGCTGCCGCATTTGTCGCACTCGATAACGGGGCCTTCATACCCTTTAATTTTAAAATTGCCGGCTTCAACCTGGTAACCCGTACAATCAGGATTATTACCACAAATATGCATTTTGCGCTTTTCATCCAGCAGATAACTGTCCATGGCGGCGTTACATTTCGGACAGCGACGCTTTGCCATTAGCTGGGATGTTTCTGCTTCTTCATCGTCCGCGTTGATAGCCTCTTCACCCGCCGTTAAATTCATCGTGTGCTTACAACGCTCCTTGGGCGGTAACGCATAGCCGGAACAACCCAGAAACACCCCGGTACTGGCTGTTCGAATCTGCATATGTCGGCCACATGCAGGGCACTCAATATCGGTATCGGTAGGCGCATTACCACGAAACACGCCTTCGTCATTTTGAGCATGCTTCAGTTTCGAAGAAAAACCTGCGTAAAACTCATCCAACAATTCTTTCCACTTTTTATGACCTTCAGCCACTTCATCCAACGACCCTTCCATATTGGCCGTAAAGCTGTAATCCATGAGATCGTTAAAACTCTCTACCAGTCTGTCGGTAACAATATCGCCTATTTTGTTAGCGTAAAAACGGCGAGAGTTAAGGTGCACGTAACCCCGATCCTGAATAGTTGAAATGATAGACGCATAGGTAGAGGGACGCCCAATACCCTGTTTTTCAAGCTCTTTAACCAAACTGGCTTCGGTATAACGAGCTGGGGGCTTGGTGAAATGCTGGCGCGGATCAAGCTTGTCCAATGCCAACACCTCGCCTACAGCAACATCGGGCAGAACGACATCTTCATCCTTCTTGGCAACGGGAGGCTGAACTTTTAAGTAGCCATCAAACTTAATCACACGCCCGCGCGCGCGCAGCTCAAAATCAGCCGCATTTACCACGATAGAGGTACTAATAAATTGCGCAGGCATCATTTGACAGGCAATAAATTGTTGCCAGATCAACGCATAAAGGCGCTCAGCATCACGTTCCATTCCTGACAATTGGGTAGGATTTATGGCAACGTTTGACGGCCTGATCGCCTCGTGCGCTTCCTGAGCTGCTTCTTTGCTGGTATAGCGGTTAGGCACCTCAGGCAAATAGGCTTTGCCGTAGTTATCCAAAATGTAATCACGACAGGCACCAACCGCCTCCTGACTCAGATTAGTCGAATCGGTTCGCATATAGGTGATATAGCCAGCCTCATACAGACGCTGCGCCATGGTCATCGTTTTTTTGACGCTGAATCCGAGACGGGTGCTTGCAGCCTGTTGCAAGGTAGATGTAATAAACGGTGCATTAGGCTTGGATGAAGTAGGCTTATCTTCACGATTAACAACCTTAAACTGACTATTTTTCAAGGCCTCGACAGCCGCCATAGTCTGGGCTTCATTAACTGGTTTAAATGCTTCCCCGTTTTGTTTTTTTACCTCAAAGCGAATTTTGTCCTGGCCACCTTGCACAAGATCGGCGAACAAATCCCAGTACTCTTCCGGTACAAACGCGCGAATTTCTTTTTCCCGCTCGACAACCAGTCTAACGGCCACCGACTGTACACGGCCCGCAGAGAGTCCTCGGGCCACTTTCTCCCACAGCAGAGGGGAAACCATATACCCTACAACACGATCCAGGAAGCGCCGTGCCTGTTGTGCGTTGACTCGATTAATATCCAGCTGACCGGGCTCTTTAAAAGCCTCTTTAATTGCATTTTTAGTAATTTCGTTAAATACAACCCGCCTATATTTACTTTCGTCACCACCTATCGCTTCACGCAAATGCCAAGCAATGGCCTCCCCCTCTCTATCCAAGTCCGTTGCGAGATAGATGGTGTCAGCACTTGCAGCAAGTTTTTTTAATTCAGAAACAACTTTTTCTTTGCCGGGTAAAATTTCGTAATGGGCAGACCAACCGTTTTCTGGATCAATCCCCATTCGGTTAATGAGCTGTTCTTTTGCCTTTTTCTGCTTGTGCAGCGCTTTTTCCTCGGGAGACATTTTCCGGGTAGCAGCTGCCTGACGTGCACGCTCTTTAGGGTCAGCCGACTTTGAGCCACTGCCACTGGTAGGGAGATCTCGAATGTGGCCAACACTGGATTTGACAACAAAGTCACTACCCAAATATTTGTTGATGGTTTTTGCCTTTGCCGGCGACTCCACAATTACCAAAGATTTTCCCATAAAGCCCAACTGATTATGAATAACGTAAAATATTGCCGCGCCGTTACAAGGGTTACCCATTGTAAGAACAACGCATACTGTTTGCGGCCATGATCACCGACAGGTGCTACGGCCCTTTGGGTCCACCAAGGCCACTACGTAACCTGGAACCAATCCCAAGGCGAGACTGACAACCTACCAGCGCCACAAGGCATAAACGCCTAAGCCACCGTCATGGGTGCGCATATATATATGCTGTGACAGTCACGGTCAAGTAAAGCCTCTAGTACAGTGAGAAGCAAACAAACCATCGTTTGCACAAAAAAACGGCAATTGCCCGCTTATTCATAACACGTGAAAAGCGTTTAACCTATTGCCATATTGAGCCCAGGCAGAGACACTGTGAACAGACTGAATAATGCCAGTAATGATGCCTCGCTGGGTATTTACAAACGCTGAAACCAGTCACAGAATACAGAAGAAGCTTCTGATGCAATAGTTGAAGAAAAAAGCTTATCCTATTGATTTTTATAGTTTTTAATTCGGTAGCCATTATTGACAATGTCAGCTCTTGTTGTTCTTATCCTCATCGCCGTACTTGCGTTAATCACTGTGAGCATAGCCAATCACAGAGAGACTCGGCGGCGCCTCATTAAAGTTAAACTGAAAAATATGAAGGTGCAGCTCGATGAACTGGAAGAGCTGCTTACCGAAATTGATATTATGCTGGAGTCGAGAGCGATTGCTCGCCGCATAAATCAACACATCATTCGGCATATTGAGGGAATGCTGCAGCTTGACCCGCAAACGCACTATCTGGAAGCAGCACTGGAAAATGCCGAGAAACGTGCGGTTATTCTTGCTGACGAAGGCCAGAATAAAGCCATTAACCGGGTGCGCAACAGCGACTCTAGAATCGCCAAAGCGAAGCGAGCATTGGAAGAAGCGGGCAAAATTTTGCAGGCTCAGTTAGCTCGCAGTGAAATCGGCCAGGCCGAGTTGGAAGCTTTCTCTCAGGAGCTGTCGTGGACATACTTGATGATAGACGTGCTATCTCTCATAGCTGAAGGGCATAAAGCCGTAAAAACCAACCCTACCCGGTCTTATGCCTATTACCAGTCGGCCAAAAATATTCTGGCAAGATCAAAAAGCCCTGACCCACGCAGAAACGAACTTCTCCGGCAGGTCACCGACCTAATGACCAGAAAACGCAGTGCGATTTCTGAAGATCTTATGCCGGAAACAGACTACAACCCGGATACCAACGCTCCAGAGTCGAATGCCAGTTAGCGCTAAGCCTGAGCAGACTGTAAACAGGTTTTCAGTTGGCTTGTAGCCTCATAGACCTGCTCAAGGACAGCTTCACCACCCTGTTCAAGCCAATAGAGTGTCACGCCGTTATTGTCGGCCCCCACCCCTTTAACGCTATCAGGCAGTTCATTGAGGTGTTTTTTAAGCCATCCTTCAACCTGCTGACTTAGTGTCACGGTAGGACCTTCCCAGTCCCATGCGCCTTGAAAGTGGAAATCGTGCTCGTAGTGTTTTCTCAGCAGGCGCCATGACGGCAGTTTCACCTTTTGGTCCCACATTAAGCGGTAAGCGGCCAGTCGTAGCTTGTCACCCTCTGCAGGCCCCAACGTTAACTGGGTCAGCTGCACATAAAACCCTTTCCTCTGGGCACTTGCCCGCAGCCGTGCCAAGTAACTTTGGCGCTTTGACGGCATCGCCAGCATCACTGGCCCCATGGCCAGCGCAACGACAAGAATGATAATGACTATGGTGCCTATGCCCACAAGGCCTCCTAAATTTTCAAAAAAATCTATTCAAATATGAGGATATATTGATATACCACAATTGATAGTTACCTTTTAGGCTGGATAATTTAACCTAATACTGTGATTATCACGTAATTGGAAGAGCAACAAACAGACTGCTACTGTAATAGTCTGAAACCCATATAAAGAAGGAGAAGCGCTTATGCCCAATTATAAAAAGATATTGGTAGGTCTCGATCTGTCAGATGAATCTCAGTACGTGATAGAGCAAGCAGCCGGTTTAGCCAAAGCTTACGACGCCTCTCTGACACTGATCCATATTATTGAACCCCTTACATTCGCCTATGGCGGCGATATACCCATGGACTTGTCAGAGGTTCAAAATCAGCTGCAAAAACAAGCCACTGAAGAACTGGCCCGCTTAGGCAAAACCTACAACATACCGTTTGAAAGCCAGATTATTCAAGTGGGCCAGCCAGCGTCAGAACTGCAGCGTATTGCTGAACAAAACAACATCGACTTAATTGTTGTTGGCAGTCATGGCCGTGAAGGTATTGCGTTACTCTTGGGCTCTACGTCAAACTCTGTCTTGCATGGCTGCAAGTGTGACGTGCTAGCGGTTAGAGTGCCTGCCAAAACGTAAACACCTCTCTTCTGAGTGCTACCGGCACAGGCCGGTAGCAAACACTACCCTTCCAACTCCATCCAACGCTCCATACACATCTCCAATTCGTGCTGGGTGTCGGCAAGTTGCTGCAGTACCACACTGGTTTCATCATGCGATTTACTGTAAAAATCAGGCGCGGCAACCACGGCCTCAAATTCCGCTATTCTGGTTTCCAGTCGTTCTATTTTTTCCGGTAACGCGTCCAGTTCACGTTGCAACTTGTAGCTCAGCTTTTTGGGCGGCGACGTCGCAATTTTGGGGCTTGCCGGTGCCGATGCGGGCTGTGATTCCACGGCAACCTGCAGCGCAGCATCTGGCGCAGAGTTATCGGTATGACTTTCCGCAAACCAAACACCGCCCTGTCGAACCCAGTCTTGATACCCCCCCACGTAGCTTTTCACAATACCTTTGCCTTCAAATGCTATGGTACTGTCGACAACGTTGTCCATAAACGCCCGATCGTGGCTTACCAGCAGAACCGTACCGGAATAATTTGCCAGTGCTTCTTCCAGTAATTCCAACGTTTCAATATCCAGGTCGTTGGTTGGCTCGTCCAGAACCAGCAAATTACTGGGTTTACTGAACAGCTTGGCCAATAAAACGCGATTACGCTCGCCACCAGACAATGCATACAACGGGGTTCGCGCCCGCTCGCCGGTAAAGAGAAAGTCGTTTAAATACGAGATAATGTGGCGCGAATGACCATTGATGTCGATGCTGTCACGGCCTTCTGAAATATTGTCAAATGCACTGGCATCGAGGTTCAATGTGTCACGCAACTGGTCAAAATAGGCCACCTGCAAGCTGGTACCCAAGCGTATACTTCCCTGCTGCGGTTTGAGATCGCCGAGAATCAGTTTAAGTAACGTGCTTTTACCTACCCCATTGGGCCCTAACAAGCCAATTTTATCACCTCGCAACACCTGACAAGAAAAATCATTAATCAAGGGAGCGCAGTCCCAGCCAAAGGAAACGTTGCTCAGTTCTGCCACCAGCTTGCCAGAAAGATCCCCACGATCTACGTTGAGACTCACCTGACCAACTTGCTCACGCCGTTGCATACGTTCGTTACGCAGGGCCTTAAGCGCCCTAACCCGGCCCTCGTTGCGGGTACGCCGAGCTTTGATTCCCTGCCTGATCCAAGTCTCTTCCTGAGCCAGTTTCTTGTCAAACAGCGCGTTATGCCTGGCTTCTTCCTCCAATTGCTGGGCTCTAAAGTCGAGAAATCCCTGATAGTCGCCTGCCCGGCGGGTAATATTACCTCGATCAAGCTCGGCAATATCGTTGGCAACATTTTGTAAAAAAGCCCGGTCATGAGTAATAAACACCAGCGCGCCGGCAAAATTAACCAGCACCTCCTCCAGCCACTCAATAGCACCCACGTCCAAGTGGTTAGTAGGTTCATCCAACAGCAATACATCGGGCTCTTGAACCAATGCACGCGCCAGCGCTACTCGTCGGCGCCACCCACCCGACAACTCACTAAGGTAAACACTTTCAGGTAAATCCAGTCGCGACAGAATCGTGTGTACGCGATTTTCAAGCCGCCAACCATCGGCTGCTTCAATCACCTGCTGTACTTTGCCTAATTCGGCCAAGCTCTCTGGATCGGTTTTATCAATTAGCCGTTGAAATGCCTGCAAAGCGGCACCTACATCTGCCAAGCCGCTGGCCACTGCGTCAAATACCGTCATATCGGTGGCTTCAGGCAGGTCCTGTTCTAGCCTCGCTATACGCAGCCCCGGCTTGCGCCAAACACTGCCAGAATCCAGTTCTACTTCACCGGCCAGTACTTTGAGTAACGTGGATTTACCGACACCATTGCGGCCAATAAGACATAACCGCTCACCACCAAATAGTTCTACAGACTGATTATCCAACAGGGCCTGTTCACCGACATGTAAACAGCCCTTTTCTATCTTTATCAGAAGGTTACTCATAAAACTTAATACAATTCTCTAATAAACCGCTCGCTAGCGCACAAAATTCAAGCTAGGCTATGAAATAGCCTGGAAGAAGACCGGCGGCAATTATATAGTGAGTGAAACCATAAAGATGCCTGTTATTCGTATTCCTATGAACAAGCGCCCTGTTTATATCAACATGCCTGCCAGCCTTCTCGCGCTTATTTGCTCAGCCATGGTAGTGCTGTGTACCCACGCTCCTGCGCAGGCGACGGCAGTTGCTGCCAACAACCAACCGATTGCCGAATCGTCCGAACGCGATCGCTATCAACAAGCTATTAAAGCACTGGAAAAAGGTGACTTAGTAACCTTTAACACCCTCCGTAATAGCCTTGCTGGCTACCCTTTACAGCCTTACCTCGATTATTTCGGTTTGCGCAAGCAACTCAAAAAGCTGCCTTACGCCGATGTTGAAACATTTCTTTCCGAAAACAAGAAAAATTACCTTGCCGACCGCCTACGCAGAGACTGGTTACGGCAACTAGCCAAACAGAAGCGTTGGCACGAATTCACCAGCTATTATCGCGCCTCGGTGGCTGATACAGCACTTAAATGTCAATATTTGTGGGCCAGACAGCAGATAGGTGATACCGCGGCGCTAACCGAGGTAGCTGAATTATGGAATGTGCCAAAATCGCAGCCAAATGCCTGCGATCCACTCTTCACCTTGTGGAAAAACCACGGCTACCTTACGGATGACCTGGCTTGGCAGCGTTACCACAGAGCCCTGCTCAACCGCCGATACAGCCTCGCTAGATACCTTAAGTCGTCACTACCAGAGTCAATGCGCGATGATGGCAAACTGCTCTGGAGTCTGTATCGCAAACCACAAACGATCGAGCAATATCAGAAATTTCACCTAGCCTCGGCACAGATGCACGACATCATTCTTTATGGCGTTAACCGGCTGGCCAGACGTGATGCCAAGAGTGCACAAAAAGTCTGGACGCATTACGACAGCCAACGCTTGTTTTCAGACAATGACAGACGTAACACACAAGCAGCGATTGCCAATGCGTTAGCACGTCAGGGCTATCAGAGTGAGGCTCTCAGCTTTGCCCGCAGCAACCGTATTTCGATAAATCGTGTTATCGAACAACAAATACACGATGCCTTGGCGGCACAAGACTGGCAACAAGTCTATACACTACTGGGGCAGTTGGATAACGAAGCTCAGCATGAAAACCGTTGGCAATACTGGCGTGCCAGAGCCCTGGAGCAATTGGGTATAACAGACCCTTTAAAGCCCGCCCCGGCACAAATTTATGCTGAACTCGCTAAAAAGCGCGATTTTTATGGCTTTTTAGCGTCCGATATTCTCGGCAGTCAATACAGTTTGGTCGACACGCCGGTAAAACCCGTACCCGAGCTAATGGACGCGGTAGCCGATGTACCAGGCATTATTCGGGCAAGAGAGCTCTACATGCTGGGAGAACTTTATTACGCCCGTCAGGAATGGTATCGCGCAGCACGTGAATTTGACGATCCAGCCATATTAGCTGCAGGCAAGCTGGCCCAAACATGGGGTTGGTATCGAAAAAGCATCGAAGCCATGATCGATGCTAAGTACTGGGACGATCTTGAGCTGCGCTTTCCACTGGCTTACCCTGATGCCGTTGCACACGCCTCACAAAACACTCAAATTCCCGTCACTTTGCTTTATGCCATCACCCGGCAGGAGAGCGCATTTGCCCACGATGCCCGTTCACCGGTCGGTGCTATGGGCTTAATGCAACTGATGCCAGCAACCGCAAAAGACACCGCGCGCCGATCTGGCCTGCGCTATAGCCGTCACGACCTGCTGACCCCCGACAAAAACATTAATCTGGGGAGCCGCTACCTGGAGCAATTACTCGACCAGTTCAATGGCAACCGTATTCTGGCTGCTGCGGCATACAATGCGGGCCCTACCCGTGTAAAACAGTGGCTGAGAAAAAATAATAGCAACTTACCTTACGATGTCTGGATAGAAATTATTCCTTACAAGGAAACCCGTCACTATGTTCAGAACGTACTGGCGTATTCCGTCATCTATAGCTATCGTTTAGGCGAGCAGACACGATTGGTGAATGTTCACGAAACTAAAATAAATTAAAGCAGCGTCTAACTTGCTAATACCGTTATTCATACCACAGGAGCCAATTAATGGGTGTAGTTACACGGGAAGGCTGGTCTGCAGCTGAAGAAACCGTAAGAATGCTCTGTTTAGCTGTTTGTCAGCTTGAAAATGCCATGTCTGAGAGTAGCCACTCGATGGATGCTTTGAGCGAATCGTTTAGAGAACTCGCGAACCATTCGATAGCCACTAACCAATCCATACAGGCTGCCAATTCACTTGATGATCTGCAGGCGCTAAAAAACCAATCTGACGCAACCAACAACGAGGTACAGTCGAACGTTTCGCAAGCAATTACCGCCTTCCAGTTTTATGACCGAATTTCACAGCGTCTTGACCATGTTGCCCGTGGTTTAGAAAAAATGTCTGACATTATTGCCGATCCGACACAGTTTCATGACATAGCGGTATGGAAAAAAGTTCAACATGAGGTTAAAAGTAGCTACTCCATGGAAGCAGAGCGCATTATGTTTGAGCATGTATTACGCGGTGCAAGCGTGAAAGAAGCGCTCGAAATCTATCGGCACCACTTTGAAGAAAGCACGAAATCACCTGATGCCGATGGCGACGAAGTAGAGTTATTTTAAGCAAACAGAAAACAACAGAAAACAACAGAAAAGGTTGCCGCTTATTGACTTACCGGTAACCAAATTAACACCTCGTCAGCCGTGAAAGGCCAACCCAACTCCCCGGCTTCCGGCGCATCTTTGATAGCAATAACAGGAATGCGTACGCCGTAACGTGCAAGCAGCTCCTCTGAATCAGCAATCTCTACCTCTGTAATGGATACCCGCACAGCAGGTTCAAGTTGCCATAGAACCTCTTTGGCTTGCTCACACAAATGGCAACCAAGAGTAGTATACAAATTCAAATTTACAGACCGCACGCATAGAACTCACAGTAATCAACAGGTTGCCAGTTTAACCCTGTGTAGCGCGGTTGTTAATACGGCCTTCAGCGAACTCCCGTAAACGCGACTTACCTTGTTCGGCAGCCGACTCACGACTTTCATACGGTGCAGCAGCTTGATCAAGAAGCGTTTCCAGTAACCCTGACTGCTGGGCGTATTGTTGTTCAATGCGACTCAACAGGCTGTCTAGTCCTTGCATAAACTCACTGGCCGACTGCAGACGATCCGCCAACAAACTACCGCGTTCAGCGCCTGAGCCACGGTACTCGTACGTCGCTTTTTCGACGCTGACTTGTGTAAGATTCAGCGAAAAACTGGAAATCTGCTCATCGTCGTAACCCAGAGCCAGGGCCTGTTCATAGGCGCCGTCAATATCACCACCATAAAATACTGAAGCCAGATTGGTAACATCGTTCAACAGATCATTAATAGCGGTTAGCTCATCGGTGTTTAAGTCACCCTCCACCTCAAAGCTGAATTGGGATGCAGACAGGGCCTGATCAGAGAATTTCAACTGCGAAAATTTATCGTCACCAGCTGCCGACTGACCGCTATAGTAACGCGCATTGGCACTGTAGGCTTGGGCGGCACTGGCTTGAATAGTCACCACATCCCCTTCTTCAGTGACGAGTTCAAAACTAAAACTGCGGCCTTGCAACGACGCATAGCTGTATTTTTCCCAGGCTTGTTGCACCGCATTTGAGGTCCGCTCAGCCGGCTTGTTGTCAGCGGCTTTTTCTTGTCTTTCCGCTGCGCGCTCGGCAACCTGCTTCTGCACCTCGGCGACAAAATCAAGAGACTTGAGAATACTGGTTTGAGCAGCAGCTTTAAGGCTTTGGCGATCATAAATCAGCGCGGTGGAACCACCGGCAACAGGGGCAGCAACACTACTGGCCGCTGACTCCTGTGCACGCGTATCGGCAGCGCCAACGGCCTGGTATTCACTCAAATCAAGCTGGTGCTCTTCATCTAGATATTGCGAACTCAGCTCACCAATACCTTCAATAACCTTGTCATAAGTTGCCTGAATCTCAGCAGCCAGCGCCGGATTAATCTCAGCAAGCCCGCCTAGCTCGTCTGCCGCAGCACCATAGCCGCTGACAAACCCGGAAAGCCCGGCCTGTAAGCGCGACTGTAATTCTTCCTGCGTTGCCCCATCGGCAACATCCTGTGCTAATTGCTGGGAGATGAAATTAAGGATATTGCCTGCGGCGCTATCGATACGAGACTCAGCCCCGGCAATCAGTGCTACTTCACCAGTATTCTTACCTGCGCTAGTGCCATCTTGAGTATCTCGCGCCTGATCAGTACCCGAGCTGTTATTCAGTGCCAGCTGGCTTAGCGACACATTGGTAGAGGAAACACTACCCTGCAGCTGATCGCCACCGTCAGCATTAGTAGAAGTAGAAGTAGAAAAGGAGTACTTTGCGCTGTAACTGGTGTAATTAACGCTGTACGCTGAAACAATCATTGCCTGACACCCACTAAATAAAAGGTATTTGATGGGTTAACGGCCAACAGCGCAAAAACTTGATCTTTTTCTTAGACAGCCTGGTTTTAAGAGGCCGTATAAACATCATCAAATCCTCAGGTGACGCCTACTTTCACCTAAAAGCAGGCCCAACCTCCGACCATCAGGTAAGCGAGTCTCCAACAACCAGATAAATCATGGCAATGCTCGCCAATACGACAACAGCAGCGCCTACTAATAGCCAGGTACGCCAATCATTATCCTGCCCTGCCCCACCTTCTGAGGTTTTCGATGCTGCGGGAGTGCTCGACACTTTAGACTCAAATGCGTTGTCCGGTGCTAAGCTTTTTCTTTTCTCCGCCGCCTGCTTTGCTTCCCGTTGCACCAACATATCGGCCATTACTATCGGGCGCACCGCTGTACGGTTCGGATCCTCATAGACATTATAGCGAACAACAAATGCCAGCTTGTCGATACGAACCTCATCATCTTTTTCCAATACTTGCGTCTTGATTTTCCGATTATTGACGAAAGTGCCATTTGACGACTGAAGATCTTCTATAAACAACCTATCGTCGGCGAAGTAAAAACGCGCATGACGACGGGAAAGGTGCGGCTCACTGATACAAATCGAGCATTCACTAGCGCGGCCCAAGACAGACCCATTTTTAATTTCATAACGCTGCCCATTGTCGCCATTCCACAGATACCAGCCATCCGCCTGAGGCAGGCTTTCCGTTTTTTTGTGGTTTACCTTGGGATCTACGACGACAAATTCACGGTGCCCGAGCTGCAGGTTGTCACCGACACAGAGACTTTGCTGTGGTGCAGGCTTTTTTCCATTGATACGAATCCAATTCGTCTCTGAGACCAACGATAAGGTTTCGCCCTCTACCTTAATAACAACCGGCGCGCCATCAGGCGTCCCCTCATCAAGCACGATACTGTTGGATACGTCAGCGCCAATCGTTACCTGAGGCTCTATCAACCAAAATGACAAAGTAGGCTTGTCTTTTTCCTGTAGTTTTAGCATACGCAATAAATCCCTGAGCTCCGAATGACACACCAATAATATAGACGCGCGCAAAGACATTCTATTCGAGAACACCGGGTATTGCCGGTCACATCTCGCGTTTTAACTGTTAATATGTCGACAAATTCATAAGCAGGATTGTATGGTGACAAGGAATACCACTGATTACTTATTCTTCGGCCACACACACCCAGGCAACATACGCGAAAATAACGAAGACAACATCCTCATTTGCCCTGATCACCACTTGTGGGCTGTTGCCGATGGTATGGGCGGACATGCTGCCGGTGAGGTAGCCAGCCGCATTGCCATTGATATTCTGCAAAAAGCCTGCAGTCAGAATGAAAGTGTTGCCCATGCCATCGACCAGGCCCATGAGGCCATACACAGTGCAGTAAGTGCCGGTAAGGGTAGCAAAGGCATGGGATCTACTATTGTGGCTTTACAAAATCAAGGCTCAAAATACGCCATTGCCTGGGTAGGAGACAGCAGAGCGTACCTTTGGTCAGCCCAGAGCCCCCGGCAGGTAAAACAGCTTACGAACGACCACTCTTACGTGCAAGCACTGCTGGACAAAAACCTCATTAGGCCCGAAGAAGCTGCCGCCCACCCGGAACGCCATATCATTACTCAATGCCTGGGGGCACAACAAAACAAGCTGCAAGTTGATGTGGTTACCGGTACTTGGCAGCCCAATCAGTGGATACTGTTATGCAGCGATGGGTTAACCAATGAATTGAACGATGCGGAAATAGCAGCGGTACTGCACGCCAATCTCGATGGTACGTTGCTGGGTGCGAGACGCGCTGTCGATAAACTGATCCAGCAAGCGTTAGATAACGGCGGCAAAGACAATATTAGTGTGATCATCACCAAGCCTAAAAGCATTCCAACAGCAGGTATTAAAGGTTTGTTACAGCGCTGGCTTAATTGATAGCGTTAGCCGGTGGACCACTGTGAAAGCGAAACTCAACGTCAGCCTCTTCAATTAATTGATTTTCAATACTGAGAAAGAGTCCCAGTCGTTCTTGAATATCGTTTTCTCCAGAAATCTGCTGGGCCAACCCGAGGTAGTCACGATAATGCCTGGCTTCCGAGCGCAGTAGTGACTCATAAAATTTTTGCAACTCTTCATCGAGATAAGGTGCCAGTTTGGCAAAACGTTCGCACGAACGGGCTTCAATAATCGCCCCCACAATCAATGTATCGATGAGTTTTTCAGGATCAGACGTTCGAATGGGTTTACGCAATTCTGCCGCGTAACGGGATGCAGTAATCTGGGGGTAATCAATACCCCGGCGCTGCATAATGGCAATAACCTGTTCAAAATGCTTAAGCTCTTCCCGAGCCAAGCGCGACATTTTGTTCAGCAAATCAAAATTAGACACATAACGGTACATCATATTCATGGCCGTACCGGCTGCTTTCTTCTCACAATTGGCGTGATCAATCAACAGCAAATCAATATTTTGGGTGGCTGCCTCAATCCAGGCCTGTGGTGTTCCACAGCCCAAAAATTCGTTAATTTCATCAATTGCCTTCATGCTGGAGCCTGTCAACGTCTTCAATCAAAGGCGCGCATTATAACGGCGAAAACCGCCTGGCGGTAGGCAGTCAGCCGAAGGCTTTGCCCGGTGCAATATAACGTTCAAAGTGGGCGCAAGAGAGCGTGTAAAAATCTTTATCAATGGCTGAGCGAATTTCTTGCAGAGGCGCATCACGCCATTCTGGGGTTTTCTGCAAACCATAAATACTCATGTCATAAATTTGTGTAGCCCCCGCTTTCAACAAATCAAACACCCAGCAATGAGGGTTCTGCTGCTCATTGAACTGCACCTGTTGATGTCGCATCTGCAAACGCAGCCGCTCAGCGTCGAACACGGTTATCTTATGCTTAACAACCGTAACCAGAAGACTTTCCAAACGCATGGCAATGGATGCGCGCTGAGGGTCACTGTATAAATTCCACTCAATCACTTCGTGCGCGAAGCGCTTGCAGCCACGGCAAACATCATCACCAATACCTGTTGAGCAAATACCTACACAGGGCGTTGGAACGCGTTTAAACACCATGCGACATTACACCTTTACTTGTCGTTTTCAGGTTAATCAAATTTGAAGCCCTCTTTCGGCGTGCAAGAATACCATACAACACCCCTAATACAGCCTTAAAAACGCGTTCGCCAACCCAAACCACTCATAGGCTATTACCCTGCAGGCAAACCTCATAAATATTGTGAATAACGGCTATTAGCTAAGCTAAGCTATTGATTTATGGCCAGTCTTAGACACATTTTTTGAATTCATGTAAAATCCAGTGCCCGTTTAGAAGACCTTGAAAAAGGCCTGAGAACACATCCATGTTGGTCATGGATAGCCTCCTACCCCAGAGATCCTGGCAAGGGAGTATCTTTAAAACGAATGAGGAAACAATCGTGCTTGAAGCTTACCGTAAACACGTTGCCGAACGTGCAGTAGAGGGAATTCCCCCAAAACCACTGACCGCTGAGCAAGTCGCAGACTTAGTGGAACTGCTGAAAAACCCACCAGCAGGTGAAGAGCAGGAACTATTAGCGCTGATCTCCGACCGTGTACCACCCGGTGTCGACGAAGCCGCCTATGTTAAAGCAGGTTTTTTATCGGCTATCACCAAAGGTGACGCCTCAAGCCCACTCATCAGCAAACAAGACGCCGTTAAGCTGCTTGGCAATATGCACGGCGGTTACAACATCGAAACGCTGGTAAGTCTGCTGGATGATAGCGAACTGGCCACCTTGGCCGCAGAAGAACTCAAGCACACCCTGTTAATGTTCGACGCCTTCCATGATGTTGAAGAAAAAGCCAAAGCCGGCAACGCCCATGCAAAAGCTGTGATTCAATCCTGGGCTGACGGTGAATGGTTCACCAAACGCAACAAAGTGGCAGACAGCATCAAAATGACCGTATTTAAAGTCACCGGTGAAACCAATACCGATGACCTGTCTCCTGCCCCAGATGCCTGGAGCCGCCCAGACATCCCTCTGCATGCTCGTGCCATGTATAAAATGACCCGCGACGGCCTGAAGCCTGAAGAGCACGGCGTTGTCGGCCCCATGAGCCAGATCGATGAGATCAAAGCCAAGGGCCACCCCGTTGCCTTTGTTGGCGACGTAGTCGGCACAGGCTCTTCACGTAAATCAGCTACCAACTCTGTACTCTGGTTCTTTGGCGAAGACCTTCCAGGTGTACCTAACAAGCGTGGCGGCGGTGTCTGTATCGGCGGCAAAGTAGCACCTATTTTCTATAACACCATGGAAGATGCTGGCGCCCTGGTTTTCGAAGCACCCGTCGACGACCTGAATATGGGTGACGTAATTGAAATTCGCCCTTACGAAGGCAAAATTCTGGCAGAAGACGGCAGTGTACTCTCAGAGTTCGCACTGAAATCAGATGTCTTGCTGGATGAAGTTCAAGCTGGCGGTCGTATCAACCTGATTATTGGCCGCGGTCTGACCACCAAAGCCCGTGAATCACTGGGACTTCCTGCTACCGACCTGTTCCGCACCCCGGAAGTACCTACCGACAGCGGCAAAGGCTTCTCATTGGCCCAAAAAATGGTGGGGCGCGCCTGCGGCTTAGCAGAAGGCAAAGGCGTACGCCCAGGCACTTACTGCGAACCGAAAATGACAACCGTTGGTTCACAGGACACCACGGGACCAATGACCCGCGACGAACTGAAAGACCTGGCTTGCCTTGGCTTTTCTGCCGACTTAACCATGCAGTCGTTCTGTCACACAGCAGCCTACCCAAAACCTGTTGATATCGATACGCAGCACACCCTGCCCGACTTCATCATGAATCGTGGCGGTGTTTCGTTGCGTCCGGGCGACGGCATTATACACTCGTGGCTCAACCGCATGTTGCTGCCAGACACGGTGGGTACCGGTGGGGACTCCCATACACGTTTCCCAATGGGCATCTCTTTCCCTGCAGGCTCTGGCCTGGTTGCGTTTGCGGCTGCTACCGGGGTTATGCCACTGGATATGCCTGAATCAGTATTGGTGCGCTTCAAAGGTAACATGCAGCCTGGTATCACCCTGCGCGATTTGGTACATGCCATTCCTTATTATGCTATCCAGCAAGGTCTGCTGACTGTCGAGAAAAAAGGCAAGAAAAACATCTTCTCTGGCCGCATTCTGGAAATCGAAGGCCTGGACTACCTGACCGCAGAACAAGCGTTTGAATTGTCTGACGCTTCGGCTGAACGCTCTGCTGCAGGCTGCACCATCAAACTTTCTGAGGAATCTGTTGCGGAATACCTGCGCTCAAACATCGTTCTGCTGCGCTCGATGATTGCCGACGGTTACGGCGATGCCCGCACACTGGAACGCCGTGCCCGCAAGATGGAAGAGTGGCTGGAAAATCCGAGCCTGCTGGAAGCCGATGCCGATGCCGAATACGCTGCCGTTATCGAAATCGATCTGGCGGAAGTAAAAGAACCTGTTGTTTGCTGCCCGAACGACCCAGACGACGCCAAGCTGCTCTCTGACGTTGCCGGCGACAAGGTTGATGAAGTGTTTATCGGCTCGTGCATGACCAACATCGGTCACTTCCGCGCTGCGGGGAAATTGCTGGAACAACACAAAGGTGGCATCACCACCCGTATGTGGATTTCACCGCCTACCAAAATGGATGCCCATCAATTGATGGAAGAAGGTTATTACAACCTATTTGGTCGCGCGGGTGCCCGTATGGAAATGCCTGGCTGCTCTCTGTGTATGGGTAACCAAGCTCGTGTTGCACCAAACAGCACAGTTCTGTCTACCTCTACGCGTAATTTCCCCAACCGATTGGGTGACGGCGCCAATGTATACCTCACTTCGGCAGAGCTAGCTGCGGTAGGCGCTGTATTGGGCAAGCTGCCAACGCCTGCTGAGTATATGGAATACGCACAGAACCTGAATGCATTGTCTGGCGAAATTTATCGCTACATGAACTTCGACCAGATTGCCGAATTCCAGGCGAATGCAGAAAAAGGCAAGCAGATAGCCGCCGTGCAAATTGAAGAAGTTAGAGTTTAAACACGCTTCTATTTAAGCCAACGATAAAAACCACCCGCAAGGGTGGTTTTTTTTATGCCCAGGGTTATTGTTTGGGCAAAAAAAAGGAGCCAAACGGCCCCTTTTTCAAGCAAACAACAAAAGCTACTTTTTGCTAACAACCACATCGGCGGCTGCCTGAACAGCGTCGGTAAACGCTGACAAAGTCATAACACCTTCATCGCCCGCCAGCTGGCTGCGTAGCGCAGTTCTCTGCTCTTTGGTCACAGAAGCAACATCTCCTGGATTAACTTTGCTCAGCCTGACCACAGCATAATCGCCATTGCTCAACGTCACACTACTGACAACCGCCTTATCTGATGGTTGTGGCATCTGAAACACTTTAGCAAGCAGATCAGGGGCCATACCAATATTGTTACGCTCAGTTGCCAAACTAGCCTGCCACTCCAGATCGTGCTGCTTTGCAACACTTTCCACTTCGCCCGCAGACAACACTTCGGCAACCACCTTTGCAGCTTGCTGAGAAAGCATTTCAGACGCTTTTTCCGCAAGCAAGTGCTCCTCTATACCTGCTTTTACCTGCTCCAACGGCTTCACTGTTTCAGGGCGGTAATCAGCGACACGAAGCACTACAACATGGTCTGGAGACAATTCAAGTACGGGACTGTTATGTCCCTCTGTCAGCACATCTGCGCTAAACGCAGCGTCTCGTACCTTAGCATCCGTCGCTATCCCCTGCCCTTGCATACGACTGAAATAATCAGAGGTCTGCTTAGCCAGATTCAACTCCTCTGCAGCATCCGTCAGGCTATCAGCACTGAAGGTTAGTTCGCCCAATCGGGTTAAAATATCAGCCAATAACGCTTGCGTCTTTGATTCTTTAAGCTGATTTGTTATGCGGCCTTCCGATTCTTCGAAACTAGGAAATTCAGTGTTATTTTCTTCAGTTAACTTAATGAAGTGGTACCCGGCCTCAGTTTCAACCACACCGGAAACCTGACCAACCTCAAGCTTATCGGCGGCTGATTCAAACGCCTCTGGCAGCGTGCCAGCTACAACGTACCCCAGGTCGCCACCAGCTTCTTTTGACACAAAATCATCGGAATACTGTTTGGCCAAATCAGCGAAGTCTTTACCACTCGCCAAGCCCTGTTCAACTTGTTTAATCACATCCTTATCTGAGCCATCATCTTTGGGCTCAATCAAAATATGGGAAACTCGCCGCTGTTGGGCAGCAACGAACTCTTTCTTCTCCTGCTCGTACTGGGCCTTCACAAGCTCCTCATCAACACTGACACGGTTAAGCAACATATCAGTGGACACTTCCAGGTAATCAATTTTTACCTGTTCAGGTTCCATGAATTGGGTTTGGTTAGCCTCGTAATAAGACTGAACTTCCTCTTCAGTCACATTAACAGCCTCTTTAACTGGCGCTGCCGGCAAGGTGATATATTGAAAATCACGAGTTTGTCGAGACAACGCCAAAAGCTGCTCGATTTCTTGATCGGTTACAAACGCAGTATCCCGTACACCTGACGATAATTGATTAAGCAACAAATCCTTAATGAGGCCCTCACGGTAAGTACGCGGCGTATAACCCAAACGCTTCAAACGCTCTACGAACAAATCAGGATTAAACTGACCGTCCAGCTGAAACGCTTCCGTTGAACGAATCATCTTGTCCGCTACCGCAGCGGCAACCGCCATGCCGGACTCTTTGGCCAACTTCACCAATGCTTCACGCTGAATCAGAGACTGAAGAACTGGCTGCCTGAGATTTTCATCGCTGTAGATTTCTGCCGGAACCTGATCACCATAACGGGACAAAATCTGTTGGCGCTGAAGGAGAATTGCTTGAGAAAGCTCGTACTCCGTGATTGCCTCACCATTAACTTCAGCAACTTCACCTGGTTTGACCGAACTTGTGAACAGTGAATCGACACCAAAAAAAACAAAAGGAATTACCAATATCGCAACAATAAACGCTGCGACGGCTCCTTTCATATTGTCCCTTAACGCTTGTAACATTGTCGTCTCAACTCATTTGTATCGAATTAATAACAAAAAGGCGCATCAATTTGATGCGCCTTTAAAAAATTACCGAGAAACATTGGTCACATTGTATTCTCTGCAATTAACGCTCTAAGAATCAATTAACCGCATCCTTCAGCGCTTTACCAGGCTTAAAGCTTGGAACTTTAGCAGCTGCTATTTCAATGGGCGCACCTGTTTGTGGGTTGCGACCAGTACGAGCTGCACGCTCCTTAACAGCGAAAGTACCAAAACCAACCAGTACGACCTGATCGCCATTTTTCAGTGCACCACCAATGGTATCAATCATTGCATCAAGGGCTCGACTGGCTGCCGCTTTAGGCAGATCCGCAGATGCAGCAATAGCTTCAATAAGCTCCGATTTATTCACACTTAACCCCTCTCGATTAATTTGTTCCTGAAAAAAAGTTCTAATTTTTTATGCTAAACAGCGCAAAAGTCTTACCGGTACCCAACAGTCATTCAGCTTTCGCGCCGCAATCATTGTCCAGTAAAACGAACTCAGCTTTATACCAACTGCTTTATTGAGGGTCAAGGACGGTGCAAAAAATATCTTTCCAATACGGAAATTTGTTCATTTTTTACACCAAGTCAAGATCCCCAGCATACTAATGCGTCTTAATGCCTGAAGATTTTTCCTCACTGCTGGCCTGCAGTTGCTGATATTCCTCATCGGTGAAAGGCTGGGGCTGGTGCTGCAACGCAACCTCTAAAACCTGATCAATCCACCTCACTGGCTTAATAGTCAGATCAGCCTTAATATTATCAGGAATTTCCTTTAAGTCGCGCTCATTGTCCGCGGGAATAACAACCGTTTTTATTCCACCTCGGTGGGCAGCCAATAGTTTCTCTTTCAAACCACCAATACGCAACACCTCACCGCGCAGCGTGATCTCACCGGTCATGGCCACATCGGCGCGCACAGGAATATCGGTTAATACCGATACTAGCGCCGTACACATGGCAATACCTGCGCTTGGGCCATCTTTTGGCGTTGCACCTTCGGGCACGTGAATATGAATATCAAACTTCTCTGAAAAGTCTGGCGTAATACCTAACACTTGAGAACGGGACCTTACCACGGTTAACGCTGCCTGGATCGACTCCTGCATCACATCACCGAGAGAACCGGTTTTAACAATTCGGCCCTTCCCTTTAACCGCAGACGATTCGATGGTAAGCAACTCACCACCCACCTGCGTCCAGGCAAGACCAGTCACCTGACCAACCTGGTTCTCTTCCTCAGCCACACCATAATCAAACTTGCGCACACCCAGGTAATCTTCCAAGTGAGCGGCATCGATGGAGACTTCTTTCAAGGTTTTGTGTTTAACATGCTCAGTCACCACTTTTCGACACAGTTTGGCGATTTCTCGATCCAAACCTCGCACACCGGCTTCCCGTGTATAGTAGCGTACAATATCTCTGATGGCTGCCTCAGCTATGGCTATTTCACCTTTCTTGAGGCCATTTCGTCCCATCTGTTTTGGCACAAGATATTTCTTAGCAATATTCACTTTTTCGTCTTCTGTATACCCTGGAAGACGGATGACCTCCATTCGATCCAATAATGGACCGGGAATATTCATCGAATTGGAGGTGCAAAGAAACATCACATCAGATAAGTCGTAGTCAACTTCCAGGTAGTGATCGTTAAATGAAGAATTCTGTTCAGGATCAAGCACTTCAAGAAGCGCCGACGCTGGGTCTCCACGGTGATCCATACCCATCTTGTCGATCTCATCCAGCAAAAATAGTGGGTTTTTCACGCCAGCCTTAGACATTTTTTGAATCAGTTTGCCCGGCAGGGAGCCGATATAGGTACGGCGATGCCCTCTGATTTCAGCTTCATCACGCACGCCACCCAGGGCCATACGCACAAATTTACGATTCGTCGCACGAGCGATAGACTCACCCAGTGATGTTTTACCCACGCCCGGAGGTCCCACCAAACACAGTACTGGGCCTTTCAATTTTTTAACACGTTTTTGTACAGCCAAATACTCCAAAATACGCTCTTTAACCTCTTCAAGACCGTAGTGATCCTCATTGAGTATTTTTTCTGCACGAGACAAATCGTGGCGCACTTTACTACGCTTAGACCAGGGCACGTTGAGCATCCAGTCGATATAGGCTCGAACCACTGAGGCTTCCGCGCTCATAGGCGACATCATTTTTAACTTATTCAACTCGGTAGCCGTTTTCTCCTGAGCCTCTTTTGGCATCCCAGCTTCGGCGATTTTTTTCTCCAGGGCTTCGATTTCGTTGCCTTCATCTCCCAGATCGCCGAGCTCTTTCTGAATGGCTTTCATCTGCTCATTGAGATAGTACTCGCGCTGGCTTTTCTCCATTTGTTTCTTTACGCGACCACGAATACGTTTTTCTACCTGATACTTATCTATTTCACTTTCAACAAGCACCAACAGGTGCTCTAAACGCTCTCGTGCGTTATCGATTTCGAGCACGTTCTGCTTCTGTGCCAATTCGAGAGACATATGAGCAGCCATGGTATCTGCTAAGCGGCCTGGCTCATCAATGCCGGACAGGGATGTCATCACCTCCGCAGGCACTTTTTTACTCAAGTTGACATACTGCTCGAACTGCTCCATGGCAGAGCGAACCAGTACTTCAGCTTCAGCTTCTGGCACCTCTTCTTCAGTCAGCCTCACAACCTTAGCGGAAAAATAACTGCCATCATCAATCATCTCGGATATCTGGGCACGTTGACCGCCTTCAACCAGCACCTTGACAGTACCATCGGGCAATTTGAGCAGTTGTAGAATGGTCGAAATAGAGCCGACCGAATACATATCATCGGCCTTAGGGTCGTCTTCAGACGCTTTTTTCTGGGCAACCAGCAAAACTTGCTTGTCGCTATTCATTGCCTGCTCAAGAGCCTCTATGGACTTCTCACGGCCTACAAACAGCGGAATAACCATGTGGGGATAGACAACCACATCTCGCAGGGGGAGCAGTGGGTATATCGCGCCTGTTTTCTCAGTAGCATCTATGTCCATCAAAAGCCTCGCACAATTTGTTGCTTTCCAACCATTCTAGCATGGTGTTTCCCTAACAGTGGGGGCTCCCATTGAAAATACAAGACAGCCTCCCCCCTTAAACAGAAAAAGGCCCTAAAACGGGCCTTTTCTCACTCGGATCGCTCAGAAAGCAGTCAATCCTCAGGGGCTGCCTTGCTGCTTTCTTGCGTTTCGTAAACCAGTAATGGTTCGGACTCACCTTTTACAACCGCCTCATCGACCACCACTTTAGCGACATTATTTTCCGAAGGAATACGGTACATGGTATCGAGAAGCATAGACTCCATAATAGAACGCAAGCCTCGCGCCCCCGTCTTCCGCTCCATCGCTTTTTCCGCAACGGCTTCCAGCGCCTCTTTTCGAAAATCAATTTCAACACCTTCCATCTCAAACAGTTTTTCATACTGCTTCGACAGAGAGTTTTTAGGCTCTGTGAGAATCTGTACAAGAGCCTCTTTATTCAGCTCTTCCAATGTCGCTATAACCGGTAAACGACCTACAAATTCTGGAATAAGGCCATATTTAACCAGGTCCTCAGGTTCCAGGTCTTTCAGCAAATCGCCAACATTTTTTCTGTCGTCTTTGCTTTTAACCTCTGCCCCGAAACCAATCCCGCCTTTTTCAGAACGATCCCGAATAACGCGATCAATTCCAGCAAATGCGCCACCGCAAATGAACAGAATGTTGCCAGTATCGACCTGTAAAAACTCCTGCTGGGGATGTTTACGCCCCCCCTGCGGAGGTACCGACGCAACGGTACCTTCAATAAGCTTTAACAAGGCCTGCTGCACCCCTTCACCTGACACATCACGCGTGATCGAGGGGTTGTCAGACTTACGCGAAATCTTGTCAATTTCATCAATATAAACAATGCCTTGCTGCGCCTTTTCAACGTCGTAATCACATTTCTGCAGCAACTTTTGGATAATATTCTCAACGTCTTCACCCACATAACCGGCTTCGGTTAACGTGGTCGCGTCTGCGATGGTAAACGGCACATTCAGCAGTCTTGCGAGGGTTTCTGCGAGCAGTGTTTTACCACTTCCCGTAGGGCCGACCAACAAAATATTGCTCTTACCCAGTTCGACGCTGTCTTTATCTTTTTTCTTGTCGCCAATACGCAAACGCTTGTAGTGATTGTAAACGGCAACGGCTAATACTTTCTTGGCGCGCTTCTGACCGATAACATACTGATCCAGAATCGAGGAGATCTCCACAGGGCTTGGTAAGCTTTCGCCACTACCCTCGGTGTTATTTTCCTGGATTTCTTCGCGAATAATGTCGTTGCACAAGTCAACACACTCATCACAGATAAATACAGAGGGCCCAGCAATCAACTTACGGACTTCATGCTGGCTTTTGCCACAAAAAGAGCAATACAGCAGTTTTCCGCTGTCATCACCGTTATTACTTGTGTGATCGGTCATTAAACCACTCCACTCAGACAGCCCTATGCTCTGCGGGCCTCCAAACAAAACAAAATTCTTATCGTCGCCAGGCCATTTTACCGGCTTTCGCCAAAAAGGCTACCCAGCACACAAGCTGCTCTCAAACAAGATGCAGCAACTCAGCAGGCAATTAACAATAAAAAAATATACCTCAAGACAACCTAAAATTAGGCCAAGCGCTTTTCAATCACTTGATCTACTAGGCCAAACTCTTTTGACTCCTGAGCACTCATAAAGTTATCACGTTCGGTATCAATCGCAATTTGATCAACGCTGCGACCAGTATGAAATGCCATTAATTCATTCAAGCGCTGGCGAATCTTAAGAATTTCCTGTGCGTGAATATGAATATCAGAGGCCTGCCCTTGCGCACCACCACTGGGCTGATGAATCATTGTACGGGCATTTGGCAAACAATAGCGCTTGCCCTCTGCACCAGCAGTCAGCAGGAAAGAACCCATGCTGCACGCCTGACCAATACACATGGTGCTTACATCAGGCTTGATAAACTGCATCGTGTCATAAATAGACAAGCCAGCTGTTACCGATCCACCCGGTGAATTAATGTAGAGATGAATATCTTTATCTGGGTTTTCAGCTTCAAGAAACAGCATCTGAGCCACCACCAGGTTTGCCATATAATCTTCAACCTGCCCCACCAGAAAAATCACCCGCTCTTTCAACAAACGGGAATAAATATCAAATGAGCGCTCACCGCGAGCAGTTTGTTCAACAACAATAGGCACCAAACCACCGGCAGCAACTTCAGGTTTATAGGAGGATTGATTGAAGTAACTCATGATATGACGTATTCCTTAAACACATTCAGATTAATGTTAAAACTGATAGCAGTTTTCGTCAGCTGTAACGAAGCTTAACCGCGAAATGGAAGACTTACCAGCAAGAGAGGGAATTTTGGAGGGAATGCCGTCACAAATGCATGTGACGGCATCAATATGGTTAGATAATAACCGCTACTGCGCAGATTCCTGCTTAATAACGTCTTCGTAAGTAGACTGAGTTTCAGTCACGTTGGCAGCTTCAAGAACATGATCAACCACTTGATCTTCCAGCACTACCGACTCAACGCTAGCCAGTAACTGGCGGTTGCTCATGTAGTATTTAACGACTTCTTCAGGCTCTTCGTAGCTAGAGGCCATCTCTTCTACCATGCTACGAACACGATCGTTGTCAACCTTGAGCTCTTTGCTCTTCACAATTTCGCCCACAACCAGACCCAACGCTACGCGCCGCTCTGCCTGCTCTTTATACATATCGTCTGGCAACAAGGACTTAAGATCCAGATTTTTGACATTATCACCGAATTGCTGCGCCATTTGGTTACGCAGTGCATCAATTTCTGACGCTACTAACGCCTTCGGCAGGTCAACCTCGTGCAGCTCAATCAACTTATCCATCACTTGATTCTTGAGCTTGTTTTTAGCCGCATTTTTGAGTTCGCGCGACATATTAGACTTCACTTCTTCACGGAAGCCCGCTTCGTCGTCACACTTAACACCGAACTTTTCGAAAAACTCCGCATTTAGCTCCGGCAGCACTTGCTCTTCGACCGCGTTAACTTTAACGGCAAATTCAACCGCTGCGCCTTTGAGTTCTTCTGAGTGATAATCTTCTGGGAAAGTCAGCTTCAAGACAGTTTCGTCGCCGGCCTTCAAACCTACCAGCCCATCTTCAAAGCCAGGTATCATCTGGCCAGAACCCAGAACCAGCGCTTGCCCTTCGGCCTTGCCGCCCTGGAATTCCTCACCATCTTTGGTACCAGTATAATCGATGTTTACACGATCATCGTTGGCCGCCGCACGGTCAACACTGGTCCAGCTTGCCTGTTGCTTGCGCAATACATCCAGCATCTTGTCTACGTCACTGTCTTGCACCTCGGCAAGCAGTTTGGTCACCTCAATCTTCGAAAAATCACCCAATGCAACTTCCGGGTAAACTTCAAACGTTGCCACGAACTCAAGATCTTTGCCTTCAGCCATTTCTTTTGGCTCAATATTAGGCTGACCAGCAGGTGTAACAGACTCTTTTTCTACAGCTTCATAAAACGAACGGCTCATTACTTCGCCCAATACTTCTTGGCGAACGCCTGCACCAAAACGCTGCTTAACCACTTTAAAAGGCACTTTACCTTTACGGAAACCATTCAAACGAACAGTTTTGGCCGCCTCTTTAAGACGCTTTTCAACCTCGCTGTCAATTTGAGCAGCTGGTACACCAACAGTCAGGCGACGTTCCAAACCTGAAGTCGTTTCAATTGAAACCTGCATGATATTCCTCACGAAGAAATCTTAGAGAACAAAACCACCGCTAACGTCTTTCAGGGGCTCTGCTCGGGCTGGTCTATTGCAGCCCATCATCATAAATGGTGCGGACGGAGAGACTCGAACTCTCACACCTTGCGGCACCAGAACCTAAATCTGGCGTGTCTACCAATTTCACCACGTCCGCATAATAGGCTAAGTAAGCTCAGCACAATTAAATTTTTTTCTAAATATGGCTCGCAACCTTTTGATTTAACTGACTAAAAACCAGTCTTAATAAGTCGACACCAGCCAAGGGGTGGGAATTGTGCCACAAGCCACAAAGGGGTTCAACAAGAAAAGAACAGGGCTTGCGGATATTTCCATACTTGTTTCCACCAGGGCCGCTTAACACTCATTTGACTCACCCAAATGAGTGTTAAGCGGCCCTAAATTGCACGCACAAAAATACTATCCCCTACCCTATCGCCAGATTAGTAATAACGAGCGCCTTCAGACAAGCGCTGTAACATGCCCGGCGTAAGTTGATACAGCGGCCCGAAAGTAACGTAAGGCTCCGCCATGGCAGCCAATTTATCCAGCCCTGTTTCATCAATCCAACGGAAGACTCCACCACGAAAACGTGGAAAGCCCAAACCATATAGTAATGCCATATCGGCTTCAGCCGGTGACGCCACAACCCCTTCTTCAAGACAGCGCGCCAGCTCAGTAGCCAGGGGCAGCATCATGCGAGCAATGATTTCATCCTCAGAAAAGTCTCGCGGGGCATCGACACAACTTTCAAATAAAGACAATGCCTCCTGGCTTGCCTCTTTTACCGACCTGCCCTGCTCATCGCGACTGTACTCATAATAACCAGCCCCGGTTTTTTGCCCCAACCGCCCAGCTTTAAACAGCGCATCCGTACAAGTAGCAAAAGACTTTGCCATTCGATCAGGGTAGCCCTGCGCAAGTACGCTTTCTGCGTGCACCGTAGTATCCAGCCCTACCACGTCCAGTAAATAGGCGGGGCCCATTGGCCAACCCCAGGCCTCCATGACTCGATCGACTTGCTCAAAACTGGCGCCATCCCGCATCAGTAACGAAAAGCCAGCAAAATACGGAAACAATACTCTGTTGACCAGAAACCCCGGGCAATCCTTCACTACCACCGGCTTTTTGCCCAAGGCCAATGCATAGGCAACGGTTGTAGCAATGGTTTCGGGGGCGGTCTGCTTACCCTCAATCACTTCAACCAGCGGCATGGCGTGAACCGGGTTGAAGAAGTGCATACCGCAAAACAGCTGTGGGCGCTCCAGTACAGTTGCCAGTTCAGTAATGGAAATGGTCGATGTGTTGGAAGCCAGCACAGCATCCGGCGAAACTTTACGCTCGGCTTCTTTGAGAACCTGCTTTTTGACCCCTTCATTCTCTACTACAGCTTCTATGACAATATTGGCTTTCTCAAAACCGTCAAAGGCGAGCGTTGGATGAATATCTGCCAGTATCTGCTGTTTTTGCTCTTCATCGAACTGACCTCGAGCAACCCGTTTGCTGAGTAGTTTTTCCGCCTCTTTCATCCCCAGATCCAGACCCGCCTGAGCTATATCCCTCATCAATACGGGGGTTCCTTTTAGTGCCGACTGATAGGCAATACCCCCCCCCATAATCCCAGCGCCCAGCACTCCACTCATCGCCACAGCAGCCGCCCCTTTGCTCTGCAGCTTTGCCTTTTTACCGACCAGTTGATCATTGACAAATACACCCACTAAGGCGCGTGCCTGATAGGTTTGTGACAGCGGGCCAAATGCATCCAGCTCAACCTGCAAGGCTGCATCACGTGGTAGCTCTGCACTTTGTTTAACGGCATCAATGACCATGCCAGGCGCTGGATAATAAGGAGAAGCGAATTGCTTCTTCGCACTCTCAAATGCTTTCTTAGCACTTTCGGTAAGCTGCATTGGACTGCTTTTGCGTAGCTTAGGGCCCCTGAAAAGCTGTTCTGCCAACACCGCCTCGTTAAGCCACTCGATTGCCTTATCGCGGAGCTGGTCTGGCTCGCAGACGGCATCGGCGGCACCGACTTTAAATGCCTTTTCGGCGCTCACCTGCTTACCACTGCACATCCAGTCTAAGGCCTGCTCAACACCCACAAGACGGGTTAAACGAACCGTACCGCCCCAACCCGGCATAATGCCCAGGGTTGTTTCGGGCAATCCCACAACGGCCCCTTTTGCAACAATACGGGCGTCACATGCCAACGCCAGTTCGAAGCCTCCTCCCAACGCATAGCCATTAATTGCAGCAATCGATGGAACACTAAGATCCTCAATGCGATTCAGGTTTTCTGCATTACGCCGTAAATAATCTTTTACATAGTCACTGCCTTTTTCGAAAGCACTGGTAAATTCAAGAATATCGGCCCCCACAACAAACATAGGTTTTGCACTGGCAATGAGCAACGCAGCAACCCCTTCACTACGCTCCAGGACATCAAGCGCCTGTGCCAGCTCCGTTACCGCCACAGAATCAAACTTATTGACGGCGGCCGACTGGTTGTCCAGTGTCAATTCGGCAATACCACCATCATGAAGCACAAGAGAAAGTGTTTGGCCCTGATAAAGCATGAGAACTCCTTAGCGATGAGACACATCCGACGCACCACTCGCGCTGGAGTGGACGATTAAAGTCTGAAGAATAGCTGACCGTTTACTGCGACACCGTGGCTATTACCGAGGCAGCCA
Organism: Cellvibrionaceae bacterium; assembly: GCA_050289485.1. Classification (GTDB taxonomy): domain Bacteria; phylum Pseudomonadota; class Gammaproteobacteria; order Pseudomonadales; family Cellvibrionaceae; genus JBNKFV01. Next base: position 72,136 of record JBNKFV010000017.1, read on the forward strand.
TACTCTTGGAACGGTTACGAATGCGATAAGGCCGAGCAGATTTAATATAAAAACCATCGCCGGTGCTGAGCAGCTGTGTTTCACCACCAATAGTAATTTCCAGCTCACCGGATACTACAAAACCTACCATGTCAGCTTGGTAAAATTGCATCTCAGTACCGGTATCGTAACCAGGCGAGTGCTGTTCATAAGTACCGGATAACTGGCCATTGTGCAGTTGCGCAACCACTCTGGAACGCGCATTGGTAACATAGCCAGCCCTGTCTTCACTGAGCTGGTAAAACGCTCGATGCTGTTCGGCGATATCCAGGCTGAAAAAATCACACAGCGAAATAGGCACGCCATCGAGCACTTTTTTGAGCGACGCAATAGACGGACTGACTCGCCCCTGCTCTATCATCGATATAGTGCTATTGGTAACGCCTGCACGCTTTGCCAGCTGTCTTTGCGACCACCCGTTTAACGCCCTAAGCGTACGTAATCTGGTTCCGACTTCAATATCCATATCAATCACTTTTCGCTAATTGCTGATACAACTTGTAAGCTTTACGTTCACTACGTAAATCCCACTCCAACACCCTACAAAGCGCTACCCCAATAGATTTTATGCCGCTCTATTTACAAGTGGATTACAGGCCACCCAAGGTATTAATCGAGCATATCGCGGTACAATTTTTCACTCGGCAACACAATATCCTGCTCGAAACCAGGCATATGTAACACTTCAGGTGATACACGAATAGCTGCCTCGTCGATCAGATTTTCATCGAAACGGTAAATTGTCTGAAACTCACCGCATAACGCATTTTGATTGTATGCTTCGGCCTGCTGGCGGGTACCTGCTAATTTTTCCTTATAACTGGCCATTTGCGCTGCATGACGTTTTGCCAGCATACGCTCCACCACGTGCGGCGCCAACACACACGCAGACGCATTATTACCACCAAAACCTTTAGCGTTCAAAAATGCCACATCCATACTCTCGGCACCAACATGAACATCTGCAGACGAAATTTTCAGGCGCGCCTGAAACACATCAGCAGCCACCTCGTCGGTGGTTTTAATGCCGGGCAACCAGCCGTGACGAAAAACACCCAGTGTCGACATCAACTGATCACCACTGGCAGGCCCCAGCGAGTGCCCAAGATAGGCTTTAACCGCCACAACGGGCCACTCTTTAATCCCAAAACCCTCGGCAATACGGTCAAAAATAGTCGACTCCGTTACGCGATTCTGCGGCGTACTTGAACCATGCGCCTGCACAAAGCTACGTTTTTGCACCGCTTCATCACCTAGCAAGGCTCTACCAGCAGCAACAGCCTTAGCCAGGGTTATATAGTTACCAGGCCCCGGCGACGAAATTGACTTCTTCGGGCCATCGGCACTCACAAAAACATCGGTAACCGCTCCGTGAATATCTGCCCCCAGTTCGATTGCCAGCTCGTCGTCCATCAGCACCACAAACTGGGCCGACTCAGCGATGGTAAAACCGCAGTTTTCACCAAAGGGCCGACTTGCTCGACGGTAATCAGCAACATCACTGTTATCAAGTGCTTTTAAGTTATCATCAGAAGCCAGTGCCCCCATCGTGGCATAACCATCCATTACCTCAGGAACAATCGGCGCTTCAGCACCACCTACCACCACAACGCGACGGCGGCCTGCTTTGATATCCTCAACACCAAGGTTCAGGTTATACAAAAAACTGGCACAAGCCCCAGCCATACTGCCAGTACTGCCTACATTACCCAGCACGTAAGCGTTGATAAAATCGGCCGGCATGGAATTAAGACCCAGTGCCAACTGCTTGGTAGAAACCCGGCCGCCCAGCAACCGTGACTTTAATAACCCACCATTACTGTCGTCGTCCATCTGGCTCATAATACTACTGGCATAAACAGCGACTTCATCGGGCTTAACCGAATCAGCAATGATTTCCCAGTCGATACCCAATGCATTGATCGCGTCAGACACACCCGCAACAGTCAGCTGCAAACCGCGGGGGTGAAAACGCGATTTATAGAGTTCAGCAATATTGAAGCCTGAAGGAAGCTGCCCGGCAGCCTTGACTGGAAATTCCCGATAACTATCGACTTTCACCTCAGTGCTGCCATTAATGGTAACGAGCACTTCCCGGGGGTTGTCCGCAATCGGTGAAACCTGCCAGCTTTCGGGTAAAGGTTCGGGCAAATCCCGTTCCCGCACCGTGAATGAGACGCTGTCCGCTGAGGGAGTCAGTGGCACCTTCTTATGCCAATGGCATTTATCAACGTCGAAGTAGGCTTTTTCGATCCGCCGAACTAATGTCCCGTTGAGCACCGCCTCTCGCACAGCAGCGACGAGTTGCGCACGCGTGAGACCAGATGTGCCACCGTGGTGATAGGTTGCCCCCTCAAAACGAGCCAACCCCATCATAACCGCCAAACCCGCAATGGTTTCTTCTTGTTGTGCAGCAGGAAGACTATCGATAACTGTTCGACAATAACCTTGATGAAAGGAACTGCGGCCGGCCGCATTAAAACCGCCAAAGCTGACGATGACTGGAAGTCTTAGCATGACTGTATATCGATCCGTAGAAGATTGCCCGATTGTATGGCGCCAGAGTGTAATTCTGTCCAACGCAGGCTGATTATGAGAAAATAGTCACTCATTATGGCAAAATGGCCACTCAAGATAAATGCGAAGAGTTACCAACCGATGCAGCGCTACCTCATCTACTTTTTTCTTTGTGACAATATGCTGGCCACAGGCACCTCATTGCCCATGGAGATGTTGCAGGCGGCGCAAAGCGTAGCAGGCAGGCTGGGAGCAAATCGTCAACTGCAGTTACAAACCATCGCCTGTGCTGACAGAGCGGTAAAGACTCGAGCAGGCTTCAATCTACAACCTGATTCAACCATTCCGGCGTCTGAACCGGCGGACATGATTTTTCTCCCGGCACTATGGCGTAACCCCCGCCCCATCCTCCTCCGCGAGGCTGCCGTGATTGATTGGCTACAAGCGCAATATGCTGGGGGCGCTATTATCAGCTCGGTAGGCACCGGCACTTGTTTTACCGCAGAAACCGGGCTACTGAATGGCAAACCAGCTACTACCCACTGGCATTATTTCGATCAATTTGAAAAAAATTACCCAAACGTTGAATTGAAACGTCAATATTTCGTGACCCAGGCAGAGCGTCTGTATTCTGCTGCCAGCGTGAACTCCCTGGCCGACTTAACGGTATATTTTATTCGCCAACTTTTCGGCAAGCCGATTGCTGATCACGTAGAACGCCACTTCTCTCACGAAATTCGTAAGGCGATGGAAGATATTGGCTATTTTGACGAACAACCCCATAGCCACCCAGACGAACAAATCGTACAGATACAATCGTGGCTAAACAAAAACTATTGGCAACCCATCACATTAGAACAATTAGCCACTGAGTTTGGCATGAGTGTGCGAACCTTTAATCGCCGTTTTAAAGCCGCCGTTGAACAAACGCCGATTCAATACTTGCAAAAAGTAAGAACAACTATCGCCAAAGAATTACTGCAAACCAGCAACTTCAGCATCAGCGAAATTGCCTATAAGGTAGGCTATCAAGACGCGGCACATTTTACCCAGCTATTTAAAAAATCCATCGGTGTGACGCCAAGCGAATACCGCTTAACAGTAAGAGCCAAACTATTTACAACCAATTAAAGAGAAAATTCAGTCAGCTATTTATAACTTTGTAAAAAGAACAACATCAGCCGACAGAACCTCAAGCCCGGCATTCAGCCGAGCAGCTAACCACGCAAAGGTTTCATTGCTAAAAAAGATGATATGCGTGGGATCATTTTTATAATGCCAGGCAGAAAATGCCGCTTCATCGATAACTCGCTTGGTCATCACAACCAAATATCCGCCCAACAACAAGTGCTGCCAAAGTTGTTCGATTTCCGTGAGTGGATCATGCAAATGCTCGAACACTTCTGTAGCGGTAATAAAATGGTATTGGCCTTGCCACACACAGGCATTAGGAAAATAAAACTTATCGTACAAAGCCACCGAGTGCCCATACTCCTCCAGCATCAGCGACAGCGTAGGGCCTGGACCACAACCAAAATCCAACCCTAAGGAAGGCTTTTGCAAGCGCTGCAAAAGTGGCTCGGCTACACGACTGAGAAAGCGGCGATAGCCTTCGTCGACAGGATTATTTTCATGCAAATCATACTGCTCACGCTCTTTATCAGGTGTAACCCAAAAAGCAGGCGGAACAAATACCAGCTTGCAGCGGGTACACTGCCAATATTCGCGCTGTTTGTCTCTGCTAAAAAATACAGTGTTTGACGCTGCACACAAAGGGCACGGGGTTGTCATGAGATTTATAGCCTGATACAAAACAGGCCGCACAAGGCGGCCTGCTGTTTTACCGATTAACAATCAACGTAAGTTTCGAATTTAAGCGGCTGACTGATCCGGCTTTTTTTCCAATTTGTTTTCAGCACCTCCGGTGCTATTGGAAATTTGAATCTGACGGGGCTTCGCTGCTTCTGGAATTTCGCGTTTCAATGCAATGTGCAGCAAACCGTTTTCGAGCTTGGCATCTTCAACACGCACATGATCCGCTAGCTGAAAACGACGCTCAAAATTTCTCGCCGCTATACCTTTGTGCAAGTACTGACGCCCTTCTGATGACTCGGTCTTGCTACCGGCAATCGTCAGCAGGTTGGCCTCAACCTGTATAGACAACTCATCTTCTGCAAAACCGGCAACGGCCATAGAAATCTGGTAGCTGTCTTCACCGGTGAGTTCAATATCATAAGGGGGGTAGGCCGGTTGACCTTGCTCGGTACGGGTGGCGCTGTCGAGCAAGCTAGCCAAGCGATCAAAACCAATGGTGGAACGATACAGTGGGGAAAAATCTAAAGTACGCATAATCATATCCTCATTTCTTCGAGCAATATGTGAATAAAATGACTCATCAACGTGATCGAGTCGTTAACCAAGGCCCTCATTGAGCTGCCTTGTAGGGCCTGCCTACACTATTTTGAATGATCCTGTTATGGCTAAAACGCCGTCAATTAAGGCGCGAGGCGTGACGTTTGGTTGTTCCAAATTAACAACGAGGAACGCAGAGTGACGGCGTTTTAGCCTTAACCCGAAGGGCTGGGGCTATTTTGTCGCCCTACAGCGTTATTTCTCGTTTATTTGGAATAACCAAACTGCACTCAAAATGCCTTGTAAGACAACAAAATAGTCTCCAGCAGGACATTCAAAATAGTGTAGTCAGGCCCTAGATATATATGTGTACTTTTCCATCTTTCAAGGGCAGGTATTAATTTTTATTTTTAATACTTGCCCTCAACGCTTCTTCCAGCGTGTTAAAGGTAAACGAAAAACCATGCGCTAGTGCCTTTTTAGGCATCACTTTCTGACCACCCAGCAATAACTCTTCCGCCATTTGTCCGAACACTAAACGCAACACAAAACCTGGTATTGGCATTATCGCCGGTCGCCCCAACACAGCCCCCAGGGTTTTGCTAAACTCGCGGTTTGTGACCGGATTGGGCGCAGTAGCATTAACAGGCCCCTCTATACTGTCGTTGTTGATTAAAAACATTATCAAGGCCACTATATCGTCGCGATGTATCCACGACATCCATTGCTTACCTGAGCCCATTGGACCACCCACGCCCCACTTAAACAGCGGCAACAATTTAGCCAACGTGCCCCCCCCGCTATCAATCACTACGCCCGTGCGTAATTGGCAAACTCGGCTTCCCTCTTCTTTGAATAAGGTGGCTACCCTCTCCCATTCGCTGCAAAGCTCATGCGAAAAACACTGGTTGGGAGGTGAATTTTCATGGAGCTCTTGATCGTCCTGAACACCGTAGTAGCCAATGGCCGAGCCACTGATCACAACCTGCGGTGCTGGGCGCTGCCGGAATACGTTAAGCAAGAGCTCGGTGACACCAATGCGGCTGTCTTTTAAGACTGCCTTTCTGGCTTCGGTCCAGCGGCCCTCGGCAATCGATTCACCTGCTAAATTGATGATCACGTCTGGGGTTGCGGTATCGGGCAAGGCTTCCAGGGAGGCAAAACAATGTACCCGCTCATGCGAGGCAGACAATGTACGTGAGGGCTTTTGGCGACTGTAAATCCATAACGTGTAGCCTTCCTTGAGCAGAGCCTCACACAATCGCTCGCCGATAAAACCGGTACCACCGGTTAACAGCGCTATGGGTTGATTGGAATCCATCACAAACCCTCCTCATCAGAATAGTTACCCGCTCTGTGCTTCTACGTTTGACCCCACCTTATCGATTAAATGCACATAAAAAAACCGGCGTAGCGCCGGTTTTTGTTAGAGCGATTGTAATTGTCGAACAATCGGCCTGAGCGTGTTTTCCCAATCGTCTGCGCTAATAGCGCCAACATGGCGGTAACGAATGACACCCTTCTGGTCCACAATATAGGTTTCTGGGGCGCCGTAAACACCAAGATCGATACCCAGTCGTCCGTCTTGATCAGCAAAGTTAATCACATAGGGATTACCCAAACGGGCGAGCCACCGCTGGGCTTCTTCATTGTCATCTTTGTAATTCAAACCATAAATAGGCACGCCTTCTTCGGCAATCGCTAAAAGCTCTTTATGCTCTGCTTTACATGTCACGCACCAGGTTGCCCACACATTCACCAGGGATACTTTACCCAACAAGGCATCCTGAGTAACGGTAACGCCCTGCTGCTCCACACTTGGCAGCGAGAACGCCGGCATCTGCCGATCAATTAATGCCGATGGCATATGGGTTGGATCAAGAGACAGCCCTCGCCAAAAAAGCACTGCCAACACCAAAAAAACAAGCAATGGCAAAAAAAGTTTTAAACGTTTCATAGATAACGGAATTTACTCATGGTTAATCAAGCATTACCCAATGCGGGCTCAGCGTTTTCAGTAGCCGAGGCGTCGGCCGATTTAGCAACTTTCAATCGGTACCGTTTATCCATCACGGCCAGCACACCCCCCATAGCCATCAAGGCAGCACCCAACCAAATCCAGCGCACAAATGGCTTATAGTGCAGCCGCACAGCCCAGGCGCCATTCTGTAACGGCTCACCCATCGCTACGTATAAATCTTTCATTAAGCCAGGATCAATTGATGCTTCCGTCATCATATTGCCCCCCGACAAATAACGACGTTTTTCTGGCATTAACGTGCTGACAAGTTTGTCGCCTTTGTAAATATCGATAACGGCCCGGTCGGCAAGATAGTTTTGAGCTTGAACCTGGCTGACACCTTGAAAATGGTAACTGTAACCACCCACGTCGAGTTTTTGCCCAGGCACCATTCGCACATCTTGCTGGTCACTATAAATGCTGGTCATACAGGCACCAATAACGGCAATCCCCATGCCGGTATGCGCCAACTGCATGCCGAGGTAACTGCGAGACAAGCGGCGTAAACCCACACCAAAACTCGATGCATTACGTGTCTTCTGCAAGAGATCCGCCAGCCCCGCCAGAATAATCCAGCTACCCAGCGCTACCGCTACCACGGCGCCTACATGGTACTTGGCATAAAACAATGGCACGATCAAACCAATCACAATACTCAGTAGTGCTGGCCAACGTAAAATACGTGCCACCGTATCAGCTTTAGTTTTTTTCCAGTTGATATGCGCACCAATACCCAGCAACACACTCAGTATCGCCATCAATGGTACAAAGAAAAAATTAAAATACGGTGGGCCCACAGAAATTCGCCCTAAATTTAACGCGTCTGCCACCAGTGGATAAAGCGTTCCCAACAATACGGTGGCCATAGATACCACCAACAACACATTATTAGCTAATAACATGGCCTCACGGGATAACCATGAAAACTTAACCGTGCTTTTTACCTCTGGGGCGCGTACAGCATACAAAAGCAGCGAGCTACCAATCACAGCCAGTAAGAAGCCAAGAATAAAGATGCCTCGCTCAGGGTCGTTGGCAAAGGCATGTACTGAGGTGAGAACGCCGGAACGAACCAGAAAGGTACCGAGTAAACTTAGCGAGAATGCAAATATCGCTAACAGAATGGTCCAGCTTTTGAAAACACCACGTTTCTCCGTCACTGCGAGGGAATGCACTAATGCAGTACCTACCAGCCACGGCATGAATGAAGCATTCTCTACCGGATCCCAAAACCACCAGCCACCCCAGCCAAGCTCGTAATAGGCCCACCAGCTGCCCAATGCAATACCTGCGGTTAAAAAGGCCCAGGCTATGTTTGTCCACGGCCGTGACCACTTCGCCCAGGCACTGTCCAAACGCCCCGACAAAAGCGCCGCAATGGCAAACGCAAAGGCCACCGAAAAGCCCACATACCCCATATACAGGACAGGTGGGTGAACAATAAGGCCAAAGTCTTGTAGCAGCGGATTAAGGTCGCCACCCTCGGCGGGTGCATTCGGCAGCAAACGGTCGAACGGGTTCGACGTGAGCAGCATGAAGAGAAAAAAGCCAATGGCAATAAAACCCATCACGGACAACACACGAGCCAGCATCTCAAGCGGCAAATTGCGACTGAACACGCTAACGGCAAAGGTCCAACCCGACAAAATCAGTGCCCACAGCAATAACGAACCTTCGTGCCCACCCCACACAGCACTGAATTTATAGCGCATTGGCAGCAAGCTGTTGGAATTACTAGCAACGTATTTGACCGAAAAGTCATCCTGAACAAAAGACCACGTCAAGGCGATAAAGGCAAGTAAGGTAAAGATAAACAGCCCGGCCGACAGAGAGCGACAGCTTGCGGCCAGCACTGGCTGACGCCAGTAAACACCCAGCAGTGGCAGCACCGTAAGGGCGATAGCCAGCACCAGGCCGGTAATCAGCGCAAAATGGCCTAACTCAGGCACCATAATTCATTACCCCACAGGTTTTTTGATGGTCGGCAGAATTCGCAGCATTCATGCCACCTTGCTGCGTCAGAGTTTCGGCTACTTCCGGAGGCATATACGTCTCATCGTGTTTGGCCAACACCTCGTCGGCCATAAAAATGCCGTCACCCGTAACCTTGCCATTAACCACAGCAGCCTCACCTTCGGCAAATAAGTCTGGCAATATACCGGTGTAATTCACTTCAACTTGGGCTACGCCATCGGTAATAAAAAAGGCAACTGCGAGGCTATCTTCTGCCCTCACCACGCTACCGGGTAGCACACAACCACCTGCACGAATACGTTTATCGATGGGCGCTTCACCAGACACAATTTTTTGGGGTGGATAAAACAGGTTGATGTTTTCCCGCAAGGCAAATGCCAGCAGGCCAACGGCTAAACTGGCAAAACAGACAATAAAGACGACTAAAATCAGTCTCTGCTTTCTTTTTGGGTGCATGTGATAACTCTATTTTAAAGTTTAGGATTCTGTTGTCTTAGCTCGCGATTGAGCCTGTACCTGCTGCAAGCGCGCCTCGCGCAGCGCAGCATCACGCAATGCCTTTTTCTCAATAAATGGTTTTGCCACTAAAAAAACCATAGCAGCCAGCGTCAGCGCATAGCACGCCCACACGTAGGGGCCGTGCCCACCCATTTCCATAAACGCGCTGACAGAGTCAAATTGAAATTTCATAGTTATAAACCTTTATACCCGCACCACGCTCAATACCCGCAATAGGCTCAATCAACGCGCGATCAATAATTCTCTTACCCACGACGTTTTGCGCTCACGACGTAAAATTTCTATGCGCGTTTGTAGTATCAACGCCAACGCATAAAAACAATAGAAGCCAACGATCATCACCATCAATGGGTACCACATAGATGGGTGGATAGTATTTGGCTCTGTCAGCTTGATGCTGGCTGGCTGATGCAAGGTGTACCACCAGTCGACAGACTTATAAATGATGGGAATATTTACCGTACCCACCAGCGACAAAATAGCTGATACCTTGTTTGCCATATCCTGGTTGTGGAAAGCATTCTGCAAGGCAATAACCCCAAGATACAAAAACAGCAAAATCAACATCGAGGTTATACGACCGTCCCACACCCACCAGGTTCCCCAGGTAGGCTTGCCCCAAACAGCCCCAGTGACCAAGCCAATGAAAGTTAATACGGCACCAATAGGCGCAGCAGATTTCATGACCATATCGGCGAGTTTCATCTTCCAAATCAACCCTACTGCCCCAGCAATGGCCATTAAGTAGTAACCCGCCATCGCCAGCATGGAAGCCGGCACATGAATGTAAATAATGCGGTAGCTATTCCCCTGCTTCGACTCCGCCGGAGCAAAGCCCAGCCCCCAGGCCATACCCACAGCCAACAACAGAAAGGTCACTAATCCCAACCAGGGCAACCAACGCGAGGTTTTTTCATAAAACCAGCGCGGCGACCCCAAGCGATGAAACCATTGCCAACCCACATGTACCTCTCTATATGTATCTAGATCATTTTATTAGATGGCTTAATTCAGCATACAGGCAGTGCGGTTATCCGCCACTTGCACTGATTTTCAATGCCCCTGCTGCCGCAAACGGCGCCATTAACACAGCCAGTGCCAACATGGCCCCTAAAATACCCAGCTGCGCCTGATACGGTGTGTTTTCTACCGCGCTTTGTACCGAACTGGCGCCAAAAATCAATACTGGCAAATACAGCGGCATAACAATCAAAGACAGCAGCAAACCGCCCTTGCGGATAGAAACCGTTAGTGCAGCACCGATGGAGCCTATCAGACTTAAACAACCTGTGCCCAACAATAACGACACCACAAGTACCCCATAACCTTCTGCGGGTAGCGACAGCATAACGCCCAGTAGCGGCGCAAACAGCGTTAGCGGCAGCCCGGTTACCAACCAATGGGCCAATACTTTGGTTAGTACCAGTAAGTAGAGCGGTTGCGGACTCAGTAACAGCTGCTCAAACGTACCATCGTCGTAATCGCTGCGAAATAAGCCGTCTAGCGACAACAATGTGGCCAGCAATGCCACTACCCACAACATCCCGGGTGCCAGTTTGGCTAGCATTTCTGGCGCCGGTGAAATCCCCAGCGGCACCATCGTAATAACCATCAGAAAAAACACCAGTGGATTAGCCAACTCACCACGGTGGCGATGGGCCAGTAGCAAATCGCGCCGTAATACAGCCCCCAGCGTAGCAAACAGACCCGGGGCCGAGATATTCGCATTTAGGCCTAAATCGGACTTATTAACAGATTGAAAATCACTCACAACAACACCTCTTCTGGCCCTGTTGCCTGGTAATCTGCCAAATCCAAACGCTGAACATTGGGTAACTCAGTCGTCTGGTGAGTGGTAAAAATAACTGCCCCCCCGCGTTGAGCATGAGCCAGTATTTTCGCCTCAAGCCGTGCCACCCCCTGCTTGTCGATCGCGGTAAAAGGCTCATCAAGTACCCAGAGAGCAGCCCGACTGAAATGCATTCGCGCAAGCGACACCCGCCGCTGCTGGCCTGCTGACATCTGGTAACAAGGGAAGTCTTCATAACCCGCCAGGCCAACATCGGCCAGCGCCGCTAATACGGTGTTAGGTTGTTGTTCGCCGCCACCGACGCAATTTGCCAGACTATGCAGCCATATCAGGTTTTCTCTGGCGGTAAGCGCCTTTTTAATGCCTGGCAAGTGGCCGATATAGAGCAAATTACTGAGAAAATCTTCACGAACATGAGCAACAGGTTGGCCACACCAGCGTATATCGCCCTGCGTCACTGCCGCCATACCGGTAATCAGGCGCAGTAGAGAGGTTTTGCCACTGCCATTAGGACCTGCAATCTGCCAAATATCGCCAGAGTGAATGACAGCGTTAAGTTGGCTGAAAAGAAGGCGGTCGTCGCGCTCGCAGGCTACATTTTCAAGTTCTAATAAGGGTTCCGGCAAAAGACGACTCCACACATGCGTTACACTCAAACAGAGATAAATTGGTCACCAAGCAATTTAGGGCGTAGATTATAACCACATGTTCAGTAATATACTTAGGGACTGTAAGACCAAATGTGCTTTTATTTGGAAGTGATATTGCGCGCGGGGCCCGCCGGCCATGAATAATACCCTGCCGCCTCAACTGAGCAGCCACAATGGCGGGGCTGCCACCCCCCAAAACAACCTCGACAGCAACCTGATCAACAGCCTTGATCAGCAACGGCAAGCGCGCATTCAGGCCATCCAAACCCTTACCCAAATCAAAGTGGGAGAAACGGTCGCTGCCGTGGTAGATAGTATCAGTCAACAACCCACCAGCACCAAAGCCGCCGAAACCAACCCGCAACAGCTTTCACCGGGGCAACAGCAACTATTGGCCGCCATCCAAAAGCAAGTGGCCGGTACCAATCAACCAGCAACCGTAAATACCCCTCTCATTAATCAGGTAAATTTGCGCATTAACCAGCAAACGGTAACCGTTGCCACGCCACTACCCCTAAAGGTTGGGCAGCCGGTGAATGTAACACTCACCCAAGCTGGCGACCTAAAACTGCTAACTACACCCAGCCAACGAGTGCCAACTGGGGCAAATGCCAAGGTTCAGGCTGAACTCACCCAAGCCTTGCGTGAAAACCTGCCTAACCAACGCCCCGTTAGCGAGCTGCTGCAACACGTAAGCAATATCGTTAGTAAACCGGCATTGAATCAAGCCCTACTCAGCAAACCCTTACGTGAAGCACTAAGCCAATTGCTACAGCAACCACTGGATGCCAGTAACCCTAAGCCTGAGCGGCTGCGTGAGGCATTGATCAACAGCGGAAATTATCTTGAAAACCGCTTGCTACAACCAAAGGCCTATCCCGACACCAACGTGCAACAAGATCTGAAAGGCCAACTGCTGCAGCTAAAACAGTACCTGGAAACAACGCCATCAACCTCACAAACACCCACTCAACAAGCACCAACCCCGGCAGTAGGACAAACCCCAACAGTGGGCGCTACGGTAGGTACAACAGCAGGCGTAACGACGGCCACAACAGCACAAACCACTGGTAAGCTGACAACCCCTAACGTATACAGCGCCAATGGCCACCTGCAAGCACGCGGCGATGTTGCCAGCAAAACAGCCGAGGCCCCGCTTAATCAGGAGCGAATGACACCCGAACAAGCTGGCCGTTTAGCCGCGGAGAGCACGCCATTACCCACTGGCAGCAAACCTGCAACAGAATCAGCAGCTAATCCGCTGCTAGCAACCACACTGCCTAATTTCACCAGCGCCATGCTGGGGCTGTTTAACAGCAGCGCCGGACGCGCCGGAGATTTTGACCTTAAACAGTTGCGTACCCAACTTACCGTACTGCTGCACCGGCAACTACTGCAAACTCTGGCCGGCATTACCAGTCATCAGGCCAACTCACTGTTGCAGAAACAAGCGTCAACCGAAACTGGGGGTACGCTGTACCATTGGAATATCGAGCTGCCCATCAAAATGGGGGAACATTTGGTGCCCATGCACATCAGCGTGGAAGAAAAGCCAGAGTATGACGATAACCCTGGCACCAACAAAAAAGCGGAAAAAGCTCGCCGCTGGGAGGTTCGTATGTCGTTCGAGCTGCCGGACGACGGCAACTTGCATGCTCACATACGCGTTGTTAATGACACCGTTAATGCCTCACTGTGGGCTGAGCAGCCGCAATTACTGGAAAAAGCCAAGCAACAATTGCAAACCCTGCAACAACGAATGCAAAAGAGCGGTGTCACTGTCGAGAAAATCGAGTGTTTAGCTGGCAGCCCACCCACCCAGGCAAACAGCCTAGGCTATGCCCTGGTCGACATCAAAACCTGACAACACCAGAAGAACCCGCATGGATACCCCAGTATTTGATCAAGACGCCCTACGTAAAGCCGTTGCCCTATATTATGACGGCGCCAATGCACCCACTGTCACAGCAAAGGGTATTGGCGATGATGCACAAGCGATTATCGATGTGGCCAACGCCCACAATGTACCCTTATGCGACAATCCGGCACTGATCGAGCTGCTGATACAGATGGAACTTGGCGATGCCATTCCTGAAGCGCTTTATGTAGCCGTCGCCCACATCATCGCCTTTGCCTACCAGTTGCAGGGAAAAACACCTGATGACCTGCCTCCTTAGCGCAAACTTTGCATAATTGTAGGAATTAAATGCGCTGGACGACGTCTAGACGTCGTGACACATTATTCAATAATTCGTTATACGGATTGACGCTATGACACAACCGCTGATTACGGTGCAGGCACTGGCTGCTTGCAAACCCGGCTCAGTCATTATCTTTGACTGCCGGTTCAATCTGCAGGACCCCAAGGCGGGTCGACGCAACTATATGGAAGACCATATTCCCGGGGCATTTTATCTCGACCTGAACGAACACCTCTCCAGCCCCATTAAGCCCCGGGGTGGCCGCCACCCACTACCCGACATCACCAAGCTAGAGCAAACACTCTGCGACGCAGGAGTTACCGCGGTATCGCATATTGTAGTGTACGACGACCAACGGTTTGCTTTTGCCGCCCGGGCCTGGTGGTTGTTGAACTACGTAGGGCTTACCAATGTACAGATTCTTGACGGCGGTTATTCTGGTTGGCGCGCAGCTGGGGAGCCTACCGACCGGCGCATGCCCAGCTTGCAAAATAGCCACTTTGTCGCCACTGAACACCGCCACCGGGTGTGCGACCAGAAATTTGTTAAGCAGATTATTGGCGACAAACACTACACCTTGATAGATGCCCGCGAAGCGCGACGCTACCAAGGTATTGAAGAACCTATCGACCCGGTAGCGGGCCATATCCCCGGCGCCGTCAACTTTCCCTGGCAGGATGTCACTAATGAGGAAGGCTTCGCCAAATCGGAGCTACAACAGGCAAGCCGCTGGAACCATCTGCCAAAAGGCACTAGGCCGGTTGTGTATTGTGGCTCTGGCGTTACCGCCTGTGTCGACATTCTGTCACTGGTCCTAAGCCAGCGTTACACACTGGACGACATCTGCCTGTATGCCGGTAGCTGGAGTGATTGGTGCAGCTATGGTAATGCCGTGCAAGCCACTCACTGAAGGCCGCTAGCGTCACCTGCCAGGCACCCAGGCATGGCTAGCAGGCAAAGTGCGGCCTGCCGCCCTGTTCGGCACTGACGAGACCGCAATAACCGCCGGGATTCTTATGCAAATACTGCTGATGGTAGTCTTCAGCGTAATAAAAAGGCTGCCAGGGGCCGATTTCAGTACAAATGGCCCCTAAGCCGTCGGCAGAAAGCATTTGCTGATATTCTTGCCGGGTTTGCTCTGCCAGCGGCAAGTCATCCTTATGAAGATATAATGCCGAGCGATACTGCGTACCCATGTCGTTACCCTGCCCCATCTCCTGCGTGGGGTCATGAGCTTCCCAGAATACGTGTAATAACTCTCGCAGCGATACCTGTTGCGGATCATAGGCCACCCATACCGCTTCGGTATGCCCGGTAAGGCCAGAGCACACTTCTTCGTAGGTGGGATTAGGCGTATAGCCGCCGGCGTAGCCTACGGCCGTAGAATAAACACCCGGTATTTTCCAAAAACGTCGCTCAGCCCCCCAAAAACACCCCATACCGAGCACCAACTCACGTAAATGGCGGTTGCTGCCTAATGTCATGGGGGTGCCCAGCACCGCGTGACTTGCAGCTACAGGCATCGCCGTGCTGCGCCCCGGCAAGGCATTTTCTTTGGCAACCATTTCTGGTTTGGGGCGAAAAAATCTCATTACAACCTCCCGGTTACACCGAGTATATGTCTAGTCAATACTGTTATTTACAGTCACATACGCTACTATCCGCGAAACCGGATTTTGATACAATCGGCCCGGCTTACCGAGCGGCTACCCCGTTCGCTAACGCTCGCAGCAGGCACCATCACGTAGGACACTTTATGTCATCTGACTCAACCAGCTCTGCGGAGCAGTTGCCAACCGACGATACCTCCCCCTACTTTGTCGCGGTTGATCTTGGCTCAAACAGCTTTCACATGTTGATTGCCAAAGAAACCAATGGCCAGCTCGATATTATCGACCGGGTAAAAGACATGGTGCAGATTGCCCGTGGTGTTGACGAAAATGGCAGGCTCGCACCCGAGGCCATTGAGCGGGCACTGGTATGCTTGGCCTGCTTTCGCGAACGTATTCAGCAGATACCCGCATCACAAGTGCGTGCGGTCGGTACAAAAGCGCTGCGCATGGTGGAGAATGCGCAAGAGTTTCTCGCTCAGGCAGAAAATACGCTGGGCCACCCTATTCAGATTATCAGCGGGTACGAAGAGGCCCGGCTGATCTACACCGGCGTATCCCATACTTTGGCCAACGACCCCGTCAAACGATTAGTCATTGATATTGGCGGTGGCAGTACCGAATTTATTATTGGCAAAAAAATGCGTCCGTGGCTGATGGAAAGTTTAAGCATTGGCTGCGTAACTTATACGGAGCGCTTTTTTCGCAAGGCCAATGGCAAAATCACTCAAAAAATGATGCGTAACGCGTATCTTCAAACCTGTGAAGAAATGGAGTTGATTCTTAAAAAATATAAGCGCACAGGCTGGGAAATGGCCATTGGCACATCGGGCACCATGAGAGCTATCGCCGAGGGCATGCCCAACCAAAGTGGCGGCGGCCTGATTACTGCGCAAGGGCTGAACGAACTTTATCAATCGGTAATTGATACCGGCAGTTTGCAAATGGCAGGCGTTACCCAACAACGGTTAGATGTTCTACCGGCAGGTATCGCCATTTTAAAAGCCATTGTTGATCAGTTTGAATTACAAGAAGTGTACGTTGCCACGGCAACCTTAAAAGAAGGCCTGATATTTGAAACCCTCGGCCGCCTCAACGAAAAAGACATTCGTGAAGTGACGGTAGAAGACCTGATGATACGCTACCGTGCTGATACCAAACAGGCGCGGCGCGTTCACCGGATGGCCTTGCACTTTTTCAAACAACTTGAACCCTTGAGTATTGTAGGTGTAAATATCAAGAAATTATTGAAATGGGGTGCCAAGCTTCACGAAATCGGCCTTAACATTTCTCACTCCGGTTACCACAGCCATGGTTACTATCTGCTGGAAAATTCAGACTTGGCCGGGTTTACACAATTTGAGCAACAAATTCTTTCGTTACTGGTTGGCTGCCATCGCCGTAAATTCAAGTCAGACTTACTGGAACAACTCAACAGCAAACATTTGACCAATTTATTGCCGGTGATTATCGCCCTACGACTGGCGGTACTGTTAAATCGCCGCCGAGAAAAAATTACCATCAAACCCAGCTTAAACATTCAAGACAAAGCGGTAAAACTAGGGATTGATGCCGGATGGCTCGATCAACACTTACTGACCCAGCGCTCACTGGCACAAGAAAGCAGCTACCTTGCCAAAATTGGTTACAGCTTATGGATTAATGACTCTCAAGTCACAGAAGCTGAACCATTAACGGCAACCACCAAAACCGAAGAAACTTTACCTTAGCCGGAACACAAACCACGATGTTACGATTTATTCCGCTGATACTATTAATTTTACTGTTGCTTTACAGTATTCGTTATATTCGCCAACAGCCGCCGGAGATACGCCGCCGCCTCACCATCAAAGCCATTATCACTGGCGCCGCCATCACCCTGTTAATTTTGCTGTTTACCGGAAAAATACATTGGGTAGGCATTGCCATTGCGGCAATTGTGCCACTTATCGGCAAACTCATTGCATTGGCCATCCGGGTATTGCCATTTTTACAGCCTTGGTTGCAAAAACGCCAAGCCCAGCAGGGTCAGAAGAGCGCACAAAATGATACACAAGGCGGCGACGCTTACAGCGGCGGAAACATGAGTATTGACGAAGCCCGCTCAATTCTCGGTGTTGGCCCCCAAGCGGATGAAAAAGACATTATTTCGGCCCACCGTAAGCTGATGCAAAAACTTCACCCCGACCGCGGTGGCAACGACTACCTGGCAGCAAAAATCAATTTGGCAAAAGACACCCTGTTAAAATCCATAGGCTAGGGCCGGTTAACCGGTCCCAAATGTTTAACTACGTTTTCGAGCTAAAACATGAATATAGCGGCCCATCTGCCAGTAGGGCTCCAGCCGCGCATGCTGCAATTCCATTTCAACAATATCGTCAGCCTTTGCAGAGCGCATCTGTGGGTCGAAAATATAGTCGTGAAATACTCGAATACCGCTGCGAACCACAATATCCAATGGCAGCTGGCAGTACCAATCAAATACCTGTGCCGGCTTTAGAGGGTTTTGTGGCGTAAGACTACCGCGATACCCGGTATAAGATGCTTTACGAATTTTCTTAAAGTTGCCACGCAGCAAATTCTTAAAAATAGCACCATCCACGTTATAAAACGTTACGGAAAGAAAACCACCCGGTTTTAATGTGTGGCTAAGCTGAGTTAATAACAACTGTGGATCAGCCGCCCACTCAAGCACAGCGTGGCAAATAACCCCATCGAAATGCTCGTGGTTGGATTGGGTGATTTCCTGAATACTGCAATGCTGAATATTCACCCGCGCTAACAAATTCTTGTTATCCAATTCGCTTCTGGCCATAGCCAGCATATTTTCAGAAATATCGCACAAGGTTACCTGATGCCCTCGCGCTGCCCACTCAACCGACATTTGCCCCAAACCACCACCGGCATCGAATAGCGATAACGGCTGGAGGGTTGTCCACTCGGGCAAATAATCACGAAAATCCTGCTGTAGCACCTTGAGGCGTACCTCCCCTTTGGTGCCTCCATAAACATTGCGTTGAAAACGGTGCGCCAAATCGTCGAAATTACGATCACACATTAACGGTTCATGGGATTTTTTGTCAGTGGGGCCGGTGGACAAAAGATTACTCCTGCATTGGGTATCGGTAAAAAGCCAGTATACTGTGTCGTGTAATCATTCCACCATCCAATTATTGCTATAGCCTCGCTACATGCCTGTCGAACCGCCACACAAGCTCACCACCGAATTCGATTACCTGCTAATCACAGCAGGCCGATGGCTGGTGTACATGATTGAAGCCGACGACGGCTGCCTTTATACCGGTATTACCAACAACCTGAGCCGCCGCTGGCAACAACATTGTTTGCAGAAAGGCGGGGCCAAATTTTTTCGGGGCCGCAAACCGATGGCATTACGCTATATCGAGATCGTGGCTGACCGCAGCGAAGCCAGCCGCCGGGAAATGACGATAAAAAGGCTGACGCGGCCGCAGAAAAACCAGTTAGTGGCCAATCAAAGCACTGCATCAAAAAGAGCCGTGCGCCTGTTTAGCCAAAAAATGCAACAACAGGCGCAACAATGAGCAGGCCAACGTGCCCAAATTGCGAACGGCCTTTGCCAACCTGTTTTTGCGATCTGATCTCAACGTGTGAGCACACCACCCGTATTACCATTTTGCAGCACCCCAACGAGCGCAATCACCCCAAAGGGACAGCCCCGCTACTGCAACGCAGCCTCACTAATGCGCATATACTTACTGGGCTGGAGTTCCAACCCGCCGACGTGCTTCGCGCACAAGAAACTACCTGGCTGCTATACCCTGCAACCGCAAACTACACAGCTCAAGCCGGCGCTAATCAACAGACGCCACAGCATTTAATGGTTCTCGATGGCACCTGGCGCAATAGCCGCCAACTACTGCTGGTAAACCCCTGGCTACAAACCTTGCCAAGGTTTGCCATTCAGCATACGTCGCAAAGCCACTACCACATTCGTAAAGCGCAGGTAGGTAACCAGCTTTCAACGCTGGAGGCCACGCTACATGCCCTTAACGAGCTTGAACCAGGCTGCAACACCCAAGGTATCAGCACAGCATTTGAGCACTATATGCAGCGCTTAGCGAGTTTTATGCCCAGCCAGCATTAAACTTGATGTAAGGGCCTGCTGGCACTAATTAGCACGCCCTGCTGCAAACCTTTGTGTGACTAAAGGCCTACTCGGGTTTAAGCCAGTTGTGAAGGAAAGTGCAACGTTCCAAGGGGGCAAAGGGTGCCACCTGCCTACATCGAAACAATACGAAACCAAGCAGGCGCGTATTTTAATCTCAAGCGCGCCACTGGCTAATACTTAACCAGTAAAAAAGTCGGCCTTACGCTATAGCGGCCCCTATGTCTATAATGGCACCGTAGCCAGTGGTCAGCGGCCACACAACGATCGAACAACAAAGAGGTTTTCATGAGTTTAACGCCGAGCGCACCGTTTGAACTGCTTCGCACCCAGCCAATAGAATCACTGAATATTACCGTGGAAGAATACCGGCACAAAGCCACGGGCGCCCAGCACATACACCTACAGGCAGATAACCAGGAAAATGTCTTTTTGGTTGCCCTGCGCACGGTACCGCACGACTCTACCGGTGTAGCCCACATTCTTGAACACACGGCCCTGTGTGGCAGCGAAAAATACCCAGTTCGCGACCCGTTTTTTATGATGATTAGGCGCTCACTGAATACCTTTATGAACGCCTTCACCAGTTCAGACTGGACCGCCTACCCGTTTGCCAGCCAAAACCGTAAAGACTTCAACAACCTGTTAGACGTCTACCTCGATGCGGTTTTTTTCTCACGCCTCGATCCACTGGATTTTGCCCAGGAAGGCCACCGGGTTGAGTTTGCCGAACCGGCCAACCCAGAAAGCCCACTTACCTTCAAAGGCGTTGTGTTTAATGAAATGAAAGGCGCCATGAGTTCTGTACCGGCACAGCTCTGGCAAACTGCCTGTAAATATTTATTCCCAACTACCACCTACCATTACAACAGCGGTGGTGAACCGGAATGTATTCCCGACTTATCCTACGAGGAGTTAAAAGCGTTTTATAAAACTCACTATCACCCCAGTAACGCCATCTTCATGACCTTTGGTGATATTCCTGCTGCCGAACATCAAGCAAAGTTCGAAACACAGGCGCTCTCACGTTTTGAGCGACTGAATGAAGAAATTTCTGTACCCGACGAAAAGCGTTACTACGCCCCAGTGAAAGTTCAGGAAAGCTATCCCGTGGCAAAAGAAGACGGCCTTGAAGCCAAGGCCCACATTGTGCTGGGATGGTTACTGGGCAAAAGCACCAACCTTGAAGAGACCCTTAAGGCCCAATTGCTCAGCAGCGTATTACTCGACAACAGCGCCTCGCCGTTGTCGCACGCATTGGAAACTACCGAACTGGGCAGCGCGCCCTCGCCCATGTGCGGGCTCGACGATTCACAGCGCGAACTCTCCTTTTTGTGCGGTATTGAAGGTTCAGAGCTGGAACACGCCGATGCCTTGGAAGCTCTGGTTTTTGATGTTATTAAAAAAGTGGCCGAAGAAGGCGTGCCGCAAGAACAAATCGAAGCCTCATTGCACCAACTGGAACTGCAACAGCGCGAAATTGGCGGCGACAGTCATCCTTACGGTTTACAACTGATTATAACTGCACTGAATTCTGCCACGCACCGCGGCGACCCCATTGCATTACTGAACCTTGAACCTGTTTTGCAAAAACTTCAGGAAGAGATTAAAGACCCGGATTTCATCAAAAAACTAGCCAATGATTTATTGTTAAATAACCAGCATCGCATTCGCCTGGTGATGACACCCGACGACGAATTATCGGCGCGTAAACAAGCCGCGGAACAAGCTCGGCTCGACGCCATGAAAGCCAGCATGAGCGATGAACAAATACAAAAAACCATTGCACTGGCTAACGCGCTACAAGAACGCCAACAACGTAAAGACGACGAATCGATTTTGCCCAAAGTCGGGCTTGAGGATATTCCCAAAGACATCCCTATTCCCAGCGGTGACACAACAACCGCTGCAGGAGCACCTGTTACCCGTTATGCCGCAGGAACCAATGGTATTGTTTACCAACAGGCCATCTTCAAACTACCTGAACTGACCGACGATCAACTGCAACTTCTGCCCATTTACACGCTGTGTTTAACCGAACTGGGCATTGGTGACCAAGACTACCTGCAAACACAGCATTGGCAGTCGAGCACAGTAGGCGCATTAAACGCCTATACCAGCATGCGTGGCACACCGGATAACCCACAGGCCGTATCAGCACACCTGACGCTTTCAGCCAAAGCGTTGGCGCGCAATCATCAGGCCATGACCAAGCTGATGAATGCCACACTTACTCAAGTGCGTTTTGATGAGCATGCGCGCATCAAAGATTTAATTTCGCAGGCACGCGCACGCCGCGAACAAAGCGTTACTGGTAGTGGCCATAGCCTGGCCATGTCGGCGGCAACGGCAGGCATTAGCCCGGCTGCAGCGCTGTCGCATAAGCTCAGCGGCCTCGAAGGTATTCAACGGGTTAAATCTCTCGACAAATCATTGAAAGATGCCACCGCACTGGAACAACTCGCCAACAGCTTGGCGCAGCTGCACCAACAGATTATCCGCGCCGACATGCAGTTTTTACTGGTGGCAGAACAAGAACATTTAGACACCTACCAGCAACAACTTACCGCTGCCTGGCAACCGTTAAGTAACGAAAAGGCCAATGCCTTTGCCCTGCCCCCTTGCGATAACCGCATCAAACAGGCCTGGATTACCAACACCCAAGTTAACTTTTGTGCAAAAGCCTACAAAACGGTGCCCATGGCACACCCGGATGCCGCTGCACTTACCATCTTGGGTGGTTTCTTGCGTAATGGCTATTTACACCGCACCATTCGTGAACAGGGCGGCGCCTACGGCGGTGGTGCCAGCCAAGACAACAATATTGGCGCATTCCGTTTTTTCTCTTACCGCGATCCACGCTTAACCGAAACCCTCAAGGATTTCGACGGCGCGCTCAGCTGGCTACAAGAAACCAACCACGAGCCGCAACAGCTTGAAGAAGCAATTCTGGGTGTGATTGGTGCAATCGATAAACCCAGTTCACCGGCTGGTGAAGCGAAACAGAGTTTTCATGCTGAATTATATGGGCGTACACCCGAAGCCCGCCGTGCTTTTCGCGCTGCCGTGCTGGGCGTAACACTGGATGATTTAAAACGGGTGGCGGCAACCTACCTCACTACCGAAAATGAAAATATCGCGATTGTCACTCACAGTGGTCAAACCGACGCGGCCAAAACCCTGGGGCTGGAGATTATGTCGCTTTAACCACAGGCTGCCCAGCAACACGCTGGGCAGCAATGGCTTTACCGTTCTTGTCAGTTAGTTCAATTCGGTCACCGGGCAAGGCCCGGCAACGCGTTGTCCGTCTGGCAAAAAGCAAACACCATTCGCAGTAAACTGGCCGTTGGCAAACACCCCTTCGTAGCGGCTGCCTGCCGCACTCCAGTAAGTACCCTGCCCGTGTTTTTTATTGGCCGCCCACATGCCTTGGTAGCGCGCACCATTTGAATACTTGATAGTACCAAACCCCTGTCGCTGACCATCGCGCCACTGCCCGGTGTACACGCTGCCAGATGTCCAGGTGTATTGCCCTTCGCCATGAGGGCGATTATCCAGGTTGCACTGGCCAACGTACTGGTCACCTTTGGGATAGGTAAGCTTACAATTTTTCACTTCGCCTAAAGGTATTTCAGCAGCAGCCTGCTGATCGGCCCTGGGGGTAACCGGTTGTTGATTAACCGCAGGCTCCTGCCTTACGGGTGTCGACGGGGCATCGGTAACCTTGGCTACGGAATCCTCGACACTGTCGCCACCTGACAGCCATAAGCCCAGTAACAGTATACACACCACAGCAATACTGGCCGCCGTATAAACAGGTTTAGTAGTTTTTAATCTCGCCACGAGCCCACTGGCATTCAATCCCGGTGTTACATCGTCGGTTGCAGATTCATCAACCAGGGCTTCGGGAGTGCTGGAAAAGAGAGGCTGTTGTACCGGCAAGTCTTCAGTTTTAATGGAAAAACCGGCTACCAGCGCACCATCTGCCAGCGCAATAGGATGACTGGTACTTTTGTAGCAAACAAAAACTTCAGCGCCTCTGGGAATAAGCTCTGATGTATCGATCCGCAATGATGGCGCCTTACGGTGCTTCGATGTATGCAGGTAAACACGCTCGATGCCGGCACCCTGGCCATTAACAATTAACGCATAGTCTTGGCGATAAAATGCCTGTGGTTGCTGCAACGCACCGGAAAAAACGATATCCACATGGTATTCGTTGGCCTCGGCAATACGAGCACCCGCAGTTGGCATTAGCTTGAAGTCAGCTTCATTCGCCGTGTTGGCATCGGGCTCGATACCCTCTGGCACTTCGGATACCTGAGGGTGTGTACCACTTGCAGGTATCGCATCCATAGAAACAAGCTGCAACGGTAAACGTGCCCGAAAACGACCAATGGAATCATCGTTTTTGAGTGAATACATAAAACAGGATTTAGGGCGATAGTCGATAACCAGATACCCTTCCCCCAGGGTAACTGGCGAGAAGTTCAGTAGTGATTTGTCGCCCTCAGCAGCCAATTCAGCAGTTGTTGCCGTTACCTTGGTTTTCTGCCCCTCACGAGTTTCCCATACCAGAATAAAATCTTCCGGCTCAGGCTGAATATCCACATCCAGCGGATGATCAATCGTTAATGTAACGACACCACCATTGACCACGGCTGATAATACAGGCATGTCACCCGCGGCTTGATGCTGCAACCCCATAACTACACACTGCCTTCTGTCCAAAAACCTAAAATACCCATGCCTCCAGTTTAGGCACTTATTACTACTTGGCAACAGTCTATGCCATAAAGCAAACTAAACATAATAAGTTGTGCAACTCTCAGTTTGAAACTACGCTTAAATTAAAGGCAACACCCCAGTACGGTATTGCACACATGGTGTGAATTAATTTCGCCGCAAAAGTCTAACGCTTGATGACAAAAACGGTTAGTATCGGAGTCAGAGTGTTTCTTAATCGAATCCAGACGCAGCAGATAACGCCCAGGAATAACGGTGAAATGCTCTGAGAACAAAACACCAGAAGACAGTGAGGAATGGGAATGATCCACTCTATCGATGCAGAAAGTTATATCGCCGAATACCCTGTCACTTTTAAGGAAGACACAGACCTTTTTCAAGCTATCCATGTGTTGCTGGAGCAGAAAATCTCCGGCGCCAGTGTTATTAACAACGATAACCAAGTTATCGGCATTATCTCAGAACTAGACTGCCTGAAAGCCATTCTCGATGGCGCCTATTACGGCCAGGTTGGTGGCACCGTAGGTGACTATATGACGCGCCAGGTGGAATGTATTGACAGTGCCGATAATCTGGACATTCTAGCCGTGGCTAAAATGATGATCGACGGCCGACGCAGACGTTTCCCCCTTGTCGCCAACGGCAAATTCAAAGGCCAGGTCAGTTGCCGGACCATACTACAGGCGGTAAAAGACTTTGTCGCTGAGCACGATCCCAGCGAAGACTCCGTTATTTAATACCCCTTCCAACGCTTATGCCTGGCGGCCTCTGGTCGTTAGGCCGTCTCCTTCTTTACCTTCGTGCCAAAATAGCAAAATGGCACAATATACTCATTGCCTAAATTTCAGACTGATCTACAGTTAAACGTACCTCTAAAAAGTGTGCAGGCATGCCATCACTGATATGGAAAAACACATCCCCCTTTGACAGGAGTACCACTGATATGCGTTTTGAAACAGCTCAACTGCAAAACTTTCTGAAAATTACCGAAATGATGGTTCGCTATGCTCAGTCCCAACAATGGATCGAGCTCTGGGCATTACAGAATGAACGCAACAAACTTATGCCTAATGGTATCGAAGGTTACGAAAGCTCAGGGAGTTACGGTGAAATTGAAATCATCAACCTCGTCAGCTCGCTTGAAAACCAGATTCAACTGGCTGTAGAAGAAGCATCAGACAGCATGGCCTCTATCACACAAATTCACCGAGCCATGGCCGGGCAGCACTCGCGCTAATCATAACCACAACGCTTTTCGGCAGACCACTGCCGCTTATCTTCATCACCCTCCAATTCTGGCCGGCAACCACTACCCGGTCAGCCTCAATTTATTTATAGTGCTACACGCGCCGACAACCGGCGCGGCAACGTATACTGCACAACCACAAGACAAGATAGGATTAACCATGTCTATTATCAACCACGTATTTATGGGCACGAACGACCTGCAAAAAGGCACTGCTTTCTACGATGCAGTACTTGGCGCATTAGAAACCAACAATTTAGGCCCCTTTGGCGATACGGCGATCATGTACGGCAAAGACAAGCCAGAATTCATATTAGGCCTGCCAGCCAATGGCGAGCCTGCCACCCAGGCCAACGGCGGCACCCTGGGTTTTGTCGCGCCCTCTCGGGCAGCGGTAGACCAGTTCCATGCCGCAGGCCTGGCAGCGGGTGGTACTTGCGAAGGCGCTCCCGGCCCTCGTAAAGTCGCCCCAACCGCCTACGGCGCCTATCTGCGCGATCTCGACGGCAACAAAATTTGCGCCTTCTGTTTCAAACCAGAATAAGTGCAGCCTGATGGCAGGTTGCATGGTAGCCTGCCTGCTGGCTTACGCTTCATGTTGTTTGGTTTTTAATCAGCCCGGCAACTTTACGGCACAAACCCGGTTTTGACTATTGACTCCCTTCTTCAAGCACCTAGAATAGCGCCCTCGTTAGCTGTGTATGCGTTTTCGGTAAGTCTCAGAAAGTACTAGGTTTTTTCTGGCTTTTTCGATAGAATCCGCAGCTCTCAAAAAGGCGCGATAGCAAAGCGGTTATGCACTGGATTGCAAATCCACGTAGGCCGGTTCGACTCCGGCTCGCGCCTCCACTTTTATACCGAGCCATTGCCTTGCAATGGTTGAAGCATCTGCTTCGCCCTTCCCTGCCCGGGTGGTGGAATTGGTAGACACAGGGGACTTAAAATCCCCCGATCATTGCGATCGTGCCGGTTCAAGTCCGGCCCCGGGCACCACATACCCTACTATCGTAGCAATTACGCGGTAGCCTATAGACCATCACTTCGTAGCATCAGCCGGACTATTCCAGTTAACGCTTTTTATGAGCGCTATGCGCAGTGATGCGGTTACCGCTCGAGCAGTGCTCGAGCCCAGCCCCGGGCACCACATACCCTGCTATCGTAGCAATTACGCGGTAGCCCATAGACCATCACTTCGTAGCATCAGCCGGACTATTCCAGTTAACGCTTTTTATGAGCGCTACGCGCAGTGATGCCGTGCCGATACGCCACGCCTGGGTGGTCGACAAGCCGTACTGGAACAAATGAGATGAATCTCCCTGTGACAGGGAGAAAGGTAGTATATTTTCGTGGCACGTAACGATAAGTGCCCGGTTATTTCGCATAAAAAAAGCACGTCATTGAGAGTCGATCCAGCACCAATATTATGAACACCTGTTTGAATTAACTGATTCTGTTGTATTGACAAATAATACAGGGCTTTGAATCTATATGGCTGAAAAGTAAGATTGGTAACAATCACATCTGGATGAACCACCAGCAATTGCTACCTCCATTTCAAGACTCAAAACTATTTCGTGAAGCCAATTCCGAAAAAGAGAATAAATTAGCTCAAATCTAGACTGACAGACGCCGTCTGAAAAATCGGTAACTGTCAGATAAAGTCTGAGCTACTACAACTTATCACTCTTGGCATTTGAGGCAGCCACGCTGATCTATGGCAAAACCATAATAACTGCCCCACTCACCATTTATTGCACATCTCGCAAAGATCAATGCGCTCTAAGGCCTTTAACCAATTGCGCCACCAGACATCTGTATATTGCTTATTGTTCATAGCTCGCAATAAAGTTTCGTTTCTGTTTGTTAATGAGAGGCGAAATCCATTTTATGAACCAAGGTACTTTGTAGCCGTGTTTGGATAGGTGTTTTCCCGCGAATGCATAGAGGCTATTTTTTCCTTTCACGCCATGGCCGTCTAACAAGCGGTTATAAAAATTGAACAGGCATACAATTGCGATAACATCTTCGACCGTTTTCTCTGCCCAACCTTTTGCGGTGATTTTATCTATATCCGATTTAACAACTCGGCTCGGGCTTAGGGTAAGCTTTTGCGCGTACCGTAATATGGGTTTTAAGCGCTCCATTATGTTGGCGTCATCAATACTTTTTAGTAAATTCTCGATGAGCTCTGGCTCTATGCCGAATTGTTCTGCTACAGCATTGTGAGAACCATAACAAAACTGACATCCATTGAGTGCAGAGACAAACCCAGCGATCAGCTCCCTGTCCTTGAAGGACAATTCCGAGTCGCCACGCATAATATGTTGAGAAAAGGCATCCATCGGTGCAAACCTGGTACGGTTTCTCCAAGTGATGTCGGTAATATCACTGTCTTCGTTCAAAAAACTTAAATAACTCATAACCATCTCCGGCTTGCGGGTTAGATACTGACTACACACAAAATATTAAGCAGAGTGCTTTTGCACCGCGCTATCCCAAACACCCGAGGCAAGCGTCTTCTGCACATAGGTTTTGAAGTCAGTTGCCGGGCGACCAAGCGCCTCTTCAACCCCTCTCATCACCCGGCTGTTTCTGCCGTCGAACACCTCGGTAAACAGCTCATTCAGCAGCCATTGATAATCTTTCGGCACGCCCTGCTCGTCCAAGGCCTCAATGTAAGCCTCAACAGGAACGGGAGTGTATTTCACAGGCCGGCCCAAGGCCTCGGAGATCTCGTCCACACATTGGGCAAAATTCAGTGCGCGCGGACCGGTGAGTTCATAGAGCTTATTGCGGTGGCGGGAATCGGTTAACGTCGCCACCGCCACATCGGCAATATCGTCGGCATCCACAAACGGCTCAACCGTATCCGTTGCGGGTAGCACCAGCTCACCGGCCAGAATGCCATCCAACATGAAGTTCTCACTGAAGTTCTGATTAAACCAGCTGCAGCGGACAATATTCCATGCGATGCCGCTGGTAATGAGTGCATCCTCGGCACGTTGCGCCCCCTCCTCCCCGCGGCCGGAAAGCAACACCACATGCTCTATTCCGACATCTGCCGCCACTTGAACAAAGGCCCGAATAGTTGACTCGGCACGCGGCACGGCAAGATCAGGTTGATAAGTGACATAGGCGCTACGCACACCCTGAATAGCGGCGCGCCAGGTGGTTGGGTCATCCCAGTCAAAGGCCGGCGTCGTTGAGCGGGAAACCGGGCGTGTCGCATAGCCTAAGGACTGTAGGCGCTGGTTCACACGGGCGCCGGTTTTACCGTTTTTTCCGATGATAAGAATGGGGCTGTTTTTCATAGCAATGGTCTCCTGAGTAGCTTGTTGCTCGTCTCAATAAGCGATGTGCTCATTGTTAAAACAATTATGGGCCGCCCTCTCAAGACCAACAATCACAGAAAGTCCATATTAATTTGCCATTCGTCCATAACGTCTAGATTTAATATCAAAATATGACAGAATAACCATACTATGCGTACCGAAGCCCACATACCTGCCACGAGCGACCCGCTCGGCGAAACCCTGCAGCAGCTACGGCTAACCGGCAGCCTCTACTGTCGCTCTGAGCTAACTGCACCGTGGGGTATCGATCTCCCCCCCTTTGATGACTGTATGATGTTTCACATCGTCACCCAAGGGCACTGCTGGTTACAGGTAAAGGGCCAAGAGCCGCGCCTGATGCAACAGGGAAGTCTGGTGCTAGTACCGCATGGCCACGGCCACTGCCTACGCAGCCGCCCGGAAGATGAAGTCATACCCCTGTTCGACATACCGGTTGAGAAGGTCAGTGATCGCTACGAAATCATGCGTTACGGCGGAGGCGGCGAGGCGACCCACCTCACCTGCTGCGTCATGCGCTTCGATCACGCCGCCGGCCAAAAGCTGGTCTCGCTATTGCCCAAGGTATTACATATCAACAGCCTAATGGAGGATGAAGAGAGCTGGTTGCAGAGCACACTACGATTTATTGCGCGCGAGGCCAAAGCACTGCGTCCCGGCAGCGAAACCGTCATCACCCACCTGGCGGACATTCTCGTAGTCCAAGCCATTCGCGCGTGGATCGACACCGCACCCGAAGTGGAACAAGGCTGGATCGCCGCGCTACGTGACATACAAGTGGGTAAAGCCTTAGCCACCATCCATAGCCAACCGGAAAAAGCGTGGAGCGTCGCCTCACTCGCCAAAGAGGTTGGCATGTCGCGCTCCGGCTTCTCCGCCCGCTTTACCCAGTTGGTCGGCGAACCGGCCATGCGCTACCTCACCCAGTGGCGCATGCAACTCGCTCGCGTACAACTCAAAGAGACCCCAGATTCGCTTTCAATCCTCGCCGAGCGGCTCGGCTATCAATCGGAAGCGGCGTTTTGCCGGGCCTTCAAACGGGAGTTTGGTGTATCACCTGGGAGCGTACGTGGTGGAGGTTTGGGATAGTTTCTGGAGGGGTAGCTTCTTGAGGGGAGTATCTTTATTAACTCGACCAAGAGCGGACGTTATCGTTAATTGAGTTTGCCGGTATTTTTCAACCGAAGGATTGTCATCTTGCCTGCTAAATCCCCCCAAAATAAACCGGGCTTCCCGTAACGCTTTTAAAGCAAGCGGTGAAGCGATATTCGTTATTTGCTCCTCCCCTGCGCCGTATTTATCAACCATTAACGTTAAGCTTTAGTATATTTTGCGAGAACCTTCTCTTTGGAAGAAGCCATTTGGGATTCAAGGGATACTTTTCTCATATCGGACTCGTTAGATTGAACCAGAGATTACGCGTAATTCTAGAGCATAAACGTTGAAATTCAGCACCCTTATCTTGTATAACGTATTGATTTTTTAGTAATTACCAATTCCCAAACCACGCCCCTATTTCCTATATTTCTCAATCGAAACGACCTTCTCAGATCCATCCCAAGCCGGCTTATTATCAGCCTCTGCACCTTTAGTATCAGTCTTGGCATCCTTAGCCAGCTCATCCAACAACGCAAGCATCGCCTCGTTAGGCCGAATATAATCTTTCATGCCCTTAATCTTAGTAAGCATTTCAGAAAGTCCTGCCCCCATTCGGTATGCACTAACGTCTGAGAGAGGAATATTTTGCTGGGCAAGTATATGCTCAATATCGCCAACCCGCTGAGTGCTGGTGCTTTGCACCGATCGATTACAGTCACTGTCAAACCGCAACGGCCGTAACGCATTCGCGGCGGCTTTCATCTGCGCATCATCCGCCCCTGCTTTCAACAGCGTATTCATAAAGCCGTCTTCAAAATGCCAGGCCAATTCGGCAAAGTCAGGCTTACGCAGCTCTTTTAGAAACACCGGGAAGCGTGTGGCATCGTGCACAAACAAAATGCAGTTATGCCGCTGCAGAGTAAACAAATTTGCGTGCCAGTCGCCCAAAGGCGAATCAGTATCTGCCAGGCTACTGACGCTCGATCGCTTGTTGATGAGCGTTCCGTTCTCATCAAGGGGTAACTTAGCAAACAGCTTTTTGGTTGAGTGAATTTTGATCACTGGTTTTATACCTCCTCAAACAGGGCTAACTGGCAACAGCAATATTCGACTATTTTGCCAGCAAAAAACGCTATCGGCGGCCAAACTTTACCCAAACAAATCCGAACCACACAACCCCTCCAAAAGTACCACATTAATCCTTGAGGCCTGCCCCATATTCCCCTATTGTCTCACTACTAGTGAGCACCCAAACCTTAACTGATCAAATACCAACCATCGCCGAGATGGCCAGATACCTTAAGTTGCCAATAAACCGCTTACGGCCTCGCTTCAGAGGGCAAGTTGCCGGCTTAACTGCTTGCTACGCAAGCAGTAACAATCTTCATTTCATATCTATGCTGAAGCAGTAAGCTGTTTAGCCACAGTACGAAAAGTTAAATTAATGCGCGGTGTATGTATGGTTTTCGTCGGTGGCAAGCGGTGAAGCCAATGGCTTTGTGTAACGCCTTTCATCACCAGTAAACTACCATGCGCCAGTACTGTTGAGATCGTTTCTTTGGTTCTCTTGTGTTTGAATGCAAATTTTCGCTCTGCACCAAAACTGAGTGAGCCTATAGCGCCATGCTTTTTTAAGTCTTTTTCTGCATCACTATGCCAGGCCATCCCTTCACTACCCTCGTGATAGAGATTTAGCAGGCAGGAGTTATAGGTTTCGTTGCTTTCTCGTTCGACAATCGCTTTTATTTCCAATAGGATTTTAGTCCATGGCAAAGCGTCTTTGGTCACTTTTGAGTAAGTGTAAGAAAAAGCTTCATCTGCATACCAGGCCACTTTGCGCCTTGTGGTGATTTTTTTGCCAAAAATAATGGCTTCGTCATTCTGCCAATCAACTTCGTGCATTAACTGTTCAAAATAATAGTCGGCAACCTCCCGCGAAAGGATTGGCCCGTAGTAATTAACTATGCCATCGTAAGGTAGAAGGTTTAGCCGTTGCCCTTCTAGCGATTCAAACAGATCCATCGCAATCACTTTGCTCGTCTAGCTTTGCAGCTTCCCAGCCGATAATGGCGGCTTTTTTGTTGTTACCCCACATATACCCACCAATGCCGCCACTGCTTTGAATCACACGGTGGCAAGGAATCAGAAAGGCGACAGGGTTGCTGCCAATAGCAGTGCCAACAGCGCGAGAGGCACTGGGTTTTTCTATACTTCGTGCAATATCGCTGTAGGTCGCTAAACGCCCCTTTGGAATTTTGAGCAGGCTCTCCCAGACTTTTAGCTGAAACGGAGTACCAGCTAAATGTAATTTGATGCGATCTAGCTGCTGCCAGTCTTTTTGAAAAATAAACAAGGCATCTTGCTGGAATGTATCGGTAAGTTGGTGATAAGTGGCATTGGGAAAACGCTTTTGTAAGTCGTTAAAGGCTTTGCTCTCATCTTCTTCAAAAAACATATGGCAAACCCCTTTTGGGGTGGAGGCAATAATGAGCCGCCCAAATGGACTTTCGGCAAAACAATAATTAATCGTTAAATTGGCACCACCCTGCTTAAATTCACCCGGTGTCATACCTTCAATGGTTACAAATAGGTCATGTAACCGGTTGATACCCGATAACCCGGTTTCGTAGGCTACATCTGCCAATGTCATCGGCTTTTTTAGCAGCGCCTTGGCGTACCCCAAACTGATGTACTGCATAAATTTTTTAGGGCTAACACCAGCCCATTGGCTAAACATGCGCTGAAAATGAAACGGGCTAACGTGAATTGCAGCAGCGATCTCGTCCAGGGAAGGTTGTGACTGAAAATTCTCACGAATAAAGTGAATCGCTTTTTCGATTCGCTCATAGTCAATTTTTTGCTGGTTAATATTGGTCATCTTCACACCGTGCCCTGCCTTCGGTTATCACCTGATTGACTCGCCCTGATAGCAAAGGTAATCCAGCCAAATGCAGCTGTCTTTTTCATTTTCTTTCTATTGTGCTCAAGAGACTAATATAAAGGTGTTAAGCTGGCGATAAAAACCTGTTTCTTGCTATATCTTGCAAACCGCCCTGCTTGCGAAGGTTGCCCCATGCCAACAGGCGTTTAGGAACCATCGCGCAATGCCTGGTATGTGGTCTTTTCGTGGGAGTTCGAAAGGGAAATAACAAACCTTTATTTGCCACCGACCTGCAACACAGCCAAAGATATAGCGTAACGTTTACGCGAGAGAAGTTTTCACGAATTCAGACTCCACAAACATGTCAGGCTGCAATTGCAGCCTGACAATGAGAGTTTACTAACCTGTAATGCATGCCGCCCATTGACAGCACTGTGAAAAACCGCTGTACACGGTAGTACTCAAATGTGAGTACTACCGTGTATTTAATACATCTATTCCATCATATCTTCGGCTTCGTCTTTCGCATCATCCATCATATCGCCTGCTTCATCAGCCGCGTCTTCTACGGTTTCTTCGGCGCTGTCCATCATATCGCCAGCGGCATCGGCGGCATCATCCATTGCATCTTTGGCGCCTTCGGCCATGTCAGAGGCAGCTTCTTTTGTCGATTCAGCAGCACTTTCCATAGTCTCAGACATTTCTGATGTCATAGATTTTTCTTCTTTACTGCTTTCACTGCATGCAGCCAAGGCCATTAATGCACTCAATACAACAGCCAAACGGAACATAGTTTTCATAGCATCTCCTTAATGGTTAGTTTTTAATCAAAAACAACGAATACAGCCAACGGTAACAAACCCCTGTTACTCGCTGCCCCATTCTGCCCAGACACAACCCAATCAGCAAGCGGCTTGTGTAGCGGCCAGTAGTTTAGGATGCAGTATTAATCACTGATGTCCTAGACTGCAGCTTTATGTTGTAACAGCACTGCCTGATGATAACCAGCAGTTATAACCAGGCCCGTTTGACGCACCTTTTTGCGCCAAAGGTAAATTAATTATTTTTTTGTTTGCCTATCTGTCATAAATGTTGATATAAAATTGAAAGTATCAACAACCAAAGCGCAGGAATTTTAGCTTATGGGAAAGATGCAACTCGCAGTACAAGCAGCAACCAACCCCATCCTCTACGTCCTCGACACTAACGTTCTGATACACGACCCCACCGCACTCACCAACTTCGAAGAACATCATATCGTTATTCCCATGACGGTACTGGAAGAGCTGGACAAGCTCAAAGGAGGTAAACTCGCTACTGCAGCAGATTGTCGCCAAGCGATCAGGGAAATAGACCGCATACTGGGCAGAGCCTCTCCGCAGGAAATTGAAAAAGGTATACCGATACACCGAGGAGACAAGTCACCGGCACTGGGCAAACTCTCCATCTTAATGAACCACCTCTCCGATAGCGTCACCGTTCTTCCCAACAACCTCAACGACAACAAAATCATTAACGACATTTGTGCGTTAAAAAAACGTCACCCCAAGCAAAAAGTGGTTCTGATTACCAAAGATATCAATATGCGGCTTAAAGCGCGCGGCTGCGGTATTGAATCTGAAGATTATCAGAACGATCAACTGGTGAGTGATATAGAACAGCTCAACAAGGGATATTACGAATTTGAAGGCAGCTTTTGGGATACCGTTGAAAAAGTGGAAACCCAACAGCAAATGGGCCAAACCATTCATGTGCTACCGCGCACGGGTGCGCTCGCAGAAATACCCATTAACCAATATATTCTTGATCAACAGGGCTTTGTGGCAAAAGTTATCGAGATTGATGAAGATAGCATTTGCTTGTTGCATCTCGATGAACATACTTTGATGAATCAGTCGGCGTGGGGGTTGCAACCACGGGATATTTATCAGGCACTGGCGTTGCATTTATTGCTCGACCCGGATATTCATCTGGTTAATCTCACCGGCTCTGCCGGCTCTGGTAAAACCATTTTAGCCTTGGCTGCAGCGATAGAAATGACGGTTGCCAACAAAATGTATCGCCGCATTATTGCCACGCGCAGCACGCAAGGCCTTGATGAAGATATTGGCTTTTTGCCTGGCACCGAAGCAGAAAAAATGGAACCCTGGTTGGGTGCGATTACCGATAACCTGGAAGCCTTGCACTGTGATGATGAAGACTGCTCTGGCAGTGTCGATTACGTGTTAAACAAAGTGCCGATGCATTTTAAATCACTTAACTACATTCGCGGGCGTAGTTTTCAGCACAGCCTTATTTTAATTGATGAATCGCAAAACCTTACACCCCATCAAATTAAAACCATTATCACACGTGCGGGAACCGGGTCGAAAGTCATTTGCCTGGGCAACTTAGCACAAATCGACACCCCCTACTTGAATGCGACCAGTTCAGGACTTACCTACCTGACCGAACGTTTCAAGCAATTCCGCTACGGTGGCAATATTCAACTGCAAGGTATCCCCCGCTCATTGTTGGCCGAATACGCCGAGAGTCACTTGTAATCCCGAGATTCACATAACCCCGAAATTCACATAACAACCAGTGCGCCGTCTTCTTACTCAAGGCGGTGCTCTCTCCACTTACTACCCACTTAATAATTTTTAATATGTTATGTCGCCTCACGCAAAACAACAGAAGGCGGCGTTTTAAGCACTTCGCGGCAGCTGTATTTACCCATCCATCCAACCAGCAGTGCTAACATTGGAACACCCAGCAACCATATTTGCCAATGCAACTGTGTGGGAAAATCGAATACATAGCGTTGCAAACCCAGCGTGATTAACTCGCTGACAAAAGCAGCTGTGATCGCTGATAACAACCCAGTGGTTAAAAACTCCAGCCACAACACGCGTTCAACCAAACGCTTGGGTGCGCCGAGCGCACGCAGCAAACCAGATTCTCGCTGCCGTTCCGACATACTCAAATTGATAAGCGCCACCATGACCAAAAAGCCGCCAAAACACACTAGCAGCAACACCAAGCCTACGGCATACGTGAGCTGCTCGATAAGGCTCTTAATGCGTTCGATCACAATATCTAATTCAATAATTAACGCGGTAGGAAAACGCTCGTAGAGTTGCCTTACCACCATTTTTTTGGCTGCCGGGATGTAAGCGCTGGTAATGTATGTTTGCGAGAAGTCATCCAAACCACCAGGCTCTAGCAGAAAATAAAAATTCGGGTGCATCGAATCCCATTCAACCGTACGAATACTTTGAATGCGCGTATTGAGTGATAAACCACCCACACTAAACATTAACGTATCACCCAGTTTTAAATTGAGCTCGTCAGCGGTTTCCTGCTCAACCGACACGCCTTTTACGGCGTTATCATCCATAGAGGCACCGTCGCCCCACCATGAGCCTGCAATAACCTTATTGTCTGATGCCAAGGTAGCGGCGGCGCTGAGATTCACTTCACGGTTAACCCGTTCAGGCGTCTTCCCATACATATCGGTTAACCGTTGGTCATTCACCTCGGTTAACCGCGCACGCACCATAGGATACAGCAGCTCAGTTTCTATGTGGTTTTCGGCCAATACCGTTTTTAGTGACTGCAATTGATTGGGTGCAATATTCACCAAAAAGTGGTTGGGTGCCTTCTCTGGCAGTTGCAAAGCCCATTCTTTCACCAGGCTGGTGCGCACCACCACCAACAAAAATAACAACATAAACACACACGAAAAAACCACCAGCTGTATAAAGGTGCGGCGTTTGTAGCGCAACAACTGCGTTAACGCCAAATAGCCTCCGCGTGAGAGTCGCGGACGAAGTTTGGTGCTAAACAACAGCCCCATACTCACCAGTGCGGAAAATAGCAAGGCAATTAATGTCAGCGCCATTAGTAATAACAAGGCAAGCGTACTATCGCCACTAAACAGATATAAATAACCAAACAAACCCAGCCCGCCGACTAAGCCTTGTATCCAAAAAGGCATCTCGGCAACGCTAATATCTGGGCGAAGAATTTTAATGGGTGAAACAGAAGGAATACGCCACAACGGCAGCAAACCAAAAAGCAGTAATGCCAACAAGCCCGAGGCAAAACACAGCACATAAACAGTTTTATTGGCTTCAACAAAAACAAGATCAAATATCTCACTGATACTTGCCGCCAATACGCGCACAATCACATCGCCAGCAACCACGCCGAGTAACGAAAAAATACTCGCCAGCACCAACAGCTGCACGGCATACAAGCGCCGTACCTGCCAACGCCCTGCGCCAAGACATTTCAGCAACGCCACATTATCGACTTGCACGCGTGCATACTGTTGCGCCGATACAGCAATGGCGATACCAGCCAATACCAGCCCCATCAAGCCAGACAGCAGCAGAAAGCGCTGGCCTGTCTTCAAATTATTGGTCAGTCGTTGTTGTGATTCATCCAGCGTAATGAGTCGTTCGTGCTCGCTGAGCAAGGGTTTAACCCAACTAGAATAGGTGGTTACCGCTTCTGGGCTACCGGCTACCAGTAAGTCGTAACGAATTCGACTGCCCGGCTGAACTACCCCTGTTGCTGGCAAGTCTTCTGCGTTCATCAATACTCGCGCACCGAACAGCGAAAAGCCCATACCGCGATCTGGCTCGCGAATGATTGCCTGTTTAACAATGAGTTCTTTCTCACCCACGTAAACACTGCTGCCGATCTCAACCTTCAATAGCGGAAACAAACGGGATTCCAGCCAGATGGTTCCTGGGGCGGGAATATCGGTTGTTGTTGTTTGAATATCCTTGACGTTAACGGCAAAAGGCTGATTGCTGATTTCCAACTCGCCGCGCAAGGGGTACCCTGCCCCCACGGCTTTTACCGATGCCAGCTGATTGCTGTTGTCACTAAACAACATGGACGAAAATTCTGCCAGCTGGGTGGCTTTCAAGCCCTGTTGTTGAGCTTGCGAGGCCCAGTCTGGCGACAGGGTTTTGGAGCTGCTGATGCGTAAATCGGCGGCAATAAAGCTGTTGCTATGCTGCAATAATGAACGATCGAGCCGATCAACAAAAACGGCAATAACGGTAACCACCATTACCGCTAAAAAAATGGAGAGCCCCAGCAAACGCAACTCGCCACTGGCCCAGCTGCGCGAAAACAAGCGTAAACTCAGCATATTCACGCCTCAGCTGCTGCAGCTTGCGCAGTTGTACGCTGATTTTCGACTACCTTCTGTACCTGCCCTGCTTCTAACACCACCTGACGTTCGCATAATTCGGCCAGTCGTTGCTCGTGGGTAACGAGAATCAAGGTTGTGTTGTTTTCTCGATTGAGTTCGAACAGCAAATCGATAATATGCGCACCGGTTTTTGCATCGAGGTTACCAGTAGGTTCGTCGGCAAATAACAAGCGCGGCGAGGTAACGAAGGCACGCGCAATGGCAACACGCTGTTGCTCACCGCCCGATAATTGTTTGGGGTAATGATCACAGCGATCCTGCAAGCCCACACTGCCCAACAAGGCTTCGGCTTTTTGCTGCGGGTTTGGGTGGTGATGCAATTCTAATGGCAGCATCACGTTTTCCAGTGCAGTAAGGCCCTGCAACAGCTGAAAAGACTGAAAAATAAAACCAATGTCTTTGGCGCGAATGGCCGCACGGGCCTCTTCGTCCATGGCCGTAAGGTCGAGGTTGTCCAGGGTTAATTTGCCGCTCGATGCCACATCAAGCCCAGCAAGAATGCCCAGCAGGGTCGACTTACCAGAGCCTGAAGCGCCTACAATGGCAAGCGTTTCACCGTCTTTTACTGACAAGCTCACGTTATCGAGAATCGTTAGTGGCCCGCTCGCCAATTCGACGCGTTTACTCAGGTTTTCTGCTACCAGCATAGTTTTATACCAACCAAAACTTTATTGTTAACCGGCAGGAATAATTGCCGGGTTAATAACCGGGGCATAGACGCGCCAGATTAATGTATACGCAAGATACTGCGCTGAGGATTGTTAACTCATGGTTAACCGGCATTAGGGCTTGGTAACCGGTAAACTTTATGCAGGCACTGTGTTCCAATAGCACAGCTCACTGGTTACTAAAAGAACGCATTATGTTTAAAACCTTAAAAATACTACCGACATTGCTACTGGTATTGTTGGCTGCCCACAGCAATGCCAACACGGTAGTGGTGCTGGGCGATAGCCTAAGCGCCGCCTACGGTATGGATGAAGACCAAGGCTGGGTGTATCTGTTGGAAAAAGAGCTAGGCGAGGAACACCAGGTGATTAACGCCAGCATTGGCGGCAACACAACAGCTGATGGGCTCGCCCGATTACCCAAACTGCTAAACACCTATCACCCCGATACCGTCGTCGTTGCGCTGGGCGGCAACGATGGCCTGCGCGGCTATGCCACCCCTACTATACGTGCAAATTTAGTCAGTATTCTCAATGCGGTAAAGCACAGTGCTGCTCAGCCTTTATTGATTGGTATTCAAATTCCACCCAGTTACGGCCAACGTTACGCGCAGCAGTTTGCAAACGTCTACACAGATGTTGCCAAAACAGAAAAAGTACCCCTTTTGCCCTTTTTACTGGAAGGCGTAGCGCTAACCCCAGAATGGATGCAGCCCGATGGTATTCACCCAAACGCTGATGCTCAGCCGGCTATTTTACAGAATGTATTGCCAGTGCTAAGCCCACTACTCTCGCTTAATCAGGCAGCAACGCCAGGTGTTGAATAAGTAACTGCGGGGTGCGCTGCCCACGAAACTCGTTTACCTGTAGCTGATAAGCAGCATGCACGCGCTTTGCAGAAGGGTTAGGCCATTGCGTTAAGTCTACATTAAACGCGATGGCATCAATAATACGCTGACTGCCCTCGGCATCTGCCAATACCAGTTTTAAATGCTTGGCGCCTACCAAGCGCTGCTGAACAATCACAAATTCACCATCGAACAGCGGCTCGGGGAACTGCTGCCCCCACGGCCCTGCGTTCTGCAACGCCTCTGCCATCGGTAGTGTCATTAACTCATGGGGCAGGCAACCGTCGGAAAATAACTGCGCTGTTAAATCGGCTTCAGTAAGCAATTCGCGGGCGGTTGCATCAAAGGCATTTGAAAACGCCTCAAAATCGTCCTGGCGAATCGTTAACCCTGCGGCCATGGCATGGCCGCCAAACTTTTGGATCAGAGCCTCATGGCGCTTGGAGAGAAGATCCAGCGCATCACGAATATGAAACCCGGTGATCGACCGCGCAGAGCCTTTCAGCAGGCCCTCTTCCGCTTCAGCAAAGGCGATGGTTGGCCGGTGATAGCGGTCTTTGATACGCGAAGCCACGATACCCACCACGCCCTGATGCCAGCCGGGCTGGTAAAGGCTCAGCGCCCACGGCAAGGTGACATCGTCCTCTAAGTTAAGCTGACTGAGCGTATTGAGTGCCTCTTGCTGCATGCTCGACTCAATGCTTTTGCGGTCACTGTTGAGGTCGTCGAGCTGCATGGCAATATCATGCGCCAAACCCGGATTATCCGTTAGCAGGCATTGAATACCCAACGACATATCATCCAACCGGCCCGCGGCGTTAAGTCGCGGACCAATCGCAAACCCCAGATCACTGGCGACGAGCTTCTCAGGGCGCCTGCCACTCACCTCCAACAGTGCGAGAATGCCTGGGCGACACGCCCGCGCCCGGATGCGCAAAATGCCCTGATGTACCAACGTGCGGTTCAAATGGTCTAATGGCACCACATCGGCTACCGTTCCCAGAGCCACCAAATCGAGAAAACTGGCCATGTTCGGCTCACTGAGGCCAAGCTGTGCGAACCAGCCCTGCTCACGTAAATGGCTGCGCAAGGACGACATGAGATAAAAAATAACCCCGACACCCGCGAGATTTTTGCTGGGAAATTCACAGCCCGGCTGATTCGGGTTAACAATCGCTGCCGCCTCTGGCAAGGTCGCACCCGGCAAGTGATGGTCGGTCACCAGTACTGGAATACCGGCAGCATTCGCTCTGGCCACGCCATCAACACTGGCAATACCGTTATCAACCGTTACGATTAAGGCGACATCGGGGTATTGGTGAATGGCCAAATCAACAATTTCTGGCGTTAAGCCGTAACCATACTCAAAACGGTTAGGTACCAGCGAACTCACCGCGGCATGCCCCATGGCGTTGAGCGCCAGTACCGCCAAGGCGCTGCTAGTGGCGCCGTCGGCATCAAAATCACCCACGATCACAATATGCTGGTTTTGCTCCAACGCCTGTGCCAACAAGGCCACAGCGCGGTTAACGTGTTTAAGCGTTTGCGGGCTGGCCAGCCGCTTGAGTGAATAGTCTACGTCGCCAGCATCCGCTACGCCCCGGTGTTCGCGTAACACCTGCAACACGCGCTCAATGCCGTCGCGGCCGTTTAACTGACCAGTTTCTGCGAGGTGATTGAGACGCTCGGAACGATGAACAATAACAGGGGCTTCAGTAGACACAATAAGGCTTCTTTTCAATCAACGATGATGACAAACCAGGCAATGGCCAACAGAGTAAAAGCATAGCCACAAAAAACAAAGGCCCGCTAGCGGGCCTTGATTCGTTCTGCTCAACTGATGCAGGAATTAAGTGCAGGAATTACGCTTTCAGATTGCTCTGAATAAAGGCCTGTACCTTGGCAATGTCGTTTTCAAGAACGGTATAACGTTCTTCTCGCTCGAACAAATCCTGCATGTGGTGCGGCAAAGCCGGATCACTGGTTTGCCCGGCTTTACGCACGGCCTCTGGAAACTTGGCCGGGTGCGCTGTTGCCAGACATACCATTGGGGTGTCTTGGTTACGGCGAGTTTTGCGCGC
The DNA here is from genome assembly GCA_050289485.1 of Cellvibrionaceae bacterium. GTDB lineage: Bacteria > Pseudomonadota > Gammaproteobacteria > Pseudomonadales > Cellvibrionaceae > JBNKFV01. Next base: position 114,105 of record JBNKFV010000017.1, read on the forward strand.
AGCCTGCACGCCAATCGCCGTATGTGGATCGAGCAGGTATTCAGTGTGTTCAAATACATCGCGAATCACATCGATCATTTCGTCATCGTCGAGGCGGTAGCTGCTGAACAGTTTACGAGCTTTGGCCAGCGCATCGTCGCTCAGGTGCATAGAACCCGATTTAAAATCTTCCATGAGCGTTTTGATGGCGGCACCATCACGACCGTAAAGATCGAACAACATGCGTTCGAAATTACTCGACACCATAATATCCATGCTCGGCGACAGCGAATGGATCAACTCTTTCTTCGAATGGTCGTTCTCGCTGATACAGCGATGCAGAATATCGTTGGCGTTGGTTGCGATCACCAGTTGCTCTACCGGCAAGCCCATGCGCTTGGCCAGATAACCGGCAAAAATATCACCGAAATTACCGGTAGGTACCGAAAACGAAATGGGTCGATGTGGCGCACCAAGCGCAACACCCGCATAGAAGTAGTAAACAATTTGGGCCATGATGCGCGCCCAGTTAATAGAGTTTACTGCAACCAACTGGCGGCCTTCTGGCAAAAATGACTGATCACCGAAGCTGGCTTTCACCATGTTTTGGCAATCGTCGAAATTACCTTCCAAGGCAATGTTGTGAACATTATCAGCCAGCACCGTGGTCATCTGACGACGCTGCACATTCGACACGCGGTTGTGTGGGTGCAGAATGAAAATGTCGATATTTGCACAACGGCGACAACCTTCAATAGCAGCAGAACCGGTGTCACCCGAGGTGGCCCCCATTACGGCTACTTTTTGATTACGCTTTTTCAATACATAATCAAGTAAATGGCCTAAAAACTGTAACGCAAAGTCTTTAAATGCCAGTGTAGGCCCTTGAAACAGTTCAAGAACCCACTCGTTATGGCCGGTTTGAACCAACGGAGCAATGGCATCATGACGAAACGTGCCGTAAGCATCCGCAATCAATTTTTTCAGGTCGGCATCGGGGATTTCACCGGCGACAAATGGCGTCATGATTTTAAACGCCAGCTCCTGATAACTCAGGCCAGCCCACGACGCAATTTCATCGCGCGAAAACTGGGGAATCGACTCAGGAACATACAAGCCGCCATCAGAGGCCAAGCCGGTTAATACCACCTCTTCGAAAGACAGGCTCGGAGCCTCACCACGGGTACTGATATATTTCACTGTTTTGTCCTACACATCTCTTATAGGGCTGCCTGCAAACCACTTTTTGCGGGCTTCCCTCAGTTAAGCCAACATTTCTACGCGAATACGGGTCAATTTGCCTTCGATAGCATCCAAGGCTTCAATCTGTAACGTTGCCGCCAGCAAGCTGGACTCTTTGGCACAATTAGTTAGCAAAATGATCGTTGCTGTTTCTTCGTCATCGCGCGGCTGCTTTTGGATCAACGCTTCAATACTGATGCCTGCATCGCTCAGAATTTGCGTGACTTTAGACAGCACCCCAGGTTTATCGATAGCCGACATACGCACATAATATGAGGTTTCCACCTCTTCAATGGGCAGTACTGGGTAATCAGTAACCGTATCAGCCTGGAAGCCCAGGTGAGGAACACGGTGCTCTGGGTCTGCCGTTAAGGTACGGGCAACATCAATGATATCGGCAATCACCGCCGACGCCGTTGGCGCCGCACCCGCTCCCGCGCCGTAATACATGGTAGGGCCTACCGCATCGGCATTGACCAGCACCGCATTCATAACCCCATTCACATTGGCAATCAAACGGGTTTCCGGTATCAGTGTAGGATGCACACGTAGCTCAACACCTGCCTCGGTTTTACGGGCAATACCCAAATGCTTGATGCGATAACCAAGCTCTTCTGCATAAGCTACATCGATGGGCGCAACACGGCTGATACCTTCGGTAAACACTTTGTCGTACTGTAGCGGCATGCCAAACGCCAGCGATGCCAGAATAACCAGCTTATGCGCGGCATCGATACCTTCTACATCGAAAGTTGGATCCGCTTCGGCATAACCCAATGCCTGTGCTTCAGCCAGTACATCGTCGAATGCACGGCCTTTGTCACGCATTTCCGTTAGAATAAAATTACCGGTGCCGTTAATAATGCCGGCCAGCCATTGAATTTTATTGGCCGACAAGCCCTCGCGAATGGCTTTGATGATGGGAATACCACCCGCAACTGCCGCTTCGAAAGATACCGAAACACCCTTCTCTTTAGCAGCCGCAAAAATCTCGTTACCAAATTCGGCAATTAATGCTTTGTTGGCCGTAACCACATGCTTGCCATTGGCGATGGCCTTGAGCACCAATTCTTTAGCGACGGTGGTGCCACCAATCAGCTCAACGACGATATCGATATTGGGATTCGACACCACCTCAAAAATATCACGAGTTACCCTCAATTCAGAGGTATCACAGGCGGCGTTGTCACGACGGGCACCAATTTGCTCAATAATAATCTCGCAACCGGCACGCGCATTGATTTCTTCCTGGTTCTCAGCGATAACATTGACGGTACCGCTCCCAACCGTACCCAAACCACATATACCTATTTTCACCGGTTTCAAGTGTGAATCCTCTGTAAAAGACACTGTTAACTCTTTGATTTCTAGTGAAGTCAGCTCACCCGCTGGCAAGCGCTGATGGAGGTGAATATTTCACAAGGTGGGCAACATTACTGGGCTGCGCGACAGCTGTCAAATGTCTGCGGGCAATCGGTCAACTCCCGACAAAAAAGGGGGCGATCAGCCCCCTGTTAAGGCTATACCTGGATTATAAAAGCCCTAAGATTCTGGCAAGCTCTTTGGCCGGATAATAACCGGGCAGCATAGTGCCATCAGTTAACACCAACGCGGGGGTCCCTCTTACACCCATCATCCCTCCTAATTGATATTGCTTCGCCACGGGGTTGTCTTCACACATATTAAGCGCAACGCGTTTGCGCTGCTTAAGCTCGGTGAGGGTCTCTTGTGGATTGTCCGAGCACCAGGCAGTGACTAGTTTCTGATAGGCATCTGAGCCTACGCCAGCACGAGGGTAAGCCAGGTAACGTACTTCAATACCGTAGCTGTTCAACTCGCCAATCTCGCTATGCAGTTTTTGGCAATAGCCACAATCTACATCGGTGAACACCTGAAGTACGGCTTTGGTTTCACCTTTGGGTTTAAAGATGATTTCGTCTTTGGTGTCGACACTCGCCATGATTTCTTTGCGCATGGCAGAGCGCTCCTGCTCTTGCAGATTCACATATTCGCCAGGGATTACCTGATACATATCGCCGGTCAAAAAATATTGCCCATCAGCGCTAACAAACAATAAAGGGCCGTTTTGCACCTGTACTTTATACATACCTGAAATGGGGCTTTCTTCGACGCTGCCAAATACCAGGTCTGGGCGCCCCGCCTTTAAACGCTCGACTATCGTTTTTTTAACGCCCTCGGGCACTTCTGCAACCGCATTAACAGACATTGCCAGGCCTGTAAAAGCCGAAACAACCAGACCCGCGCGCAACGCCCACGTTTTTAACATCATTATCAATACCTTACATCTACTCTTTGCCCGTTGATCATCTACATTCAGAGCTTTGAACACAGAGCCACAACGGCGTTCAGTGCACTTTATCAGTGGACTTTAGTTGGCATGAACTATAACAGGCAAAATACCCAATAAACACCTACTACTTGGCAAATGACAGGGGCAATTAGCGTCAACAGGGCCTAATTCCCAGTGTTTATGCCGATTCTTTAAACAACTCGCGGCCAATCAGCATGCGCCGAATTTCAGAGGTGCCGGCACCGATTTCGTACAGCTTGGCATCCCGCAGTAAGCGCCCACAGGGATAGTCGTTGGTGTAGCCGTTACCACCGAGTATCTGTATCGCCTGCAAGGCCATTTGGGTTGCCTGCTCTGCCGTATAGAGAATGACACCCGCCGCATCTTTCCGCGCAGTTTCGCCCCTGTCGCAAGCACGGGCAACGGCATACAAGTAGGCCCTGCTGGCATTGAGCACGGTATACATATCGGCCACCTTGGCCTGTATCAGCTGAAACTCACCAATTTTCTGGCCAAACTGTTCTCGCTCATGAATATAGGGCAGCACCACATCGAGACACGCCTGCATAATACCAACAGGCCCTCCTGCCAATACGGTACGTTCATAGTCCAGCCCCGACATTAACACCTCAACACCCCGGCCCTCCTCACCCAATACATTGGCAGCGGGAACCGGGCAGTTTTCAAAAACCAATTCACAGGTGTTTGATCCACGCATACCAAGCTTGTCGAGCTTTTGCGCGCGAGAAAATCCCGGGGAATCCCTTTCGACAATAAAGGCCGTGATGCCTCGACTACCTGCATGCATATCCGTTTTCGCATATACCACATACACGTGGGCGTCGGGACCATTGGTAATCCACATTTTATTGCCATTAAGCAGATACCGGTTGCCCTGTTTTTCTGCTCGCAACGTCATGCTCACAACATCGGACCCTGCATTAGGTTCCGACATTGCCAGGGCACCCACGCGCGCACCACTGCACAGAGCGGGCAGATATTGTTGTTTTTGTGCTGGGGAACCATTTTTAAAAATTTGGTTAACACATAAGTTCGAGTGCGCACCGTAAGATAGCGCCACTGCCGCAGACGCTCGACTGATTTCTTCCATGGCCACCACATGGGCCAAATAGCCCATGCCTGCACCACCATAGTCTTCCGCGATCGTAACGCCCAGTACGCCCAGTTGCCCAAACTTCTGCCACAAATCAGCGGGGAAATTATTGTCGCTGTCAATCTGCGCTGCCCGGGGAGCAATTTCGGTTTGCGCAAATTCGCAAACTGAATTGCGCAACATATCAATGTCTTCACCTAGTGCATGCGACAGCATGGGAAAATAGATCATGGCACACCTCACTCACTATTCACTGTTATCGTCGGTGTCAGCAACCCATTGTGGTAAACGCTTTTCCAAAAATGCAGCCAGTCCTTCCTGACCTTCTTGAGAAATGCGAACAGCTGCAATGCGTTCACTGGTTGTTTTTATCAGTGCATCGGTTACAGGCTTTCCAGCCACATCAAAAATTAACTGCTTGGATTGATGCACGGCCTCCGGGCCATTTTGCAAAATACTCGAAAGGATTTTTTCAACAGTGTCATCACATTTTTCTGACGCAGCCAATTCACTCACCAAACCAATATCTCGCGCTTGGGCTGCACCGAATACTTCCGCTGTCAAAAAATAACGACGCGCCGCCCTACTGCCTATAGCAGCAGTAACGTACGGAGAAATAGTAGCGGGAATTAAACCAACTCTTACTTCGCTCAAACAAAAAATGGCATCGTTGCTGGCCACTACGATATCGCAACAACTGATAAGACCAACCGCACCACCATACGCTGCGCCATGCACAGATGCGATTGTAGGCTTGGATAAAAAATAAAGTGTTTTTAACATTAACGCCAGACTGTTGGCATCGCGCAGGTTGTCGCGATAGCTGTAACTGGCCATGCGTTTCATCCAGTTCAAATCCGCCCCGGCCGAAAAGTGCTTGCCATTGGCCTTCAGCACAACCGCGCGTACACGTTTGTTTTTGTCCAGCGATTTCAGCGCTGCGGTCACTTCAATAATCATCTGACCATCAAACGCATTGTGTTTCTGCGGCCGGTTCAGACAAACCGTAGCAACACCACGTTGATCAATAGTTACCTCAACAACGGGAACTGACATAACGGTAATCTCATGGCTAATAAAAGTTTTATGAAACCAACATTACATTCTAAACACACCAAACCGCGTAGAGCGCACGGGTCTGTTCTGGCAAGCAGACAGCCCCAAACCCAGCACTCTCCGTGTGTCGGCAGGGTCAATCACGCCGTCGTCCCATAAGCGGGCGGTTGCATAATACGGATTACCCTGCTGCTCATACTGTGACCGTATGTTTTGCTTAAAAGCTGCTTCTGTTTCAGCATCCCATGCGGTCCCTTCATGCGCCATTTGATCTCGTTTAATTTGTGCTAACACACCGGAGGCTTGCTCACCCCCCATCACCGAAATACGGGCATTGGGCCACATAAACATAAAATCCGGATCGTAGGCACGACCACACATGCTGTAGTTACCAGCACCATGAGAACCACCAATAATAATTGTAAACTTCGGCACATCGGCGCAGGCGACGGCCATGACCATTTTCGCCCCATCTTTGGCAATCCCTTTGGTCTCTGCCTGTTTACCTACCATAAACCCAGTAATATTCTGCAAAAACACAAGGGGAATATGGCGCTGTGCACAGAGTTGTACAAAGTGCGCACCTTTCTGCGCCGACTCACTGAACAAAATGCCATTGTTTGCCACGATACCAACACTATGGCCATAAATGCGCGCAAAACCACACACCAAGGTAGTCCCAAACAAGGGTTTAAATTCATCAAAGTCGGAGCCATCGACAATGCGGGCAATCACCTCTCTTACATCAAAGCCTTGCCGAGCGTCTTTGCTGACTACTCCGTACACCTCTGTCGCATCGTAAAGCGGCGCTTGAACGTTAGATGAAACACTATGCTCAGCCGGTGGTGAATAAAAATGTCCAACAATCTGACGTAGCAAGCGAATCGCGTGCGGATCGTCTTCTGCCATGTAGTCAGCTACCCCGGATTTTCGGCAGTGAACATCGGCCCCACCCAGCTCTTCAGCCGTTACAACTTCACCCGTTGCCGATTTTACTAAGGGTGGGCCACCCAAAAATATTGTTCCATAACCTTTAACAATAATGGCTTCGTCAGCCATAGCGGGTACATAGGCACCCCCTGCTGTGCAGGAACCCATAACCGCGGCAACTTGTGCGATACCCGCAGCAGACATACGAGCCTGGTTGTAGAAAATGCGACCGAAGTGCTCTCTGTCTGGAAATACTTCATCTTGCTTGGGCAGATTAGCACCACCAGAATCCACCAGATAAAGACACGGCAAATGATTTTGTGCCGCAATACGTTGTGCACGCAGATGCTTTTTGACGGTAACAGGATAATAAGTGCCGCCTTTTACCGTAGCATCATTGGCAACGATCATGCAGGCCCGGCCATTAACCTGGCCAATACCGGTGATAATACCGGCACAGGCTACCGGTTCAGAATACAGCTCCCAGGCAGCCAGTGGCGACAATTCAAAAAACGGCGTTTTTTTATCCAGCAATAATGCAAGGCGTTCGCGCACGGGCAACTTGCCGCGAGCAATATGTTTGCGTAAGGCTTTTTCGCCACCGCCCTTCTCAACCATGTGCACCTTGCTCAGCAGATCTTCCACCAGATCTTGCATATGCGCGTAGTTGTCTCGAAATACTGCACTGTCTGTGTTGACCTTACTCGTGATCACTGCCATAACAGTCACCCTCGCCAGCCGTGTACCTCAACGATTACCCTATTGCTTACCCAGAGCCGTTAAGCAGCGCTGCTCTGCCTGCTCCAGTTCGGTAAGCATCTTATTCAATTCGACCAGCTGCTGGTGCAGCCTGGCCTTACGAGACCGAATACGCTCAAGCAAGGCGGTTAACTGGGTTGCATTGCCTTCTTGCGGGTTATACATCTCAATAATTTCGCGGGCTTCATCCAGGGACAACCCCAGACGTTTGCCACGCAAAATCAGCTTTAGCTTGATTCGATCCTGGTTTGAATAAACCCGCGTCGTACCTTTGCGCAGCGGACTTAACAACCCTTTGTCTTCGTAAAAACGAATCGAGCGGGTGGTCACATCAAATTCTGCGGCCAGATCAGAAATGCTATAGGTTTGCGTCATAAAAGCCTCACCATGTTACTTTGAGCCTAGTTTACGTTAACGTAAACGTCAAAGCGGTAAGCCAATAACAAGGCAATATCAATACACGGTTAAAAGAGCAGAAATCGGAGGAAGGGTAAAAAAGGTTTGTAAATTAGGTGGATACAGCGAAATAAAGCGCGAGCTGTCTGTTAAAAAACGTTTTTGAAGCAGCGGACGGCGGGCGGGAAAGTAGTAACAGGCAAGGTGCAAACCACCCTGCCTGCGAAAACTCAAACTTAGTTAAGTTTTTCTTTAATACGTGCAGCACGACCAGACAGGTCACGCAGGTAGTACAGTTTAGCTTGACGCACATCACCACGACGCTTAACAGAAATACTGTCGAGCAATGGGCTGTGAGTCTGGAAAGTACGCTCAACGCCAACACCGTGAGAAATCTTACGTACAGTGAACGCAGAATTCAGACCGCGGTTACGCTTACCAATAACAACACCTTCGAATGCCTGCAGACGCTCGCGGTTACCTTCTTTAACTTTTACTTGTACCACAACGGTATCGCCAGGGGAAAACTCTTCAAGGTTGCTCTTGAGTTGTTCCTTGTCCAGCTCCTGGATAATTTTGTTAGTCATGGTTTTTTGCTCCTAGTCAGCAAAATATGTGTAGCTTCACAGCTAGACAATCTTAAAATTAGTCATCATTGCCACTGTCGAGCTGCTGCTGGAATGCTTCCAGCAAGGCTGTCTGCTCTTTGGTCAGCGACAATTTCTGCAGCAGGTCAGGCCTGCGTTGCCAAGTGCGCCCCAACGACTGTTGTAATCGCCAGCGCCTTATCTTTTCGTGGTTTCCCGATAGCAGTACCGCGGGAACCGGCTTGTTCTCGAACATCTCCGGGCGCGTATAGTGCGGACAATCAAGAAGTCCGTCGCTAAACGAATCCTGCTCGGCTGACAGATCATGCCCTAGTACACCCGGTAGCAGACGGATAACACTATCCATCAATACCATGGCCGGCAGTTCCCCGCCGCTGAGCACATAATCGCCAATCGACCATTCTTCATCGATTTCTACCTGAATCAGGCGTTCGTCGATGCCCTCATATCGGCCCGCCACCAGCACCAGGTTATGGCTTTGCGCCATTGCCTTCACCGCTGACTGGTTAAGCAAACGCCCCTGCGGCGATAGGTAAATCACCTTAGTAGTGGCACCATCCGTTGTCGCCCAGCGCTTGGCTGCATGAATGGCATCCCGCAATGGCTGAATCATCATCAGCATGCCGGGACCACCTCCATAAGGGCGATCATCTACAGTGCGATGCTTATCGTGGGCAAAATCCCTGGGACTCCAGGCTTTTACCTCTACTTTCCCCTGCGAAACAGCCCGGCCAGTGACACCAAAACGGCTTACTGCCTCAAGCATTTCAGGGAAGAGCGTCACCACAGCGATTTTCATACGGCCCCCTTAATTCGTGGCGCGTTTAAAAATCCGGATCCCAATCAACCGTTATGGCTGAATCGGCCAAATCAATATCGAGTACATATTGCTCTGGCACATAGGGAATCAAACGCTCTTTCGCATCAAGCGACCCCGTCGTAGGGTCGCCCTTCACTACCAGTACGTCGTTTGCACCGGTTTCCATCAACCGAACCACCTTACCCAGATTCAGAGACTGTCCATCAAACACGCTAGTGACGGTTAAACCAATCAACTGGTGCCAATAGAACTCCTCGTTTTCCAGCTCGGGCAGCTGTTCCTGACGGATAGCGATATCAGACCGACACAATGCCTGAGCAATATCCCGGTCATCTATCCCAACGATATGAGCCGCAAGGCCTTTGCCCTGCGGACGATATTCGTCAATTTCGATTTCTTTTACACCATGCTTTGTTTTCAAAAACAGTGGCGCGTACGAAAACAGATTTTCACTTGGCGACGTAAAGGATCTCACCTTTACCCAGCCCTTAACCCCATGCACAGAGGTTACTTCGCCTACGGTAATCAGCGGGCTTTGCGTGTTTTTGTCCGCCTCAACCATAGACAATCAATTACGCTGCAGCTGATTCTTTAACCAGCTTGGCAACGCGATCAGACAGTTGAGCACCTTTGCCAACCCAGTACTGGATACGCTCATTGTCAAGACGCAGGCGTTCTTCCTGGCCACGTGCCAGAGGGTTGAAAAAGCCAACACGCTCAATAAAACGACCATCGCGGGCGTTGCGGCTGTCGGTTACGTTCAGGTGGTAAAATGGGCGCTTTTTAGAACCGCCACGAGTTAAACGAATGCTTACCATGTAAGTCTATTCCTATATCTGCAAAAACCAGTGTTGCCTCACGGCAAGACCAAAATCGGTACCTTTTGCGGGGCCATCCCACAGAAAGGCGCGGCATTATAAGGGAATAATTCCCTATCGTCACCCTGTAAAGCCATACCAGGGCACTAAAAAAACGGCCCCGAAGGGCCGTTTTTGCGAGTTTAACGTCCAAACCCGGGGGGTAAGCCGCCGCCGGGGGGCATTCCGCCACCGCCGCCCATCATACCGCCCAGGCCTCGCATCATTTTGGCCATGCCGCCGCCCTTCATTTTCTTCATCATTTTGGCCATTTGCTTATGCTGCTTCAGCAACCGGTTCAAATCCTGTATTTGGGTACCAGAGCCTATGGTAATACGCCGCTTTCTAGACCCATTAAGCAGATCTGGGTTACGACGTTCAGCGGGAGTCATGGAGTTGATCATAGCTTCCATCTGTTTGAACTGCCCGCCCACATTGGCCTGCGATGCCACTTGCGCCATATTCCCCATACCCGGTAACTTTTCGAGCATGGCTGACATGCCACCCATATTGTTCATTTGCTGCAACTGCTCTTTCAGGTCATTGAGGTCGAAACGCTCCCCTTTCTTCACCTTATTAACCAGTTTTTCAGCCTTTTCTTTATCGATTTTTTGCTCAGCGTCTTCAATCAGGCTGAGTACGTCACCCATACCAAGAATACGCGAGGCAATACGATCCGGATGAAAAGGCTCCAGGGCGTCGACTTTTTCACCGACCCCCATAAACTTAATGGGCTTGCCGGTAACATGGCGCACAGACAGTGCTGCACCGCCGCGGGCATCGCCATCGGCCTTGGTGAGAATCACACCGGTTAACGGTAACGCCTCATCAAACGCTTTGGCCGTATTCACCGCGTCTTGACCAATCATCGAGTCAATCACAAACAGGGTTTCTACCGGTTTAACCGCCGCATGAAGGTCTTTAATTTCACCCATCAGGGTATCGTCGATATGCAAACGACCAGCAGTATCGACAATCACCACATCAAAAAACTGTTTGCGCCCGTGTTCGATAGCACCACTGGCAATGGCCACGGGCTTTTCGCTGGCGCTGGAAGGAAACCATTCCACACCTACTTCACTCGCCAGCGTTTTCAGCTGCTCGATAGCGGCCGGACGATAAACGTCGGCACTCACCACCAACACTTTTTTCTTCTGGCGCTCTTTAAGGAAGCGCGCCAACTTGGCTACCGAGGTGGTTTTACCCGCACCTTGCAAACCGGCCATCAAAATAACAGCTGGCGGCGTGGTAGAGAGGTTTAAGCCCTCATTGGCCTCCCCCATCACCGAGACCAACTCGCGCTCTACAATTTTCAGAAACTGCTGCCCTGGGTTGAGCGCACGAGACACCTCGCTACCAAGAGCACGCTTTTTAACCTGTGCAACGAAGGCTTTCACAACGGGCAGCGCCACATCGGCTTCGAGCAACGCTTTGCGCACTTCGCGCAGGGCACTTTGAATATTGCCTTCAGTCAGGCGAGCTTTACCGGTAATGGTTTTAAGCGTTTGTGATAACCGCTCGGATAAACTGTCAAACATGGGTCGTCATTCACTCTACTGTAATTGCGTGGCACATTAGCTGGCGCAAGTATACCGAAAGCCAAGGGAAATGCACTGCATGGGGAGGATTGACACGGCTTTTACTGATTAAATTGCCCCACAAAGCGCACAACTGCACCTTCTAGCTTCATTTTAAAAGCGCCTTGTGACACACTTTCGCCTTTATCCAGCAATACGGACATTATGATTACGCTTACCTGTAACATCGCCGCCGCCATACTCTATTTCGGTGCGTCGCTTTACCAGATTATGCAATTGCGCCAGCAGCATGCTGCCAGCCGCTCCTGGCAGATGGCGTTTTCACTGTCGGCCCTCGTGCTTCACGGCATTGGCATCTATGGCCTGATGTTTACCCCGCAGGGCTTTAGAATCGGTTTTTTTCTGGCGCTTTCATTGGTGTTCTGGGCAACCAATTTACTGATTTTTCTCAGCAGCCTGAAAAAACCTTTGCATAACATCTTTATACTGCTATTCCCGCTAGCGGCCATTTTTGTTATCACCGCATTGTTCTCCGACAGCCCGGTGATGCCCAAAAATGAACTGGACAATGGCGTTATCAGCCACATACTGCTCTCTGTTCTGGCCTATGCCATTTTTACCATCGCCACGTTCCAGGCGCTGATGCTGGCCTACCAGAACCGGCAAATAAAACACAAGCATCCCACCGGCATGATCCGCCTTCTCCCCCCATTGCAGACAATGGAAGCGCTGCTGTTCGAACTACTGTGGAGCGGCCAGATCCTGCTCACACTCTCAATTATCAGCGGCTTTGTATTTCTCGACGATATTTTCGCACAGCACCTGGTGCACAAAAGCATTTTCTCTCTGATTGCGTGGCTTATCTATGCCACCTTATTGGCTGGTCACTGGCTGAAAGGCTGGCGTGGACCCAGTGCTGTACGCTGGACACTGGGTGGTTTTTCGGCCCTGATGCTGGCTTATTTTGGGACAAAGCTGGTGCTTGAATTCATCCTTAACTACAACCACTGATGATATAAAGATGCAAAACACGACAAGCAAACCATTACAAAAAGTTGCGCCGTTTGGGAATCTACTCCAAACTACCGCCTCACCAGTTACATAGGTTTTCCTTTCCTTGGACGATATACCTCTTAGCGCGCTGTTTGGCCTGCTCGCTGGCTTATTGATTTTTTCTGCGTTTTTCTCCAGCTCTGAAACAGGCATGATGAGTATCAATCGTTATCGCCTGAAGCACTTGGCCAACAAGCAGAATAAAAGCGCCATTCGCGTCTCTGAACTGCTGTCACGACCAGACCGCCTGATTGGCGTAATTCTGATCGGCAACAACCTTGTCAATATTCTTGCCACTATGGTTGCTGGCTCTATTGCCGTGAAGCTCGGCGGTGACATAGGCCTTGCAGTAATGCCTATTGTGTTAACGATAGTGATGCTGATTTTTGCCGAAGTAACCCCAAAAACCGTTGCCGCATTAAAACCCGAACGAATTGCGTTTCCAGCGTCATGGTTACTGCGCCCCCTGCTTACCGTGCTCTACCCGCTGGTTTGGCTGATTAACTATATTTCCAACAAGCTGGCACGCTGTTTTGGCGTAGACCCTAATGCTGCCCACGCGGGTGATCACCTGCATCCAGAAGAGCTGCGCACGGTAGTGGATGAAGCCGGCGACCTTATTCCCGATCAACACCAGGGCATGTTGCTGAATGTGCTCGACCTGGAGCGCGCTACCGTGGAAGACATCATGGTGCCGCGCAATGAAGTGACGGGGCTCGACCTGAATCAAGATATCGAAACCATCATGCAAACCATTCGTAAAAGCGATTACACGCGGTTACCGGTTTATGAAGGCGATATCAATAATATAATTGGTGTACTGCACTTGCGCGATGCGCCGCGCTTTATCTACGGCGATGATAGTACCGTTAGCCACGAAGCGATTCGCCGCTTTGCGGCTACCCCTTACTTTGTACCAGAAGCCACGTCGCTGAGTTACCAGCTGATGAGCTTCCAGAAAAACCGTAGCCGTATGGCTATCGTGGTAGATGAATATGGTGATGTGCAAGGCCTGGTAACCCTGGAAGACCTGCTGGAAGAAATTGTTGGCGATTTCACCACCAACGTGGCAGAAACTGAGAGTGAAGAGGTCTCGCCACTGGACGATGGTTGGTTCTTGATCGATGGCACCGCCTCAATTCGGGAGATCAATAAACTCCTCGACTGGAAGCTACCTACCGAAGGCCCCAAAACCATGAACGGCCTGGCCATGGAATACCTGGAAAGTATTCCTGAAGGCGCAACCTCTTTTCAAATAGGCCGCTACCGCTGTGAAACTGTCAAGGTTAATGAAAAAATGATTGTCAGCTTCAAGGTAAAACGTATCGGCTGATAGGACATTGGGGGCTAAAAAAACGCCCCCATGGCTTGCGCTCTTTCGTAACAACGCGTCAACACCTGCTGTTTCTCTTCGTTGTCGTAACGCCCCCAATAGGAAATTTCTTTGCCACTGCGAAAACAGCCAGTGCAGATATCATCGTCATTCAATACGCACACGGATACACAAGGCGAACGCACGGGGCGCTCTACAATTTTACTTTCACTCACTTTTTTATTCCTGCGGTTGTACCCGCTTGGTTGTACAAATAGCGCTCTGGCGCGCTCGACTCTTGGGCTAATTCTACCTCAAGCACCTTTGCCAAAAAGGTTTTTATCACACGCGCGGTAAAACCCCAGATTTCATAATCCTCAAAGCGGTATGCTGGTGTCCAGAAGGTTTTACCCTGGTATTCAATAAAGTCGGTACGAATGCGCTCGTCGCGCATAAAAAACGTCAGCGGTACTCTAAAAATACTGTCGAGTTCATCCGGGCAAGGGGTTAATTCTACGGTGCTGTCTACAAGCCCCACAAATGGCGTTACCTTAACGCCACCTTTTGATACATGCATGGGTAGCATCCCAAGCATTTCTATTTCACTGGCCCCTACACCAACTTCTTCTTCGGTTTCACGCAAAGCAGTGTGCAATAACGTGGTGTCGTCCGCCTCCCACATGCCACCGGGAAAAGCAACCTCGCCACGATGCCGGTTAAGGTGTTCGGCCCGTTTAGTTAAGATCACCTCCGGCTCGCTTTCGCGAGTGACCAACATAAGCACCGACGCCTGCCCCTGAAAGTGCCCTGCGACTGGCTCGATCACGCCAAATGGCGCCATATTCCTCACAATTAATTCTAACATTTAACGTTAAAATACACCTACAACATATTGATAAATATAGATTTTATAGAATTATTTCGATATTTTCTATTCGGCTAACTAGAACAAATCTGTCTAAAAACGGCTTAGCCCCAACACCCTGGCTTTGCTAGTATAGTTTTTAATCAGTAAGCGCTATATCTTGGCCAAGAGTAACAGGTTGGCAACATTTATGAACCTAAAATTACCGGACTTTGATACCCTCAAAAGGTTACATGAGGATGATCCATCAGCGCTTGAGGCCCTGCGCCAAAAGTATATCGCCATGACCATTGACCAAGCCACACCGGATACCCGGCGACGCTTGCGCGGTCTGCAGTTCCAAATAGATGCCTGCGTACAAATCAAGCCAAATGGTCTCAGCCGCTGTATTGCCGTAACACAGATGATGCGCCGCTCTTTCCAGGAACTTATCGATACGTTGAATATTGCTTCAAAGATGCATCAGCAAGTATCGAATACACTGGAAACTATAGCCCCTTCCAACAAACCCTCTGCGCAAATTATCCCTTTTCCTGGCTCATCCAAACGTAACCCCAGCCCATAAGCGACATCACTACCCCTGCCCAAATCGTTTATACTGGGCCCAAGCCATCGACTAAGTCCTCAGCAGTTAGTCAGGGCAACGATGCATGTCAAGATGTGGAGATATTATGAAGTACTGCAGTCATTGCGGGTCGCAGGTTGAACGTAAAATTCCCGAGAACGACGATCGCGAACGCTATGTGTGTAGTGACTGCGGCAGCATTCATTACCAAAACCCCCGCATTATTACCGGCAGCTTGCCCATTTATAACGAACAGATTTTGCTCTGCAAACGGGCTATTACGCCTCGCGAAGGCTTTTGGACATTACCGGCAGGCTTTCTGGAAAACGGCGAAAGCATTCTCGCCGGCGCAGTAAGAGAGACTTGGGAGGAAGCCAGAGCGAAGATTAATGTTCGCCATTTATACCATCTATATAATCTGCCGCACATTCATCAAGTTTATGCGTTTTACCTCGCCGACTTGAGCGACCTGGACTTCGGCCCCGGCCCTGAGTCTACCGATGTTCGCCTGTTCAGCCTTGATAACATTCCATGGGATTCACTGGCATTTCCCGTGGTTGAACGAACACTGCAACTGTATATAGAGGATCGCGGCGCAGACCATTTCCCCTTCCGGGAAATTGATCTCCAACCACCTAAACGGAAAATTCGGTAACCCGCTAAAGAGTATGTAACGGTATCACGTCGTAAGCAGGTTCTTCATAAGGATGAGAGTCAATCAGGGCCGCGACCGCCGCCCTGACGCATTCGTCGTCACACAGCACTTCCACTTTGTACTCGTCGACGATTTCCAAACTGCCGCCGGAAGTGCCAATAAAAGGATTACTTCCCGGTAAGGGCCTGAACTGCCCCACCCCTTTGCTTTGCCAGCAGCACTGGTCGTAATCGCCCTGCCGTCCGGCACCTGCATTGAAAACAGCCTGTTTGACTGGCTCTAGATGGGGTTCAGGCACATAGAAACACAGTTTGTACATAACCATTTACCCACGCTAACGGTTAAATCACTCTTACACAAATCACGTGTTTTACAGCCGCTATCGCCTCAACCAGATCAGCGGGGGGCTCATTTGCAACGTCAATAATGTTATAAGCGATATCACCGCGACTCTTATTGACCATGTCAATCACATTGACATCGCGCTCAGCCAAAATAGACAGTACATCGCCCAATACCCCTGAAACATTATCGTTGGCAAAAGTAATACGACTGTCGCCGTTGCGCTCCATGTAGATAGTCGGAAAATTAACTGAATTTTTAATATTGCCGTTCTCAAGGTAGTCCATTAGCTGATTAGCCGCCATTACAGCGCAATTTTCTTCGGCTTCTGCAGTGCTGGCACCAATGTGTGGCATAGCCAATACATCCTTGCGGCCAAGCAAACAAGGCTCTGGGAAATCACAGATGTAGGCACCGAGTTTTTTCTCATCAAGACTGGCCACAATGGCTTCTGGGTCAACAATGGCATCACGCGCAAAGTTGACCAAAACCGCACCGGTTTTCACCGAGCGAAGTGCATCGGCATTAATCATATGACGGGTAGCTTCAATCGCAGGCACGTGCAACGACACATAATCGGCTTTACTCAACAGAGCCTGCAAATTTTCCATACGCTGCACTTGGCTGGGCAAACGCCAAGCGGCTTCTACCGACAATGCCGGGTCGTAACCCACTACGTTCATACCCAGCGCCAGCGCCATCTCAGCCACCATTGAGCCAATCGCACCCAGCCCAACTACCCCAAGGGTTTTGCCATACAACTCTATACCCGCAAAACGCTTTTTCTCTTTTTCCAGTAAAGCGCTCATGGCTGCGGCATCGGTCATATCGGTAAGGGTTTGTACATATTGCATACCCCCAACAATATCTCTGGCGCCCAACAGCATTGCCGCCAATACCAACTCTTTTACCGCATTGGCATTCGCACCGGGGGTATTGAAAGCAACAACGCCACACTTGGTGTAATCATTGATGGGCAAATTATTGACGCCGGCACCAGCCCGGGCCACAGCCTTAAGCGTATCTGGGATCGGTTCGTCATGCATTTTATGGCTGCGTACAAGATAGGCATCAGGATGACCGATATCACTACCCACCTCGTACTGTTCACGGGAAAACCGATCCAGCCCCTTTACGGAAATTTGGTTATAGGTTTTGATTTTAAACATGCTTGATCCTTTAGTATTCTGTTTACGAAGGCGCGCCACTACGCCATATCAGGCTGATCAGCCTTGGGTTACTTCTTGGTAAGCCCACGTAACCCAGGGCAGTACCGCTGCAAGATCGGCAGCCTCTACCGTTGTACCGGCCCAAAAACGCAATCCGGCTGGGGCATCGCGATAAGCGCCTATGTCATAGGCGACACCTTCGGCGTCCAGCAGTTTTACCATGGCTTTAACCTGTTCGGGCGTTGCATCCAAAGACAAACAAACACTGGTATTCGACACCTGATCAGGCTCTTTGGCTAAAAAGCTGATCCAGTCATTGGCGTCAACAAAATCTTTGATGACTGCCAGGTTTGCCTCTGACTTGGCAATCGCCGCGGCTGAACCACCAATGCTCTCAATCCAGTCGAGAGCGTCCAGATAATCCGCCACGCACAACATTGATGGTGTATTGATGGTTTCACCTTTGAAGATACCCTCAATCAACTTGCCACCTTTGGTCATGCGGAAAATTTTTGGCAGTGGCCATGCAGGCGTATAGGACTCAAGACGTTCAACCGCGCGTGGACCCAAAATCAACATGCCGTGAGCACCTTCGCCACCCAGCGCTTTTTGCCAGGAGAAGGTAACTACATCAAGCTTTTCCCATGGGATATCCATGGCAAATACAGCCGAGGTAGCGTCGCAAATTGTCAAACCCTGACGGTCATCGGGGATCCAATCACCATTGGGCACTTTGACGCCAGAGGTAGTGCCATTCCAGGTGAACACAACATCGTTATCAAAATTCACTTGAGACAAATCGGGCAGCTCACCGTAGGGGGCTTCCAACGCACGCACATTTTGCAATTTCAGCTGCTTGACTACGTCGGTAATCCAGCCGCTACCAAACGACTCCCACGCCAACATATCAACACCACGCTGGCCCAGCATCGACCACAATGCCATTTCAACAGCACCCGTATCGGAGGCAGGCACCACCCCTACGCGATAACCTTCGGGCAACCCCAACAGTTCTGCCGTGCGAGAGCAGGCTTTGCCCAGGACATTTTTGCCCAATGCTGAACGGTGTGAACGGCCCAACGTATCCAGTGGTAACGCAGCAACGTCATAACCTGGACGCTTACTGCAAGGACCGGAAGAAAAGTTTGGATTTAACGGTTTCGTGCTTGGTTTAGCTGCCATTAACGGTCTCTCAATAGGCTGTGAAATGTGGCTGCGGTATGTAGGCCGGCTCTGCCAAAAGATCGACAGCGCCAAGTCCCGCCCTTATCATCTGCCGCAGCATGAAGGCGGCACATTATGCCAGCATTTTGATCAATACGCACAAATCTTAATAGATCAGGGAGATCCCTTTGAGTAGTTCCCATGCCGCCAGCGGCAACGAGAAAAAGAGCCCGAAACTACAGCATTTTTTTGGTGTATTTACCTACAGCCAGCGCGCCTTGCAACTGGTGTGGCAAACCTCGAAACCACTGACACTGTTCTTTGCGGCCGCAACGTTAATTGTTGGGCTACTACCTGCGTTAGCAGCCTATATCGGGCAACTCATCATCGATTCGGTGGTAAGCGCAGTTGCGGACGTAAAAGGTGGCGTTGAACCAAATCTGTGGAACGTACTGAAATACGTCGTGTTTGAAGCACTGGTTATCAGTGCGATGGCCGGCGCTCGCCGGGTGATTTCTGTTTGCCAATCTTTGTTGCGGGCGCTACTTGGGCAACGAGTTAACGAACTGATTCTTGATAAAGCCCAATACTTGTCGCTGGCACAGTTCGAAGACAGTGAATTTTATGACAAGCTCACACGCGCACGCCGCGAGGCGTCTTCCCGCCCTCTAAGCCTGGTAAACCGAACATTTAGCCTGCTGGAAAATGCCATCGCGCTGTTATCGTACAGTGTATTGCTGTTTCAATTCAGCGGTTGGGCTCTGCTGATGCTGGTACTAGGCGCCGTACCCGTTTTTATTGCCGAGGCTAAATTCTCTGGTGATGCCTTCAGGTTGTTTCGCTGGCGCTCGCCCGAACGGCGTATGCAAATGTACCTGGAGACCTTATTGGCCCGGGAAGATACCATTAAAGAAGTAAAACTGTTTCAACTAACACCACTGTTTTTCAAACGCTATCAATCCATTTTTCACAGCCTATATGACGCTGATAAACGCCTGACCTTGCGCCGGGATGGCTGGGGCTTTGCACTGGGCCTACTGGGTACTCTCGCCTTTTACTGTGCTTACGGCTGGATTGTGGTGGCCACGGTGTATGGCTCAATCACGCTGGGCGAGATGACCATGTATTTACTGGTATTTAAACAGGGGCAAACCGCCATCAGTGCCAGCTTGTCGGCCATCAGTGGTATGTACGAAGACAACCTCTACCTGTCTACACTCTACGAATATCTTGAACAGCCGATCGAAGCAACTGAAGGTGATTTAACCGAAGGCCCCTTACCCGACGACGGTATTCGCTTTGAGAACGTTACCTTTACTTACCCCGGTGCCCATGCACCAGCCCTACGCAACATAGACTTACACGTAAAACCGGGCCAAAGCCTTGCATTAGTAGGCGAAAATGGCTCGGGCAAAACAACCCTTATCAAGTTGCTTACCCGCCTTTATCTGCCAACCGAAGGCCGAATTACCCTTGATGGTGCCGATTTGCGACACTGGAATATCAATACCTTGCAACAACGTATTGGGGTCATTTTCCAGGATTTCGTGCGTTACCAGTTACTCGTTGGCGAAAATATCGGTGCGGGCGACGTAAGTGCATTCACTGATGAACAGCGCTGGTACAGCGCAGCCCAACGAGGCATGGCAAATGACTTTATCGAGCTCATGCCTAAGGGTTATCACACGCAACTGGGCCGCTGGTTTAATGACGGCCAGGAGCTATCTGGCGGACAATGGCAAAAGATCGCTCTGGCCCGAGCCTTTATGCGAGAAAACGCCAATATCTTAGTATTGGATGAGCCTACGGCAGCCATGGATGCTCAAGCTGAGGCCACCATTTTTGAGCACTTTCAGGAACACAGCAAAGATAAAATTGCTATCTTAATCTCTCACCGATTTTCAACGGTGCGCAAGGCCAGTAAAATTATCGTAGTTGATAATGGTCGCATCATTGAGTCAGGCACCCATGAAGAACTGGTGGCGCTGGGGGGGCGTTATCAGCACTTATTTGAGCTGCAAGCACAGGGCTACCGATAAGCAAAAGGCCAGCAAAGCTGGCCTTCTTGGTGGATGCGACGAAAGTGCTCAATAAAGCAATGTATAAAACTTACGCTGATACTCAATCGCCAAGGCATCCCCCTGCCCCAAGGTGGTGAGAATATCGGTAAATGCTTTACGTGCCTGGCCGTCGGCATAGCCAAGATCTTGGCGCAGCAGATTTAACAGCAACTCAAGCGCATCGCGGTAGTGATTACCCTGACTAAACTGCACCGCTAACTGAAATGCGGCTTCTTTATCATCAGGGTTTTCGTTGAGGCGTTGCTCAAGTGCCTGAATCTCTGGAGATTTGGCCGATGCCTGGTGCAACTCTACACGCGCTTTGAGTTGCTCATAAAGGGCATCTTGATCAACCATTTTCACTTTCGCCAGCAAACCTTCTACCTCATCAACCCGGTTCAGCTCCATATACGCCAGCGCCAGCTGTAATACGATATCGGCCCGATCATTAGACTCGGCCATCGCGTCTTTCAAAAACGGTACCGCTTCGGCCCAGTTCTCTTCGGCCATTTTCGCCATGCCGGCCTGAAAGGTTTTCTCGAAGGGTTTGGGTAAGTGCTTGTCGAGTATTTCCCGAATAGCTGTCTCTGGCTGCGCGCCGGCAAAACCGTCAACAGGCTGTCCGTCTTTCATAATCACTACCGTCGGCAAACTACGCACGCCAAACTGACTAGTGATCATTTGTTGTTCATCGGCATTCACTTTTGCCAATAAAAAGTCGCCTTGGTACTCATCAGCCAATTTTTCCAGCAAGGGCATTAAGGTTTTACAGGGTGCACACCAGTCTGCCCAAAAATCGACCACCACAGGACGTTTAGAGGATTCTTCAATTAATATTTGCTGAGCGTTAGTTTCGTTAACCTCAACAACGTAGTCATTTATCGATAATTCCAACGGTAACATCTCCTGCTGCGCCCAGCATATATATGCGGGCAAATTGACTCGAGTGTAGATGGGATGGAATTGTAACGGATACTACACCGAAGAGCAGTACCCGCTACTGGAGAACAGGTTATTTCAGGCTTGAAAAATAAGCGGCAAGGTTGGCGATATCTTCATCAGTGAGCATTTTCGCCATGGCGTCCATAGAGGGGTCACTACGGGTACCATCTCTAAACGCCTTCAATTGTTTTTCCAAGTACGCATCTTTCTGGCCAGCCAAGTTGGGCCATATTGGCGCAGCACTGATACCATTTGCACCATGGCAGGCCGCACAAACCATGGCTTTTTGCTTTCCAGCTTCAATATCACCTGCTGCAAATGCACCAGACACAACCCCAAATGCCAGCGCAATACTTACAACCCACTTCTTCATCATGGTTTCCTCAGTTTATTGAAATATCAGTAATAAGCTTCAACTATAGTAGCAACACCAAAAGGATTATCCTACTGCCGTAAACTCATTCTTTAGGAGCGTGTTCCAGGGTAGTACGATAAGCTATCCTTGATGTCTATCATGATGCAGCCGAAGATGGCTCATCTGTACTATAGTAGTAAGACGAAGCTGAATATAAATTTAACGATATGCGTCATTTCGGCACACTTGCTGCTATGTTTTAACAGAGTTGTCACAAACGCACGATTTAATTTCAAACCTTTGATTGATGCAATCATTTAAAGGAATAGTTATGCATCCAATGTCTGCTTTTGCAGCGTTCGCAAGAGGTATCAGCGATCTTTTGGTGCATATACCCCACCCTGTCGTACATACTAGGAGGCTTACACATGGGTAGAGTAGCACTTGTCACCGGCGGTACACGAGGCATCGGCGAAACCATCAGTATCAAATTGAAGCTGAAAGGCTATCAGGTTATTGCCAATTACGCTGGCAATGACCAGAGAGCTCAACGCTTTACTGAAAAAACCGGGATACCCGCTTACAAGTTTGATGTCGCCGATTACGATCAGGTAACCGAAGGCATTAAGCAAATCGAAGCAGATTTTGGCCCTATTGATGTGGTTATCAATAACGCAGGTATTACCCGCGATGGCGTATTGGCTAAAATGACCTGTGAAAACTGGGATGCGGTGATCAACACCAACCTGAAGTCATGTTACAACACTGCACACTCGGTGATTCCGGGCATGCGAGAACGCGGCTTCGGGCGTATTGTAAACATCAGCTCTATCAACGGCCAAGCTGGTCAATATGGGCAGGTTAACTACACTGCCGCTAAAGCAGGTGTTTTAGGCTTTACCAAGGCTCTGGCAATGGAAACCGCTAAGTACGGTATCACAGTAAATGCAGTAGCACCTGGCTATGTGGATACAGAAATGGTTCGTGCGGTCCCCCCTGCCGTACTGGAAAAGATTATAGCCAAAATTCCAGTAGGCCGCCTGGGTAAAACGGAAGATATCGCCCGTGCAGTTTTGTTTTTGGTAGACGACGACGCAAGCTTTATTACCGGCTCAACCCTGTCGGTAAACGGTGGCCAATTCATGGCAGGTTAAACATTTGCCATTCTTGTATTGTGGCTGCTCTTTCAATGGCAGCCACAATGCTTTAATAAAAACACCTACAAGACCTGCTTTTCTGATTAAACAAGTTACCAGGCTACTCATTGCCTACACTAATGCCCCGTAAATTGAATATGGATCAATAGGCGCTAAAACGTGTTTGATGGGCAAGACATCGCCAGGAGCAGGAAATACAACTACAAAGAGCCCGACCTAAGTCGGGCTAAATATCACCGAAGTCTTACTAAACAATAACCCTTAGACGGCTATTACTTTTCTGACGAAACTTTCTCGGCCGCTTTTTCTGCGGTTTTTGCCGTAGTTTTGGCTGCCTTCTTTACAGTAGTTTTAGTGGCGGTAGGCACGCTTGCCGTCATCATAGGCATATATTCGCCGAACACATCTTTGAGCATATCGCCGGTTTTTTCCTGCGCATCGGTTAGCAAACCGTAGCTATCTTTTGCAGTAGCCATAACTTTACTTTGAAAGTCTTCTGCGTAGGATTTTTGCAATTCATAAAGGCCTGCCAGATCTTTTTGATCGGCTAACTCTTTTGCGTAGGAAAGTCCATCGTTCATAACGTCACTGAAAAAGCTCGCCTGCTTTTCAGCCAGTTTTTCCATGACTTCTGCATTTAACGCAAAAACGTCTGACATGGGTTTGAATGCTTGTTGCGTTTGTTCAACCATTTTATCGAACATGGAATATCTCCCCTATACCACATTACTCAATGAGCGATGAACTTGTGCAATGCATGCTGCACTGCACAATCGAGATTTAATTGTAAGGATAGAGAATAGAAGGGTCAATGCTTATCTGCTGCATGGCAGCATTTTTCTCATACAGTTTTTTTATATGGAAACTAGCAGTTATTCCTTGGGCTTCTTATCGCCGCCGGGTACGAAAGGATTACCGCCAACTTCTGAGAATGTTTTCCAGAAGTCCATGTTTTGCCCCATCATCTGATTGAAAACACCCACCGGGCTCGCTTCAATCATATTTTTCACCATGCCCTGCACAGCATCTTGCTGTTCAAGAAAACTGGCCATGCTCTGTTCCAGGTACATGCGCAAAAAGATTTGCATGTCTGAGCCGTAGTAACGAATCAACTGCTTCAGCACCTGATTGGTCAATAACGATTGCTGCTCGTTACTTTCCTGGTCACTGATAATCTGCAGCAAAATAACTTTGGTCAGATCCTCTTCGGTTTTGGAGTCCACGACTTTGAACTCCTCATGCTCCATAACCAGCTCACGAATATAGTCCAGATTGATGTACTGGCTCTGGGAGGTGTCGTATAAGCGACGGTTGGGATACTTTTTAATGATTACCACAGGAGCTCCTCAAAATTAGTCTATGGGCGGAGTATACAGAGTTTGCCCCTGCGGTGACAAAGCGGATTAAGCCGGTGGCGGCTCCAGGCGAACTTTCACGTAACTGCCGGGAGCATCTTCGACAACCTCATAAGGTCCTTTGCCTGGCTCACGCGCAGGCACTTTTTTACCCGACTTCGGCCGCACCCAACGATGCCAATCGAGCCACCAGGAGCCATCCTGTTTCTCAGCATTGGCCAGCCACTCTTCGGCTTCTTTCGGCATGTCTTTATTCACCCAGTGGTCGTATTTACCACCATCAGCCGGATTGACAATGCCCGCCACATGCCCGGAGCCAGCTAACACGAAGCGAATATCAGCACCCAGATGTTTCATGCTGTTATAGGCGCTTTGCCACAACACAATATGGTCAGCAACCGTGGCGACAGCATAAGTGGGTGTTTTAATGGTTTTAAGATCAATCCACACTCCTTTTACTTTAAGCGCTTCGGGTTCAATCAACTTATTGTCGCGGTACATATTCTTTACATAGTACACAAACGCGGTAGCTGGGATATTCGTAGAGTCGCTGTTCCAATAAAGAATATCAAAAGGCACAGGATCCTTACCTTTAAGATAGTTATCGACAAAATACGACCAAAACAGGTTGTTCTCTCGCAGCAGACTGAATGCCAGCGCCAGAATACGGCCATCGAAATAACCTTTTTTCTCTGCGTTATGAAAAATATGCGGCAAGCTGGCTTCAGATATATAGTTACCGACTTCACCCGGCTCACTGAAATCCAACAGCGTTGTCAGCAACGACAAACTGTTAATGCGCTTGTCGCCAATAGCCAACATATAAGCCTGCGCCATGGTCAGCAAGGTACCGCCCACACAATAACCGGCTACGTTAATTGAATTGGTTTCAGTAATTTTGCAAACGGCGTCAACGGCATCAACAACACCCTTTTGAATTAGATCATCAAAGCCGATGTGGCTGTGTGAATCATCTGGATTAACCCACGACACCATAAAGACAGTGTAGCCTTTTTCAACCAGCCAGCGAGGTAACGACTTTTTCGCGTCGAGGTCCAAAATGTAATATTTGTTGATAAACGGCGGTACGATCAACAGCGGCTTTTCGTACACGTCCTGGGTAGTCGGTGCATATTGAATTAATTGCATCACCTCATTCTGAAAAACTACTTTTCCCGGCGTGTACGCCAAGGTTTCACCAAGAACAAAGGCATCCGGCTCTACCTGCCCTACTTTAAACGCTTCAATGGGGCTACGCTGTAAATCGCGCATAAAATTCTCAAGCCCCTTGGTCAAACACGCGCCCTTGGTGTCGAGAATATCTCTACACACTTCCGGGTTGGTCATCACGTAGTTAGTAGGCGACATGGAGTTAACAAACTGCCGCGTATAAAACTTTAATTGTTCACTGGATTTAGCATCTTCAAATTCCAGTGTATCCACCATTTTTTGCATCATTTCAGCATTTAACAGGTAGGCCTGTTTGAAATAGTTATACAGCGGATTTTCCGTCCATTGTTCGTCCTTAAAACGACGCTCCCCTTTGGGAGTGGGCACTACGTCAGGCAATGGTTTGCCTGCCATGATTGACTCTGCAGCCCCCTGCCACAAATTCATTTGCGTTTGCAAAAACTCCATTTGATTTTGAATTAGTTTGGTTGGGTCGACTTTAACACCTCGCGACACAATACTGGCGATACGATCGGCATTCACGAGAGGGTTTACCTCAGTTTTGCCACTGACTGCACGCTCCATGACCTCCTTGGTCATATCATTGAATACATCTTTAAATTTGCTGAGATAACGAAGAACTTCTTCGTGTTCGGCGGTATCCATAAAGTCTCCTAACTGAGTGCATTTTTATTAAAGTGCCGTCACCAACGCGATAAAAGGCATACTTACCCATTAAGCACTATGGCTTATCTGTTTTCTTTGGTGCGCCTTTATCGGTCACCTTTGTCGCCATATCAAAAGCATCTTTGCTTTGCTTCATAAATGCGTCCCACATCACCACAAAGGGGTTGGTATCATCCTTCCACTGGCCCTTTACCGCTTCATTAAAATAGGTTTGCATGCGGTCAATACTGGGCATACCCATTAATTCGCGGGCTTCCTCTGGCGTGAGGTCGATTTCAATATTAATTTTCACCGTGAAAGGCTCCTCTGTCGGTAATAAGTGCGTTGGCCTTGCTTGCCCTATTTTGCGGTCCACGCACCGTCGATCACAATGGTCTGACCGGTCATATTGCGAGCCACTGGCGACACCAGATAATCAACCGCGCCGCACAATTCTTCCATGCTGATAAACTGCTTTTTAGGCATGGGTTCGAGCATGATGTTATTGATAACATCCTCCTCAGAAATACCATGCTGGCGAGCCTGATCGGCAATCTGTTTTTCAACCAATGCAGTTTTCACATAAGCAGGACAAACTGTATTAATGGTAATGTCGTAGCTGGCGGTTTCCAGTGCGATGGTTTTTGAGAACCCCAACAAGCCGTGCTTTGCTGAAATATAGGCGCTCTTGTAGGGCGACGCCACCAAAGCATGGATTGAACCTATATTGATAATACGGCCGAACTGGTTTGCCTTCATCTTTGGCAACAACGCACGCACTAACATAGCCGGGCCGGTCAACAACACATCAATCAGCATTCGCCAGCGGTCGACCGGAAACTCCTCAAGCTTAGCCACGTATTGAATACCGGCATTATTGATTAATACATCAACGCGCTCAACGTGGTTAGCCACTGCATCAATATCGTCTTGAGACGTAACATCCAGCTTCAGGGGGCTGGCCGAGCCACCAGCAGCCGCGATATCAGCCACGGCTTTGGTCGCGGCCTCAAGATTGATATCACTGACCAAAACATGGTGCCCCTGTGCGGCAACATGTTTCGCAATGGCCAAGCCAATACCACTCGCGGCACCCGTTACTAATGCTACTGATTTCATCGTCGCCTCCTATTGTTCTTTTGTCGTAAACCTGTGACCTGAATGGGCATCATTGCGGATTAACCCCAATCTTCCGCCAGGGCCAACAGGCCAGCCGCTTGCCTTCCTTTGCTGCCTTTCATTTCATCTGGGCAGAGAACAAGCGAGCTCAAGTGTAACTCATTTTTTTGCAGCGCAGCAAAGAAGTTTCCCGTCAACAAAGCACCCGTCTTACACAATCACAAACAGAAAGGGAAACAAAGCAAACCGTTGCCACCGGTGGCACCAACTGCCTATAATACGTTAACAACA
Source organism: Cellvibrionaceae bacterium (assembly GCA_050289485.1). Lineage (GTDB taxonomy): Bacteria > Pseudomonadota > Gammaproteobacteria > Pseudomonadales > Cellvibrionaceae > JBNKFV01. Next base: position 141,955 of record JBNKFV010000017.1, read on the forward strand.
AGACAACGCAGATAGAGACATCGATATTATGAAACCTCTTTCACTACACCCAGAACGCCTCATGCCCGCAAACAGCGATGTGCGTAAAATCGCCATGCAGCTGTACAATCAGGTTAAAGGGCTGCCAATTATCAGCCCCCATGGACATACCGATCCTTCATGGTTTGCCCTGAACCAGCCCTTTAAAGACGCAACCGATCTGCTCATCAAGCCCGACCACTATGTTTATCGTATGCTCTACAGCCAAGGCATCCCCATGGAAGCATTGGGCATTCGGGCAGAGGATGGTGCCGCGGTAGAAACTGATAACCGAAAAATCTGGAACATTCTGGCCAACAACTACCATTTGTTTGCGGGCACACCGTCACGCATCTGGTTAGACCACGTATTTGCTGAAGTCTTTGGCTTTGAGGTGCGTCTTAGCGCGGAAACAGCGGACTTTTACTACAACACTATCAACCGCAAGCTGGCAAGCGACGCGTTTCTCCCCCGTGCCTTGTTTGAACGTTTTAACATTGAATGTATTGCCACTACCGAATCCCCCCTGGACGCTCTGGAACACCATCAAACCTTACGCGACAGCGGCTGGAAGGGAAAAGTGATTACGGCCTACCGGCCAGACAATGTAGTCGACCCGGATTTCGAAAACTTTGTGGGTAATGTACAACGCTTTGGCGAGTTGACTGGCTGCGATGTGAGTACATGGCAGGGTTACCTGGCCGCACACCGCAAGCGCCGCCAGTTTTTTGCCGAAATGGGGGCAACCTCTACCGATCACGGGCACCCCACCGCCACCACCAAAAACCTGAGTACAGAGGAATGTGAGCAGCTTTATTTACAGGTGCTTCGCGGTACACACACAGCAGAGCAAGCCGAAGCGTTCCGCGGCCAGGTACTGACTGAAATGGCAGGCATGAGTATTGACGATGGCCTGGTTATGCAGATTCACCCTGGCAGCTTCCGCAACCACAACGACCAGATTTTTCACCGCTATGGGCGCGACAAAGGCGCGGATATTCCCAGCCCAACAGAATATGTAAAAAGCCTGAAACCGTTGCTCGACAAATACGGCAACAATCCGGCCCTAAGCATTATTTTGTTTACCCTCGATGAAACGGTTTACAGCCGCGAACTGGCCCCACTGGCAGGGCATTACCCGTCGCTGAAACTCGGCCCGCCCTGGTGGTTCCACGACAGCCCTGAAGGCATGCGCCGCTTCCGTCAGCAAACCACCGAAACCGCGGGGTTGTACAATACGGTAGGCTTTAACGATGACACCCGTGCCTTTTTATCGATACCCGCAAGGCATGATGTGGCTCGTCGTATGGACTGCGTATTTTTAGCCGAACTGGTAGCCGACCACCGAATCGATATGGAAGAGGCCTATACATTAGCTGAAAACCTGGCCTACACATTTGCGAAAAAGGCATACAAGCTCGACTATTAACCCGGCGACAAATATAGATCTCCTTATCTATTTTGTCGCACACCTTGGAAATACCCGCGGAATGTTACGAAATCCCTTGTATTTCCAAGACAGGCATTGGAGCACAAGCGGGCGCAGACACTGTTTACCAGCTTGCGCCCTCAACAAGCCTTTTAAATCACTGCCCCCATATGCCAAGGCAAAAACTCGTGGCGCCCATACCCCAAGCCTTCACTTTTGGTTTTTTCGCCTGAGGCGGTTGCAATAATCTGTTGCAATACCTGCTGGCCACAGGTGTCTACACTCATCAGACCATCAAAGACGGTACCGCAGTTTATATCCATGTCGTCCTGCATACTCTCGTACAGCGGCGTATTGGTGGCAAGTTTAAGGCTGGGTACCGGCATCGCACCAAATACCGAACCACGCCCGGTAGTAAAACAAATGACATTCGCCCCGGATGCCATCTGTCCTGTAACCGACACAGGGTCATAGCCGGGACTGTCCATCACAACCAGCCCGGAGGAAGTCACTGGCTGCGCATATTCGTACACATCAAACAGAGTTGAGGTCCCCCCCTTAGCCTGCGCGCCCAATGATTTTTCTAGGATCGTTGTCAAGCCACCGGCTTTATTGCCCGGTGACGGATTGTTATTTAATTCCACGCCATGTTTTTCGGTATAGTCCAACCACCACTTAATGCGAGCCTGCAGCTTCTCTGCAATTTGCGGAGTTTTGGCGCGGGCAATCAGTAAATGTTCGGCACCAAATATCTCTGGCGTTTCCGACAAAATTGCCGTACCCCCTTGGGTAACGAGATAATCCATGGCCGCCCCCAGCGATGGGTTTGCAGTAATACCTGACAAAGCGTCAGAACCCCCGCACTGCAACCCCACCTTGAGCGCACTCAGTGGGGCCGGGGCACGGTGCAACTGATTAGCGGCTTCGAGCATTTGATAAACAACCGTTTTACCTGCCTCTATGGTTTTTCGCGTACCGCCCTGCTCTTGAATAACCAAAGGTACCAGCGTGTTATTAACATCTCGACCGGCTCGCTTGATCACTTCGCGCACTTGCATCACTTCACACCCTAAGCCAATCATCAACACGGCAGCAAAATTAGGGTGTGCAGCAAAGCCTTCATATACACGTTGTAAAATATCAAACCCCTCGCCTTTACCCATACCACAACCGGTGCTGTGTGCAAACGATACTACGCCGTCGACATTAGGGTATTGGCTGGCAATGCTTGAATCAGAAAAATAATGTTCGAGCGCTTTCGCTACCGATGCAGAACAGTTAACGGTGGTAATAATACCAATATAATTGCGCGTACCCACTTGACCATTGTCGCGATGAAAACCCATAAACTGTTTTTCACCGTTCCACACCTTGGGCTCAGCTACCGCAGATTGTGCAACACGACGCTCAAGCACACCGCCGGCAGGCATACCACAATTGTGAACATGCACATGTTCACCGGCGGCAATATCGGTCAGTGCAACGCCAATGGACTGATCGTATTTAATAATAGGAGAGCCCTGTGCAATGGCAGTCGTAGCTATTTTATGAAACCGAGGCACTGAATTCTTTGCTTCCACGCCGGCGAGCTCAGGAATCAACATACCTTTTTCAATTTGAGTGCGGGCAACGGCAACATTATCAGCGACATTCAGTTTGACAGTTAACGACATAAAAACTCCGACATAAAAGCATCAACGATTGGTTGAGTTGCGCTCGATCAGTTGCGGTATAAAAAATGTTTCTATATTTTTATTACCCGCAGGTTCATTGTTAATATTGGCGATCAGCTTCAAGGCCGCGCAGCGTGCCATTTCGGTATTCGGTCGCTGCAACGTTGTCAGCGTGGGGCGCAGGCGACTTGCCATTGGCTCGTCGTCGTACCCTACCACCAACAAATCCTGCGGCACCTTAATACCCAGGTCTTCAGCAACGTGAATAGTGGCAATAGCCATTTGGTCATTGCTGGCAAAAATGGCATCAGGTCTATCGACGGTACCCAGCAGTTTTTTGGCGGCCACTAACCCGCTCTCAAAGCTGAAATCACCTTCAGCTATATGCGCTTCGTCTATCATTAAATTGCGTTTTTTTAACGCGTCGATTAAACCCTCAAAACGTTCCCTCGTCACAATACGGTTCGCCGGCCCACGAATAATAGCCGGGCGCCTGCACTGCCTTTTTACAAACAGATCAGCCACCTGATTCATGGCCTGCCGATCACATGACACAATCATGCAGTCAGTTGAATCGATTTCTTTCGGTGCCATCCTTACGTATTCGATAGATTCCTTACGCAACGCATCAATGAGCTGCTCGTTACTTGAAATGGGCGCCATTATTATCAGACCATCGAGATTAGAGCGCTGCACAAACCGCAAAACATCGGCACCAATGTTTTCGCTATTGTGCTCAATGGGGTGAACCACCAACTCGTAGCCGAACTCTGTACAAGCCTGCAATACGCCGCGCTGCACAGAGTGAATCACTACCGCATTCGGATCGTCATAAAGCAACCCCACCAGGTAGGAGCGACTTGACGCCAGCCCACGAGCTTGCTTGCTGGGTGAATAATTCAGCTCCTGAATAATCTTTAGAATATTTTCCCGCGTTTCAGGGTTCACTTTTGGCGAGTTATTAATCACCCTTGAAACCGTGCGCTTTGACACGCCAGCAATTCTGGCCACATCATTAATGGTGGCCATCCCTTTCCGCTCGTCGCCGTGAAGTTTTGTCACTCCGTTTTCCTCTAACCTATGAAGTTAATGGCTTACCCTAAAGCAACCGACAGCCCTGCACTGCAACCCCAAGTGCGGCGATACCACTATCAAAAAACTACGTCGGCACCAACCTTTATACCGGAAAAACCACGAATAAATGCCTTTTAAATGGTGGGCATATATATTTTATCGATAACCGCACCACGATGCTGCACGACGACTGATGCCAACTGATGGCCAGCTGCCAAAGCCTTCTCCGGGCTTAGCCCCTTAACGTAAGCAGCGAGAAAACCGGCATTAAATGAATCACCAGCACCAGTTGAGTCAACGACTTTCTCGACGACATTAGCTGCCACATGACAGCGCACATGTTTGTCGCAAAACCAGGCACCCTTCTCACCCTGTTTTACTACTACCTGTTGCACGCCCGCTTGACGGTAGCGATGTACTGTTGCATCAACCGATGCGTCGCCAAACAACAAAGCCTCGTCTTCAAACGTTGGCATTAGCATGTCGCAAAAGGGAAAGAGCTGTTCATAGCGAGCCTTCGCTACCGCCGACGACGGCCAGTTTTTCGGCCGATAGTTACTATCAAACATCAATCTGAAATTGCTGTTAGCTCGTTCTTGTAAATGGTGAATCAACAGATTGAAAGACTGTGCACTCATTAATGACAACGTAATACCCGAAAGATAAAGCGCATCAAACCCCTTCAATACATTGCACATTGACGCCATTGCCTCGGCATTCCACAAACAATGTTTGGCGGCAGACTGCGAACGCCAATAGGTAAATGTACGCTCACCTACAGCATCTGTCTGAATCATATACAAACCAGGAGTGCGTTCTGAATCACGCACAACATAACGGGTATCAACGCCCTCCTCTTGCCACTCTCGCAACAACCAATCGCTATAGATATCGCGGCCTAAGCCAGTAAGATAGCTGACAGACACACCCAGCCGAGCCAGGTAAATTGCCGTATTTAACGTGTCACCACCAAAACTGAAATTTACCGGCATATTACGTGCTAGCTGAGTCCCCATTGGGTTAGCTATCTCAAGCATGCATTCACCGATAACTGCAAGTTTCATCGTCTTTCCTTACTCGATCATGCCGAAGGTTGTAGGTAGCCATTCACTAATACCCGGTATATAGGTGACCAGAAGCAACGCAACAATCATAGCGATATACATGGGAAACAACGGGCGGATAATATTTACAATACTGGTTTTTGCCACAGCACAACTGACAAACAACACACTGCCAACCGGCGGCGTACATAAACCAATAGAGAGATTCAGCACCATCATAATGCCAAAGTGTAAGGGCGACATATCCAGCTGAATAGCTACCGGTAAAAAGATAGGTGTAAAGATCAGTACCGCAGGCGTCATATCCATAAACGACCCAACTATCAGTAACACAAGGTTGATAATCAACAAAATCAACAATGGATTGTCACTAAACCCCAATAAGAATTCTGCGACGCTGGCGGGAATATTGTGAAACGCCAGCAACCACGACATCGCAATAGACGTTGCTACTAAAAACATCACAATCGCCGACGTTTCGGCCGATTTTAGCAAAATAGAATAAAGGGCTTTTAAGGATACTTCGCCATAAATAAAGCAAGCCAGTATCAACGAGTAAACCACCGCAATAGCACCGGCTTCGGTTGCTGTAAATACGCCACCGATAATGCCGCCAATCACTAAAAACACCAAAAACAAACTTGGCAATGCACAACCCGCTGCCTGTAAAAACTGCGTGAAGCTTACCGTACCTGCCGTTGGCAATTGATGGCGTTTTGCATGTATGGCGCAAACCACCATCAACGATAAAGCGACTAATATCCCTGGCAGATACCCGGCGACAAACAATGCGCCGATGGAAACACCACCGCTGGCAATGGCATACACAATTAAAATATTGCTTGGCGGAATTAATAATCCGGTGGTTGAGCTGGTGGCCGTTACGGCCGCACTGAAATCACGGCCATAACCTTCTTTTTCCATTTCCGGCTGCATAAAACCACCCACCGCCGATGCTGCAGCCACTGCAGAGCCCGAAATAGCACCAAACATCGTACATGACAGTACATTCACAAAGGCCAAACCTCCCGGCACCATACCAACCAGACATTTGGCAAAATCAATCAGGCGCCGTGCAATACCGCCCTGCCCCATGATGATTCCACTTAAAATAAACAAGGGTATCGCCAGTAACGCAAAGCTGTTAATACCGCCTACCATACGCTGCGCCATGGTCATGATGGCAGGCCAGAAATCGATACTCAGCAACAGCGTTACGAGTGTGGCAACGCCAATACAAAACGCCACCGGCACACCGGAGAACAACAAGATGAAAAACAGCACGATCAATACACATTCAACCATCTTGTGTGCCCTCCTTTGCCGCCGTATCGTCGTTTAGCCAATCCAACAAGGCATACACCACCAACATAACACCACTCACAGGCAGGCAAAGATAAACCAGGTGCATCGGCCAACCCAATGCCGCCGACACCTGCTTCAAATCATAAGTTAACATGACAAACTTGATACCACCGGCGATCATTACCACCACAGCAAACAGAATAACTACACAGTGTACGTAACGGCGGTGATAACGCCGCCCTGCACTCGAAAGCTTTTGCTGTACGATATCCAACCCCAAGTGCATTTTCAGGTGGTAGGCGTATGCCGCCCCCAACATGCCAATCCAGATCAATAAAAAACGGGCCAATTCTTCAGTCCACTGGCTGGGATCATTCAAAAAATAACGTGAAACAATTTGCCAGCATACCGCCGCGACCATCATGACGATCAACAGTGCCAGAACCCACCTGAATATCGTGTCGAGCCAATTAACCAAGGTACGTAACATGTCAAAGGCCCCCTATCTGTTGCAGAATCTCACCAATAGGGCCATCGCGATACGAAGCCAACATGTCTTGAACCTTGGCCTGGTATAACGACTTGTCTGGATAAATAATTTCCACACCGGCTTCCTGCACTTTCTGCAAAGCGTCGTCAGTGTCTTTTTGCCATTGCTCCCGCTGATACGCCACAGACACATCAACGGACTGCTGCAACCACTGCTGCTGTTGAGGTGTAAGATGAGTCCACACATAGTCGCTGATCAAAATTACATCAGGCACGGCGGTGTGTTCATCCAATGTGTAGTACGGTGCAACTTCGTAGTGATGCGATAGGTAAAAACTCGGGGGATTATTTTCAGCGCCATCAACCACGCCTTGTTGCAGGGCGGTATAAAGCTCGCCCCACGACACGGGCGTTGGGCTACCACCCAGGGACGAGATCATCTTCATGGCCGTGCGACTTTCTTGCACGCGAATCTTCATGCCTTTCAAATCGTTGGGGGTAACAATCGGTTTTTTCGTGGTATAAAAGCTGCGGCTACCAGCATCATAGAAACCCAACCCCACCATTCGCGATGGCCGAATAGAATCCAGCAGAGCCTGCCCAACGTCGGAATCCAGCACACGCAAAAAGTGCTCACGATCACGAAAGATATACGGCAGATTAAATACTTTCATAGACGGCACAAAGGCCTCAAGCGGACTGGCCGACACCTTCGTCATGGCCAAGCTGCCAATTTGCAGCAATTCGATCAGCTCTCTTTCTGTGCCCAGCTGGCCGCTGGGATAAAGCTCAATACGCATCTGCCCTTGCGACAAACGATCCAGCTCATCGGCCATAACCAGCATCGCCTTATGTACTGTGTGCGACGGATCGAGCGTATGTCCCACGCGAATGACCATCGCGTCGTCATTAGACTTACACCCCGAAACCAGTATGAATACTGCTAGCAGCATTAGCCTGCCAGCCCAGCTGAACCAACCCCTCAAACCTCGCACAGACACACATAATTGCGGAAAAAACATAGGTACATCACCATTGTTATTATCTTTTTGCCACCGGTGGCATAATAGGCTATATCCCTATGAGACACAAGTCCCGAGCCCCAGCCAAAACAGCAACCGGTGCAAATACCCAAAAGCCTTGGTAATCGCGCCTGAAACGCGCAGAATTACAGCCAAAATAGGTAAGAAATGTTACATTGCGCTTCATAACCGACGACATCCAAGAAACCTAGTATTTGTGTATTTAACCAGTCCGCTCCATTTAAGCACCCAGTTGGGTGGCTTGATTATTTCTTTAACAGCACTACTGCTGGCGCTGCGCGTTGCCCCCTGGAAAGAACTTTCCGCTAAAGCTGTTCGGCAGCACCTTTGGCTTGGCAGCATCGTGGTGATGACTCTGATATGGCTAGGTTTAAGCATCCGGGTCAATAACGACATTGTGTTTCACCTGATGTTTATTGCCACCCTATGCTTTTTCTTCGGAGCCCATCTCACCATGGTCAGCAGCAGCATTGCATTACTAGCAGCCCAAACCATTGCCGGCGCCCCACTACTCAGTTGGGGAGTCAATGTCGTACTCAGCATTCTTATACCTCTACTCACAACGGTAACCATACTGCGCCTCATTGAACGCCTGCATTACCAAAACCTGTTTGTGTATATGCTCGGCGGCGGCTTTTTTGGCAGTATTCTCGGCGTAATCACCACCGGTGGTATTGGTTATGGCCTGTTGCTGCTATGTGAGCCAGATATTGCCGAACGTGTAGCGCCACATATGGCGTCATTTTTTGTAATGATATTTCCCGAAGGTTTTTGTAACGGTGCCATCATCAGCACAACCACTGTGCTCAGTCCCCACCTGTTACGCACCTATGACGACGATTTTTATTTACGTAAAAACGATAAGAACTAAATGTTGGCAAATGCTCAACCCCGCAGGAGAAACATTTTGAGCACAGACAAGAAGCAAATTGCAGACACTAAAATGAAGGAAGCCGGCGACCTCTATGGAGACGCCTGGAAACATGCCATTAGCACTACCGACGATGGTGCGCGCCACGATATACCCGCTTTAACCTTGCATCGATTGATGCGGCTAAACAACCTGATGCAATCGCATTTCAATACCAATATTGAAAAGCAGTTTGATGTGAGTCTCGGTGAATTTCGCCTGATTATGACGCTAGGCAGAATGGTAAAAGCGGCTTCTCACGAAATAGCAATGAGCACGGGCATCAGTACAATGAACATCAGCCGAGCAGTCGCCTCTATGACGAAGCGCGGCTATATCAGCCTTGAAGTCGACCAGGACAACAAACGCCGGAAAATTCTTAAATTGACTGACGCGGGCCTAAAAAAATTTAATACGCTTGACAAAATATCTGAAGGTGTAGCCAAGTATATGATGGAAGATTTTGAGCCACAGGAGGTAGAGACCTTCAGCAGAATGGTGGCCCAACTAATTAATAAAATCGCGGCTACCGATAGCGACGGCGAATCACTACTCTTTAAACGCAGCACTCCCGCGAACGAATGAGTAGCAACATCTTAGCGGCAGAAAGAAGAGAATTGAAAACGATTTGCCAAACAAGACAGCAGCGATAATACATCCGACAGTGATAATCAAAGGCAGCTACGACCATGCAACGTGAATACTCACCAGAGGAACTGCAAAATCGACAGCTAGTGGAAAATATGTATCGCTATGTATTAAACCCTATCGACTCCAGCCGCGTTGATGACTTTATTGCGCCTGATTATATCCAACACAGCCCGCTGGCAGCTTCTGGCGCTCAAGGCTTGAAAGACTTTCTCGACTGGGCGAAACACCACTCACCCCATGCAACTCACAACGTAAAACGTATTATTGTCGATGGCGATATGGTGGTAGCCCATGTACATGTGGTGATAAACCCTGGCGACAAAGGCAATGCCGTCATCGATATTTTCCGCATTGTAGATAACAAAATTGTCGAACATTGGGATGCCAGCCAACCTATTCCCGAAAATTCTGCCAACAGTAACGGTGTGTTTTAGCCTCGCGAAAGTGGCCTAACACCTCTGCTCGTAACTCAGCCCAACAGGGTCTGAAAAAGCTAGCATACTAGGATTACAGGAAGTAAGCAGACAAAAAAAAGCCAGCAGGGTTTCCCCCGCTGGCTTCACAGACGCTAACGCAGTATCAAAGTGAAACAGCGTTAATAATCTTACCTTGTGTGTATTCTTCCATGCCGGATTTACCCAGCTCACCACCCAAGCCTGACTGCTTACAGCCACGGAAAGGAATACCCGCTTCGATTGCCAAGTGATGATTAACCCACACAGTGCCTGAGTCGATACGTGCAGCTACCTTTGTTGCACGATCCACATCGGTACCCCAAACTGTGCCACCCAAACCAAATTCGCTACTGTTAATCTCAGCGATCACGGTATCTAAATCTTTGTAGGGCAACACGGGCAGAACGGGGCCAAACTGCTCCTCGCATACGATTTTCGCACTGTTGTCGATATCGCGCACAATGGTCGGCTGAATGAAGTAACCATTACCTGCGGGATATTCCCCACCGGCAATAATCTTGCCGTGCTGTCGGGCATCCTCGATATAGCCTTTAACTTTTTCGTACTGGGGTTTGTTCTGAATGGGGCCCACTGTTGTGCCTGGGTTTGCGCCATCACCTACCACAGCAGCTTTCGCCAAGCGAGCCAACTCATCGCAGAACACGTCGTACATAGACTCTGGTACATAGGCGCGCTTGATAGCCACACAAATCTGGCCAGCGTTAGCCATGGCGCCATTATAAACTTTTTGCGCAATTGCTATGGGGTCGACATCATCCAGCACAATAGCCGCATCGTTACCGCCCAACTCAAGCGTAACACGCTTAATAGACCCAGAAGCCGATGCCATCACCTTTTTGCCCGTCGCGGTAGAACCAGTAAAAGCAACTTTGGCAACATCGGGATGTGTGGTTAGCACACCGCCCAGGTCGTTAGCATCACAAATAATATTGACCACACCTGGTGGCAAAATAGACTGACAGAGTTCGCCAAACAAACAGGTAGTCAATGGCGTTGTAGGAGCTGGCTTACACACCATGGTGTTACCGGTAAGCAAGGCAGGCCCCAGTTTGTTCATCAGCAAAATAACAGGAAAATTCCATGGCGTAATCGAAGCGACGACACCTAATGGCGCACGGTACTCAACCACCCGATTACCGTTAGCATCGCGTAATACCTCAGGTTCAAGCGTCATCTCTGCAAAACCACGTAACGTAAAAATACATCCCATGATTTCATAATTTGCTTGATCAAGAGGCTTGCCCTGCTCTTTTGTCAAAAGCTCAGCAAATTCCTGTGAACGCGCTTCAAGCGCATCGGCCAATTTATTCAACAAACCAGCACGCTCTTCCCAAGGCTTTGCCGCCCATGCCGGAAAAGCGGCCTTGGCAGCAGCCACGGCAGCATTGAGCTGACCTTCGTCAGCCCGCGGACATTGGGTAAAGGCTTCTCCTGTTGCAGGGTTGATAACATCCATTACGGATGCGCCCTGAACCAATTCACCATTAATCAGTAATTTAAAGTCTGTCATAGCTGACCTCGCGATTTAATTATGTTATTTGCCGTCTAACTCTTTGATCAATACCTGTTTTTGTACTTTGCCCGTGGAGTTGCGGGGAATCTCGTTAGAGACCACCACATCTTTTGGCACCTTATATTTTGCAAGGCGGGCAACACAGTGTGACACCACGGCTTCCGGGGTTACCGTTTTGCCGCTTACTGGCACCACAACCGCAACACCTTTTTCACCCCACTTTTCATCAGGCAAACCCACTACGGCAACTTCGGCTACTGCTTCAAGTTCCATAATGACCGCTTCAACTTCAGCCGGGTAAACGTTCTCGCCACCGGATATATACATATCCTTTTTCCGGTCGACCAGATAGTAAAAACCATCTTCGTCACGAACGGCGACATCACCGGTCATAAACCAGTCGCCGCAAAACGCTTTTTCTGACAGCTCAGGCTGATTCCAATACCCGCTTGTCACAGCCGGGCCACGCAGCCAAAGTTCACCAGGCTCACCTTCAGGCACATCGTTACCAGTGTCGTCGACAATACGCGCCTCCACACCCGTATACAAAGTACCGCAAGAACCCGCCTTGGCAATAGCCACCGCACTGTCTGCAACGGGCATTCCGCTCACTGAGCCAGTCTCCGACATACCAAAGCCGTCAGACATTTTGATTCCTGCGTTATAAAAGCGTTCAATCTGCGCTTTGGAGTTCGGTGCCCCGCCGGTAGCGTAGACTTCCAGCTTCTGCAAAAGTTCAGGCTTGAACTGCGGATGATTCCACAGCATTTGCGCCATCTGCGGTACTGAAAAATAATGCGTAACACCTATTTTCTCGTCGGACAAACGGGCCAGCGTCTGCTCCACATCGAAACCTGATGAAATCAGTACCCTGCCACCCACCAACAAAGCAGCGCGAGTATTTGCCAACAAGCCTGCAGTATGAAACAGAGGCATATCACAGAGAAACACACTCTTCGACCAGGCATTATTGCCGGCAGCAAAGTTGTACACGCTCCAGAACGCGTTGTATTCGCTGATCTTCACACCTTTTGGTCTACCGCTGGTGCCAGAGGTATATAGCAATGTGGTTGGCGCATGCATATCTTGACTGGCATTCTTTGGCGTAGCCGTTGAATACGCATCTACCATGGAGGTCAGATCAGCAAGAACAAATGTTTCGAAAGGTAAATCAGGTAATACGAAGTCTTTGTCTTTAAAGACAAAGCTGGTACTGGCATCACCGAGAATGACTGCAAGCTCTGATGTCGACAAGCGCCAGTTGGTTGGCACAAAGATCGCACCAGCACGAGCACAAGCAAGATTCAGCATTAGCATGTCGGCGGAGTTGCGCGTTACCGTAGCAACGCGCGCACCGCTACATGGCCCCAGCTTTTCTACTAACCAATTGGCAATCTGGTTAATAACGTCACTAAAGCCCTTGTAGCTCCACTCTCTGCCAGTTGCCAAATCTACGCAAGCGATCTGGTTCGGTGTTCGCTGCGCATAGGTTGCAACTGCATCTATCAGCATAATAAAAACCTGTATTAGCCGCGTGATTTATCGTAGGCACCTAAACCTGGCTTGTAGCTTTTCTCATCGATAAACTGACGAATACCTTCCTTACGGCCTGTAGGATCAAAGCTATTTGCTGCTTCTTGGGCGCGAATCAAGTAATCTTCGGCATTGTCGAAAGTCATTTCACTAACACGGCGCACGGCATCTTTGGTCGCTTTCAAGGCAACAGGGTTCTTCTCAAGCAACACGTTCGCAACTTCGGTAACACGATCTTTCAGTTGCGCTAAGGGAACAGACTCATTCACCAAACCTTGTGCTGCAGCTTCTTGACCACTGAGGTTTTGCCCCATCATCGCGTGGTACATCGCATTGCGGAAAGACATTAGGTTAGTTGCCACTTTAGTAGCACCACCACCCGGCAGAATACCCCAGTTAATCTCACTCAAACCGAACTGAGCTTCGTCTGCAGCAAATGCCAGATCACACGAAAATAACGGGCCGTACGCACCGCCAAAGCACCAGCCATTTACCATGGCAATAGTAGGCTTTTGATACCAGCGTAAACGCTCCCACCAACTATACGCTTCGCGCTGTGAATTACGTACACCGCGCAAACCCAGTTTTTCGGTTTCACGGAAATACTCTTTCAAGTCCATACCAGCACACCAGGCAGTGCCCTCACCGGTCAGCACCAACACGCCAACATTGTCATCAAATTCCAGCTCATCCAAAACGCGCTTCATTTGACGGTTGAGTGCAGGGCTCTGGCAGTTGCGTTTTTCTGGGCGATTAAAGCTCACCCACGCTATGCCGTTTTCAACTTTGTATGCAACTGTATCTTGTTCTGCTTGCGGAGCACTCATCGTATCACCTCGTTCAGTACTTTCTCGTGTACTAGAAGTTAATAGTAAAGAAGGCATCCAAACCGGTGCCTTCACAGGTTTTAAAATTGAATCTAGATCGGGAAATGCCCTGGCAGGGTTTCCATAGTGATCCAGCGCAGCTCAGTAAATTCATTGATACCCGCTTTACCACCAAAACGGCCGTAACCGGAGGCACCGACACCACCGAATGGCATTTGCGCTTCATCGTGTACGGTTGGACCGTTGACATGACAAATACCCGATTTAATTTGACGGGCAATACGCAAGCCACGCGCAGTGTCTTTGGTAAATACTGCAGCCGAAAGGCCATACTCACTGTCGTTGGCGATGCGAATTGCATCAGCTTCATCTTTAGCCCGAATAATACCCACAACCGGACCAAAGCTTTCGTCGCGATAAATACTCATTGAGCTGTCAACACCATCTACTACTGCCGCCGACATCACTACACTTTCGCCTTTAGCACCTGCGACCAGCTTTGCACCTTTGCTTAAGGCATCGTCGATCAAACGATTAACATTATCGATAGTGCGCTTGTCTACCACGGCACCGAGAGGTGCTTTACCCTCAACGGGGTCTCCGGCAACCAGTGAGGCGGCTTTGGCAGCAAACATTTCGGTAAATTTGTCAGCCACAGCATCAACGACAATCAGTCGCTCGGTCGACATACAAATTTGGCCCTGGTTCATAAACGCACCAAAAGCAGCTGCTTTAACCGCTTCTTCAAGGTCTGCATCTTCCAGAATCACCATCGGTGCTTTACCACCAAGCTCAAGCAGCACGGGCTTCAAATGCTCTGCCGCGCGTTTGGCAATAATCTTCCCAACGTTGGTTGAACCGGTAAAATTAATACGTTTAACCGCAGGGTGATCAATCAGGGCACCCACGACATCGCCTGCATCTTCCGGCGCATTGGTAACGATATTGACAACGCCTTCAGGAAAACCGGCTTCAGCAAAGGCTTCGACAATCAGGGAGTGGGTACGCGGACAGTTCTCTGAGGCTTTCAAAATCACACTGTTACCACATGCCAGTGGCATGGCAATCGCGCGAACACCGAGAATAATCGGTGCATTCCAGGGTGCGATGCCCAAACAAACCCCTGCTGGCTCGCGGATACTCATCGACAAGCAGCCAGGTTTATCGGAAGGGATGGTTTCGCCACCAACCTGGGTAGTCATCGCAGCAGCCTCACGCACAATGCCTGCAGCTAACATTAAATTGAACATTGCCCAACCTGCAGTGGCGCCAATCTCTTTCATCATGGCATCGACAAAGCTGTCTTTGCGCGCCTCAAGGCATTCTGCCGCCTTTATCAGGGTTGCACGACGTGCATTGGGCCCCATTGCTGCCCACGCAGGAAAACCGTTGGCGGCCGCTTCACAAATCGAAGCCATGTCAGCCCCTTTCATTGCTGGCGCGGTACTGGCTACTTCACCGTTTAATGGATTTACGCGTTCAAAGTTCATCAACTCCACCTTTTATGTTATTAGCGGGTTATTTGTGAGGAAGCTGTCGATTTAAATACTGATCATTATAATAATAACGCTTGATATAATACGTAACACATACTATATATTCACTATATACAAAGAAATGTTGCTTGGCAATATCTCAGTGACAAGCAACTACACTGCTTATCAATGCAACTATTAACCCGCAAGCGTTGTTGCCGGGTTAATACTGACAAATTATGGGTATAAACCGATCACTGAATCAGGAAATGAAATCATCTGGACTGCAACTGCAAAGAATCTTTGGGCAAATAACGTTCAATAATAGACCGCAGCTCACCACTAGCCTTCATTTCTGTAATTTTCTGCTCAAACGCCACCCTTAGAGAGTCACTGGGCCGTCCATTGACAGTTTCTGCCCACCCCAAATGGAAACCGGTACCCGGTACGGAATAGACCTCAACAGCCTCATCACCTATTTCAAGCTGATTAAATGCCCAAATAAGGCTGGGCTTGGCGCCCAAAATAATATCAACACGACGCGATACCAGAGCTTGCACCAAGGTTTCGTTATCTGGAAATGGCGTGGCCATGTCCACTGCCAGAAGACCGCCCGTCAACCTGATAGGACTCTCAACGCGACCCAGCCGGTAGTGCTGCAACTCGTCACTGTTTAACCGCCCCAATTGACGAGACTTCAACGCGAAACCGACCAAATACGTCCAAAAAATAGGCTCGTGGCAAACAACAACTCCGCTAAGTATCGCATCTTCACGCACTATCTCACCGGACGGCACCACTGACACATGGGATGAGCTGGCTGCAATTTCGGCAAAGGTTCGGCGCATGGGCACTACCCTTAAGGTCACCTCATGCCCAAGGGAGCTGGCAACACGCATCATTACATCGTATAAAACACCCGTGTAATGACCATTTTCTTCATACAGCCAGGGTGCCTGCTCAGGATTAGTCCAAATGATGGTTTCGCCCGATGCTCTGAGCGCAGACAATATGAGTATGCAACAGATAACCACCCGCAATCGAAGGGCAAGTCGCCTTCTTCTCCAGCCCCCCTTATCCAAGTCGACCTCCAGCACTGCAATCAATTAGACAAGCTCTCAGGCGCCATCCACTCGTTGACAAAACAGCATCATGGCAACAAGGCTTTGCTATAAGCATAGACCATAATCAGACGAGCAAACCCAAACAGGCTGCCGCCTGAAGCAAGCGCAGCATCTTGAACAAAGACAGCAAAGGAACGAAAAAAGAAAGGGGCCCGGCAGAGAAACCTGCCGGGCAGTAAAGCAAAGATTATTGAACCAGCTCGTTATCGGTGAAGACACCCTCGAACAACACAGAACTCAAGTAACGCTCACCAGAGTCGGGCAGCACGACGACAACCATTTTATCGGCATTTTCAGGCCTGGCTGCCACCCTGCGAGCCGCCGCAAGCGCGGCGCCGCAAGAGATCCCAGCAAGAATCCCCTCTTTTTCCATCAACAACCGGGCGGTATCAATCGCTTCATCGTTCGACACCTGTTCAACGCCATCAACTAAAGCCAATTCAAGGTTGTCAGGCACAAAACCGGCACCGATACCCTGAATTTTATGAGGCGACGGCGTTAACTCCTGATCATTCATGGTTTGGGTAATCACTGGTGACGCCTCTGGCTCCACCGCAATTGAGATAATCTGCTTACCTATAGCACGCTTAATATAACGGGAAATACCGGTAATAGTACCTCCGGTACCTACCCCGCAAACCAGAATATCGATCAGTCCATCGGTATCGTTCCAGATTTCCGGGCCAGTAGTTTGCTCATGGATAGCGGGGTTAGCGGGGTTTTCAAATTGTTGCAGCATCAGATGATGCTCGGGATCCTGCGCTACGATTTCCTTGGCTTTGGCAATGGCGCCATTCATCCCCTTGGCCGGGTCGGTTAACACCAAGTCAGCCCCCAGCGCCCTCATGATTTTACGGCGCTCAAGAGACATAGAGGCAGGCATGGTGAGCGTCAAACTATAGCCCCGAGCCGCCGCCACGTAAGCCAGAGCAATCCCGGTGTTGCCACTGGTTGGCTCAACCATCGTAACACCCGGTTTTAAGGTGCCAGCCTTTTCAGCCGCATTGATCATGCTAGTGCCAATACGGCATTTCACCGAACCCGCTGGGTTACGGGACTCGATTTTTCCGTACAAATTACCTTGCGGGTGCACATTTTTAAGGCGCACCAACGGCGTATTACCAATCGTTTGTGATACATCGTCAAATATTTTCATAATCCTTTGCATTCCCCCCGCGTCTTATCATTTATCGAGAAGCTCACCCCGCCATCCCTCGGGACAACATAAGTGCGCCGATGATCCAGAGGCAGAAGGATTGCGCAATACACTCGCTAACGCAACAGGCAAAAGCCAATAACCCACTTTGCAGACTTCTCAGCACGCGCCCCTCTGGGACAAATGGATTTCAACGAGATAATAAAGAATAACTATGATAGCGTTTCATTTTTCACGGCTACCCTGTATAACAAACATACTAAGCATGAATGCCCACAAGACGACGCTAAATGTAATGACCCAAGCCGCTACCTCAAGCCGTTACAGCGTTGAACATTATCAATGATCAAACGAATGCTTTTCTGCATTAAGCAGCTGTGGCAACACCTGAAAATCTAACGGCTAGCCAATCAGCTAACCTTGAATCAAATCACGTCCGTGAGCATGTAAAAAGTGGCACTGCTCCGGATTCTCAACACCCTCCGCAATCGTTATGTGGGATGTCACGAATAAAGAATTGATCATTTTTCAAACAATCTGTTTTGAAATTTTTAAAATACGACAGACTCGAGTAGCCCGTTCCGATATTTCCTGATGAAACTCTCCAGAAATCCGGCCAGTTCTTTACAATGAAATTGCCTTGCTGAGAGATTGATAGCCATATCCGGTGTATACAACAGCACTCCATTACCGCCGTCATCCTTCAGACGGCAGGTTGCAATATCAGCATTTCCCAACAACTTCTGCACACTGTCAGCCTCACTAGGAAAAATCGGTACTCCCAGGCTGGCACTAAAATACAATGATAAGTCGTAAGCAACATTAAGGTCCCCGCATCGCGGACAAAATTTTCTGCAGCACCAGGTCAATAGTAGACCGGGCGGGACGAATAATTATCATCGCAAATTCATCAGCTGCCACATCCTCCCCTATCGTGCCGGAGACAACAATAATATCCCAACGTTGTTTCAGGGCCTGCCCCAACACAGCGGGGTTATCTACCCAGTCAATATTATTCCACGGGTGTTTTAAAGCCGTCAGGTTTTATGGCCAATACAGAGCACCTGGTTTTCTCTAATATAGCCTCAGCGGTGTTCCCAATAATTAATCCAGGTATACCCACTCGACCAACAGTTCCCATGACAATCAAGTCAATACCATAGTTGTCCACCATCAACGGAATTTCTTTTGATGCTTTCCCCTTCACCAAATGCGATTTAGGTTGAAGATATTGCACAGCTGCTTTACCAAGCAGGCTCTCCATTTTTTTTACAAGCAACTCCAGCTTGGTTAAACATTCACGGCGCTCGTGTTCAACGAATTGATCAACCTTTTCTTCTGGTTGACGAGAGAACGCACTGTAACGAAGAAAATCTTCTGCATAAGCCTCCCAAGCACTTCCAATATGCATTTCCGATAATTCAGGAATACTCAGTGCCGCACTATATTCCAACACCAGCTGATCAAGCTGATCCTGGATCCGACCTTCATCTAATTCATTAGCATCATTGTTGACATCAACCGTTGCCAACACTTTTCGAAAGCTACCCGTTTGTTCCGGCGTTAACATTAAAACTGGACATGGGCATTTGCGTAATAAATGCATATCCTCACTTCCCAACATGCGATCCGTATCTTCGGCGCATTTCACAACCAAATCATGCTGATGATGGATGACACGTTTAATAATGTTTATAAAAGCAGTCCCTGAAGCAACCACTATTTCCGACTTCATGGAGGGAGCAAGCAATTGTATTTCACGTTGAATTGCCATTCGCTTGCTTCCCATAAACTTTGCAAACTCTTTGTGATATTCCTCTTTATTGCCAAAGGCTGTACGCCAGGATTTAGCCGCCTTGAGCACGGACATAAAGGTGATGTCAGCCTGGTGATCCTCGGCAATTCTCATGGCCTGAACAATGGCTGTGCTCATAGTTTTCTCTGGATCCACTACACACAATATTTTACTAAACTGTTTCATCTTCCACCTCTGCTGGATTGCAATTATTATCAGGACTTATTCATTTCAAGCCTCGATTTGGAAGGCATTGCTTGTTTACGCTCCACCACCTACTCGCTGCATCAGGAAATGGAAAAGCATCTATTAACCCGGCGCGTCAGTGCGCCGCTTATTAACCCGACAATAATATTCACCGGGTTAATACTATTGGCAATTGGCACTTTTTATTCAGGTCTAACAGAGGCCGTGATCAACCGTCAACAGCCCCTAACGCCCGACAGACTCAAAATAATAGATGGCCGACAGTGCCAAACCATGGCCATCGTAGGCGGGGGAGCGCCAACCCAGGCCCAGCACATTGAAGTCGCCCTGCCAGGCAAAATCGTCACTGTCGAAATACTCATAAAGGTAATGGGCTTTTAACAAAATCCGAGGGTTGTACTGCCACTCGGCACTTGCCTCCAGCCGCTGTACGGTAGCGCCCCACCCCGGCAGTTGATCGCGAGTTCCCGCCTCTTCACCGGTATCGGCATTCTGCAGCCATGTGCTGGTGTAGCGGCTATCGTTTTCGTTGAAGCTATAGGCAAGAGTACCGGCCAGGTTAGGAGAAAACTGGCACCGCAGATTCAAACCAATACTGTAAAAGTCGTCATCGGATGTCTGCCGCCAGCGAGCATTGGCATAACTTGTTATACCCGACGGATGAAACTCTATCCCCTCCTGAGGAGATTCCATGGCTTGGTAGACCGCAAACACATTGAGTGAAAAGGTCTGGTGGGGCTGCCAAGCGAGGGTGAAGGTTGCCTCGTCAAGGTCACGGCTCTGCAAACCGAAGTAGCGGTTAGCAACGTGGTCGTGCTGCCGCTCCAGGTTGCCCAGTAAATATAATGTGTCGGTGACAGGTATCTCACCTTTGAGACCATACTGCCAATTGCGACCCGGCATCAGGTATTCCGGCAGTGCCAGGCTCGGCATATCCGTCGACAGGGCGGCGAGGCGCTCGGCGGAGAGCTTCACATCCCGCTCCGTCGTTTCCAGGTAAACCGACCAGCTCAAGCGGCTGATGACCGGCATTTGCAGTTGCAACCAGTAACGCTGTTCATCGCTGTCGTCAGAGAACGTGTCCAGGCTTTTCGTGGTGCGCTCCAAGCGGGTGAATTCCGCCCCGCCCTTGAGCCGCACTCTGCCGGGCAGGCGGTAGCTACCATTCACATCCAGCGCCGTTCGGGTACGGTCATACAGATGCATATAGGTATCGGGTGTGAACTCGATTACGTCGGTGCGATTGTCACGATCGTGGTATTCCGCCTTTATTCGGTAGCTGAAGGAACGGGTTCTGGCGGCAAAGCCCAGCCGGAACCGGGTATCCACCCGCCGGGCACCCAGGGAGTCAGGCCCCGAGAATATTGGCTGCACCCAGTCATCATTCTGGCGAGCTTCACCGCGGCCAAGATACCAGGACAACTGACTCAGAGCCGACGTCTGGTAATAGCCATCCAGACTAAATAGCAGGAAGTCGTTGTCCGGCGCAGTATCCAGCGTACGCACCGGGGCGCTTAGATTGATGGGATTCTCGACGCTAAGGGCGCGATCATGGTTATAAAACCAAGATAGATAGGAGCTGGCATTCAACACCCACCTATCCCCGGTGAAACCCGCTTTTAAATCCAAGCGGTTGTGGGTGTAGTCCACAGGGGCAAGCAACAGTGTTGCGTCCCCAAACCGTTCGCTCGCGCCGGTAAGCTTGCTGCCGGTTTTGCGTTCACTATTGGCGGCAACACTGAACGTCCAACGGGCCAGTTGACGAAACAGGTCAAGTTCCGCCCGCGTCCGCTTAACGCCGGTTTGAGTGTCGAAGCCTTCAGCACTGGCAAGATCCGTGTAGTCCGGGGGAAGCTGATGTTCCGTTCCCCGATTGGCATAAACCGTACGGATATTATCGTGAGTCAGGGCCTCGAATTCCCGGTAACGCAATCCAATCCGGTAATCCCCTTGGCGCCCGTGATTCACTCCCAACGCCAACTGGTCCACGTCTGACAGCAGGGTCAAACCGCCATAAAGAAAGGGGTCATCCGTATCACGCCAGTCAAGTTGCAGTGAACCCACCCCAAACAGCCCATTGGTCTGGTAGTGATTGGCATACTGACCGAAGTGGCCGTCGCGGGTATGCACCACACCTGCGCCCAGCTCCGCATGACCACCGATATCCAGGCTCCTGCCAGATTGCTCCTCACTGTTTGCGGCGGGAGAAAGCAAAAACGGCAGAGCAGCTGTCAATAATGTGGCTAAACGCAACAACATAGCAGTCTCTCCTAACGCCTGAATGTGGCACTCTCGGGTTGGTTGCCACCGTGCACCTGGCTGTGACAGTTGCTACAGGACTGGCCGATGATATTGATATCCCTTCCACTCAACCGCCCGGAATCGTACAGGGTGCCTGGGTGACGTGAGGCAATGTGGCACTGCTGGCATAGCAACGGTTGCCGGGTTTTCAGCAAACTGTCATTGACGGAACCGTGGGCCAGGTGACAGTGGGTGCAATCATCCTGAACCGGCTCGTGCTCGAACAAAAATGGCCCGCGTTTTTCTGCATGACATTGGTAGCAGGTATCGTTCACTGAAGTGGCAACCAGATTGCTCATGGCGCCGCCATGGGGTGCATGACAATCTGTGCACTGAACAAGCCCCTCTGCCATCGGGTGGTGAGAAAATTTCATCTGGTCAGCCGCCTCTCGCTGGTGGCAACCGGTGCAAACCTGGAATTGTTCAGTGCGACGCTGCACCGGATCAGTTTCCGTATGGATACTGTGACAACCGTGACACCCCACACCTGACTGTTGATGTTCGCTGAACAGCCAGTGATCGACGGCACCACTTTTATGGCAACTCAAGCAGGCCTGATCGTTTTCAACACCGTGCTCTGCCGCAATGGCAAATGTCCGATCCGGTTTACGACTTGGGTTTACCGCATGCTGATCGCTGGAACCATGACAGGCAGTGCAGCCGATGGTGGTCGGCTTACCTTGCGGATCAACGCCCAATCCATGGGAGCGATGGGTGATGCCGCCGTTAAGTTCACTGCGGTGACAGACGTGGCAAGTGCTGTCACTGGCCACCAGGCTAGCTGAACCGGCCAGTAAAAACACAGCAGTGAAAAATTGTGCGCTTCGATACAGCCTGTACCAGGAAATCATTTGTATTCTCTATTTTTCTTTGTGGGTATATCCCTACTCTGCCAGTTCACCAACACGATAAGCCTCCAACATACTCCAGGCTGCCGGGCTGTGGTCGCGACCGTAACCCTTGGTACGCATACCTTCGGTCGCCTCTTTTCCACACCAAGCCAGCAGTACAGCCGGCGGCACCGGGTGGCTGGGTAAGTAGGCGGTAATGTCGTAGACGTTGCCCTCTACAGCGATCCAGCAATCCTTTTCAGTGCTATGCACTGCTAACTTATCCAGGCTGATGCGACCTATTTCGGTCGATTTTTCATGCTGATCAGTCGCTAATGCCTGCAATGCGACAAGGGTGACAATACTGGACCAGAAGGCGATAAAGGCGGAAAAAATGAGCTTTCTCATAATAGATCAAACTCCTCGGTGTGCAGGTTTTTACGGGAAACATGACTGGCAATCGCAAACCGGGTAGCACGCTTGATAAGCGGTAGTGGACCACAAATGTAGACGTTGCGATCACAGATATCGGGGCAATGGTAGCGCAGGAAATCCGCCTCCAGCGGCCCTTGCCGATAGAAGTAATGCAGCACCAGTGTAAAACCGTTTAGCGTCGCCGCAATACCACTCAGGTCGTCGGCAAACAAGGCCCTGGTCTCATCCTGGACGCAGTAAATCAGCACAATATCCACCCGCGTCTGACGCCTGGCCAGATACCTGGCGCGCCCCAGAAACGGGGTAATGCCAATGCCGCCGGCAATCCATAGTTCCTTGCCATCGCTTTGCTCCGGAAAAAAGGCACCATAAGGCCCATTCAAGAATACCCTGCTGCCCACGGGTATCTGTTGAATAGCAAAACTGGCATCCCCGAGCGCCTTGATGGCGATACGTGTCAAAGGGTCATCCGGTGCTGATGACAACGTATAGGGATGCTCCTCACCATAACCAGCCAGCCCTTTTTCATAATGGGTCAGGTAGACGAACTGGCCTGGCTGATAGCTGAGCGGTTTACCCTCGGCGCGCAGCCCAAGTTCCACCACGTTATTGGCAGGATAATCAATGGCCGCCACTGTGTAGCTAAATTTACCGCTGCGTCTTTTAAGTACCAGACTGTAGACTAAGCTGACGCTGGCAGCGGTGATCAGTACCAACCACATCATCTCTCCCCATAGGTAGGGCAGTGTCCGCTCCAGCATGAGCGTATGCATAACGGCCAATAGTGCAGCCAGCCCGGATAGGCGATGCAGTTTTTTCCAGCGTTGATAAGCAGGCCGCCCGAAAAAAGCAAAGCTTGGCGCCAGGAAGATCATCATCATCAACAGACTGCCCCAACCCACCCAGATAGCAGTGCCGCCCTGCTGCGGTAACAACACCGCCACGGCGCTGTCGAGAGAAATCCCGGCATTGGCAAAAGCCAATAACAGCGGGTGAGCCAACAGCAGCAGAAAGGAGACGGCGCCCAGCCGATGATGGGTTTGCCACAATTTGGTCAGCCCACCAAACCAGACATCAAACCCAACCACACGAAAGCTGACAATAGCCGCCACCAGAAACAACCCCAGCCCGGCAATACCCGCTAGGCGCCCAACGGAATTCAATACCATCGCTGCATCGCCAACACTGCTGGAAGGCATCAGGCATAAAGCGATGAAGGCCGGCAGTAAGCCAATAACCCACAAGCTACTATGTGCAAGGATCTGTCTCATACTGCACGACCATCATGACTTATCCGCTGTATGCTCAACCGTAGCTGTTTTTCAATTTCTAAAAGCGTAAAGAGCACTAAACCTACAAGAATGATCAGCAGTCCATCCAACAGGGCTACCGACCGAGTATCAAACAACGTTTGCAACGCCGGAATATAAGTCATAGCAAACTGCGCCAGCGTAACGGTGATGACCGTAAACCACACCACTTTGCTACCGCGCACCGTTTGCCAGGTTAATGACGTACCGTAGAGATTGCGTACAAAAAACAAATAGGCAATTTCCATCACCACCAGAGTATTCACCACCAACGTACGTGCGAGTTCAATAGGATACTCTTGCTGCATCGCATAACTGTGAATACCAAATACCCCAGCAAGAAACAGTGTGGAAGTGAGTAGAACCTGCCAAACCAGCTCAGCACTCAATAGCGGCGCATGGCGTTGCCGTGGTGGCCGGCGCATGGTGTTTTCTTCCGAGGGCTCAAACGCCAGTGCAATACCGAGCGTAACGGCAGTAATTAAATTAACCCAAAGAATTTGAATAGGTGTCACCGGCAAAGCAATTCCAAGCAGCAGTGCAACGATAATTGTCATGGCTTCGCCGGCGTTGGTAGGCAAGGTCCAGGTAATCACTTTTTTCAGATTGTCATAAACCGTTCGCCCTTCCCGGATGGCCGCGACAATAGAGGCGAAATTATCGTCTGCCAACACCAGTTCCGAGGCCTCCTTGGCGGCTTCACTGCCCTTTTTCCCCATCGCTATTCCGGCATCCGCCCGTTTCAGTGCGGGCGCATCGTTGACCCCATCACCGGTCATGGCGACGGTCATGCCGTGGGATTGCAGCGCCATCACCAGGCGCAATTTATGCTCGGGGCTGGTCCGGGCAAAGATGTCACAATCCAGTACCGCTTGCCGCAATGCGACATCATCCAGCCCATCAAGGCTTGTACCGGTCAACACCGTACTGGTGCTTTGCAGACCAATCTGCCTACCGATGGCAGTAGCAGTTCTGGTGTGATCACCGGTTATCATTTTTACCCGAATGCCAGCATCACGACATTCGGCCACAGCTGCAATAGCTTCCGCCCGGGGCGGGTCAATCATCCCCAACATGCCAAGCAGCGTTAGCGAGCCTTCGACATCACCGTGTTCCAGCACCGTATGTTTTGGCTGTACCGATTTAACAGCGAATGCCAGCACACGCTGGCCGAGCGCGGCGATGGTCTCTACACACCCATTCCAATAAACGGTGTCCAGCGGTTCTGTGCCACCATCAGCACATCGTTGATTCGTACACATGGCCAGAATGCGCTCCGGCGCACCTTTAACAAAGATATAGGCATGATGCTCATGATCATGATTCAGCGTTGCCATAAAGCAGTGC
Source organism: Cellvibrionaceae bacterium (assembly GCA_050289485.1). Classification (GTDB taxonomy): domain Bacteria; phylum Pseudomonadota; class Gammaproteobacteria; order Pseudomonadales; family Cellvibrionaceae; genus JBNKFV01. Next base: position 167,940 of record JBNKFV010000017.1, read on the forward strand.
CTGGCATCGAAAGGAATGGCATCGGTGCGCGTCCAGGTCGCCTGCTCCTGACAGGTGTCGACATCCATTTTGCCACCAAAGCTCAGCAATGCTCCCTCCATCGGATCGCCTTCCACTACCCACACACCCTCATGGTCACGCAGCGCGGCATCGTTACAAAGGATGGCCGCACGGGCGAGCTCTTCCAACACGCTATGTTCCGCCGGAGACACAACTGCGGCATCCAGTTTTAAAGCCCCTTTAGGTTCATAACCAATGCCGTCCAACGTAAAAAGATGCCGATGAGTGAGCACCGAGGCAGCCATCATTTCATTATGGGTCAGCGTGCCGGTTTTATCCGTGCATATCACCGACACCGAGCCCAGGGTTTCAATGGCAGGCAAGCGTCGCACGATGGCATTGCGCCGTGCCATGGCCTGAACACCAATCGCCAACGTGATGGTTAACACCGCAGGCAATCCCTCTGGAATTGCTGCTACCGATAACCCCACCACCGCCATGAACATCTCGGTAAAATCGTAATGTGTGATGAAATACCCGAACGCAAGCAATACGGCGGCAACAGCGAGAATAAATAAGGTCAGCCATTTGGCGAACACGCCCATCTGTTCAACCAGAGGCGATGTCAGCGTTTCCACGTTCGACAACAGGCCACTGATCCGACCGATCTCCGTTGCTGAACCGGTGGCCACCACCACCCCCTTGCCCTGGCCACGGGCAACCAGTGTGCCGGAAAAAGCCATGCAATAACGGTCCCCCAGAGGCGACTCTTCGGCCACAGGCTGAGTATTTTTATCCACCGGCACGGATTCCCCGGTTAAAATCGCCTCCTGCAGCGAAAGGCCATGTGAGGTGAACAAGCGGAGATCAGCTGGCACCTTATCACCGGCTTCCAACAATACAATGTCGCCCGGCACCAGTTGCTCACCATCCACGGTCATGCGCTCACCTCCGCGAATAACATGAGCTTGCGGGGCAAGCATATGGCGTATCGCATTCATGGCCTGCTCTGCCTTGCCCTCCTGAATAAAGCCGATGATGGCATTGACGATGACTACTGCCAGAATCACACCGGTATCTATCCAATGGTTGAGAAGCGTGGTTATTCCCGCAGACGCTATCAGCACATAAATCAGAATGTTGTGGAAGTGCTGTAAGAAGCGTATGAAGGGATTGCGGCGGGTAGCCTGCGGTAGACGATTGGGGCCATAGCTTGAAAGACGCGCGTCAGCTTCAGCTTGAGTCAAACCGGTGACAGAGGTTTGAAGATTATCAAGTGCCACAGCTATAGAAATGCTGTGCCAGCGGGTTTGTGGTCCCGTCAATTCCTTTTTCTGCATGCTCGCCTCGTCGATAACCGGTTATATGACCTCTTTCAGTGTAGCCAAACTTCTCCGGTCACCGTATGGGTGTCTGGCCAGGCTCGAAACTGGGCAAGCTCTTCAAGTCGGAGGAATCGAAAGAGATGTTGCGGAAAAACCGGGGATAATAAAACGCCCTCAGCTCTGCATGGAATTCACGAACCCTATCTTCGCAGGCAATTGTTTTGCACCAAGGTGTAGGTAGCAGAGATGCGGCGTGATGACCTATGGGATCGGTAGTATGATGGAATCGCTGGAGGTGCTCTACGATGCCGCTGGCTTGAAGATGCGGCAGTAAATCACTATATTATTCGTCTCAACATCAAACGGGATTCCGTGGCCCGGCGCAACTATCCTCAACAGCGAGCCAGGTAATCCTACAGACACCCCCCTCTAGGGCTATCCGTATTCAGCCTCGTCCAAGTCAAACGAAGAGATTGTGGGCTTATTTTGTAGTGATCGGAGTTAGGGTTCAAACTCCTCTGTTCGACAAAACCCAGTAGCATTTTAGGCATTGGAGCAAGGCGACGATGATCAATATTCACGATGACCAAATCACCCATCCAGAAACTTTCGAACAGCTGTCGGTAAGGGATTTGCTGTTTGTGCACTACCGATGCCCGCAAATTGAACGGCTCATTCAGTTGTACAACCACTACAACATGATTGCTTTTTCATTAGACGGCGAAAGGATTCTCCACCAGGGTGGTGACGCATGGAAGATCACCGCCCAGACCTCTTATTTCCAGCGCAAAACTGCCTATGTTCAGGAAATATCCGACGCCCAGAATTGGGAGGTAATTGTCTTTCACCTGCCAGACGAATTCCTTGCGCAGTTTGCCGAGGAATTTATGGATTCATTTTCCGCAGTCAGGCTGCCGAAACCCACTAGCGACATGGTTATCAAGGTCGAGGTCAACGAAGTCACCCGAACCTATTTCTACAGCATGCTCTCGTACTTCAGGGAAACGAACCCACCGTCGGAGCAGTTGCTGGAACTCAAGTTCAAGGAACTGTTACTGACCATCCTTTCTAACCCACAAAACGAGCAATTGCTTGCCTATGTCCTCAGCCTGAAGAGCCGTGCCAAAACCCCGATCTGGCAGGTCATGGAAAAAAATTACACTTATAACCTGACTCTTCTGGAGTATGCCCGGATTTCAAATCGTAGCCTGACCGCTTTTAAGCGGGACTTTGCTGATTTTTACGGTACCACACCCGGTAAATGGCTTACGGAAAGGCGGCTAGAACACGCCAGGGATTTGTTGACTCGCACCGAGCAGAGTGTATCTGAAGTCGCCTTTGACTCCGGTTTCGAGAATGTTTCGCACTTCAGCAGAATTTTTAAGACGAAATTTGGTTTGTCACCGCTCCAGTTCAGGAAAAAGCAGCTGACCTCGGCATAACTGGTAGAGCAACCCACCTCGTCATGCGGCAGCAACCAAGAGATGAGCGCCCCCCCCATATTTCCTTAAAGTAAAAAAAAAGAACTTCCAGACAAAGAATGGATAAAGGAACTGAAACTATAGTGGTCCGACTACCCTTAAATATTAATAATCAACCACTCTACAAGGATTTTGAAAATGGAAAAGGCTTACAAAAACACCGGATATTTTATATTACTGCTGTTCCCCTTGGTCGCTATAGGGTTTTACGTAACGTACTTCAGTAATTTTCCTACATTCGATCAAAGCTTTTCGGCATTGACGCATAGCAAGGTCGGAATATTTGATCATATCCATGCCATTGCAGCGTCGTTATGGGTTGTGCTACTTGTTGTACAGCCGCTTCTTATTCGTTCTGGAAACGTCAATGCGCACAAAATGCTTGGGCAGATTTCATATATCTTTTTCCCTCTTTTGATCATTTCATTTTATACCCTGATCCAAAGAATGTTGGCTTCCGAATACCCTATTCTTGCTTATATCCCAATTTCCGATAGCACGGTATTGATCATTCTCTATGGTTTAGCTGTGTACAAAAGACGTGATACGCCACAGCACATGCGCTATATGATTGGAACTGCAACAGTATTTCTAGGACCAACCTTTGGCAGGATAGGCCCCACCATATTTGATCTGGATCCGGGAGTAACCAATAATCTCAGATATATAACTGTCTACTTAATCCTCGCTGGATTGGTCTTGTTTGACTGGAAACATAGCAAACAATTCAAACCTTACCTGGTAATGATGCTTTTAGTTTTCGTCGAGCAGATTGGGTTCAACATACTGCTGTAGGCAGGTTAAGTATAAGGTGAAGAATGGCCCCCCTGTATCTTACGGCTGAGAACTGGAGACAGAGTATCCTGGTAAATACCCATCGATCCGACACCAAGTTATCCAACTCCCTGGCGTTTTAGCCGAATCTACTCGCCTCCCCCGCTCTCCTGACGTTGCTACTGCATGGAGAAACACGCCGCCGAGCAACACCTTGGTGTTGCTGTACCGTTTAGAGCAGTGTGAAAGCCTTGAAGTCCTAAACTGGCGAGCCCCGCGTTGCCGGCAACAACATTAAAGCGCGTAGCGCCAACAAAGAGTGTTACCTGGATTAGTCCCGTTCTCACTACGGAGTTCCAAAACCAACGTTAGGACAATCGAGCTACGGTAGAATTTAGAGATGGGGTGGCTGACGGGACTTGAACCCGCGACGACTGGAATCACAATCCAGGGCTCTACCAACTGAGCTACAGCCACCATTACGGCTTGAGATTTCGCGTAACTTGGAATGGCACGCCCGACAGGATTCGAACCTGTGACCCACGGCTTAGAAGGCCGTTGCTCTATCCAACTGAGCTACGGGCGCATTTGGATGAGGCCCAAACGCCTCTGAGGCTCGAAAATGGTCGGAGTGGAGGGATTCGAACCCCCGACCCTCTGGTCCCAAACCAGATGCGCTACCAAGCTGCGCTACACTCCGACTTACGAGACATGCCGCGTCTCAAGAGGTGCGCATAATACCCATGGCCCTACGCCTCGTCAACGTCAAAAACACGAAAAAAAACAGTTTTTTTTAAGCCTGCCAATTACTTAGCCAATTAAATCAAGAAATAACCAGTTATGGCGAAGGTTGCATCAACCAAAGTAGGCTGCAAGCACCGCAAACAGGATCCACTTACCGCGATTGACCGGTTAAAGGCCACACGCCCACACTGGCCCACTGCGTTATGAAAAAAATACCCTATTTTCCTGATTCTTCGCCTATGCGACAATGCCCCTCCTTTTTCTATGGCACTGGGCAACGTCCAGAGTAAAACAACAAAACAGGATCCAATTGCTATGTCTGCACTCGTTCTCGACGGCAAGGCCCTCGCGAAAAAAACCGAAGAAGAGCTTTCGCAACGCGTAGCCGCGATGAAAGCCAAAAGCAACGGCCAAACACCTATTCTTGCCACTATTCTGGTGGGTGATGACCCCGCCTCCGCCACCTACGTAAAGATGAAGGGCAACGCCTGTGAGCGCGTTGGCATGGGCTCTATTCGCGTTGAAATGCCCAGTTCCACCACTACCGAAGAGCTGCTGGCAAAAATTGACGAGCTTAACAACAACCCCAATGTGCACGGCATTTTGCTGCAACACCCGGTGCCCGAACAAATCGACGAACGCGCCTGTTTTGATGCGATTGCCCTGGAAAAAGACGTAGACGGTGTAACCTGCCTCGGTTTTGGCCGCATGGCCATGGGTGAAGAAGCCTACGGCTGCGCAACCCCAAAAGGAATCATGCGCTTGCTGGAAGCCTATAATATTCCCCTGCAAGGTAAGCATGCGGTTGTGGTTGGCCGCAGCCCCATTCTGGGCAAGCCCATGGCACTCATGCTGTTGAATGCTAATGCCACCGTAACCGTCTGCCATTCACGTACACAAAATCTGGAAGCGCATATCAGGCAGGCAGATATTATTGTGGGCGCCGTAGGCAAACCGGAATTTATCAAGGCCGAATGGATTAAAGACGGCGCGGTGGTTGTCGATGCGGGTTACCACCCCGGCGGCGTTGGTGATATAGAACTTGGCCCACTGGTTGACCGTGTGGCTGCTTATACCCCAGTACCTGGCGGCGTAGGCCCAATGACCATTAACACCCTGATTTATCAGTCAGTTGACTCTGGCGAGAAAAAACTCGGCTAAGCCCATCATATGACAAACGAGGATTCCCCAGCGTTACAGCACCACACGCCCCCTGACTGTAACACTGAGGAATCCTCTGCCCTACCGCCCGAGCAACTACCGGTTATCTACCACGACGAGTACCTGGTAGCGGTGAATAAACCCAGCGGCTTGCTCGTGCACCGCAGCGAAATAGACCGCCACGAAACCCGCTTTGCTCTGCAACTGGTGAGAGATCAGATAGGTCAACGGGTGTACCCGGTACACAGGCTCGACAAACCGACCTCTGGCGTGCTGGTTTTTGCGCTCTCACCCTCGATAGCGACCCAACTTGGGGACCAGTTCAGCACCCAAGCGCCGAAAAAAAGCTATCTCGCCGTGGTGCGAGGCATTGCTCCAGAACAGGGTGAGATCGACCACGCCCTCACCGAAGATCTGGATAAATACACCGACAAAAAAGCCCGGCAAAACAAACCGCCGCAAGCGGCCGTTACGCATTTTAAACGGCTGGCAGACATTGAATTACCGGTACAGATTGACCGCTATCCCACCAGTCGTTACAGCCTGGTGCAATGCAACCCGCTAACCGGCCGCAAACACCAGATTCGCCGCCATATGAAACACATCGCCCACCCGATTATTGGCGATGCCAAACATGGCAAAGGGCTGCACAACCGTTTTTTTAACGAAACCTACCAAACCAACAGGTTATTACTGGCCGCTACCGAGTTACATATCAAGCACCCGGTCACTGCTGTGCCACTGCACTTAACGGCCACACTAGACACCGTTTTTACGCGTGTAATTCATACCTTTAACTGGCAAAATGCTGTGCCTTCACATTGGTTAGAGCACGCCCGTTAAACATGATGCGACTGGACAAGTACCTGAGCCACTTCACCGGGCTTTCCCGCAAAGACGTGAAAAAGCGGCTAAAAGCAGGCAGCGTTTGCGTTGACGGCCAATGCCAACGAGATGCCTCGCAACACATAACCCTCGACGCCTGTGTAACGGTTGACGGAGACGAAATACAGGCCCATGGCCCTCGCTATTTCATGCTCAACAAACCGGAGGGCTATGTCTCGGTCACTAAAGACGGCGAACACCCAACTGTGCTCGATTTGCTCGACGAACCCCGTAAAGACAAATTGCAAATTGCCGGCCGATTAGACATCGATACCACCGGGCTGCTGCTGATTACCGACGACGGCCAATGGAATCATAAAATTACCTCTCCCAATAAGCGCTACGGTAAAACCTACCTTGTTGAGCTGGCCGACGACCTGCCCGATAACGCAGCAGATTTATTTGCCAAGGGCATACTCCTTGAGGGCGAAAAAAAGCCCACCAAACCAGCAGAGTTAACCGTATTATTTCGCAACGAAGCCAGGCTCACTATCTTTGAAGGAAAATATCATCAGGTAAAACGCATGTTTGCCGCCATTGGCAACCGGGTTACCGCACTGCACAGAGAAGCTGTAGGCAGTATTACACTGGACAGCACATTAGAACCCGGAGACTATCGGGCATTAACGGCAGAAGAAATTGCTGGTTAGCGATGGATAGCTAAAGCAGCTCTGAATAATTATTGAGAAGAACTATTTATGCGTCGTCAGTCAGCCACAAGCAAAACCGACCCTTGCCAGTTGTTGGTGAGCGAATTACTGCGACAGTCAAACCTTGCTACCTTATGGATTACTGACGAAAACCTTGGCGGACAAGGCGCCGTAAGTGGATTGAACAGCAATACCTTACAGGCGCTAAGCAATCGCATCGATGTAGCCAACAAACTGAATCAACAGGGACTGGCTTGCACGTTTAATGACGTAGACTTGAGCATATTCACTCAACCCTTTGAACAAATCATCTATCGGCTTTCAAAAGAAAAAGCCGTGATCCACCGCGTGATGAATCAAGCTTATCAACAACTCAGTGATACTGGCGAACTGATACTTGTGGGGCAAAAAAATGATGGAATCAAACGCTTTGCCAAGAACGCCGAAGCCTTATTTACCTACGTTAACACAGAAAAAAATGGCACCTGCTATGTGGCCCGCTGTCGTGGATTGAAAACGTCACCACAAGCGCTGGATGACGATAATTACACCCGGATTCGCCAAATAAAAACCTTGCCCGACATACTAGGTAATCCTGTAGATATTTATTCCAAGCCCGGTGCCTACGGCTGGGAAAAAATTGACCAAGGCAGTGTCTTTTTAATTGAGCAACTGAACCTATTGAATGGCGACCACATCAATAAAAGCGGCAGCATGCTTGATCTGGGCTGTGGTTATGGCTACCTGACACTGATAACAAAATCACTTCCTTTTACCACGCGCATTGCCACCGACAATAACGCCGCCGCCCTACTCGCACTGAAAGAAAATATTGAAGCCAACGATATCAAGGTAACTGCAGTCGCAGCAGACTGTGCAGAAAGCATTACCGACCGTGTTGATCTGGTGCTATGCAACCCCCCCTTTCACCAAGGGTTTCAGGTTGATGGGGCGCTTACCGATAAGTTTTTACGGCAAGCCCGCCAACATTTGAACAAACAGGGCAAGGCATTGTTTGTGGTTAACGCGTTTATTCCTTTAGAGAAAAAAGCACGTCAGTATTTTTCGCAAGCAGATGTGATCGCTGATAACAAACAATTTAAAGTGGTATTACTGACGCCGTAACCAAACAGCCAATGGCAAAACACGGGCTTTATGTCGGCCTACTGCGTTTTGTTGCAATTGTTCTTTGATGAGTCGCGCATGTAGTTCAGCGTCGCCACTGCGATAATAGACGAGCACAGCGTTATAATACTGGGGTAATTGCAATACTACGCTGCGTTTTAGCACATCAATGCGCTCATGTGGTCGTAACTCTGCCAGCAGTACCTGTAGCTGTTTTGTATCGTCAACATTAACCACCAAGCAGCCCTGCTCGGTCACCATGCCTATTAGCTTTTTAAACCAAGTTCGGCCCAGAGCAATCGCACGCGAAGGCTCACCATTATGCTCGCCAAACAAGTCATCTATCACTACGTCAAAAGCCGGGCCACGATAATAGTCTGCCCACCGAATCGCATCGGTTTGCAATAGTAAGGTATTACGCCGCTGTACAGAAAAATAGTGACGAGCAATATGCAGGTGTAACGGGTTTAGCTCTAGCCCCACGGTTACAGACGGTCGCAGAAGCTTCTGCAACACACTAATCACCGTTCCACCGCCTACGCCCATTACCAGTAAGCGCGGTTGTTGAGCAATACGGGGATGCAAGGCAGGGGCAATGAGAAGATCCCACACGCTGCCATTAATGAGTTGGTTTGGATTGTACTGGCTATGAAAAACGCCATTGGTATACAGCCTGATGGAAGCACCAGCCTTTACCACGCGATAGTGGGCTTCACTGCGTTGATATTCCCACACAATTGCCATGCACCACCCCTGTTGTAATTTGGGCCGTTATTTTACGGGCACGTCACTGATTAACCAAGAGCATCAAAATAGTGCAAAAAGTGCGCAAATTGAAAATCAGGTGTGCAATCTTACGTAAACCCGTATAATCGCCGCGCTTTTTATAGGAGCTGATTATGTTTAAAACCAATGAATACTTCGAAGGCAAGGTGGTATCCATCGCCTTCCAAACAGAAACCCTGCCGGCAACAGTGGGTGTAATGGCCAAAGGCGATTACGAGTTTTCTACCAGCAAGAAAGAAACCATGACCGTTACCAGTGGTTCGCTGACAGTGAAATTACCCGGCAGCGATGATTGGCAAACGTTCAAAGCCGGTGAAAGCTTTAACATTCCGGCCGATGTGGTTTTTCAATGCCGCGTAGATGTAGAAAGCGCCTATTTGTGTCTGTACGAATAAGCATACCTCTTACATGCCGCAGTGTGTTATCTGCGGCATGTAGCCATTATCGACGATCTTCTCACCACTGATCCTCAAGACAGTCCACAGCAACCTTCGCCGTTGGATTATTAATAAACCGCCCTACCACCTCTGCCCCACAAGGCAAACTACTCTCTATAGCGTGACCATAGTTTGGTAAAAACACAGTTTGCCCTTGCGGCAAATAGGGAAGCGCCAGCTTCGCCCACGATAACGGCGTGACCGGATCAAGCTCACCACCCATTAACAACACAGGCACGTCTACCACTGGCATCACATCGTCAGCCAAAGAAAATGGCGCGATAACACCACCAGGGTTCAGCAGCGGACAAATATCGTAATCGAAGGAAAATTCTGTATAAGCCTTCCATGCTGGATACAGACTAACTGCCGATTGGTATTGCTCGGGCGACACCATGGGGTTGTCCCGACACTCCACCGCAAAAAACACCATGTCGTTAAAGTTTGGATCAAACGCATAATTAATGAACGGCTCTACCAGTCTCGCCAGTGCTTTTTTTCTGTAACCGGTTAGTTCGACAATGGCATCAACAATGTCTGGGTAAGCGTACCGATCATACAAACTGGAAAATACAATCGATACAAAACGCTGATCATTCACCAGCACCTCATAGGGCGCATCGTGATTCCAGCTGGGCACGACTACCGATACCGGTGCCTGCTTTAAATTATCAAGCACTTTCCAGAATGCAGCTTCGAGGGTGGCGGGGCTTTCACAATGGCTAAAGGCCTCGCACGACGCCCACAAGCGCGATAAAGCACCCGACAATACAGGCGGCCAATCGGTGAGTAACCCTTGATTGGGTGCGTAGAGTGAATCGAGTACCAGAGAGCGTACGTGCGTAGGCGCCGCCTCGTAGATAGCCAAGGCCAGGCGGGTACCATAAGAGACTCCAAATACATGCCAACTGCTGTAGTGATTCGCTCGCAAAACACCCAAGATGTCTGACGCACTCTGCGACGTAGAAAATGCCAGTCCATCAAACCCCTGAGCTTCTAATTGTTGCAGACATTGCGCGATCACATCGAAGCCTAGCTGAGCTTCCTCTAACCCAGACAAATCTTGCTTTAAAACCTGTCGAGAGAAATCAATATAGTCATCGCAGTGCCACGATGGCGTCGACTGCCCCACCCCACGGCGATCAACCAAAACCAAGTCGGCTGTTACATTGGCCCGAGCATACCAGTCACGCCAGTGGTCGATACCCTCTTGGCTTAGAAAGCTGTCACCACCTGGGCCACCCGGCAAATAAAGCACTGCGGTATCACTGCGCTGCAATGGGTTATGCTTAATCACTACATAGGCAAGCTGAAACTGCGGCACATCTTGCGGCTGATAATAACCGCATTCGACATTATCGTAAGCCGACACATCAAACCAGCAACCTGCTTGCGCAGCGTTTGCATTGTCACCGCTTTCTGATACTTGTGTGTCGCGGGTATCGCAGCCAAGAAGAAGCACGATAATCAATCCACAAAAAAGCTGCGCGGCGCGTGATATCCCCATCCCGGTATGTTCCTTAACGTTCCTCAATGTTGCTTTACTTTTACTGGCCACGGCAAGGCCGCTGGATCACCAATGGCATTTACAGTGCTACTCACCAACGCATTGGTAAATGCCTGCCCTGCCAACGGGGGTTGCAGGTAAGTATAAGCAATTCCCGCATAGCAAAACCCCAAACCGTAGGCATGCAGATAAACACGATCGCTCGCTGTGCCACCATATAGCGCATCACCAAGAATGGGGCTCCCCAAACTTTTCGTAGCTACTCGTAACTGATGGGTTTTACCGGTTGCCGGTTTTAACAGGAATAATCGCAGGCCATCGGCCAAGGCATAGGAGAAAAATTGAGTAATGGCGGGATTATCCGTTGCTGGCGTTAACTTCCACGTACCCCGGCGTGAACGCTCCATATCGCCGACTACGGCACCTTGCTTTTTTTTCGGCTTTTTATCAGCAATCGCCAGATAAAACTTTTGTACTTCGCGGCGCCGAAACGCTGCTGCAAGCACACTGGCACTCTCACTTGAGCGCCCTACCACTATCAGGCCAGACGTCACTTTGTCTAACCGGTGTACCGGATACAACTTTTCCCCCAGCTGGTTTTCCAACTGCACGAAAAAACCTGCCGTACCCTCACAGGTATGAACATCAACACCTTCAGGTTTATAAGCCACAATAAAGTCTGAATGATGGGCACAAATAGAAAACATTTATGGCTCTTTTAAAGGAGTTTCGGGCACAAGTCAGCATGATACTCTGTGCGAAACAGCGAAAAAAGCCGTTTTCGCCACGCACAAAGCAATTCTGGCAAAGTTTTGGCGTTGCCTCGCTGACGCGACATTAGCCAGTCTATCAAGCGCTGCTATACTGGTTGCAGGTGCCCGTGAAACTTAACCCCTTTCCTGCCAGGGAGCAGATGAGACTGGTCGCCAGTCTCCAGCTGTTGAATGTGGAAACCAGGTACTAGCCCGACCTGGAACAGATAGCCACCCAAACAGTTCTCCTATCGTGTTAAGTGAGCGGGCACCTTTTTCTTTACCTTGCACTATCGCTGCGTTACCTTCGGCTCGCCTGATTTTAGCAACCGCCGATATTCACCATGCCTAACGACATCACAGATCTGTACCAGGAACAGCATAAAAAACGCCTAAGCTTTATGCCGTGGCTTTACTATTCGTTAAAAGAAAAACACAAACGTTGGGCTCAGGCGTGGCAACAATCGATTCAGGCGCAGTTGCAAGCGCTTGAAACCGTTAGTCTTGGCAGTAATAACTTTATCGCCCCGGAAGCGGCCATTTTTGCTGAGCCTGGCCGCCCTATTCATATCGGTAACCACTGCCAAATCGCGGCCCATGTTTTTCTGCATGGCCCACTGACACTAGGTGATCACGTTGGCATTAATCAAAACGCAAAGCTTGATGGCGGCAAAGCAGGCATCAATATTGGCAACGGTGTTCGCATTGGCCCTAACTGCTGTATCTATGCCTTTAATCACGGCATGGAAGCAGAGCGACACATCAATGATCAACCAGTCACATCGAAAGGCATATCGATTGGCAATGACGTGTGGATAGGCGCAAATGTTTCCATTCGCGACGGAGTTAGCATTGGCGATGGCGCTGTTGTGGGTATGGGTAGCGTAGTGACGCAGAATATCGCAGAAAACACCGTGGTGGCAGGTTCCCCTGCCACCCGTATTGGCTATCGCAAATAGTGCTTATTTACCAAACATATTTTTCAAACTTTTGAGCTTTTCTTGGTCTTCTTCAGAGACCTTATCGCCCAATTTTTCTTTGAGCTTTTCTTCGGCCTTATCTTTCACTTCTTCTTTAGCCAGGGTTTCCAACTTGGCTTTTACCGCTTTTTCGGCATTGCGCAAAATAGGCTTGAGAATAGCTTTACCCAGTTCCGCTGGGGTTAAACCAACAGCTGGGTCACCGATATTGCTTTGCGTTATCGCAGGTAGATCCAAGGTGTAACTACCGAGTTTCTCTGATTCCAAACGCACTTTATTATTGATCACACTTAGCTTTTTAACCGCCAGGCGTACATCACTACCCTCTTCCGCTGACGAACTCTCTGAAGCGGATGAGCTGCCACTGCCCTGGATATTGTTCAACAATGCCTGAAGATTGGTCTCAGACACATTTTTGTGCTCTGCCAACAAATCAGCCCCATCAAGCGTGAGTTCATCAATCACAATCACACCGTCAAGTATGGCTTTTGGGTCGACATCAACCACAATCTTGTCGATTGCAAAAATATTATCACTCGAGAACCCCTGTGGGTTGGCGATGGAAAGGCCGTTAAGCACGCCCCGGCCTTGAGTGATTTTGATATCGGCACCACTGAGTGATACCTCGGTCTTGGTGACTTCTGGCCCCACCGTTTCCACCGCTTTTTTGACCAATTGGTTAATATCACTAATGCCCCAATACAATACACCACCGATCACAACCGCCAGTGCCAGAATAATTCCCAGTAAATACTTCATCACTTTCATGGTTTTCGTCCTTCTTTTGGTTAGACCTGTACAGCCGTGCTAGGGCCCGTTAACACTAATTTGAATGATCCTGTGCTTTATTACGCAGTAAATCCAATATACGTGCTTTTACCGCCAGGGGAACCTGGCGCAGCGTGAGTGTCTCGGCTTCTTTATCAAAAATCACCGTTTCGCCAATACAGTCTGAGGTAAAACTCAGACTCACATTTTCATTACGCCCACTGATACGCACAAATTGGCGTAATTGTTTACGATCAGGAATAAATTCCCGCTGAGCCGCCAAGGCCTCATTACCGACAAAATACTCCCGCAATGCCTCTGGCTTTTCGGCATTGACGTGAGACGAAAGCTCATCGAGCTTCACCGGTTCTCCGGCTTTATCCTGGTCGATGCAATAATCGACAATGCGGTTACGGGTCTCACTCGCCACCGCCTCATCAAGAGAATCGGTATAGCGTGAAACCGACTCAATAAATACCTTGGTTTGCGCCACTGTATCCAGCGGATCAGCAAAGCCTACCGCCTGCTGAAAACTGTCGCTGAGTACCTTGTCACCACGGCGAAACAGAATAGACACATTGGCAGCAGTATCTTCTGGATCAGGGGCAGACAGGTTGATTTTGGCTGCCAGCTCCAAACCGGCCGGATCAATAAACAAACTGCTATTGGCCGCCAGCTGATTATCAATATAGACCCCAGCACTGTGTTGCAGGTGAAAAATATACAGGAAGTCGGCCTCCACCAGCTTTTCGTGGAACATGGCAATATGCCCGGTTACCTGGCAGTCTTGTTGGTCAAGGGTTTGCGCCCACTGTTGCAAAAACTTTTGCGAAAGGCTTAAAAACGACATTTGTTCATTGGTGTACTGATTCAACCATTGCGGAAACGGTGCACTACCGGCATCGTCGGAAAAATGGCCATACCGCTTGCTGGGTTTGGTCACATACCGCGTTTTAAGTGCCTGAAACAGCTCTTCCACCACCCCATTGACCGGTTGAACATCGCCAGCCTGCTGCGTATGCACAGTACCATCAGGCCCCGCGAAATCGATTCCGTGAACTACCCACGTGGTTAACGACATGAACTTTTATCCTGTTTCTACGCCTGTTCTACACTAATTTGAATGTCCTGCTCTGGATCGTCAGAGGCGGCCGGGTATTATAAAGAGATACTTCCGTGCATAATACCTCGCGCCTCGCCTAAAGCGCCTACTGTTGGAAATTGACGGCTTTTTAGCCATAACAGGACATCCAGATTAACGAACAGGTCCTAGGGAACACGAGTTTTAAAACATTGTCCCAAGGGTGGTTCTGACAATTGATTAACATATGATCAACCCCATGATTTTTATTGGCTTACGCAACATGAAATACCCTACCAAACATCCTTTATTACTCTCACTTTTATTGCTAATGACTGTGTCGGCCCACGCGCAAAAATCCGACGACGACGGCGTCACCTTGTCTGAGCCAAGTTGGCTGGACAACAACCACCTGGGCAAACAACGAACCATGATAGATGATATCGCCAGGGGTACCTTTGGCGAGCAGATTCGTGGCAATAAGAGCGATATTGCCACCATGCAGCGTATTGTGTACCAAGGTTTGGTGAAAGATCAGGATAAAATCAAGCTACAGGCAATGGGCGTAGTATTAGGAGACATTTATGTCAATGAACTGGGCTTGAAGTGGACTATTTACGAGGATCGACGAGGCCGTAGCCGTGCTGTCTGTGTAGTCAATACCAAGTACTGCCTGTTCCCTGTCACTATGCTGGCACGGCGTATGGAGGTAGGCCTGGTACCCGATATCCAGCGTATTTACGACGAAAATGCTGACGCCATTAAAGCCTACCTGCCAAAAAACCCTTACGACGTGAGTAGCCACCAGAAAAAGTAGTCACATGCGGCCCATGGCGACAAAATAGCCACAAAGCGCGTTATTTCACCACAAAGGCACACAAATCCACATTGACTCCAAAGACAGGGACTAGGCTTTGATTATGACGACACGCACTAAGTGCGTCATATCAACCAACCCAACGCAAAAGGAGCACGGACGTGGCAAATAAAGCATTGATTCTGGGTGGAGGTGGACCGCTTGGTGCACTGGAAGTGGGCGCCCTCATTGCCTTCGAAGAAAACGATATTCACTTTAACCTTATCGCAGGCAACAGCATTGGCTCGATTATCGCTGCCGTTTACACCTCAAAGGCTTCGAAACAGGAACGTATTGAAACCCTCGAAGCCTTTTGGAAATACGCTGGCATCAACGATACCGTTTACTCAATATTTCCCATCAATTTTGTGGCCTACAACAAAAACCACCAGGCAACTAATGTCTTCTGGGACTACTGGGCTCGACAAACCATGCAGGCATTCCCTGCCCTTACCCATCCGCAAACCGACCTGGAGCGTCTCGCACGCGACTGTTTCTTCTTTTGGGGGCAAACACTTGCCTTCATGGATCTAAACCCCACCAGTGCGGGGTTATCGCGAATTTCATCACTGCTGGACCTGTTTGTCGACCTCGACCAAGTGAGGGCCTCACCTGAAGAGGTTTATATCAACGTACTCAACCTCACCAAAAAAAAGGTTGAGAACATTCACGAAAATGACTTGCAAATAGACCATATTCTCGCCGGAGCCTCACTGCCCTTTCTCTTTGTACCCAAAAAGATAAACGGCGACACCTACGCTGAAGCCGCTTATTTTGACGTACTAAACTTTAAAGCTATGCTGATCGACGAGTGCAAGGATGGCGAAGCATTCGACTATATTGTGCCAATTAATATCCTGCAAAAAGAATTTTTCATGCGCGAGGGTCAAAATTTATGGGACACTTGGATACTATCAATGTTCTTCCCGCTGGCTACCATCGCAGAAGACGATATGCGACTGTTTGAGCTGGAGTATAATCGAGACAATCGCTTTACCATCTGTCGTATGGACTACCAGATTGATGATGCAAGAGTTCCGCAGCTGTTAGACTGGTCGTATTCCAACCAGCAGTACTTGCGAAATGCTGGTTATCAAGCAGCGTTAGACCTGATTGACCGGTACCCTGGACTAAGGAGTTAATGTTTGGCCAGTTTTACCTTTCTTGAAGAATTGCTTTCGGCCCAAGGGCTGTCCAGCTTGCTGGACAGCTTAATGCAGGAGGTAAAACGGCTGAGCCACTGTGATGGTGTTATCGTTACGGTCAATCAAAACAGTTCTCCCGTCTGCAAAGGATTGCTTTTACCCCCCCAATTTGAGCCGGTAAAAAGCACCTACATCAATGTAAAGTTTCCTCTGATATCAAATGCCGACAACGAGCTTGATGTCACATTTATCGACGCCCAGTCACTGCAAAGCCTCGACCCATTCATTAAAGACCGTTTTGAGAAGTGGGAAATGGCCACACTGTGGGCATTTCCCATCCTTCTCAAGCAAGAAGTCATCGGCAACCTGCTGGTTTTCTACAACAACACCGTAGAGCTGCAATCGTTTACCAGCATTCTCGCCAATATCGAGGCCGTGCTAAGCCGATCTGCCAACCTTATCGCACAGTTCTCGCTGTTGGATCAGCTACAATTACATCAAATACTTTATGAAACACAACGTAGCAAGAATGAGTTTTTTATTGATGCTATCTCCACGATTAATAGCATTACCAACTCCGAGGAGATGTATAACACGCTGTTAAAGCAATTTTTGCGTCTAACAGACTTCGATTTTTCGCTGATTTATTTGCGTAAAAACGACAACTTAATCCCTGAAGCTGTTTACTATACAAACCCTCAATTCAAACCTGTTTCCGAGCGTTTTCTGGCGTACTTAAAGACAAATCCTTATACATTAACACCGGAAGACGGCACTGTTCCAACCGCTTTTTTGCACAACGAGCATTATTACTTTCCCGATATTTTCAAAATTATTCATGTACAGATGTCGGAAAAGTCCCGACGAGTACTGGAGATCATGGGCACGCCACGCTCAGCATTCCATACACCAATTTTGTTTCAGGGCCGGCCTATTGGCGTTTTGACCCTAGGCAGTGTCGAAAAGCCTGTTGAACTATTGGATACCGATATCGAACAGTTAAAACTGATGGCATCGTTTGTCGGCTCTGCCATTAAAAACGCTGAGCTGTACACGCAAATTGAGAACATGAATAAAAACCTTGAGCACCGTATTGCGGAACAGACAGAAGAAATACAAAACCGATTACAAAAATATGCAGCACTAGCAGATTTTCTCTCCAACATGAGTCACGAGTTGCGTACGCCTATGAATGCCATTCTGGGTTTTACACAGCTATTAAGTTACGAAGAAAATCTCACTCAACGACAGCAACAAAATGTGCAGGAAATCCACCGGGCCAGCAAACATCTGCTCGACTTGATTAATGATGTACTGGATTTGTCGCGGATAGAATCCGGGCGTTTGTCATTGTCCATGGAGCCGGTTTTGCCACAACGTATTATCAATGACTGCGTTAGACTAATGGAACCGCTAGCCAGGGCCCACCAGGTTACACTCAGCGTGAAGTACAACAACGAAGAAAACACTTTTATTCGGGCCGATGCGATTCGGCTGCGCCAGGCTCTGCTCAATTTAATCAGTAATGCCATTAAATATAACCTGCCAAATGGTCACGTCACAGTAGAGCTTACCCGATTGAAAGCCGATGGCCAGCTTGAAGTTGCCGTAGAAGACACGGGCATTGGTATTCCCATATTACGGCAAGACGAGGTTTTCCAGCCGTTTAACCGCCTCGGAGCAGAAAGTGGCGAAGTTGAAGGCAGCGGGGTCGGCTTGTTGATTACCAAACGTTTAGTGGAACTGATGCATGGGCACATCAATTTCGTCAGCCATCAGGGTGAAGGCAGTCGTTTTTTTATTCGCCTGCCGATTCTCACCGATTATGAAGAAGCTATTCCCGATACAGAACCGGAAGAAAATGATGACGATAAAATGGAAGGCCTCGCTATCAATCGGCCGAAGTTAGTGCTTTATGTCGAAGATAACCCGTCGAACATTCGGGTGATGCAACAATTTTTCACTCATCACCCACAATTAGAATTAGACATTGCAGAGGAAGCCGTTCTCGGCCTGTATAAAGCCCGAGTCAAACGCCCCGATCTCATTATTATGGACATCAACTTGCCCGGCATGGATGGTTTTGAGGCACTGAACATTCTCAGGCACGACCAAGCAACCAAATCTATCCCTGTTATTGCGTTGTCGGCCAACGCCATGCCGCAAGATATTGAACGAGGCAACCTGGCGGGCTTTGATCGCTATCTGACTAAACCCTTAAACTTCAACAGTTTCACCCAAACCTTGAATCAACTACTGGGTGATCAACCCGGTAAGGTCTGTTGACACTAATTTGAATTAACAAACGGTTAAGCCGAAGTACTCACAATATCGATCGCCTCTGCCAACGTTGATGTAAAACGACTAACGCCATCAACAGGTGAAGCCCCAGCCCTGGCCAATGTTTTCAGCGGTTGAAACTGCCAATCGGCAAACACTACCTGACACTGATTCTGCTTGCATTCATCAATCAACCGGTTCATGGAGGACACTCCACCGGCGTCGAGTAACGGAACGGCATCCAAGTATAAAATCATGCCGTTTAGCGGCTTAGCCTCTAAGGCCAGCTCGGCAAAAATACGATCAGCTGCCGCAAAAAACAAGGGCCCGTTAATTTTATAAACTTTCCATCCTGGCGGTAGCTCACGATTAACGAGTTTATTATTTTCCGTAATATCTTTTACCCGTGTGAGTGCCGCCAGCTCCTGCATAAACAATACCGAAGCCAACAAAATTCCAGTAGTAATCGCCACCACCATATCGATCATTACCGTCAATGAAAAGCAGGTAAACAATACCAACGCATCACGGGCAGGCGCTTTGGAAAACTTTTTAATCACCGCCGGAGCCTCTGCCATCTTCCAGGCCACCACGATTAACAATGCAGCAATCGCAGGCATAGGCAAGTACGACAAGTATTTGGCAAATAATAGCAAGCCGATCAATACCACAACGGCATGTGCCATCGCGGCAACCGGGCTGCGTGCACCTGCAGCAACATTGGCTGCTGAACGAGAGATGGCAGCTGTGGCGGCTACACCACCAAACAAGGGTGCTACCAAGTTACCCAGGCCCAGCCCAAGCAATTCGCTGTTAGCGCTGTGCCGCTTACCTGTCATCCCATCGAGCACAACGGCGCATAATAAAGACTCGATCGCAGCGAGCATAGCAATAGCAAAGGCAGGTGGTAGCAGCGTACCCACAAGCTGCCAATTCAACGGCATATTAGCCTGGCTAGCCCAATCCCATGGCCAACGAAACTCAGGAAAATACGGTGGGATACCCGCTTCAGTCACACCCTCCGGCGTAAGGTAGCTAAAACGTGAACCAATGGTTTCCACTGTTTGCCCCTGGGCGATAAACCAATAGGCCAATAAAGTGGCAAACAACAGTGCAGGTAAGTGTGGTGGAATTGGAAAACGCAGTTTAGGCCATAAAACCATTACCGCTAGCGTAAATACTGCCACACAAACACTGGCCCCTGAAAACTGTGGTGCAACGGCGGCGATGGCCAGTAGCTTATCACCAAAAAATTCCGGCATTTCATTCACACTAACGCCAAGAAAATCTGGTACCTGCAAAACTGCGATCACCAAACCTATGCCGGTTGTAAAACCGGCAATCACCGCTTCAGGAATATACTCAATTAACCGGCCCAGGCGGGCATACGCCATCACCAACAGTATGGCACCCGACATCATGGTTGCCAGCAGCAAACCTATATGACCATAGGTTTGTGCAATGGGATAAAGCACGACAACGAAAGCAGCGGTAGGGCCAGAAATACTGACTCGGCTACCGCCCGCCAGGGCAATGAGAAAACCACCAATAATACTCGTATACAGCCCGTATTGAGGCGATACACCGCTAGCGATGGCAAGAGCCATACTCAGAGGAATAGCAATAACACCTACGGTAAGCCCTGCGATCAGATCAGCAACAAATGTATTTTTATTATAGTGCTCTGCCAATGCTTCTCGCAGTGCGTAGGCGAAACGTAACGAAAAAAGATGCGAACGATGGGACATAAAAAAACCCCGAAAAAACAGTTATCAAAGCAAGCCGCTTTACACAAGAAGCACGAAGTATAACCGATTTAACACATAAAAAGTGGGGAATTTATTCTCTAGCGTTTGCGATAGCCAAACGGCTTCAAGCTAAGGTTGACAACCCTGCGGCGGTGCTACTCCAGGGTCTCCTTCCAATAAATCACACGATCGTTGCCGCGATAGGTTTCAAAACGAATAGTCGCGGTTGGCAATGCGGTATCATTGTTGTAGTCGCCATCCTGATTCCAATCGAAACGCAACCAGGGATAAGCGGTTAAGTCTACATCGAGGGTAAAATAACCAACCACTCCCGGTGCGCCGACAACCATCAACGCATCACCTGTTGCGGTTGCCGTTGCATCACCAAAGCGTAGAATCGGACTACCAGTAGGGTCATTAGCAAAACCAACCGTTGGATTACTGCCCACCGGTGCAGTTACTGGGTCAGTCGTCATGGCAGCAGCTGACCCAGCAGAGGATGTAAAAACAATACTGTTGCGTGAAATTGCAGTACCATCGCCAGTGGCAGCACGCCACAGGGAGCCATCCCAATACTCTACTCTAAACGGAACATTGAGTGCCGCCGCTTCCGGGCCCCAGGCGTCGGCGCTATACAATCGTCCTAGCCGGGCGTTGAGCTCACCCAGGTAATACTTTTCCGGTACGCCGTCCAAATCGGTATCTATCCTGGGTGCAAAGCCAACATGCCCACTGATAACAAAACTACCTTCTTGATCTTCAATCGATACCCCAACCTGTAGACGTTCAAATGGCCCTTCCAAGCCATTTCGATTGAGCGCTAATTGCCGCGAACCGTCGGCAACACCACCACTCCATACCATACCCGAATTATCTACCGTAATCCGGCTATCGAGGCTGGAAATTGCCGCGTTGGCATTGTTACGTATACCGAAGGTCAAATCGCCCTGCTGCGCTAATGCCAAATCGCCCTGATAATTGGTCGTAACAACACCTGATTTATTTAATGCCGATACATCAAACTGCGCCATAAACGGCTGCCCCAGGTAAGCATAGCCATCATTCGGTAATACCAACGGGCGCGATAAAATATTAAAAGCATAAGGAACAAAACGGCCAACCAGCGCGCTTTCACTTCCCTGCACGGGACCGGCGCCCAAGTAATCGGCGAGATCGTCTACCGAAAAATAAAAATTCCCCACATTGTCTACTGACTGTGCAACAGTCACGGTGCCATTGGCAGATATATCAGCAGTGGCAACACTTAGGGAAGCAGCGCTTCCAGCCAAGCTGCCGTCTAACCGGTTACCCAAAAGTAAATTCGCATACTGAAAATTGGGTGTCGTTGTATTATCACAGAAGTCGGTATTCTGCTCCCCTGCACTACCCCACGCTTTTGCAGTAATCTGCAGATCGAAAGTATCGCCGGCACGTTTGAAAACGGAACAATTCACACCATTTCCACCCGAGCAGTCGCTATTGCTTTCCGTGGCTTCTACACAAAAACCCGCTGGTTTCCAAACAAAGGCATTACTACTGCCTGACACAGTTTTGGTAACACCGCCCACAGGCAAATTCGCGCGGGCATAAAGCCGGGTTTGGCCAGCATCAGGATAGAACAAAGAAACACTTGCCTCGCCACTGGCATCAAAATTTAAACTAACATTCTGGTAACCGGCGGCACCTCCATTGGCAAATCCGTTTAAAGCTGTTCCCGATACCGTCATACCCGTGCCCGGAGGCAGTGCACAGGAACCTGGGTTAATACATTCGTAATCCATTCCAATATCTACGGCGGTAGCATTAATCAACGCATCACAGCGTCCGGTTGTTTGGTTGGTTTGCACGGCCTTAAGCGTAATAAGCTGTGCCCCGGGAGCGACATTGGACGCCTTTCCTGCTAGTTGATGACTAATACTATCGGCTACACCATTACCATAGAACACAAAACCAACATCACTGAACGTAATAGCCGCGTCTTCACTGGCATCACCATCGAGGTCGGTTGCAATACCGTCACTAATATCGATATCCAGCGTTGCCGGGGTAGTTTTTATCAAACCCAGCTGCACCGACGACTCGCCAGTGGCAAAAGTGTACTGATTCCCACTGAGCGTTCCACTGCCATTGATAAGAGTCCAACCATTGTTAGCCAGTGACGAACTCAGAGTAATGGTCGTTCCACTATTAACTACTGCCGAATGGGAAGCGTCGTGAGCAGTAATGGTAATTGCTGCCGCCTCGCAAGTGACGCCGCTGCCAGAATGCATAACACTATAATGATCAGGCCCGATGGGGGTACACGCATGGCGTTCGCTGTAAAGTGCATTCACCTCAGCCTGTGTCATAGCCCCATCGTAAACACGCACTTCATCAATGTAACCATCGAATGAACGGCTATTAAATCCGAGATCTGTTCCGATAAACAGCGGGTCATTTTGAGTCGTGAGCGTACCGGTATCACTATGTGTACCCGCCAGCACGCCATTAATATAAATCTGCTGACTGCCATCCTGGTAGACGATAGCAACATGACTCCACGTATTTAATGGCACCGCAGTTGTGGAATTCATCTCGTTGGAACCGCCACCCCACCACCAGTTGACAGTACCGTTTGTGTTCAAGTGATATTCAAAGTTTTCATCTTTTGACACAATACTCATCAAGCCCGAACGAGGATAACTTCGCGGATAAATCCATGAGGTTACCGTTAGTTCTGTGGCAAGATCTAACGGAGAATTATTACCGGGATCATCAATGATTAAATAGCCAGAATTTGCACCACTGAACACACCATAACCACACGTACCCGGATTGCCGCTCAGAGCAGGAGAATCCAGTAACGTTCCCTGGCCTGGCAAACCATTTACCGCGACAGCCCTGCCGTTTAACGAGTTACCAGAAGTATCAACCACCTCATCGGCTGCACCACTCCAAGTAGTTTCATCCAGAGACCAGCTACCGATTAAGAGCGGTGCCGTTACAGGTGCACCAGAAAGCGCCATCAAACTGCCAACCGCCGAGAGGTTGGACGCGTTGGAGACCGTAGCCGATTTTGCCCCCGTTGCACCTGCAACACCCAACACCTGGTTAGCTGTCATCATGGCAACGCCATCGTTGCTACCAGAATTTTCCCTGACGTCGTAAATTTCTGACATTCCACCTGGGGGGGTAAACTGGGAGCCATTTCGCTGGACAGCAAAAGTGCCGATGAGAACACTGTTGTTCGTCGTAGTCGTAACGGAGGGCGCAACAATATTACTACCACTCATCCCGGTTACAGACGCTACTCCGTCAAATGGATTGACTTGATCAACACCTCGATAAACATGAAGACCTATTATATAAGGGCCTGAACCGCTATTTGAAAACTGCCACGTATAGGTTTGCCCCACTTCCGTTCCGTTAGAGATTTTGTAATAGTGATACAATCGTAAGCTGCCATCCTGCACCACAGAACCAAGTGGCAACCAACCAGAGGGCGCTGTAAAACCGGAACTATTCGAATTATTGACAACAATTTGCGTTAACATCAGATCGCCTGATGCCAGACCCGATCGCACTTGAATAGACCCATTGGGAGCCTCACCGGTCACAGAATAGGCATCGATAAAAACCACTGCCGCATCGCTGTTAACGGCGACCAAAAGGCACCAGATAGCAAAACTTCTGATAATCAACGTATGGAAATAATTATTTTTCAACGATTTTTCTTCCTGGCTGTATCCGTATGAAGATTTATCGGAATGCGCTCTCGGTGAATAACATATTACGCACACTTTTTACCATACCTAGCGCACACTATTACTAACTCCTGAAGCGCTGTAGTGCCCAAGCTTCTTGGAAAGTTCATCGCGTGCAGAGGACAGGTAACGCCTTACCAGCGGGTCATTAATAGAAAGTTGTGGGCTCACACTGTCAATACCTTTCAATTTCGCACACAACAATGTGGAGTACATATCTTTCTGGGTGGTATCGCTGTACAACGTGTTAACCCATTCATCAACACAGCCGGCATAACGCTCGATACTTAAATCGAAAAGCCGACCAAACGCATGATGAATACCAGAAATATTTTTCTCGCCAGGAGACACGATATCGGGCGGCACACGAAGGTTAGCCAACCAGTGAAAAGGGAAACTCAACCAGCGCCAGAGGTACAAGCCAACACCCCATAAAAGAATGAGAGGCAAAAAAACCAATAGCACCAGTAATTGCATAAAAAAACGCAATGAGTGCCCAGACCAATGCAACCGACGAACAAATGACAGTAATGCTGGGGGCAGTAACAAGGTTTGCAGAAGTTGCTGGCGTCTAGCCTTCATCAACGTTAGCAGGCAGGTATACTCTGCCTGCGTGAGCATTACGCCACTATGCCCTACCCGTTTTAAACTTGCTTTTTCGGTGCGAAGCGACCCATCTCGCGCCATATAAACATACTCTTGATAACCAGCATTTACGGTAAATTCACAAGACAACTAAAGCTTACTGCTGGCAGCAACCCCGCTCCCCCAAATTGTTGCCGTCATAAAATACTGCTATTGTTCTTAACTCTAGTTTTGTCAGGGCTGACTCTCAATGCAAGAAGAAATTAAGCAAATTACAGCCATTTACCAGGTTGTTACCGAATTTTTAGTCACTTATAGCTTCCAGATCATTGGAGCCCTTGTCATTCTGCTGGTGGGCTTGTTCATCGCCAAGAAGGTCAGCAACGTAACCCTCGCCCTATGTGAGCGCAAAAACCTTGACGTAACCCTATCCCACTTTATCGCCAATGTGGTGCGCATTATCGTCGTCACCTTCATTGCGATTATTGCCCTATCCAAGGTAGGCATCAGTGTTACCCCATTTATCGCAGCCGTTGGAGCCCTGTCACTAGGTGCTGGCCTAGCCGTTCAGGGGTTGCTATCCAATTACAGCGCCGGGCTTAACATCATTCTCACCCGCCCCTTTATTGTAGGAGATACAATTGAAGTACAAGGTGTTTCCGGCCAAGTAAAGGAAATCCGCCTGGCTTACACGATGCTGAGCGACGAAGACGACGTTATCATTACCATTCCTAACCGGCATATTGTGGGGGAAATCATACACAACTCACAATCTGATACCTTGGTAGAAGCAACTATCGGCATTGCTTATCACTGCAATCCGGAAAAAGCGATCGATACCATTATTCATGCTCTACATTCGTTAGATGCTATCAATCACACTCGACAGCCCCAAGTAGGCATTGAAGGATTCGGTGATAGTAGTATCGATTTGTGCGCCCGAGTCTGGGTACCCACCAAACAATTCCACACACTCCGCTACCAAATAAACCTGTGCATTTTTAATGCACTGACCCAAAATGGCTTCGATATTCCCTTTCCACAACGCGAAGTCACGCTGTTGCAGGAAAAAACCACCTGACACTGGCCAGGATTTAAACTATCACATCGTGCTGTAAAAGTGCTTTTGGCAGCGTGTTTTCAATATATGGCCACTCTGCGCCAACCAGTTCAATAAAGGGTAAGTGGTGCTGTTGATATACCTGCTGCCGTGCAATTAACCGGGCCAGATCAGCCGCGGCAATACCCTCATAATTCATGTCAATAAACAGCTTGGCGACGGGCAAGTAAAAATCTGCTTTTTGATCTGGCCGGGTAAACACAACCGGCCTACAGGTAGAAAAAACCACGCCTCGCATGTACAACCAACTGGCAATACGAGCCAGCTCTACAGTTGTATGCATGCTGCCCTGAAGGCTAACATAACGTTTACCCTGCTCAAACAAAGGTGGGTTGTTTAATCTTTCGAGATAGGCAAGCCAGTGTGCTGATTTAGCAACTATGTCCTCAAACATCAGATAAGGCACACCGGTTTTGTCATTTTGCCGAGCCTGAATACCCTGTTGGCTACCCTCTGCGGTAGGTATAAAACCCTGCCTGACAGACTCTATCCAGCCTAAATCACTCAAACTGGCGACAACCATTGCAGAAGGCAGGTCAGCCTGTTTTGAGAACTGTGCCAAAGTCAGCAACGGCGGCTCAAGAAACGGCAAAAAAACAGGGTGATCCAGGATTTTCAACGGCCAGGCAACGTATTCACCAAATCGCTTACTCTTGCGATAAACACCACCCTCGAACTCGCCTTTTGCGGTAAGAACCCAGCGATCGCCCTGCTCCTGACGAATCCAGCCCGCATCAATCATTGCCTGAGTAATATCTTTAAGGGGATGACCCAACTGATCTGCCAAGGCCGAGCGAGACAACCACTCTCGCTTCGTGGTGTCTGCGGAATGATCAGATGAAGAAGGCCCCGATACCATGGCTATATTCCTTAAAAAGTACGCCCCATCATAAACAAGAAGGGAGACATATCGTCTCCCCTTTGTAGGCATGTTCAGTATAACTATTAACCCGACAAAAATGCTTGCCGGGGTAACAGATGCTTACTGCTCGTGGTTAACCACCACCACATCAGTTTCCAAGCCGGTAATAACACGCTCGGCAGTATTACCACGGCGAGTTTTAGCCATACCGGTTTGTCCCAAGGTACCAATTATCACCAGATCAGCTTTCAACTCTTTTGAGACAGCAGCAACCACTTCGTCGGTATAACCTTGTCGTACATGAATACGCTCCGGTGGTAAACCTGTCTCTTTCGCCAACCGGCCGCGGTCTGGGTAGAGCATTGAATCCAAGTAGCCGTTTACCACGTGTAACTCAGCGCCATAAACTTCAGCCATCTTACTACCGAAGGTAAGGATGTTGTCATTCAATTGTTTCTGCACGTCGCGAGTTGCCTGAAAGTTCACCGCAGCCAGAATGACTTCGCGACGAGGTTTCGCACCGCCACGGGCCAGTAATACAGGACAGTGGGCAGACTTGAACAGCTCCCACTTTGATTCACTGAAAGTAAAACGCATACGGTTCTGACGAGGATGGAACGGCAGAAAGATATTATCTGCACCCCAACGGCTAGCCTCCGACACAATCGACTGCTGCCATTCGGAAGACCAAGAAATACCAATCGTATAGTTCACACCAATCGCCTCAAGAGGTTTACGGATTTCCTCTTCAAACCAGGTCTGATCGCGAAACAGGTTGTCGTTAACTGCACGGGTATCAACCACCTCTGAGTCAACAGCGATGAAAACATAAACTTCTGGTTTGGGATCACGCAGGGGTATACCAGCAATAGCACGCTCTAAAGCGAGGTGTTTATCATCTGTTGGGTCTACTACCACAAAAATTTTGCTTTCTACTTTCATATCCGTTCCTGTTATTACTACTCTGTTACCTGGAGTTTCACTACACACTGAATGCAAGACGACGCAGCGGCCACACAACTATGACGGTTTTAATCCGCCGTGGCAAACCTAGCCGCAGCACACGCCAATCCGCACGTGCTGAGACTACAATAACGTATATTAGATCCCACTTTATTGACTTTAAACAAGAGATTATTAACTGGCCGTTTTACGGGACTTCTTTATCAAATCATAGGCGGTTTGAACCTCTTGGGAGCGTTCGGTGGCCAGCTTGATCATATCTTCGGGCACCCCCTGCCCCATTAACTTATCGGGATGGTATTCGCTTATCAACTTCCGGTAAGCTTTTTTGACTTCACCATCAGAAGCTTCAGCGCTCACGCCCAATGCTTTATAAGCATCCTCTAGCGATCCCCGGGGCTGGTACTGCCGGTGACTACCCGACTCACCGCCATGAAACCGGGTCTGCGCCTGTGCCATAGAAATCAACTGATCCAGAATGGAGTCAGACATACCCAATGCTGCGGCACACTGCTCCAGCAAACTGCGCTCGGCCGGGTCAATAGCGCCATCGGCCATAGCCATGCCAATGAGATACACAATCAACAACTGACGTAATTGCAACGCCATGGTTGTGCCTTCTTTAAAGGATTGCAGCAATGGGCCAGGGTTATAACCAGCTTCTGCCCCGACTTTAAACAGGCGAATGGCATCCTGTCTATGGTCGCTAGAGAGCCCCATCTGCTGCATTAAGGCCTCCGCATGCTTAATTTCTTCTTCAGAAACACGGCCATCACTCTTAGCCAGACGACCTGATAAGGTAAAAACAGTGGTAAAAAACAGCTGCTCGAGGTTTTTACGCTGTTCGGGGCTAAGCCCATGCCCGAGCTGCTTGAGCCCTTTGTCAAAAAAGTGGCCGATAAATACACCAATCACCGCGCCCACGGGCCCTGCCACCATAAACCCCAGCAGGCCCGCTATTATTTTCCCATACCACATAGTCAACCTTATCTCTGCTTTAATAAACGTGCGGTAATATACCCATACTGTGATAACAACGAAATGGCTAACCAGTTGTGCAACTGCACACGCATAAAAAAACCCGAAGCTAGCTTCGGGTTTTTTTATGATAATTAGGCAGGGGTTCTACCTTCAGCGACGCTCCCAATGGGTTTACGTCAATCCTCAGGCAGAAAACGCTGACATTTCTTTCATCATCGTAGTGCGAGTTTCTTCAGCGATGCTGCCGAAAGCCTCACCTTGAGATTTGAGCAGTTCAAATAATGCCTTGCCTGATTCAACATTGAATTTAACAACTTCTTCTGGTGATTTCAGAGCCTGGGCTTTCTCCATCTCTGTTTTTACAAAAGAAGCTAGTTCTTCACCCGCTTTTTGCTGCTGTGCAATAGTTTTTGAAATTGCTTCAGTTTGTGCTGACATCAGTGATTTCATTGACTCAAAAGGTTTCATAAAGTCTTGAGAAGCAGTCATGGTAAAGTCTCCTTGGGTTTTTTGCTGCATTGCAACATTATCTTAAGGCAGACAGATTATTTGTCAAGCATTGTTTACCAAACAACCAATAATTGGCATCAATTCCCTTCTTCCAGGCAAAAAAAAGCCCACTACGAAAGTGGGCTCAAGTAAGGAGTGGCCTGCCCTTGGGTAGGGCTAAAACATTAAGCGTTAGACATACGCTCTTTGAACGCGCGAATTGCACCGTTGAACGTGTCGGCAATTTCTTTCATTTCGTCAACCATTTGGTTGTGCTTGGCGGTATCGCCAACACAAGCCAGGTAAGCCTCTGCTTTACTGATGTATTCCTGAACTTCGTTCTTTGCTTTAACCATTTGAGGGGTTACTGCAGAACTTGGGTCTGGCAGCACTGGCGCAGCTGGCTTCTCACAGTTGGCAGATGCACCAAACGCAGCACCCAATAAAACGCCGGTCAAAACAACAGATGAAAACTTCTTCATTTAATTACCCTCAATAAATACCAATAACACACAAAAATCTTTTACATTGTTGGGATTCATCTCACCAACAGTGCTATTCCCTTAAGCCAATGATTAGCACTAAAGTATTAGAATCATGTTAATACAAACAATTTAATTAGGAAATACATTTTCTTCATATAAAAATCCGCATTTATAACAATGTTGAATTTGAAGACAAAAAAGATAGCCGCGCCACACGCAACAGCAGCGCTAATAGACAGAAATGAAGAGAGCGAATAAGGAACAATGAAATTAAAAGCGGGTTGTGGCTTTAAAACCA
Source organism: Cellvibrionaceae bacterium (assembly GCA_050289485.1). GTDB lineage: Bacteria > Pseudomonadota > Gammaproteobacteria > Pseudomonadales > Cellvibrionaceae > JBNKFV01. The sequence continues at coordinate 197,951 of JBNKFV010000017.1, forward strand.
ATCTAAATGGGCAATTTTATCGACTAACAACAGGGCAAAAGCTGCCCACAGTAGCCAGCACACCCACAGCCGCCACGCACTACTTTTTACCGGTGCGCTTTCAAGGGGCTCAGACAGATCTCTGCGCATGAGGGAAGAATGACAAGCAGGACAAATACCGTTCTTGGCACTAGTCGCTACGTAACCACAATCCAGACAACGATATTTTGATGATTTCGGCGGCATGCAGGCTCCCTTAACTAAGACCCCGCTAATATTAGGCTATAAACCCCGAAACACAAACTACCCGCTGCACAGTCAATATAACGCCGTGCAGCAGTTTATGCATTTGCCTCTATTGTGCGCTTTTAGACTTACGTTCGTCCTGCTTAAAATGACGGTATGCAAAACGGCCTGCATAACCTAAAAACACACAAGTCAACACAACAATCACAATTCCGGATACTACCACTTCGTCTAGGTACATTGCCCTGATCCTCTCGCTAAAGACAATTGCGTTGAGTCAATATCACCCACCGGAGAGGGTTTGCCAAAAGATTGACTACCAACCAACAGATCCAGTATAGAAAACCCGGAAATCGTGATATTGATCGGGATCAAGGTGGAATCACTGAAATGGCGGCTACGACGGCTTTACTTGATGCGGATCATCCAACCATTGAATATCTGACGCGCCTTTACACATATCCATTACTTTATCGGCAAACGCTGTCGCAAGAGCTTCCGGCAATTCCATAATCAACGTGACAACATGGGTATAATTTGAACCGATTAAGAGTCCGTCCATTTCACTCGCCATTTGCCGCACAAGCGGTTCATATTCATAAGCAAATGTCAGCTGACACCTTAGCGTAGGTTGTTGCTCTATCAGTACATTGTTGTCTTCTGCCCTGCTCACCGCAGTTTGCACAGCGTCACCATAGGCTCTCACCAGGCCGCCACTGCCAAGCTTGATGCCGCCAAAATAACGCACCACCACAACCACAACGTCGCTGATGTTTTTATGGGTAATCACATTAAGCATCGGTTTGCCGGCTGTACCGGAGGGTTCGCCGTCGTCGCTGGAGCCCAATAATCCTCCGCTGTTGGGATTGCCTATGGAATAGGCCCAACAATGATGCCTGGCATCGGGGAACGTACAGCGGTAATGGTTAACCCACCCCGCCGCCTCTTGCTTGGAGGTGGCCGGATGGAGGTAGGTCAAAAAACGACTTTTCTTGATTTCAGTAGATGCTTCTACTGCCTGAGTGAGCACTCGATAGGACATAAAACACGTTAGCCGTGTTCTTTACGCTTGCCCGCCTGCTTCTCGTCTTCCATCAACGACGGCCAAGCAGCGCGCAGATAAATAAACATGGACCAAAGTGTTAACGCGGCTGCCACACACAGCAAGACATAACCCAATTCTACCGCCCAACGCAGCCACCCCACGCTATTGGGATCAAATGCCAGTAGCACAATGATGGCAATCATCTGCATAGTGGTTTTGATTTTACCCACATAGGAAACAGCCACACTGGCACGCTTACCTAACTCAGCCATCCATTCGCGCAAGGCGGATATGACAATTTCGCGACAGATAATAATCATGGCAGGTAAAGCAAATGCAGGACTAGCATGCGCCTCTACCAACAGAACCAACGCTACAGCTACCATTAACTTGTCAGCGACAGGATCGAGAAATGCACCAAAGTCGGTAGACTGGTCATACTTGCGGGCGATATAGCCATCGGCCCAATCAGTAATCGCGGCCACCAGAAAAATCGCTGACGACAACAGAAAACGCCACTCGAAAGGCAGGTAATAAACAACAATCAGTAGAGGAATCAGAATAATTCGAAACAGGGTGAGCTGAGTAGCAACGGTCATAACGCGGTAAACTTCTGTCCAATGGACCCACAAATTACCACGCTAATCGTTATGCAGCGCGGCGTAAATTTCTTCAGCCATTTTTTTGCTGATACCCGAGACTCTGACGAGGTCGTCGACACTTGCCCGTTTTACGTCTTGAAAGCCACCGAAATGGCGCAATAACTCACGCCGACGCTTGGCGCCAACGCCAGGAATACTTTCAAGCTCAGAGGTACGCCGTTTTTTATCACGGCGCTGTTTGTGCCCGGTAATGGCAAACCGGTGGGCCTCATCTCGTATTTCCTGCAGCAGGTGTAACGCGGGCGAGTCGGAGTTTAACACATGCTCTGTGTCGGTGTGAGCTAAATAGAGGGTTTCAAACCCAGCTTTGCGTGTAGTGCCTTTGGCAATACCCAGCAGAACAATGCCCTCCGGGCCCACCGCCAAGCCAAGCTCATGCATTACCTCTACCGCTTTGGCTAACTGCCCCTTCCCCCCATCAATAATTAACAGGTCGGGCATTTTCGCCTCGGTATCGCGCAGACGGCTATAGCGTCGGGTCAACGCCTGCTCCATCGCAGCGTAATCATCGCCGGCAACAATACCCTCGATATTAAAACGCCGGTAATCCGATTTCGCCGGCCCTTGCTGATCAAAAACCACACAGGAGGCAACCGTCAACTCACCACTGCTGTGGCTGATATCAAAACATTCCATACGCTGTGGCACATCCTCCAGCCCCAGCACGGTGCGCAACTCGTCGTAACGCTTGGTGGTGTTCTGTTTTGAGCTGACATGACTGAACAAATTCTGCTCAGCCGTTTTCAAACCCAACTTCAACCATTTGGCGCGCTGGCTGCGAACTCGGGTAAGCACGCTAACGGTTTTCTGCCAATGCTCTTTCATCGCAGCTTGAAAGGTTTCTACCTCATCCGGTTGATGACTCAATACAATTTCACGGGGAATATCACGGGCCGATTGGGTGAAATAAAACTGTGGCAGAAACGCCTCAAGCACACCACCGGGGCCTGGCTCCAGAGGCGACTTTGGGAAATAACTGCGGCTGCCCAACACCCTGCCCTCACGCACATACAGTACGTGCACACAATAACTGCCCTGCTGCTCTGCGACTGAAATAACGTCCACATCAGCAATACCCCCTTCAATGACCTGCTCGGCCTGAACCTGCCGCAACGCGCTGATTTGATCCCGATAATGGGCAGCCTTTTCAAATTCCAGAGCTTCCGCGGCAGCTTCCATGTTGTCTGCCAGCTCTGCACTCAGACTATTCGCTTTACCTTGCAGATACATTACCGTGTGACGCACATCATTAGCGTAAGATTCTTTCGTTACCAGGCCGACACAAGGCCCGGTACAGCGCTTGATCTGATATTGTAAACAAGGGCGTGAACGATTGCGGAAAACACTGTCTTCGCACTGGCGAACATTGAAGGTTTTTTGCAAAAAACTCAGGGTGTCACGCACTGCACCTACATTAGGATAGGGGCCAAAATACTCACCTTTGCGCTTTTTTTGGCCACGATGCAGCGCCAAGCGGGGAAAGTCGTCTTTACTGGAAAGAAAAATATAAGGGTAAGATTTATCGTCGCGTAGAAGAATATTATAGGGCGGACGCTGAGATTTAATCAGGTTCTGTTCAAGAACCAGTGCCGCCACCTCTGTATCGGTAAGCGTAACCTCAACACTGGCAATACGAGCAACCAGCGATTCAGTTTTGGGGCTAAGCCCCGAACTGCGAAAGTAGCTGGCTAGGCGACTGCGCAGGTTCTTCGCCTTACCCACATATAAAATCCGCCCAGTGCCATCAAACATTTGATAGACCCCAGGCGAGCGGCTAACGGTTTTTAAAAAGGCTTTGCTGTCGAAAACGGGCGTATCGGCCATGCGATTTTTGAAACTCTTAACAGGCGGGTAGGCAGGCTAAACTTTCGAAGACAACAGTTTAAAAATCAAGGAGTTACAGTTTCAACTTCAAGTATATTATGCTTAACGGCCAGCAGCGCCAACTCAACATCACTATTGATTTGCAGCTTGTCGAAAATGCGGTAGCGATAGCTATTCACAGTTTTTGGGCTGACACAGAATGTCTCGGCGATATCATTCACCTTTTTACCGTTAACAATCAACATTGCCGTTTGCAACTCACGTTCAGAGAGCATGGAAAATGGGCTCTCACCTTTGCCCTGATAGTTTTTTAGTGCCAATTGCTGGGCTACACCACTACTCATATAAAGCTTACCGTCACAGACGGTTTCGATGGCCTTGATCATTTCGGAAAGGTCAGCCCCTTTGGTGACATAACCCGATGCACCAGCCTGCATAAGCCGTGTGGGATAAAGGTCGTCTTCGCAGACGGTAACGGCAATCACCCGCAGCTTTGGGTTTACAGCAATTAACTTTTTGGTGGCTTCAAGCCCACCAATGCCTGGCATTTTAACATCCATTAAAACAACATCAGGCTTTAATAAACGGGTTTGGGAAAGTGCTTCTTCGCCAGACTTCGCTTCGCCGACCACTTCGAAGCTGTCTACGTCTGACAACATGCGGACGATACCCATACGCACCAGATCATGATCATCAACCACTAAGATCTTAGTCACAGAATTACCCTAATTGACGCTTACAACGTTAGTTAACAAACAAGCCCGCGTAATTCCAATTTAACTTATCAATCCTTACCTGTCAGCGAACAGAAGACTAGGCCACGTTGGTTTTTTTATATTGCTACAAAGAGCTGTATATTTATCACACGATTCCAATATAGGAAGTGTTTTATAGTTATCACAGTATCACAATTTAGACATTTTTTGTCTAAATTAGGCTGGCAGGCGCTGCATTTTGTGACTTGGTTAATAGTTTGAATTGCCGTGCGCGATTAACAAACCTCTACTTAGCTTAACCAGCTGCGTAAACGGAGGGTCTATTAACCCGGCCTGCTTGGAGAACACGACATCACCCAGAACATGGAGATAATAAAATATAAGATTAATACGAGGTTACGCCTACTAACCTAACCCGCCGGTAAGTGCGGCTCAATATGCAACACGACACCAAATTTTTCTTTTACCGATGCACAGATTCGCTCAGCCAACGACAATACTGCTGCACCTGACAAATGATTGGGATTTATCAGGACAAGGGCCTGATGTTGATGAACGCCTGCCTCAGTGACTATTTGGCCATCGTAATTATAGCCCTTCCAACCGCACTGATCGATCAACCATCCTGCTGCCAGCTTCACCCCGCCAGAGGCTGGGTAGGTCACCATTGAAGGAAACTCCGCAAGCAGGCGGGAGGCAACCTCGGTAGTGACAACCGGGTTTTTAAAGAAACTACCGCAATTAGGAATAACCGCCGGATCAGGCAATTTGCGCCGACGCAACTCACAAACACTCTCAAACACATCCCGCGGGCTTATCTGACCTGCCAGCAACGCACGGCTAAAAGCGTTTTCACTCATACTCAGTTGCTCTTGCAGCATACTTTGCAAGCCAGGGTAGCTCACAGCCAGACTCGGTGTTTTGCGCAAGCGGAAGGTCACCGCAGTAATCACGTAGTCGCCAGCTACGGCGCCTTTAAAAACACTGTCGCGATAACCAAACTCGCACTCGGCCGGGGAAAACTGTCGCGACTCCCCGCTCGCGATATGGACGGCGTCGACCGACGCCACCACACTGGCGAGCTCTACGCCGTAGGCACCGATATTCTGCACCGGTGCAGCACCCACAGTGCCCGGAATAAGGGCCAAATTTTCCAACCCGTACCAATCCTGCTCTATGCATCGCTCAACAAACTGATGCCAATTTTCACCAGCCGCCACACGCACCGTTACTTGGTCACACTCGTCTTGCAACAATTCCACGCCCTGTAGATTGACGTGTAGCACTAAACCAGAAACCGTTGGCCCCAACACCATATTACTGCCACCGCCAAACACCACCACTGGCAACGATTCAGCAGCCGCGAACGCCAGTGCCTCACGAAGCTCAGTCAAATCAGTAGCTGCTACAAAATAGCTGGCAATGGCAGGAACCGCCAAGGTATTTAACGGCGCAAGATTAACCCGCTGTTGCACGGTGACGGCCATTCTATTTAGTCACCTGCTCGCCGCGAGTAACGGTGTGAAGCAGGCCCCGGGCCGCATCTTCTACCAGGTCGAGAACGTGTTCAAAACCTTGATTGCCGCCATAGTATGGGTCTGGAACTTCACCGGTGTGACGCTGCGAACCAAACGCCAGAAAGAGACCAAGATGCCCTGAGTAACCAGCCGGGGCCATCGCTTGTAAATCAGCCAAATTTTGTTCGTCCATGGCCAGAATATAATCAAACTTGTCGAAGTCGGCAGGCTCTACCTGACGGGCACGGATGTGATCAAGAGAAAAGCCTCTCTGCTTCGCTGCAGCCCTGGCCCTGACATCCGGCTTGTTGCCTACGTGCCATGCACCCGTACCTGCCGAATCAATTTCAATGTTCAGCGCTGCTTCGCGCACATAGTGCTCAAATACACCGTGTGCGGTGGGCGACCTGCAGATGTTTCCAAGACAAACAAACAAAACACTGGGCATAGTATTTCTCTATCCGATATTAGGGCTCAACCAACCCTAGTCGTTATGATCGACAGCACGCGGGTAACATCGGCTTGCGTATCAACACCGGCAGGTACCTTTTCTGCCGCAACCTGCATATGAATTTTTTCACCTTGCCAGAGAATACGCAGCTGCTCCAATTTCTCCATTTGCTCAAGCGGTGCTTCGGACCAGGTTACAAAGCGGTTCAGCAACCCCACCCGGTAGGCATAAATACCAATGTGGCGTTGGTGCAACAGACTATCAGGCTGCCAACCGCTGTTTAAATCGGCATCTCGCGGCCATGGCATAGCGGCGCGACTGAAGTACAGTGCCATACCATTCGCATCTGCCACCACTTTTACGCAATTAGGGTTGAGAAAGTCTTCCAGTGATGTCAGCGACTCGCACAGGCTTGCCGCGCTGGCGCCAGGGTTTGCGGCGAGGTTTCCTGCAACCTGATTAATAACGGCAGGGGGAATAAGGGGCTCATCGCCCTGTACATTAACCACAATGTCGTCGTCTGCCCACTGGTAAATGGCGGCTACCTCCTGAATGCGATCGGTACCCGACGGGTGATCAGCACGGGTCAAACAAACTTCACCCCCAAACTGTTTTACCCTATCGACAACACGTTGGTCATCGGTGGCGATGACAACCTGGCTGGCTTCACTCTGCAAAGCTCGGCGATAAACCCGCTCAATCATGCACTGGCCAGCCAAGTCAATCAGCGGTTTGCCAGGCAGGCGACTGGAGCCGAATCGGGCTGGAATCACGACACGAAAAGACATACAACCCTCTTAACAATTATCTAACAAAAAGCCTATAACTTTTTGTTTTTATTCAATTTTAAGTCATTTAAAACCGACAAAATTCCCAAGTTAAGCACCTCTGGCAAAACCGCTTCGACCGTTAAATACCACCAATTGGGTTGCGCAAAACCTTGGCACTTTACCGCATCTTTGGCCGTCATCAACACAGCATCTGCGCCCTGTGCAAAAGTGAAATCAGCGGCGGCAAAACGATGATGGTCAGCAAATGGATGCTTACAAGGGGTATACCCCAAGGTTTCAAGGGTAGAAAAAAAACGTTCTGGATTACCAATACCTGCTACTGCATGCAGTGGTTGGTCGTTACCGAAAGGAGCAGCCTGCAAACTAACGGCCTCCCCGCTTCCATCCACCCGGCGCCATTCACACGGTTCGAGGTGCATAGTCAAGGCACTCTCAGGAACACCGCCCTTGGCACAAAGTTCACCATTGACAATAACCCAGTCGACTTCAGTGAGCCGCACCGGCGGTTCGCGCAATGGCCCGGCAGGCAAGCAACGCCCGTTGCCCAACCCACGGCTGCCATCGACCACGGCAATTTCTATATCTCGGGCCAAGGCGTAATGCTGCAGACCGTCGTCACTCAGTATCACATTACATTGATGCTGCTCGATTAAATGCCTGGCTGCCCGCACACGGACTGGGTCTACCACTACCGGACAAGCCGTTATATGGCTGAGTAAGGCGGGCTCATCACCGGACTGACTGACAGGCGTTTGCGGAGTGACATCCAACGGGTAGGCGGCTGCGTCACCCCCATAGCCGCGACTGACGATACCCGGCTGATAGCCATTCTCTAGCAATAGCCGCGCGAGACTCGCCAGCAATGGGGTTTTGCCAGTACCGCCTAGTGAGATATTGCCAACCACAATAACTGGCACCGGCAAGATTTCGGCATTTGCCTGCAACCGCTTGCGCCGCTCGGTCGCAATACACTGCAGGCCGCTAGCCAGAGGTTGCAGTACGACAGGCCAGCGTTTGTTGCCGTACCAGGCATTCAAGCAATATTGTTGGAACGAAGAGGTCAATTTACTCTGCTGACTCGGTTGGATTTTTGGTTGTCATGCTCAGATGCACAAAGCCCAGCTGACCAGCAGCGTCCATAGCTCTTACCACAGACTGGTGGGTCGCGTTGGCGTCGGCAGTAATCACCAGCGGCATATCGCGCTTTTCACCTGCCGTTTGCTCCAACGCCTTTTTCAGGGTTTCCAGCGACGTATTGATAAGCGCTTTGCCATTCACGGAATAACTGCCATCCACACTCACCATGATCTCCAGCTGTTCTGGCAGTTCTTGGCTAGGCGCGCCCTGCGCTTCCGGCAAGTCGAGGCTCAAATGGGTTTCTTTGGTAAAGGTCGTAGAAACCATAAAAAAGATCAGCAGCAAAAACACCACATCGATCAGTGGTGTCAGGTTGATCTGGTCATCATTTCTGGGTTGTCGTTTAAACTGCACAGCAACGTCTCTATTTGTGTTAACGGGCCCGAGTGGTGCTAAACGTTTTTAACATCGACTTTGCGATCGCTGTGTAACGCATCGACAAGCTTGATAGACTCCTGCTCCATGGTAACCACAAGGTCGTCTACACGACGCTGTAAAAAGCGATGACAGATCATGGCTGGAATAGCCACGCACAAGCCTGCTGCTGTGGTAATCAGCGCTTCTGAGATCCCCCCGGCCAGCACACCCGTATTACCCGTGCCTTGAGTCATTATCGCGGTAAACACCTTAATCATGCCCAACACAGTGCCCAATAGCCCCAGCAACGGTGCAACCGCAGCAATGGTACCCAGCGCACCAAGGTAACGCTCCATTTCGTGGACCACCTGACTGGCCGCTTCCTGAATACTGTCTTTCATTACTTCACGACCATGGCGCGAGTTACTTAACCCTGCCGCGAGAATACGACCCAATTCCGAGGACTGTTTCAGTTCTTTCAGTTTATTACCGTCGAGCTGGTTGTTTTTAATCCACCCCCAAACTTGCGCCAGCAAGGACTTAGGCGCAATTTTTTGCGGGTTCAACGTCCAGAACCGCTCGCCAGCAATCGCAATAACCGCGATTGAACAGAGAATAATCGGTAACATTAACCAACCACCCGCTGAGACAATTTCTAACACACTTAACTCCTTGCACGGCAATCTACAATAATGAAAACAGGCCGAACTTTAGCATATCCTCCAAATAGAAAGTAAACCGTATTCACTTATTCGCGGTATACACCCGCTTATTGCCAGAATCGTCGCTGCTTCTCCCGCTCTTGAGTGACCTGCCAGCCGTTGTGAGTACGCTCAAAGGTAAGCGCTCCATCCATTGCCGTGTTATACAAACGGGAGCCTACTCGCTGATAGCGCTCAACAATATCAGCATGCGGGTGACCATAGCTATTCAGATAGCTAGTACTAAATACAACATGGGCCGGCTGTAGCAAGCGCACAAAGTCTGGGCTCGATGACGTGCGACTGCCGTGATGGGGTGCCAATAAAATGTCCACTGGGCCCGTGACCGCCCCTTGTGCCAACACATACTGCTCAGCAGCAGCTTCTAGATCCCCAGGCAACACTATGCGAAAAGCGGGATTACTGATCAACAATCCACAAGAGGCATTGTTACTGCGCGATCGTAACGCCTGAGGCACCTGAACCAGTTGATACTCGTTGCCACCCCATTGCCAACGCCCACCGTTCACACAGGGTTTAGGTTGAACAGAGCCATTTATCATTCGGCGAGATTTTTCTGGCTGGCCCACGATGAGTCTATCCGCGGCGATATGCTTTAAAACCCCCGCCAACCCACCGCGATGGTCATGATCACCGTGACTCACGATCAATGTGTTGATACGCTGAACACCCTGGCGTTGCAGCAGGGGCACAATGATATTTTCACCCGCATCAAACCGATCACTAAAACGGGCCCCGGTATCGTAAAGCAGTGTATGTGAACCATCCTGAATCCATACGGCCAACCCCTGCCCTACATCAATCACCTGCAAACGAAACCCTTCCGGGTTACGAAAACCACTAAGCAATGCCAGCAGCAACGTAGCCACCGCCATTAGCTGGGTTCGACAGCCCCGAGGCAGCAGCAATAGCACCACGCCGGTATAACCCAGCACTGTACCGAACGGCGTGAATTGCCAACCAGCGAACAAACCGGCCAGGAAGCGATTACCTTGCTCTCCCCATTGCGCCATCACCTGCAAACTGCGCCACAATACCTGTAAAAGACTATCAGCAGCGAAGAAGACGGTATCGCCGTAACCGAATAAGACGTTACCTATGCCCCCCAGCATAATGAATGGCACCACCAATAAAGACACTACCGGCACAGCCACGGCATTAGCCACCGGCCCAATCAAGCTAAACTGCTGCAGCGCAAACAACAATGGCAGGCTCAAGCCGAGAAATACAGCAGCTTGGGTATTGAAAAACAGCTGCAACCAGTTACCCATGACTCTGGCCGGTGCTAACCCTTTTACCCTGGCGCTGAGAGAATCCAACGGATAATGACCACTGGGCTGCGCGAGCCTCTGGCGCCCTGCGAAGCAAAAAAGCAACAAGCCGACAATGCCAAACGACAGCCAAAACCCGGCACCCAACCCTGCTAAAGGATCGACCACTACCACCACCAACATGGCCAGTAGCCAGATACGTAAAGGCGAAATACTTCGGTTGCTCAAGAGCGCCAAATACACCGCGATCAGCATAATCAGAGCCCGCTGGGTAGCCACACCAAGCCCAGCAAGCTGGCTGTAGGCCACAGCGGCTAGAACACTAAACAGCAGTGGCGGCCAGCGCATGGAGAACAAAGGGTTAGTAGGTAACCGGCAAAGCCAGGACAACACCAGCAGGCAGCGGCCAACCACGGCACCCACTAGCCAACCAATACTCGCTACAAAACCAATGTGCAGCCCAGAGATCACCATCAAATGCACGGTGCCGGTTTGCGTCAATACCTGCCATTCAGCCGTGGAGATGTCAGATTTGTCACCCAGTATCAGCGCCCTCATAAAACCAGGCTGCTCAAGGGTGCCTGCTGCCGCCTGATGGTGAAGCCAAAGACTGATGCGGTAGCGGTAGTACTGCCAGCTGTGAATAACCTTTGTGGCTGATTGAGAGTCTTGTTGCCATTGAATGGCGTTGATGGAACCCACGGCCTGAATACCATTGGCAACCAGCCAGCGTTCGTAATCAAACCCGCCCGGGTTAACCATTCCCCGCGGCCGCTTTAAACGAACCTGTGCCTGCAACTCACGCCCAGGAATAAGCTCACGCCGCCAGTATTGCTGCTTTTCCAGGGAAAACTGCTGATGGTAACCAGCGTATAAGCTGACCCGAATATATTGTGTGCGTGGCGCCACTGGCTGGCCCGCATCATTTTTAAACTGGCCAACACGCAAGCGAAACACCGCTCGACGAGAATCAATCTGCGGCAACCCATCGATGGTCGCGTTGACGGCCAGCCACTGTTTTTCCAGCTGTGTTGGTAAGAGTGCATTTTTAATCGTCGTCGCATTCAGCAATGCCAAACCCAAACCAAGCAGGAACAGCACCAGATGACGACCACCACCAGCCCAACACCAAACCACCGGCACAAGGCACCACAAGCTGGTGTACAACCACCAAGGCGGCAGAACAGGCAGAAAAGGAACACCAAGCAGGGGAATTAACAGAATCACCAATCCAATGGCGGGCATTGCGAACATCCTTGTGGCAGTGTGTAGCATTAACGCTGGGGAACGATTAATCAAAAACAGTCGTCAGACGTACCGGAGTCTAACTGACTTTATCGTGATTACCTACCGGTGAGCACAAAAGCCATCGAAGAGCTGTTTGCCGCGAAAGAAACAGGGCATAATGGCGCCCGTTTTGGATGTGAGACCCAGCGCCTGACGGAACGGGGGTACGCGACCAAGCCAAAGGTATTTGTCTTACACGTAATGAAAGGCCGTTAATTCATAGCATGGCGCGCAAAATTCTACGTCGCTGGATGCCCGACCCAGCCAAAATAAAAGCAAACCCCGCCCTGCACTTTCTGGGCGACTTGCTGCATGACCCCAACCTGTTTCACCTCAACAGGCATTCTGTTTCTGTCGCTTTTTTCTTTGGTATTTTTACCGCGTTTTTGCCTTTGCCAGGGCAAATGGCGATTGCCGCGCTGCTGTCTATCTTCTTTCACTGCAACCTGCCCATTACCGTTGCTCTGGTATGGATTACCAACCCGCTGACCATCCCCCCCCTGTTTTTTGCCACCTATAAATTTGGCACCTGGCTACTACAAGTACCACCTGCGTCATTTCATATACAGTTGTCGTGGGATTGGGTGCAAACCGAATTGGTGCAAATCTGGCAACCACTGCTGGTCGGATCCCTCACCTGTGGCATCTTTTTCGGCACGCTGGGCTACGGTGCGATGCAGATTTTCTGGCGCTGGCAGGTTGTTCACCACTGGCGTCAACGCAGTCAGCGCCGGTTGCAGAAAACTGATCAGTCGTAACGCAGTGCGTCGGCCGGATCTACCCGCCCTGCCCGCCATGCAGGATAAATGGTGGCCAGCAAACTCAGCGCCAGGGAGGTAAGCCCAATCGAGACGATATCCGACCAACGAACATCCACTGGCAGATAATTGGTGGGGTAAATATCGGAGCGCAAAAACTGAACCTGCAGAACCCCTTCAAGCCACTGAGTAAGATCGGTCACCCAGTTCGCCAGCACACTACCCAATACCAGGCCAATCACTGTACCCATCACTCCAATCAACATACCTTGCAACATAAATACGGCAATCACTTGGCCACTACTAGCACCGAGCGTACGCAAAATGCCAATATCGCTACGCTTGTCGACCACCACCATGACCAGTGTCGATACCACATTAAACGCAGCAATACCGATAATCAGCAGTAATAGCATGCCCACCATATTGCGCGACATTTGAATCGCCTGAAAAAGATTACCGTGGGTACGGGTCCAGTCGCTGGAGAAAAAGCCGTAAGGTAACGCTTTCTGGGCATCCATCGCCACTTTCGGTGCCGCAAAGATATCCTGCACTTTAAGACGCAAACCATCGATTTGCCCTTCATGCCCCGCCAGTATCGCTGCCACCGAAATAGGTACCAAGGCAAGCTTGTGATCCAACTCGGTACCCGTGTTAAAAATGGCAATCACCTTAAGTGGCTTGACCTTGGGGGCTCTTGCCCTACCGCTGCCGTCGGGCACCACCGCCGACACCATGCCGCCGACCTTGGCGTTCAGTTTGTCTGCCGCACCTTTGCCCAATACCACCACATTGGCCATTTGGTCACTCAGCTGCTGCCAGATTGCAGCATCAAGAAAACGTGGCAATACCGACACCTGTTCTTCGGCATCGGGCAATACGCCATAGAACATAACTGGCTCAACCTTCTGGCCAATGGCCGCCAACCCCTGTGCCTGTACAAAGGGAGCAACACCCACAATATCTGGATTGTTTAACAGCACACCGGCATGCTCATCCCACACTTGCAATGGCCCACGGTGATAAAGGGACACCTGCGGCACAATCGCCAGAATCCGCTCGCGCATTTCACGGTCGAATCCGTTCATAACCGATAGCACCACCACCAACAGAGCCACACCCAGTATCAAGCCAGTAATCGAAATACCCGAAATAAACGACACCATGTGGCTTTGCTTCCGTGCACCGGCATAGCGCAGGGCTATCCATAAGCTCAACGGCCTCATGGCGCATGGCTCTCTATGGTGGTCAATCCTTCGTACGGCAACAGAGTGCCATCGGCTAACTGCACCACTCTGTCCATACTGGCAGCCACGTGTTCGTCGTGTGTCACCACTACAAAGCTGACTGCCAGCTCGTCGTTCAGGCTTTTCATCAATGCTTGAATCGTGGCGGCCGTGTGGCGATCGAGATTGCCTGTGGGTTCATCCATCAACACGCAGGCGGGGTTGGTAACCAAGGCGCGGGCAATCGCAACCCGCTGCCGCTCGCCACCCGAAAGTTCACTGGGCTTATGGGCTAAACGGTGGGCCAGCCCGACTTTTTCCAGCATATCGCGGGCTCTCGCCTGAGCATCTGCTGGCTTTACTTTGCCAATCAGCAGTGGCAACACCACATTTTCCAACGCGGTAAATTCGCCCAACAGATGATGAAACTGGTACACAAAGCCCAAATAGCGATTGCGCAGTAGGCCGCGAGCATTGGCCGATAATGGAAAAAGATCTTGCCCTGCCACGGTAACCTGGCCGGAGGTGGGCTGGTCGAGACCACCGAGCAAATTCAGTAGGGTCGATTTACCCGCACCTGACGCCCCCACAATGGCGATGCGTTCTCCCCGTGCAACACTGAAGTTGACGTCTTTGAGCACCTCAACGGTGGTAGGGCCCTGAACATAACTTTTTTTGAGATTGATGCATTCCAGTACCGGTTGCATAAGGTTCCTTATGGGGTTGCTAATCGTTTTGCTATTCGTAACGGAGCACTTCAGCGGGTTCGACTTGGGCTGCTCGATACGCCGGATACAAGGTAGCCAGCAGGCTCAACACGACACCCGAACCGCATACCACCAGTAGGTCCTCCAGTTGCCACTCGGATGGCAGAGAACTAACAAAGTACACGCTGGGGTCAAACACATATAAGCCGGTAAGCTGCTCAATGGCACTGACAACCGGGCCAATAAAGATGGCCGCTAACGAACCCAGCACCGCACCCAGCAATATACCAAACCACCCTACTGCACAGCCCTGCACAATAAAGATTCCCATTACCTGTTGCTGGGATAACCCCAGCGTTCTGAGTACGGCAATGTCACTGCGTTTGTCGGCCACCATCAGCACCAGACTGGTGACAATATTAAAAGCCGCGACAGCCACAATGATCATCAAGAGGATGGTCACTACGGTTTTTTCCATCTGTACGGCTTGAAATAGCCCACCCTGAGTCTGGCTCCAATCTTTCACCTGAGCACCGTCGCTCGCGAGTTCTTTCGCTACCCGCGCCAATACAGGCTGTGCCTGATATAAATCTGGCGTGTGTACTCGTAACCCAGTAACCCCATCGCCGAGGCGAAACAGCTTTTGCGCGTCGGCCAAATGAATCAGCACCAGGCTTTGGTCAACCTGGGCGCCCACTTCAAACACGCCTGCCACACGAAAACGTTTTTGTCGGGGAAACACGCCAGCGGGGGTAATATTTAATTGCGGCAATACCAGAGACACCTTATCACCGGGGCTAACACCTAGATAACGGGCCAGCAGGCTGCCAAGAATAATATCGAACTCACCGGGTTTCAGATCACTTAATCTACCCAATACCATATGCTGGTCAATCACCGATACCTGCCCTTCCTGCTCCGGCAAAATGCCTTGAACTTCTACACCCTCGTAGCCACCGGAAAAGCTCACCATGCCGTAACCGGCAACATAAGGCGCTACGCCACTCACACCAGGCACTGCACTCACCTCAGTGGCCATGGCTTGCCACGATTGACCATTGGCAAAAGTCACCGTGCCGTGGGGAACCACACTGAGAATGCGCTGTTTGAGTTCGCGGTCGAAACCGTTCATCACCGACAGCACCACAATCAATGCAAATACACCAATGGCCATCCCAAACAGCGAAAAGCCACTCACAAAAGAAATAAAGTGATTACGGCGTTTAGCGCGGGTGTAGCGCAAGCCAATCATTAAGGGGATAAAGCGCGTCAACATATCCGTGGGTTGTGTCCCTGGCAAAATTATGGCGATTGTAGGGAAATCTACATACACTATCCACACTAGGGCCTGTTTGCACTAATTTGAATAGCCTGCTGGAAACCAGTTTGTTGTCCTGCCCCAACAGTAGCTGCTTTAGGCGAGGCATTTTGAGCGAGATTTGGTTATTCTAAATAAGGGAAAAATAACGCCGCAGGACGGCAAACTGGTTCCAGCCCTTCGGGTTGTGGCCAAAAAGCCGCCATTCTGCGTTGCTCGTCGCTCATTTGGAATAACCAAACCTTTCTCCTCGCGGCTTGATTGACAGTTTTTTAGCCACAACAGGCTCATCCAAATTAGTGCGAACAGGCCTTTACCTTGTGTCGAAAGCGGAAATGCATACATGAATGAAAAACGTAATTTCTTTCGAGTACCCGGCAAAGTACTGTTGGACTACCGCGTGGTTGATGCCTATACCTGCGAAAACGCCGACCCCAGCCTGTTATTTGAAGACAGCGGATTGCTGCAACTGTTCAGTCAAATGCAGGAAATTGACAAAGAAGCGCAGCAATTGCTGCATACCATCACCGAACAGAACCGCCATGTTGCCGACTACTTGAAGCTGCTGAACCGTAAAATTGACATGGTCAGCCAACAATTTGTTGCCCAACATGTGATGGATAACGAGCACAAAGCCACCCCAATCAATATCAGCGAAGGCGGCCTGCACTTTGAGTGTGAAAAAGCCTTATACAAAGATACCTTTCTGGCATTGAGGCTGATATTTCTACCCTCTTATACCGGCATCAGCTGTTTTGCCAAAGTGGTACGCAGCGAATCCAACGATCAGAAAGCCCTCATCGCCGCCAAATTTGTACATTTAACAGAAAGCACCAGCCACGCGCTTGGCAAGCAAATCATGCAAATTCAGCGGCAACATAAACGCAGTGCCAACGACGAAACTTAAACAGGTATAACAGAAAGAGAAGAGGAACAAACGATAGCCACCCCAAGGCAACCATCGTTTGCAGGCAGGGTTTATTCCACAACCATCTCAACAAGAAACGGTCCAGACTGAGCAACCGCCTTTTGCAGCAAGCGACTGAGTTCGTCGGTAGTTTCTGCTTTTGCGGCGGGCACCCCAAAACCTTCAGACATAGCCACCCAATCAATCGGCGGATTATTCAACTCTGTCAACGCCTGAACTTGTGGGCCAGGTGAAAGCTGGCCAGAACGCTTAAGCTCAGTTTGCAAAATGGAGTAACGGCGGTTCGATACAATCAGTGTGATCACGTCCTGTTTTTCACGAGCTTGTGTCCACAGAGACTGAATCGTATAAAGCGCACTGCCGTCTGACTGTAGATTAATAACAGTCCGGTCGGGGCACGCCGTTGCACAACCTACTGATACAGCAGGCCCTTGTCCGATGGCGCCACCAGTGTTGGTTATCAATGTATGCCGTGGCCCATTCGCAGCAGCGTTATAAAACGGCACGCTACAAGTAGAACCTTCAACCACCACAATACTGTTGTCTGGCATGTGTTTGGTTACCAGCTTCACAATAGCATTTGCGGTTAACTTACCTTCTTCGAAGGTTAAATCAGGTGATTGTGAAGGTGGCGTCCACGCTGGCGCATTTAGCTGCTTGGCCAATGCGGTTAACGCGCCGAGATTGTCTTCTGCCACCTCAGTCAATGTTGCCAGTTTGTCATCGTCAACCAGCTGACTCGGCAAGCCCGTGTAACCAAAATACGCAATCGGCTTACGTGTGCCCACTAGCACGACAGTGGCATCACCCGCAGCTTTCATGACATCTTCGGGGAAGTACGGCAAACGCCCAAATGCTGGCACACCCTGACCCCGTTCAATGCGGGCAGGATAAGTTTCAACCAATACTTTCGCACCGGTGGCTTCAGCAACACTGGCAAGCAACGTCTGCCCTTCTGCCGATAATGCGCTTCCGCCTACCAACAAAATGCAAGACTTATCGCTTTGCAGCAATGCCGCCACATTGTCGACATTACTTTGCTGATAGGTGGCCTTAGCTGGGGCTGCTGGCTGGCTGTTAGCAGCCGCGACTTTTTGTTCCTGGAAATCCATCGGTAGCACTAGGGTCGCACCGCACCCAGGAGGGGTTAGAGAGGCTTGCACAGCTTCTTGAAAATCGCCGGCGATTGACTCTGCAGAGGCTACTGTTTTCACCCAGCCCGATACCGGGCTGGCCAGCGAATGAATATCCGAAGTCAGGGGAGCATCGTATTCAAGGTGCCACGAGGCATGATCACCCACCAAATTCACAATCGGTGTATGCGCGCGGCGTGCATTGTGCAAATTGGCAATACCGTTAGCAAAACCAGGCCCCAAATGTAGCAGGGTCATCGCAGGCACGCCTTTCATACGGCCATAACCATCAGCCGCACCCGTACACACGCCCTCAAATAAACAGAGTATAGAGTGCATACCCTCTACTTTATCGAGTGCAGCCACCAATGGCATTTCTGTTGTACCCGGGTTGGCAAAGCAGGTATTTACACCCAACTCCAATGCTGCCTTAATGGTAAGCTCAGCGCCTGTATACATCTCAGTCATGACAAAGCCCTTACTTGATTTGTTTTGTCAGAATGTCGAGGCTTTTCGCAAAGGTAGACACGATGCGATCAACCTGCGCTTTATTAATACACAGCGCCGGTGCAAATACCAACGTGTCAACCAAAGAACGAGAAACTACGCCTTCTTCAAATAGAATGCGATAAAGCTGACGACCTACACGTTTTTCAAACGGGAACTGCTCTTTAGTTTCTTTGTTAGCAACCAGTTCTATACCGCCGACCAAGCCATGGCCGCGAATACTACCTACCAATGGATGATCACCCAAAGCTTCACGCATAGAAGCTAGCAAGTAATTGCCCATTTTACCGGCGTTTTCCACCATATTTTCTTTTTCAATCAGTGCCAGGTTTGCCAATGCCGCCGCGGCACCTACCGGATGAGCACTGTAGGTAAAACCGTGGGCAAATACGCCTTTCGACGTGGGGTGATGGTTGGATATTACATCCCAGATTTCTTTAGAAATAATCGATGCCGATAACGGAAAGTAACCACTGGTAATGCCTTTTGCTGTTGTCATGATGTCGGGCTTCATGCCAACCGCGTCAGACCCCCAATAGGTACCCAAACGGCCATAACCACAAATCACTTCGTCAGCAACCAATAAAATGTCATATTTTTTCAGAATAGGCTGTACTGCTTCAAAGTACCCTTCTGGCATTGGGATAATGCCACCGGCACCCATAAAGGGCTCGGCAAAGAAGGCCGCAATGGTATCCGGCCCTTCTGCCAAAATACGCTCTTCGAGTTTATTGGCTAAATGCTGCGAGAATTCACGCTCGCTCATGCCCGGTTCTGCGTCGCGGTAATACAGTGGACGCTCTACATAAATGAAATCATCAGTAATCGGCATGTTGAAGTTGTGGTGCATAGGTGGCAAGCCACACAAACTACCAGAGGCAACACCAGAACCGTGATACGAACCCATACGGCTTATGATTTTTTTCTTCTCAGGCTTGCCACGCAGACTATTGTAGAACCAGATAATTTTCAGATTGGTTTCGTTGCCATCAGAACCAGAGCAGCCAAAAAATACTCGCGCCATATTGTCTGGCGCTACTGACAAAATTTTTGCCGCACATTCAACAGACGTGTCTGCAACATTTGAGTTGAATGCGTGAAAGTAAGAAAACTTACGCGATTGCTCGCTCATAGCATCAATAATTTCATCGCGGCCATAACCCACATTCACACACCACAGGCCTGCCATTGCATCGAGGTATTCCTTACCATCGGAATCCCACAGGGTTAATCCCTTACCTCTCGACATTACTGTACTGCCAGCGCTGTTAATGTCATCAATAGAGCTGAATGGATGAAACAAAGCATCTTGATCTTTTTTTATCAGATCAACTGTTGTGCGCGAATGAGTCATGACTACCCCTTAATTAGATAACAGATATTTCGATACGAGCCGCTATGCCTAAACAAGCAGCTTTTGATGATATGAGGATAATAAGCAATAAAAAGCCTGTAAATTGCCATTAGCTGGACTCATTGTTACGCGTATGCAACAGCCAGAGGTAGGCAATTTACAGGCTTTAATATCAAGAGATATCAGGCAATATCAGATTTGTGCGCAGCTTCAATACCAGCCTTGATGGGTAAAACCATCACGTCGGCGATTTCTGGGAATGAACGCCACTGCTTTTCCCACGTATTTCCGGCATCACTACTCACATACAAAGAACCATATTTGGTACCGGCAACCAGTTGTTCCGAGTTAGCAGGATTAACACCAATGCCCCAAATACAAGACTCCAGCGGCTCTTTGATTTCGGTTTCCTGCCAGCTTACAGCACCATCGACACTTTTCAGGATTTTGCCTTGCGTGCCTGGTGTGCCGTCAGAAATACTTAAAAACAGCGTGTCTGCTGAACCCGGTACCGCAGTCAACACACGAGCATAGTACAAACCAAATTCTGTTTTTGGCAGCATCCCTGTCCACGTATCGCCACCATCTTTACTCACGTAAACGGCATTCACACAAACGACAACCACGGTTTGCTCTGCATCAGCCAATACCTGAATTGCATGCACATCGCTTTTGAAATCCCACAGCAGGCGATCGTCAACTCGCTCCCAGTTATCACCGCCATCAACCGTGCGGAACAAACCGCCTTCTTCCAAGCCAAACCACGCTTTATTGGAATCCACTGGGTTAAAAGCAAATGCCAGCAAACGTGGGCGGTTTACACCCGCACAAAACTCTGGAATATCTATATCGGCATGATCCCATGTTTTACCGCCATCCTGGGTACGCCACAGCACTGCCCGCGAAGGCGCACCCGTACCAACGAAAATACGCTGATTATTTGCCGGGTCTACAGCCACTTTCCAAACGGTTTCGCCGTTAAAAGGAGAGTCAACACGTACCCATGTTGAACCGCCATCATCACTGCGACACAAACCCACATCGGCACCCGCATAAATGACGCTGGAATTTTCTGAGTCTACATCAAGGCTGCGTACAACCCCGTCAAACTCGATGGCCTGCCCCAGACCAGTTCTATGCCAGGTTTTACCGTTGTCAGCACTACGTATAACACCCTGACTGGCGGTTGCCACAAAGATTGTACTATCCACACCACACCTCAACTCTGTCAGATACTAGAAACAGCAATGCCACAGTTTTTTTGGGCATTACTAACCCGCGACATCCTTGCGAATATCGAAAAAATCATCAATGTAACCATCAAAATATGCCAAGAAACGTCTTATGCTAACGACTTGTCTGTTAACCGCGTTACCAGATAAATCCACCTTCTGGCTTAAAGCATGTTTTCAACACATCAGCACTAATTAAGAATATATAACTGTCTGACTGCTTAAGGCACTCGCCATCAGTAATCAAATTGTTCAAATTGTTTACTCATTGGAAAGTAGCCTGGCGCTGCCTCTATACGAGCAAGCCATTGAGAAACTGCTGGGTATTTCTCTAATGAAAAACCGCCCTGTTCACAATTATGTGTATAGGCGTATAACGCGACATCGGCAATCGAGAGAAAATCACCCGCTATAAATTGATTATCAATAAGCTGATTTTCCAGCACACTTAATGCGGCATAACCCTGACGATGATATTTGGCCAAGTCATCCTTGCGTTCATTTTCAAGCCCCATTAAATGCGTAATCCATCTGGCCCAAGCAAAATTGGGCTCAAACTCATATTGTTCAAAGAATAGCCACTGCATCACTTTAGCTTGCGCAAATCGATCTTCAGGGAATAAAGACGTATTTTTGCTTAAGTAATAAAGAATAGCGTTGGATTGGCTGATAAAGCCTTCACCTTCAACTTCTAAAACAGGAATTTGCCCCAACGGATTAATCGCTTTATATTCTGCTGACTGCGACTCACTGTCAGGGCCAAGACCAATTTGTACTTCCTGGTATTCCAGCCCTAATAAATTCAAAGCCAATGACACTTTATAGACGTTACCTGACTTGTAATTTCCGTATAACTTAATCACACAAACCTCTGTTCAATTACGCTGCTTCAAGTTCAGGCAGCGATTGCAGAAACTGCTCTACTGCAGCCATGAAATCGGTAAAATTATCGTCGTGTACATAATGAGTTGCATTAGCAATACTCACGCACTGTATACGACTATTTCGCTCTGCCATTTGCTGCTGCACAGTTTCTGGTAAAAAGTCAGAAATTGCCCCGCGCAACACTAAGGTTGGGCATTTGATAGCATCCACTGCCTGCCATAAATCCGGCAATAATGATGTATCTTTTGCCGCGGCAAGGCGCGCATTTTTAATACCGACAAAATCATACGACCAAACGATTCCACCCTTGTCATCGTCTTTTAGGGTTTCGCTAACGCGCTGCTTTAATGAAGCATCAGAAATTTTGGGACGAATGCTACGCCAGAAAGCGGTAGCGGCCTCCCAACTATCGAATCGAGATGGCGTATTTTCAAATTCTCTAATAATACGCGCCGCACCAGCGCCAGAAGCCGATGAACCTGGGCCAATATCTTCAACCAAAAGCGCACGCACTTTTTCTGGGTGCTTGGCCGTATACACAAATGCATTCTGCCCACCCAGAGAATGGCCGAGCAAAATAACATTACCGACATCAAGGTGGTCAATCAAAGCCTCCATATCGGCAACGTAGTCCGGATAAAAGTATTTTTCATCTGCCGACCACTCACTATCGCCTCGCCCCCTGAGATCCAGCGCGACAAGGTGATAATTTGCTGACAGCTTTTCGGCTACAGCAAGCCAGGTATTAGCATAACTTCTAATACCATGCAGCATAACAACGACAGGCCCTTCGACATTGCCGCAAGACCAATAATGATGCTTTAACCCATTGGCTGAAAAATAGTGATGTTGAAGGCTAATCATTTACTGCCTATCCTTACTTGCTGAGACTGTCGTCAGACCACTGACCGCTGGCCTTTAATTCATTGATCACTTTATTGGCGTGTCGCTGCGCTTCAATGCCAGCGGGCACGCCGCAGTAAATCGTAATTTGCAGAATGACTTCGCGTAGCTCTTTTAAAGTTAACCCATTACCAATGGCTGCTTTAAAATGTAATTGAAATTCATCTGCGCGATTTAACGCAGCCAACATGCCAAGATTGAGCAAACTGCGCTGTTTGCGGCTAAGGCCCTCACGCCCCCAACTGCGACCCCAACAGTATTCTGTAACCAGCTCTTGTAGAGGCAAATTAAAATCATCAGCCTCATCCAGTAACTGCTTTACTCGTTCTTCACCCAGCACTTCCGTACGAATGTCACGACCGGTCTGAAAATCACTTTTACTCATATCAATAAACTGCCTTTACTTGTTTTAGGTCAGGCCATTGTCACCTTTGGCTTCTTGCACAGTTAAACCACCTAAACGAGCATGCAAGCGACCACGGGTAGCAAAAGCCCAAACGATCAACACTTCGTCAGCGCGGGGGGCGTCGTTAAATGAAACAGAAATGGTGTCGTAATGTGAACGCACATACAGCGCATCTTTGTGAGCCAACGGAATATCCAATGTAGCACCAGGGCCACCGATTTTGCCCGTTGAAGGCACCCACGACATACCGCCACCCACTGCATCACGAATCGGGTTAGCGGCGGGGTTAGTCAAAAAGGCGTTGCCATGCTCGTACTCACCATTGGCACCTACCAAAATAGCTTTGCCGTAGCTCTCAATTTTACGGTCGCCAGCCAACGCCTGAATACGCCGACCAAACTCGTGACCTAATTCCGGTGAATTATCAATAATGCTGCTGAGGTCTTGCTGATAAACACCGGCGAAGGGGTTTTTAATAGCAGCAGCCACAACATATTTGAAGACCGGCTCACCATCTGCGGTCTTGCCAGTTTCGTTGGCCAAAGTTTCCTCAACAAAAGAAAACCACTTACGGATATGGAACGTTGAAAAATTCGCTTCGTACATGAATTAAGCCTTGTATAAACTTGTTAATCTTACAGGGGAGCCAGTTCGTAAGGGTCTGCCTTCCCTTGGTTGTCGTGCAGCTCTTTTCGCGACGCTTCACCGTGAAGTTGCTGGCAGAATACTTCTAACATGTGACCGTCAGGATCGTAAAAATAAACCCCTTTGGAAACTCCATGATCGAGTATCTCATTGATCTCAACATCATTTTTGATCAAGTGGCCATAAAGCTTACGCAGTTCATTTAAGTCACCACCACAATCGACATAAAGGCCAATATGCTCAAACTCTTTGCCTTTAGTCGCATCAGGGGCTTGCGGAAATAACGCAATATCGTGGTCTGACTCACCAAACGACATAAACACGCCACCTTTGTAAGGACCATCACTAGCACGACTAACCAATGTCATTCCCAACACATTCGCGTACCATTTGGCAGACGCTTCAGGGTCAGAAACGAACAATACAATGTGAGCAATTTTTTTTACTTTAGGTAAGGTCATTTTTCTCACTCGCAGACAACTTTGCTTACAAATAAATAGCTCGAGACAAACCACCATCGACAGCAATAGATTCACCGGTAATACCACTGGCTCTGGTTGAAGCCAAAAAGGCGATAAAATCCACAACTTCTTCAGTTTCGAGCATGCGGCCGAGAGCGGCGGGATCTTCCGCTTCTTCTTTCACCACGTCGGCCAGTGAAACGCCCTTTTCGTCGGCAATCCCCTGAAACATCTGAAGAATGTGATCCGTTCTCGTTACGCCTGGGTGAACAATATTCACTGTGATACCTTTTGAACCCAAATGATCCGAAAGGGTTTTTGTCATATGTACAATAGCTGCGTTACGCATACCGCTCAGCGCTTCTGTACACCGTGCAGTCAAACCACCCACATTAATAATTCGGCCCCAACCTGCAGTACGCATATGCGGAACACACGCTTTACACATGCGGAAATAGCCCATGAGTTTGGTATTAATATCAAACATCAGCGTATTTTCGTCGGCTAGCTCGATATCGTTTTTCACCAAACCACCAGGCGCCGCGGCACAGTTCACGAGTATATGCAGTTCACCAAACTCGGCGACAGTTTTTGCTACAGCCTGCTGCACTGATTCCCAGTCGGTAGTATCTACTTTCACAGGCAACACACGGCCACCGGTCTTCTGCTGGATATCCGCAGCAACTTGCTCTAGCTTTTGCAAATTGCGTGAGCAGATCGCCACATGAGCGCCCTCTGCCGCAAACATTTCCGCTGTGGCTTTACCGATACCGTCACCACCGCCGGTAATAATCGCAACTTTGCCTTTCAGCCCTAAATCCATACTTCGCTCCCGCCTTATTTATCAGGTGATATTGATCCAAACACTTTTCGTTTCGCTATACATTTCCATAGCGTAGCGGCCCATCTCACGGCCCCAACCTGATTGCTTATAACCACCAAATGCAGCCGACGGGTCAACCAGGTTGTAACAATTAACCCAAATACTGCCTGCATGAATACGATCAGCTAACTGGTGCGCAAGGGTTAAATTACTCGTCCAGATACCGGCACCCAAACCGTATTCCGACGCGTTCGCCATTGCGACCAACTCTTCCGGATCCTGCCAGCGCGATACGGTCACAACGGGGCCAAAAATTTCTTCTTTCACAATGCGCATATCTTCGCGCACATCGGTAAACACGGTCGGCGCCAGGTAATAACCATTTTTAAGGCTTTCATCTAACCCTTCTGGGCGATAACCTCCAGTTGCCAGCGTGGCGCCTTCTTGCTGCCCCAGCTCGATATAATGCTGAACACGCTGATACTGAGCAGCATTAATCAACGGCCCCATATCAACCGCTTTATCCAAGCCATTCCCCACTTTGAGATTTTTGGCTTTATCAACAAGCCGCTCAACCAGCTCATCGTAAACGTCGTTGTGTACATACAACCGCGAACCGGCGGTGCAAGTTTGGCCCGAATTAAAGAAAATGCCGTTGGCAGCACCCGCAGCAGCGGCCTCGAGATTGGCGTCGGCACAAATAATATGTGGCGATTTACCACCCAGCTCCAAAGAAACTTTTTTCAGGTTGCCCGTACTGGCGCGAACGATTTTCTTACCGGTTTCAGTCGAGCCTGTAAACGCAACTTTATCAACACCTGGGTGATCAACGAGTGCAGCCCCCACATCACCGGCGCCAGTCACAATATTGATAACACCCGGTGGAAAACCTGCCTCTAGCGCCAACTCAGCAAAACGCAATGCAGTCAGCGGGGTAGGATCTGCAGGCTTCAGAACCACAGTACAACCAGCGGCAACTGCTGGAGCGATTTTCCAGGCCGCCATAGACATTGGATAATTCCACGGCACAATCAAACCGCAAACACCCACTGGGGTCTTCACGCTATAATTGAGAATACGTGCCCCGCCGCGAGGAGAAACGGGCACCGTCTCACCACCAAACTTGGTAATCCAGCCAGCAAAATAACGCAGAGTTTTAATAGAACCCTCAACTTCTACCCAGCGGGTTAAATGTGCTGGTTTACCGTTGTCCAGGCACTCAAGCTGAGCCAAATCTTCCGCGTCACGCTCGATCAGATCAGCCAAGCGCAACATTAACCGCGTACGGTCCATGGCCGTCATATCGCGCCACACAGGATTTTCAAACGCGGCACGCGCAGCGGCTACCGCCAGGTCAACATCTTCCTTACCCGCCATGGGAACAGTTGTTAACACTTCACCAGTTGCTGGGTTCAAGGTTTCGTAGGTTTTGCCCGACAGTGCTGCAACCGATTTACCATCAATAATCATGTTGCGCGGCTGATCCAGAAAGCTGGCGACCGCTTCACTGATGGGCGTTAATTCACTTCCTGACATAACCCTACCTCTTTGCTTTAGGTAAAAAACTGAGACAACGGCCAGAAGGTTCTGCGAACAGCGCCGTCGTCTGCACCAATATGGCCAGTATTATAGGTAGCCTCCCCGGCCCTGCTCTACTGACTATATCGTTACAGACTGTTGCAGTTAGATAAACAATAGGCGCAATATAAAACGCTTCCCCTTTAAGGCGGAACGCCCCCTTACACTTCCGCAACAAAACCAGTGCGCAAAAGGCTTTGCTGCAGAAAACAGACCAAATAACACACCTATAAAGCCCAATAGAGGCATCTTGCAGCGACAGAACGCACACTATTATTGTTACGAAAATGAACCAATCCATTTCAAGATTGAGTGTATTAACCCCATTCAAAATACTGCTAACATTTCTGCATCTACACTCAAAATAGCCTTTTGGCTTTACAAGCTGCTTACTCAAGTGCCAGGAGAGAGAAAACAATGAACGCTGTTACAGCGCCGTACACGACTGATCAGGGCGCACTTGCCCAACAACTGCTGGATAGTGCACGCGACTTGATTCCGGCGTTACGAGAGCGAGAAGCGCAATGCATTGCCGACAAACGCGTACCTGCTGAGACCATACGAGATTTTACCGACGCGGGTTTTTTTAAGGTTCTGCAACCCAAGCGTTGGGGGGGCTACGAGCTTGCCCCCAAAGTGTATGCAGATATTGCCCGCATTCTTGCTGAGGGCTGCATGTCCAGCGCTTGGGTATATGGCGTTGTCGCTGTGCACAACTGGCAAATGGCGCTATTTGACGACCAGGCAGCTGCGGATGTGTGGAGCGAAAACAGCGATATTCGAATCAGCTCTTCCTACATGCCAGTCGGCAAGGTAACGCCGGTAGAAGGGGGCTATATGCTGAGCGGCCGGTGGATGTTCTCCAGTGGCTGTCAGCACTGCAACTGGGTAATTTTGGGCTCCAACGTGCCACCAGCAAAACCCGGCGATGCACCTGATCCACGCTGCTTTTTGGTACCCAGTGAAAATTACGAAATTGTGGAAAACTGGGATGTAATGGGCCTTAAAGGTACCGGCAGCCATGACATTGTACTTAACGACGTATTTGTGCCTGAACACCGCACTGTACGCGACCTAGACATGTTCGAAATCAAATGCCCCGGTCACAAGGTAAACACATCACCACTGTATAACGTGCCTTTTGCACAAATTTTCAACCGCACTGTATCAACCACTGCCCTGGGTACATTAAAACGCGCCCTGGAAGAATACGTGAATTCAACCAAAGCCCGCGTTACCACTTACGGTGGCGCCAAGCTGGCTAATACTCCCCGCATTCAAAACATGATCTCGGAAGTAGCGCGCACGCTGGATGAGCGCATCCTGATCTATAACCGTGATTGTGACGAATTGATGGAGCATGCCGTCAATAACACGTGGACACTAGAGCGCCGGGCGGCATTGGGCGCGTCTTGTTGCTCAACAGTCGATGCCTGCATGAAAGCAATTGATCAGCTGATGTTGTTCAGTGGCGCGAAAGCCATGTACGGTGGGGTAGTACAGCAAGCCTTTTTAGACTTGCACATGGCGCGCGGCCACACCGCAAACAATCCGTTTCCTTACAGCGAAAACCATGGCGGTATGATGTTCGGCCTGGAGAGCCAGACCATCGACATCTAAGCCCGGCGCACTTTATTCTGCATTCTCTTTTCTGCTTCACTCCATTGGCAGAAAGCTCTCCTTCAGCCCTCTCCCGAGGGCTTTTTTTATTTCGCTTTTATCTTTGACTACATTCATTAAATAAAAAAAGCCCCTGCATAATAGCGGGGGCCAACAATATCTATTGAGCAAGTACCATAGTACTCTTACTTATTCCCAAAAATTAGGTACTCCAGGGTCGGTATTCTTAATGAAGCGACGCAAGTAACCCAAAAAGTCTGTCAACTCTTCTGAGCTAAAACCTTCCAACGCTTGCTCATGGCGCGCCATATCAGCGGCAAGCAGCTTGGTAAAGACATATTTACCCTCGTCGGTTACCGCTACCCGACCTTCCGTTGCATCCAGTATCTTCAACAATCCCAGTTTATGCATGTCGCTGCAATGGCCCATGGTAGGAACATGCCCTGTATGGCTGATAAACGCTCGCAATTCATCACAGGTTAGCTCCTGGCGAATACACAATACCGACAAAATAAAGTAATGAATCTCATCCATTTCATAGCGAGCCAAATCTTTCACAATTGGCACATGCAACTGATAGTGCGCGCGTGATATCAGGTACCCGATAAAGTCGCTGCTAAAAGAACCATTACTGGCATCAAGCACCTGAGCTTTCTCAGTGACGTCGGCCATCGCATCGCGGGCATTGGCATAGCGGCCACTATGAAAAATCAATGGCGCACGATTAAAATTTTCGAACGACAACACTTCGCCCACCAAAATAACATGATCGCCACCTTCATATTGATAAGTCAGCTTACATTGAAAGCGCGCCGCGCATTCTGGCAACAGCGGAACATTCTCTACGCCTTCAGTACATTGAATATTGGCAAACTTGTCATCACCTCGGCGCGCAAAACTATTTGATATTGCCTCTTGCCCTGCCGCCAACACATGCACTGCGAAATACCCATGATCTGCAAAGGCCTGTAAACTAGCGGCAGACTTGTCCAGTGACCAGAGCACCAGCGGTGGTGAGAGCGATACCGAATTAAACGAACTTGCAGTAACACCTACAGAACGCCCTTCTTTGTCACGGGTTGTTATCACCGTAACCCCGGTTGCAAACTGGCCCAATGCATTACGAAACTCTCTAGGATCTATTTGATTTGTCACTTTGTAACCCACTCTCTCTGTATGTTCATTCTGTAGAGCCGGTGCGTGCATAACCGCGCCGCCCCAACAAATCCCTCAGCTTTAGCTCTCCATGCGAAAAAATCACAGCAATCAATATAAAAGCGCTACCCAACAGCTGGTAAACAGATAACGTTTCTGAAAAGACAACCCAAGCAAACAAGGCAACCATCACTGGCTCTAACACAAATAGAAAACCAGCTACCGAAGCACTAACACCTTTTTGCGCATAATTTTGTAAAATAAATCGCGCAGCAGTTGCCACAACGCCTAAATACAACAATTCGTATCCTACGGAAGCAACCTGCCCCCAAGTGACTTCCGAGACTTCAAATCCCATCATCATGGCTGTTGTAATAACGGCAACCGTAACCATTTGAAACCACACAAAACACACCGGATCAAATTGACGAGCGTAGCGATGAGTCAGCAGAATATGGGTCGAAAAACCAAAGGCACTGAGTAAAAACCAAATATTGGAAATGTCCAAACTCATACCTTGCTTCAAATTCAGCAGAGCCAGCCCTACCAGCGCAAGCGGTATAGCAAATAGCACATTGGCTGTTAATTGTTCACGAAAAAATACTATAGCCATTAAGGGGACAAACAAACCGTCGAGACTGACGATGAACGCGGCAGGCCCAATGGTGTCGGAAAAAAACAAGCCAAATTGCCAACTAATAACAGCAAAGCTTAAGCAACACCCTAGTATTACACCTTTGATAACAAGCCGATGGTGCAGGTGCTTTAGACGTGGCAATAAAAAAATAAGTAACAATAAAACCGCAATAATGTAGCGAACGCTCATTAGCGTAAATGGCTTTACCGTTTGCAGTGCAATTTTGCAAACCACGTAATTACTTGCTGCAATAACAATGACAGCAAAAAACATCAGGTAATTGGTTATCTTGGCCAAACTTTGGCGCTGAGACATCTAAATACTCTCTGTCAAAGCAATAGAGAAGCCAAAAATAGCATCACACTATTATTGAGAGCTTTTTCTATAACCTTGGATAGTTAACTAGCGGGCTGCTTAAACTCGATCGAATGAGTTTGCATATATTCCACGTCGGCAAATGCCTTTAATTCTTGCATTAACACCATCGCTTTTTCTTCATTACGGGTGCTCACCCGCAAATATGGTTGATTGCTGCCATCAAACCCTTCGACAACGGAAGGATAAAATACAAACATAACCTGCTCTCTAAAAGGCAGCTCATTCAACGCAGTTTTTAGTTTGGCTTTTAGGGCTTCGCCCTCTTCATGGGTATAACCCAAAAATTCTATAGACGGCATAACACTCTCTGCTAAGCAACAGTTCCAACGTTCGACACAGCGGGGCCATGATGTTTACCTGGCCACTGGCGCAATAACACAATAGTGGTAATCAGCGTACCAATAAGACAGGCAATACCGAGATAACAGATACGGCTTAGGCCACCAGACATAATGAGTAGCGCTGCGAGAAACGGCCCTACGGCAACACCAATCGTTTGAATAGAACCCATCAGTACAACCACGCGCCCTTGCGGGTCAAACTCGGCCATAATGCCAGAGAAATAGGGCTGACAAAGATTCCAACTAAAATTAAACATCATAACAGCACAGTAAAATTCAAATTCTGTTAACCCCGTGGTAAGCATCAACATGCTGATGCTCTGCACCACCAAGCCAAAGGAAATAGGCAGAATACGACCGTATTTATCGCCCAGTAGCGTAGCCAAACCAGCACCCATTACACCTGCCAGTGCCGACAGAGCCAGTGCGCCGCCAATAATTTTGGGATCGAGCGCGTTGGCAGCACCAATACGCTCAAGATAAGACCACACTGCCCCCTGTGCGATGAAAAACAAAGTGACCATCACAAACCCGATACCCACTAAACGGTAGGGAATAACATGCTCCTCAGAAGCATCAACATGACCAATATGCACTTTTGATTGTGGGGTTAATGCAGGTAATAGCAGAATGTTTAACAGGCACAGCGTAATCAGAAATACAAATACAGAGGTATGCCCCCAGAATTCAACAAGATAAGGAAATACGTACAAGGCTGCTGCGGAAAATATCAGCGCAAACACCAGATAAATTCCAAAAGAGCGATCAGGATTGCGGGTGGCGCCCAACGCCGCAAACGACACACCAACAGCGACCCCCTCCCCCACACCGGCAAGACAGCGCGACCAGAGCATGGCCTCGTAAGTGCCAGCAAACATGGAAGCCAGGTTGCCCGCTGCCAAAATCCCCAAGCCAATGCCTGCCAACACACGCCAGTTGTAACGCCCTATCAACAATGCGGTTAAACCCGTAGCAATAGCAAACGTAAAAATATCGACGGATGCCACAAAACCCAGCTGACTTTCGGACAGGCCCAAGGCAGTAACAATAACGCCCAAAAGACCGGGCATTACCAGAATGGTCGAAGCGCCGACTGTTCCCAATACCGTGGCCGCGAATACCGCACTGACACTACTGGGATTAAAACTCTGCTGCTGATTGTTTGGTGTAGTCATGAGAAGCCCAAAATGTTGAAAACAGGTATCCGTATTTTTATTGACTACATAGACTACCAGCCATTGTACGACTAACAAGAAACAATACCACGACGCCTTGTTGCATAAGCGTAACAATCTGTTAGTTCACACAGATTGTTACGAGGATAATCCGGGCTCACCGCACCCGCAACATGGAGTGCAGTCTAGGCGGCAGCGCGAACCAAGCCGTTTTGGTAAATGCGCCAGTGCGCTCACAACAATAACAAGGCAGCACTACTTTAGCTGATTAGCGGCCCTTAATATTATTCATCCAACAGCTCAATAACCGCTGACCTTATCTGGCAGAATTACGCCATTTTCCTTCTGGTAGCGATCCCATCCTTTGATTAATTCTCGATATTTTTCTGGATAATCCGCCGCCAGATCCTGCTGTTCAGATGGATCATCCTTCACGTTAAACAGCTGCCACTGGCCATTGCCATAAGGCTCAGGCTGCAGCACCACCTTCCAATCACCACGGCGCAGTGCACGCTTGGCAAACAACTCCCAACCCACACTATCTTCGTCGCTATAAACGGCTTTAGCCTGATTTTTCAAGAAAGGCAGCATAGATTTACCTTGCATAGGCTCCACAGCGTAACGCTCAGGCAATGCGCTAGCATCGATCCCAGCATAGGACAACACGGTTGGCATGATATCTTTAACAGTTACAAAACTGTCAGATACTCCCTTATGCTCAACACCTGGCCCATACACAAATGCCGGCACTCTAACCCCCCCCTCTGTAACATAGCCTTTATAACCATGAAATGGGCCCGAACTCACCCGCCCCCAATTGGGCCCATACCAAATGAAGGAATCAGGCTTACCTATGTTGTCATAACGGTTGTCGCAACAGGCGTTAACCCACTCAGCAAGCACATCCCAACCCCGATCAACATGGTGACCTTCAGCTCCGTTATCAGACATAAAAATAACAAGTGTGTTATCGAACTGGCCGGTTTGCTTGAGGTACGCAATCAGCTCTCCGGTGTAGCGATCCATATCGTCAACCATCGCCGCGTAAACCTCCATGCGCCGAGCTTCTTCTCGGCGCTGCTGCTCAGTGAGCTCAACCCAAGCTTTTTCTCCAGGCGCAGCAGGCGTGCCCGCATTCTCTTCAGATAACAAGCCCAGGTCATAAAGCTTCTGCATACGTTGGGTATACAGTTTATCGAAACCCTCACCATAACGACCGTGGTACTTTTCTATAGAAGCTTCAGGAGCCTGTAATGGCCAATGGGGTGCCGTGAACGACAAATAGGCAAAAAACGGCTGGCCACTGCCTTGATCACTTTTTAAAAAATCTATTATTTTCTCAACGTAGAAGCGGGATGAGTAAAAGTCGGCAGGTAACTGCTCAACCACTTTGCCGTTCGCACGATAATGCGGCTTTCCAGGGCCAATGATCGGCAACATGTCAAAATGCCCGGCTCCACCATCCAGTAACGCGAAGGTTTTTTCAAAGCCTTGCGCGTGTGGACTGTCTTTTTCTTCCAGCCCCAAGTGCCACTTCCCTGCCATATAGGTGTGATATCCAGCATCTTTTAACACTCGAGATAACGACACAACTCGGTTATTCAAATGACCTTCGTACCCTGGATGACCACGCTGATTATCGGCCAGCTCTTCAAACATATTGCCTAGGCCTGCAATATGATTGTCGGTACCGGTTAACAGCATAGAGCGCGTGGGCGAACAGGTAGGTGCTGTATGGAAATTGGTGAGTTTTAATCCGGCATTAGCCAACCTATCCAGATTAGGTGTATGTATCTCACTACCGAAACTACCCAAATCGGTAAACCCTAAATCGTCTGCGACAATGATCAAAACGTTAGGACGCGAAGCACTCGCTACAGATGTAGCATCCTCAGTGCACGCAACTAGCATAGTAGAGAGTAACAATATAATAATTCGAAATTTGCCCATCTTTACCCCACTTTTTACTGTTGCAAAAACAAAAACGCCCGCATAAGAGCGGGCGTTTTTGATCGGTACACGTTACCAGGAATACTTAAAGCTTGCGCCGTAAGTGACTGGCGGAGCGTAATATGATGTTACGCCCAGGCTACCCAAATCAAGCGTGTAAGCTTTGTATTCTTCATCAAACACATTTCTTGCAAACAAAGAAACCGAATACTTTTCCTCATTACTCACGTAACTAGCACGAAGGTTAGTCACATTATAAGAAGACTGTACAGTACCCGGGCCATTGGTTAATTCCAGGAACTGATCATCGTTCCATGCACCATCAACTTGCACAGCGATATTGCCAGAACTCAGATCCCAGCTATAACGGCCTAAATAATTGAAACTCAACTTAGGTGCATTAGGCAACTCAGCGTTTTGAATAGGTGGCGTTGGCACACCGAAGATACCTGGACCAGTAACTTCATCTGCTTCAGAGTCAAGGTAAGACAGACCGAAGTTGAAATCCCAATTGTCACCTGGCATCCACACAACCTCTAACTCACCGCCGTAAACCGTTGCGTCGGTATTTTCAACCAGTGGAGCACCGCCTGCCAATGAAAACGCCTGGTAATCGTTATAGTCATAGTAAAACAGCGTACCATTTACACGCATGGCAGCATCGGTGATATCAGTTTTGAAACCAGCTTCGTAGGAGTACAACACCTCGGCATCATGCTTAAAGTTTTGTGCAGTAATGTTGTCACCAATCGATGCCGTAAAGTTGCCACCTTTGATACCACGATTTATCGACGCAAACAGCAACGTATCTGCCGACACATGATAATCCAATGCGATTCGGCCGGCCCAGTCACCATAGTCTACGGTTGTTGCATCTGGCACTATTGAATCAAATTCTTCATCGGTATCTACCAGAATCGGCGTTGTGTTGTAGTCGTCAGTGTAGGACAGGTCGAAATCCATATCCTTGTCGTCTTGTGACCAACGAGCGCCCACCGTCAACATCAAATCTTCAGTCAGGTCGAACTCAACCTGACCAAATACCGACCAGTTTCTCGAATCCAGTTCCCAATTATGAAGAGTAGTCGCCCCTGCAAATGCATCACCAGGAAACCCCGTACCCAAACCCGTCAAATCCGCACCCGGTGCACGATCAGTAATTAAAATACCAAAGAGCGCTGGAGCACCTTCAACAGTAGAATATTCATCGATATTGATATCTAAATAAAATGCACCAGCCTGCCAACGCATACCATCACCGCTACCGGAGAGGCGCAGTTCCTGCGACCACTGCGTATAGTCAGCGTCGGTAGCCAGAATAACGATATCATCTGGCAAAGCGTCACCGTCTTCCAGGTAGCTCTTGTCAAGCGACGTGCGATTAGTGATGGAAACCAGTTCTACATCATTGTCAAAGTTATAGGTAAACTTTGCTTGGGCAACATCGATTTCTCGATCCAGAAAGCCTCTAACATTACCCAGGTGCTTATGTACATCACCTGCTGCTGTACCCGGTAATTTTTGTGAGCGCCCAAACTGATCTACGTCACAATCAGGCGGGTTGGTCGAAGGACAGTTTTCAAAAACATAGCCCCCGGTTGGCACTTTGTCGTCTTTAGAGTACTTCAGCCAGAAATCGCCGGTCAGCTTATCGGAGAAATCTACCTGCAAATTACCACGCAGTGCATAGCCATCAACACCGCCAATGTCTTCTGAGGTTGGAACCAAGGCTTCAATGTAACCATCCGCTTCTTCCCAGCGGGCAGCAAAACGGCCACGTACGTTATCAGCTAAACCACCGCCAATTGCCATCTCTACGCTGCGACGATCAAAAGAACCACCACCCACCTCAACGTAGCCGTTAAGCTCATCTTCCGTGGCCCCCTTGCTGATGTAATGCACCAAACCGCCGGTAGCGTTACGACCAAACAGCGTGCCTTGAGGGCCCCGCAAAACCTCTGTGCGCTCCATATCAAACAGCTGGCCGCTGATACCGTTCAAACTGCCCATATAGGCGTCGTCGATATACACAGCAACTGGTGCCTCAAGGTTATCCTGAAAGTTATTCTGTGAAATACCACGTAAGTTAAAAATAGTCACATTGGGTGACCAGGCATTGACCTGTAAGCCAGGCACCTGCTGGATAATTTCGGTAGTCTCGGTCAAACCCAGCGCGTCCAGCTGGTCGCCAGAGAAAGCCGATACAGACACACTGATGTCTTGTACACTTTCCTCTTTCTTCTGAGCGGTTACCACAACTTCTTCAAGTATATCGGCGGTTGCAGACCCCGCGAATGAAACCGCTAGAAGGTGAGTAGCAACAAAAAGTTTTTTTCTCTCAAACATATTACATCCCCAAATTG
Organism: Cellvibrionaceae bacterium; assembly: GCA_050289485.1. Taxonomy (GTDB): domain Bacteria; phylum Pseudomonadota; class Gammaproteobacteria; order Pseudomonadales; family Cellvibrionaceae; genus JBNKFV01. Next base: position 234,439 of record JBNKFV010000017.1, read on the forward strand.
AGTTAATCCTCGACTACACCAACAACTCATTTTCAGGATAGTGAAAGCGGCTAGTACATAAGGGCAGTCGAATATAACGGTGGTATTTTTGTTTTTACGCTTTACTGAGCACCAAACTACCAAACATCTTGGCTGAAAGCGGATTCATGATAGTTTTGTACAATTCAGACGAACAACAACTAAAATACAAACGAACTGTTCAAAAAATGCAACGATCAATCTGGCCCGATAAATGCCCTATTTTTCCTCTGCACTCAAATCAGGTACCAGCAAAGAGCCATTTGCACTGCAAGCCGTTTATTGCCCTAACCGCCAGGCTAAATATGGCGACAGACAATGTAAGGTAATCGCAGCACATGTATATTCATCTCCCTAATTCTGGCGCTTAAGCCGTACATTACTACTAACCATACCGCCCCAAATTGAGCCAATACGTATCATGCCGGTGCAAAAAAATAGAGGGTTCCGACACAATTATTCGTGCCAAATAGCCTTAACCTAACCGTAACCTGCACTTAAGAACAGGGACTTCACTAGCAGTAAAACATTCCACACAGAGCATATATCCAAACGGATTGTTGACGAATAGGCATTAATAAGCAGACAATCAGAACAACTCAGTGCGCCAAAGCGCTGCTCCGAATAGTGTCTGTAATAACACTGGCACAGCTGTTACACAGCCTATGGAGCCACACAATTAACCCGGCAACAAAATAGATCTACTTATCTAGTTTGTTGCACACCTTGGAAATACCCACGGAATTTTGCTAAACCCCTTGTATTTCCAAGGCTTACATTGACCTGCGGCCAATGGCGGCGCGTCCGGGCGCCGCTTCTTAACCCCACGATAAATGTTGCCGGGTTAATATAACGAGAAAAAAATGCTCAGCATAAACAAGGCAGCAACAATGCAGCCTTGTTTTGACTGAGCAAAACACAATAACCGAACACACAAGGCTGATTACCTATGCGTAATAACGTTTATCTACACAACCTGCCTGCGCTCGTCGTGTTTGCCACCGTTGTAGACAAAGGAAACCTAACCAAAGCCGCAGAAGAGCTGGTATGTTCGAAAGCGGCCGTAAGCCGCCATATATCTAACCTGGAAGAACGTATTGGTTTCAAACTGCTGCACCGCACTACTCGTCAGGTTACGCTTACCCAGCAAGGGAAAGAACTCTACAACTGCTGTGCAAATATTATTGGTTCTATGGATGAAGCCAATCTATTAATTGAGGGCATTATCTCTGAACCAAGAGGTGAACTGAGAATCACTGCCCCTCTGGCCTTTACCCTGCTCAAGAGTAAAGAAGTCATTCCCCATTATTTAAAAATGCATGAGCAGGTTTCGATTAATTTGACACTGGCAGATCATCAGGTTGATCTTATTCCAGAAGGGTTTCATCTAGCGTTTTGGGTTGGCGAATCTTACAATTCATCATTTCACAAGGTGCGTGTACACACCTTCAAAAATATTATCTGCGCTTCACCAGATTATCTAAAAGCCAACGGAACGCCGACAACCATTGAAGACCTGCTTGGACACAACTGTATTCAGGAAGAACACATGGGCAAGGTAACAAAATGGGTGCTGGGTAAAGACAATACTATTAAGGTCAACGGCAACCGACTCAAAAGCAACAGCGGCCGAGTTGCCCGAGAAGGTGCACTAGCGGGGCTTGGTATTGCTTACCTGCCCAGCTACCTGGTAGAAGAGGATATTCGCAACGGCAAGTTAACCCCTATTCTTGAAGATTATGTTACTGAAGATTTGCCTCTATACATAATGTACCCTGAAAGCCACCACCACATGGCAAAAGTTCGCACCTTTGTCGATTGTTGTCTTGACATGCACAAAGAAAAAACCGAATAAATACCCAGCGTGCGGCTTACACTGCGGCACGCAATCTATCAAAGCCAGTCATTTAGCTCGATGCCGATACCCAGAGTTTCCATCTTTACATCGTAATCGATAAGGCTTTCGCCGTATCCGTTAAAATATTTTATATAACCACCAACCCGTTTTCCCAAAGGGAAACTCCAGCCAATTTCCGTGGCATGGCGGTTACCACTGGAGAAATAATTACGTAATTTCACACTGATAGTGTGGTTCCCAACACTATAAGCGCTCTGAAATTCACCATTGCCAAGATAATCTTCAATATCGGGATTATCATCGCCGTTAGGGTCACCGGGATAATCTTCACCGTCTTCAGGTATGCGATACCAAGCTCGCACCATAAATGCAAAATTGTCTTTTTCCCATACACTGTGTGCAATCACACGGTTCCAGCTGCGCGACAGATCACCCGACTGACCGTTCGACTGATGATTGATGCCGACACCGTTGGTGACGTTACGAACGCCCCATAACTCATAGCTGGAATCAAAATCGACCCAGACCTCCGGCTGATGATTGGTTTCACGGAAAGGGCGTGACAACTTACCGTTATAGGCCTGCCAGAAGGAGTGGTTAGTGTAACCGGCATACAATGTGCCTTCACCAAAGAGCACCCCCCTTGCCAAAGTTGCTTTAATACTTACCTGAAATTCAACCTCAGCTGATTCCAACTGACCGTTGTAATCGTCGAGAAACGGGGTTTGATTGGGCGAACGAGTGTAAGTATAGGGGAGTACGTAATTGGGCTTATGAGGTTCCAGTGCAAAGCGGTTCTGGTAGGCTGCATTTTCCAACGCTTTGCGTCGGCCTGCAGCGCCCAACTTGGCAGACTGATGATATTCAGACTTCGCCGTTTCTCTTGCCTCCACCACTTTTTCTTCAATGTTGGTGGGCGCATCGGAATCTGCCGAGTCAGCACTGAGGACTTGATCACATTGTTCTCGAATTTGCGCAGCAGTCATTGTTTCAGGGGCGCTGCCAAGCGTTTCCAGCAAACAGATATTCTGTGCCGTATTGGCCGATACTGGTATAACCGGTACGCAGCTTAACAAGGCCAGCATCCTTTTTGACCGGTTTCTTGTGGGTAGGATTAACGCCCTAAATCGTTGTTTTTTCACAATCACTCCCAGGAATAGCCGGAACCCCAACATGAGGTACACGGCGCAAACTTTCTACAGTTGAGCGAGTCATTAAAGGATCTACCCCTAATGACTCAAGCATTGCTTGTGAGCACTCCATTTCATGTAGACGACGTACGGCGTGGGTGGCAGTACCCGCTACCAGACGTCCAACGGTTTCTTCGGTTGCACTGGCAATCTGCTGACTTAAGTTTTGCCAAAGCCAGTCGGCACAACCGGCTGCCTCCCCTGCTCGCATAGATTCGATCACTACCGCAGCCAGCCCTTTCATCATCACACTGCGTAACAATTTTCGCGCTGCAGCCTCCCCTGCTTCACCGGCTACCGTTTCTACTGGCATGCCTAGAGCAGAAAACACTTCCTTAAACGATTCGGCAGCCGTACCGGCTACCATCACTGGGGTATACAGGCCGTGCCCCGGTACCAGGGTCATTAGCGCCACATCCACAAAGGGAATGCCGTGCGCCTCGGCCAAACCTGCCAACTCACGCTTTACCGACGGTGCATTGGTGGAAAAGTCAGCATAAAATGCGTGGGGGGCTAGATCGTCGATACATTGCCGCATTGCGGTGTCGGCATCGCTCCCTGGAGTTACCGCGATCACGGCATCGGCCCTTGCAACAGCCTCTTGCGGAGTTTGGCAATGAATAACCCCGTCGGGCATCAGCACTGGCTTGGGATCGTAACCATTGACGATAACCCCTTTAGCGATGAGATCTGCCGCAATAAGCCCACCTGCTTCACCAACACCCAGCACAGCAATTGTAGTCATGAAGTAAAACCATTTTTGTGACAATTTGAAAATACATTGCTTATACACAATGCGCCCACGATCAGGTTAGGGCCATTGTATGTGATTCTGCCACTGGGTTAACAGCGACAGGAAAGCGCGTAAGGAAAGAACAGCAATCAGAATACAGCCTGAGGGTATAGCGAATCACTACTTCGCTAGTAAGCAATGGACGGAACTGGAAATTACGGACAAGAAATTACGAGCCTAGAAAGTATGGGCCTAGAAATTATAGGTAACTTTGACGTTTAGGCTTCTGTCAGACCACTTGAACTTGTACCCCATGCCTGCTTCATTCGCCGCAGCACCCATTTCATGCTCGCCTCTTAGCGCTTTCACCAGCAATGGGGATGTATGCTCAGCAACAAAGCTCTGCAGCCGATCGCTGATATCTTGTTTTTCTTTAAGCCGTTGACTACGCGAGTAAGAGGCAGACAGGTTACGGAAGTTCCACTTTGGCATGGCAGCATACTGCCCCTTAGCCTCGGAAACACAGGGAGAGGAGTTAACGTTGCATGCATTTGCGAGGTGAAACGGCGACATAACCAGAGTCACCAGCAATGCTGCTGTACGCAGCGTTCGCTGTGCAGCTAAGCACCGATATAGTTGTTGAGAGGTGATGGAGCGACGACGCAGTAAAATCTGGCCTAACAATGATCCGCTATAGGCCTGCTCGGCGAGGGCCTGGTTAAGCTGTCCCTTTTTGATCCAACCGCGTTTAAGCAACATTTGCCCCAGTAAACTGGCAGATTGTTTTAAACGAGACACCGAAGTGACAGATTGCAGAACCGGTTTCATGGGCTACCTCTCAATGTGTACCCGTTAAATCAGCAAAGCGGCTGGTGTTGGCTAAGTTGTATGAAGTATGCCCAAATCTGCCCGATCAATCTGTGAACAACTCCACCCTTTTTGACCAGCTATTGCTTAGGCTGGACATTTGTCGTGTAAGTCACCCAACATCGGGGCCATTTAGCGACGCCAACCCAGCCAGCGGATGTGTGGTCCAGGGCGGCTCAAAATGCGCGTTGATGACAGATTCAGGCACCTCGTGACAATTGGCATACTGCCATTTAGGCCGTTGGTCTTTATCAATTAATAGTGCTCTCACCCCTTCATAAAACTCAGGTTGCCGCACAATATTGGCAGCAAGCACCATATCGGCTTTGAAAATTGAGCATAAATCGCGTTCGCGGCAGCGGTGCAAATGCGCATCAATGAGGCACGCCGCGAGAGCCGACCCCTGTCTAAACGTGTCCAAGGCAGCCATCAGCCAAGCATCGTCACTCTGGTAAGCAAGCATTTGTGCCTCCACGTCTACCAGGCTGTCTTCCCCGCACAGGGCCAACAAGGTGTCTTCACGAACCGCCAGATCAGACGCCGGTAGCGAGACCGTTTCAGCCTGAGTGATCAGGCCAAGAAATTCATGGATAAGATGGGTGTTATCGACCGGATTAGGCCCCCATGTGAGGCAAGCGAGCCCCTGTCGTAGCTTATGCCTTGAAACCACCGGTAAACAGTAGTCTGCCAATCCGGCATGCAGCGCATCTGCGGCACTCAGCGCAACCCCCGTCAGGGCTATAAACCGCCCCACCACCCCAAGGCGGTTGAGAAACGCCGCAGCGCCCACATCGGTAAATAAACCTATCGTAATTTCCGGCATGGCCAAGCGACTATTAGGGGTAACCACGCGAATATCCGCCGTCTGCATCAAGCCCATACCACCGCCCATCACGATACCCTCTCCCCAGCAGATAACCGGCTTGGGGTAGGTATGTAGCGCGTAATCAAGGCGGTACTCCTGCTGAAAGAACGTATCCCCTACCCGCGCACCCGCCTCGATATTATGCTTTCCCGCTTTGTACAGCGCACGAATGTCGCCGCCGGCACAAAATGCCCTGTCACTACTGCTCTCCAGCCAGATACACACTATGCGAGGGTCCAGCTGCCAAGCATCCAACTGGTACTGAATGGCTTTAACAATATCGAGATTGAGGGCATTAAGACTACGCGCGGCATTCAGCGTAATAACACCAATGCGATAATAGGCTTCGCCACGCACTTGCGCGCAGGCAATCTCTGTAAATATAACCGGGGGATCAGTGAGAGAAATATCCATACTTGGGCAGCCTTCGTTCAATCGTTAGCCATAGAGAATAACAGCCTAGGGCTAACACTATTAACCCGGCAAGCATTATTGTCGGGTTAATAAGCGAGTATGGCCATGCACATATCAGTCAGAGTGCTCTTGCGTGCCAGCTTTACGGTTCTCATCGCCAATCACGCGATTACGTCCGGCAGCCTTGGCTTCGTAGAGTTTTTTATCCGCCGGCACTACCAAGTTATCTGACCATTGCTCCGGCGAAGGTTTGTAGCAAACATAACCACAAGAAATGGTAAACCTGACATGCTGGTTACCCGGCAAGCGCACAGAGAAATGCTCAGCCGCCAAACGCAGGTTTTCAAGTTTTTGATAAAACTCTTTCAGATAAATACCCGTGCAGACGATAAGAAACTCTTCACCACCATAGCGTACGCACCAATCAGTTTCACGCTGAAATATATTTTTCATAATACCCGCCAATCCCACCAAGCAACGGTCACCCACACTATGACCATAGCTGTCGTTGATGCGCTTGAAGTGATCGATATCGAGCACAGCAATACCCAACGTTAATTTGTGTCGGTGAGTCATCTTCACCAAACCAGGCATATGCTTGGCCAGAAAGTTGCGATTTTTTAAATTGGTTAGTGCATCAGTTTCATTGATAAGCGCCAACTCGGTATTGGCTCGATCCAAGCGACGATTCATGCGGTACAGTTTACGATTGGAAAAGAGTACCAAACCAAAGACCAGCGTCATTACCAGCCCGGCTATAATGATTTCTCGCTGCGTAAACGGTAGGCCCTTATACTCCTGCATTCGCTCGGCCAGCAGTTCATTAAGCAGTTTGGCATCAAGTTGTTCCAACGCCTTATTCATAATAGAGACCAACATTGGCATGTCGTCGCGAACCGCCATCCCCTGCTCCACGGGAAACGCCGCATATCCCGCGACATGCAACTCCTCGTACTTTAGCTTTTGCAACGCATATAGTGCAGTGGGCAAGATATCCGCAAAGGCAAACACCTTACCTCGTGCAACCATTTTTAGCGCCTCTTCAATGCGATCAACTTCAACCAATGTCAGTGCAGGATAATGCTGATGAAGCAACGCCACATTAGGGTAGCCCTTCAGCACAGCTACTGACTGATCGCGAAGCGCAGAAAAGTTAAGCACTACCGGTGCATCGACACGGGTAACAAACACATTGTATTGCAACAGGTAGGAAACTGTTTTAATGAAGTTGTCTGCTGAAGATGGTTCACCCACGTAGGATGCAAGCACATCACATCGCCGATTGCGTAGCGCGGCCAGCGAAGCCTGCCAGCTCTCTGTCGGGACGACTCTGAAAGGAATGGCAGTTTGTTCAGATACCACCTTCAGTGCATCCGCAATAACCCCTTGATAGTTCCCCACATTATCAATTTGCTGCAGGGGGGCACGGCTGGGATCAACGCAGAGATTAACGTGCTGAAGGCTTTTGATAAAAAGCTTTTCCGACTCAGAAAACAAGGCGGCCCGGGCAATCACTGAAGGATAATCAGCTTCCGTCTGCGCCCATAAGGAGGCCGGGGCAAACAACATAATATACCCAATCAGAAGTACTACGAACCTTACTGTTAACACGCGCTTTAACCGCCCTATGACTACAATTACTTTCAGACACCTGCCATGAAATGGCGGGCAATTGTACAAATATCTTCCAGAGATTGACACCTACCTCGACAAAAGAACGGCCGTTTTTAGTGCTTGAGCAAAAAGAAGTCTCACCAGACTGAATAGATACTCCAGCCCAAGAGGTAAAGGCAGCGATTTAGTTCGCTGTACATCGAATCGCAACAGATATCGTAAGCGATTTTTCCGGCAGCAACGAGCGAGTAGTCATAAAGCCCACAAGAAACAGCTAGTAATGCAACCGATCAAAACCCATACTTTAGTGCTAAACATAATGTATTTGGATATGCACTTGCCGACAATCCTGGACTACTGCCTTTTATTGCTGCCTGGGTGTTACAGTGGGCAGGCATAAGCCCATTTGGATTGTCCGGCACCACACTGTTTATCAAATACAGCGCCACCATGCTGGCCTTTATGGCCGGCACCCTTTGGTTACAAACGCTAGCAGCCCCTCAGGTACCAACATGTACTGCTGCTATTCAGCAACCTTATCGCCGTGCTTGGTTTTTTCGCTACTGTACACCCACAGGTGCCCATCTTAATTTTGTTGGCGCAAGGATACTTTATCCTGGTGTGCCTTGGGCAACTGGCGTACCACTGGCAGCAAGCAGTGCTAGATAATCAATATATGCTGACTCGCTGGATTGTCACTGGTATTGTGGTGGCCTTGCATCGAATAATGTACTCCACTACCTAACGACGACATAATATTATGCGCCAAGCTCTCACTATTTTTTACGACAGCTATTGCCCGCTTTGTGTTAAAGAAATGCAGAAACTGGATGAACTAGACAAGAAAAATCAGCTTGCGTTTATAGACATTCATAGCACAACCTTTACCCTGGATTTTACGCATATAAATAAAGAGGCCGCCAACGAGATATTACATGCACAAGATAGCAATGGAATACTTTTAAAAGGCTTGGACGTTACCTATGAAGCCTGGCGACTGGTGGGAAAAGGGTACTGGATAAAGCCTTTTCGCTGGCCTCTACTACGAACCATTGCGGATAAGTGCTACCTACTGTTTGCACGCCACCGTTACCAAATATCTTACTGTTTGACAGGACAACAACCCTGCCAAAATGGTGCCTGCCTACCCAAAATTTAGCCAGCAGGCACCCGTAAACTCAGGGCCTGTTACCAGCCCCTAAGCCGACACCGGCGCTTTTGACTTTGTGCTAAGTGTGCGCAATACCAACACACTTAACACACACATGCACACAGGCAATAACTGCCATAGCATAAACGTTTGCGCACCAAGATTCCGGCTAATAAGAAAACCACCGATGATAGGTGCAGCAATTGCTCCTGCTCTGGCAACGGCTACCGTAAACCCAATGGCAGAGGATAAAATCGAGACAGGATACACCACTGCGGCCATGGCATTGATCGTCATGTGCACACCGGAAATACCAGCCCCCACCAGGAAAAACAATATCCCCCAAGTGAGATAGCTCTCTGGAAACACGCCAAAACACAGTAAGCAAACGGCGGCAAGTACATAAGCCGATAATAGTGCGCAGTAAGGATTCCACCTATCCATTAAGGCAGCAACAACCACCCCCCCTAGCAAGCCGCCCCCTTGAAAATAAACAATAACACTAGAGGCACGAGACAAATCCCAACCTTGCTGATTCATCAGCACTGGAATCCAGCTTACAAGGATATAAATAAGAAATGAGTTCCCGATAAACAATACCCATAGTGCCAGCGTTGACCACCGGTACTCTGGCTTCAAAACACTAAAAAATGTTGGCTTTTCAACGTTGCCATCATGAGCACTGTCTTTTCTCGACCGGAATGAAGGTGCTTCTGGAAGAAAAAATGCCAGCAACAACCAAATCGCTGCGCTCACAACAGCACTCACCCAAAATGCTGAGGGCCATTGATAGTGAGTCAACAAGTATGGAACCAGCAAGCCGGAACTAATTGCTCCTACGGTGATACCGCTACCTGCCAACGTCAGTAAAAGTGAACGCCGCTTTTCTGGTAAAAACTCCGCCAATAATGCTGCCGCGTTTGCCAGCATGCCACCCAAGCCAACGCCCGTTAACAGCCGCCAGACGACCAGCTCAGTTACCGATGACGCAAAACCAGACAGCGCAACCGAGACAATGATCAGTCCAAAACTAAACAAAATAATATTGCGGCGACCATGACGATCCCCTAGCGGGCCAATACCAAGTGCGCCTATGCCCATACCGGCTACTGCGGCCGAGTGCACGATACCAAAATTGGCGACAGGTACAGACCAGCTTTGCGCGATAGGCGCTGCCACCAGAGCCATAACTTGCAGGTCATAACCGTCGATAAACATCAGCAACGCGGTTAACAGAGTTAAAATACCAATGTAAACAGGTGAATACACGCACGTGGATTGATTAAACACGAGCAACGTCCTTTTTAGCGGCAAAACGGAAAGACGTTATCGTCGGATTAAGCAGTAACGCAGGACTCGGGGGAAGGGAGTGCAAGCGACGTGATGGAACAACATCACATTCGCCACCGGGCAGACGCCCAGGCGGGAACGAATAACCAGCATTTTTCATGTTACGCCTCGATATTATATTTTTTATTTAAGGTAGTTCTGAATCATTCAAGAGTGATTTTTTAGAAACGACCTTAACAGTTGTCGTGCGCAAAATAATACGTTATCACCACTGGCGTTAAAAGTCTTAATACACTAGCTAACTTAAAAACACAGCGAGGCATCGTGGTAATTATGAGAGACAACGCCTCTTTAAAACGTTGCTAAGACAATGAATATTAACTTTCTTACTGACCAGCTGAGGGCAGATCTTTCAGAGAACCTTATTAAGAAGCCAGTTGGACTATCAAACTGGCTTCATAAAAAGAAAAAAGAGCGAAGAGTTCGGCCTAGGATCTAATCAAATGTATCCCCACCGGCTTCCTCTTCTTCATCGATATCCTGCATTGAATCAGAAGCTTCTGGTATCGAGGTAGTATCCGTCTTCGGATCCAGTCCCACATGGTAAGCAGCAAAGCCAGGCAGCACTACCTGATTAACCGCCATGCCGAGGATACGTCCACTCACCGGAGACGTGATCACTGACTGCACATTGGTAATAGGGTCTGTTATCTTACCTAGCACATCATCTTTTTTAACGCGCTGCCCGAGCGTTACTTCGCTAAAGAGAATGCCTCCGCGCCCGGCACGAACCCACATCGAACGGTAGTATGCCGGTTGTGGTGCACCCCAAAAACTCAGCGTATCGTACATCCCTAGTTTATCGAGCAGCGTATTAATAGATTTTACCCCCTGGCTTACGTGGTTCTCATCCAGCTCCATCGGGCCGCCAGCCTCCAACGTAACCGCCGGAATACCCACTTCAACGGCGGCGCGACGCAACGTTCCGTCTGCACCTTCGCTGTGCAATACAGCGATACCATCAAACGATTGTGTCAATGCCAATACATCGGGATCTTTTAAATCAGCGCGCAGTTGCGGCAGGTTAGTTCGGTAAAATGAACCCGTATGCAGATCGACCAGTAGACTGCACTGGCGAATGACCCGCTTAAAAAAGGAGTGCGCAATACGCGAGGCAGAACTACCTTGACGGTTACCCGGGAAATAGCGGTTAAGATCTCGGCGATCAGTTAGGTAACGCGAGCCACGCAAAAAACCCTGTAAATTGACAATCGGTACACCGATTACCGTACCATGCAGTTTTTTCGCGTCGATGTTGTACAACACCCGCCGAACTACTTCGATACCCGTAAGCTCATCGCCATGAATTGCCGCTGTTAAACACAAACGTGGACCAGGTTTTACCCCGTGCGCCACCAGAACAGGTATAGGCGAGGTAATCCCTTCAAACTGCTGCTCTGGCGACCAGGACAAACGCGTGGTTGTACCCGGTGCAATGGATTTACCCAAATAGACAAATAGAGGTTTAATGTCTTCAAACGTCTTGCCGGCAGGCTTCGGCACACTTACATCTTTCTCTTCTTTCTCCGCGCCCGGTTTCTCCGGTGGTACTGGCGCATCTACCACTGGAGGGGCGTCTGGAGCTTCATCGTCTACAGGCTTGCTTTCCGGCGGCGCTACTGGCTGACTAAGATCAATATTCTCGGCTTTCTCAACATCCGGGGCAACGCCTATCACGGCATCGCCATCGTCTGTGGTAATTTTTACCGGAGCACCGTCAGTACTATCTTCATCGATAGCAGGCTCTGGCGTTTCAACCACCCTAGGCTCAACACCCGGATCACCGGAAACCATGCCGGTATCATCGGCTGGAACCTCTTCGCGGGCTTCAGCCTGAATCTCGCTGACGGCATCGCCACCAGCCTCTTCATCCGTTTCCGTTGCCAACACACCGGCAGCCAACAATATACCGGCCAGCAAACAGGCTCTTGCCATTACTTCAGGGCTAAACAAACCCAATAAACGCATATTAACCACTCATTAGATAGGGATTTAAACCACGTTGGCTGTAACGGCCAGTATACCGATTGACTCCAAGAATGTTAGGGCCCTCAACATCGTAATAATAGGCACTTACAGCCATACCTGATTTAACAGCAGGCCCCTGCCCCAGCATTGTCAGCAGTGCTGGCAAATGGCATTACGGTTCCGCAACCCTCAAAAATGCCAAAGTGCTCACCAAAGTCACCCACAAATTCAAAATGTTTGGCAAAACGCGTATCTTTCAGCATGCGCCATGTATTGCCGCAAACGGGGAACACTTTACCTGCCTGAATAACGTGGTGCTCGTCGAGTACAAAGGCGGCAGGCGACTCAGCCATGGTTCCCTTATAGATGACTGCCTGTCCATAATCTTCACAGGCGTTTTCCAGGCCAGCCAGCTTGAACAAGCGATAGGTAGCGGAATAAAACTTGAGGTTGCCGGTACGCGCCAATAGTGCCGGGTCGGTGACGTCAAGTGGCCTTGCCTCAACCAAACGGCTATCGACAAACCCACTATCAGCGGCAAGCCTGAGAAAATCATTCCAATACAACGCCCCCCCCAGGCACTCACCGTAGAGTACTGGATCATTACGAACCACCTCTGGCACGCGGCGATCGGCATACACATCGGAAAAATAAAATTCACCACCGGGCTTGAGTAAGCGGGCTACACCATCCAATACCGCAGGTTTATCCGGCGACAGATTAATCACACAATTAGACACAATTACATCGAACGACTCAGGCTCTAAATCCAACGCATCGAGTTTTTCGATGTAACCTTTAAGAAAACGTACATTACTAAAACCAAAGGTCTCTGCGTGCCATGACTGATGCTCTCGCGCTACCGCGAGCTGCTCGTCAGTCATATCAACACCCACCACTTCACCCTCAGACCCAACCAGCTGCGCCAGTGCGTACACATCACGCCCAGAGCCGCTACCTAAATCCAGTACGCGGCAGCCTCTTAACTCGGAGGGGCAAACAAGACCGCAACCGTAGTAGCGCGCTACTACATCGGGATGGATATTCGCCAACAACGGCTTTAACCATTCCGGCATGGCCGACATATCACAGCATGCCGTAGTTTTTAAGTCATCAGAACTTTGTAGCTGTTTGCCGTAATAATCCTGAACAATCTCATGCATAACAATCCCGTCCTCTATTATTGCCATAGTGATTAACGTATTCTTTTGGTGTTATCCGCTTCGTCGTCGCGATAACATTTCACTCATTTTCACATTTTCGTCACGGTAACTCGATGGACTGGCAATACGCAGAGAGCGCATTACGACTTGGCATTTTCCTCGGTACCTTTCTACTGCTGGCCCTGCTTGAATGTGTATTCCCCAAACGCAAACTACTGGCCAACAAAGTTCAGCGCTGGGCCAATCATTTCCTCATCACTGTATTTAACACGCTGATACTCAGGCTGTTGTTCCCTGCAGCAGCCGTTGGGGCCGCGTGGTGGGCACATGACAAACACTGGGGGGTGTTAAATCAATGGGCACTCCCTTTGCCGGCGTCATTAATCATTGGCTTAACGTTAATCTTGCTAGACTTCTTAATTTGGGCTCAACACTTACTGTTTCATAAAGTACCACTGCTGTGGCGTTTCCATCGTTTGCACCATAGCGATATCGATATCGATATCACCACCGCTCTCAGGTTTCACCCCATTGAACTAATCTTTTCAATGCTGATAAAAATAGCCGCTATTATCGCACTGGGTGTTCCACCACTGGCGGCATTAATCTTTGAAATAGCGTTAAATGCTACTGCCATGTTTAACCATAGCAATTTGTCGCTACCCGCAACGTTAGATAAAACACTACGCTGGTTTATCGTCACCCCAGACATGCACCGAGTTCATCACTCCTGGTACCGCAACGAAACCGACAGTAATTACGGTTTCAACCTGCCATGGTGGGACAAACTGTTTGGCACTTACCGCGCGCAACCTGCTGATGGCCACACACATATGACCATTGGGCTTGAGTACTTTCGTGAGCCCATCGACAATCGTATCGACTTTTTACTCACGCAACCCCTGCGCTCGCCCAATTCAGCCAGTAATGAGAAAAACCTTCACGACCGATAATGCTCAGCCAATACCTCTGGAGACTCTCCCCGCCAATAACGCCAGCGCAAGCACCACATTAATACAATGGTTGTAAAAATACCGTTATTAAGCCAACGTCGCCCTGACGTTTGTACCTTGTCGGATAAACACAGTGGAGATTGTATACGGCGCAACCGAGTCGACAGCTCGATGTCTTCCATTAATGGCTGATCGGGAAAACCACCTTGCTGATGGAATTGTTGTGTACGCATAAAAATTGCCTGATCACCAGTTGGAATACCCGTGATACGTGAGCGAATATTCATGCAAGCCGCAACGATATTCAAACATGCCTGCTGAAAACCCCGACCACCGGTAATCGCAACATCAAACCGCCCCCAAAATTTTTCCGGCTTTTCATCCAGCACGCGCGTAATAGTTACCACCGCAGAAGCGGGTAATTGCGTATCAGCATGCAGAAACAGCAGTGCGTCGCGATTGGCACAAGCAGCTCCATGGTTCATTTGCCTAGCACGCCCGCGAGCACAGTGCACTACGTTTACACCTTCAGCACTTAATGCCTCAACGGTTCCATCGGTACTGCCACCATCAACTACAATCACCTCGCAGCCCTGAGCTTGTAGAGACTGCAATTGGGTAATCAACCCAGGCAATACTGCCTGCTCATTCAATACGGGAACAACTACCGATAACGGCATAAACAAGGTATCTCTAAAGCAACAGCCAGCATCACAGTGCTCCACCACAACTGCTACCCTGCCCCGCGGTACAGCCAAAACAGTGATCAGCTACGGCAATGCTATTGCTGCCGAGATCTTCACCCAATAAATCTCTCAGATGTTTTTTGCCTTTGCCTGGTAATGGAATTGCCAACTGCTGATTAAAGTCACAATCGTACAGATAACCCTGCCAATCGACACTCACCAGAGAGCGGCACATTACATTGGCCAAATTATTGGCCTGATAATTATTTTTCAGCAGATCCATATACTCTGCAAACTGCCCCTTTGTCACCAGCGCGGAACCAAACCGCTGAATGGGCATATTCGCAAGGGCAAAAAGCTCATTAAATTCTATGGAAAAATGCTGCCGCAACTCGCGTTTATAATCAGCCTCAAGAGCTTGTTGATCCGGCGGCAAAGACGGCCCTTGCGGGTTATAAACCAGGTTGAGGCGCAAACCTGAGCCGGGTTTACCATAACCCAATGCATTCAGCTGTTTGAGCCCAGCGATACTGCGGCCAAATACACCCTCACCCCGTTGGGCGTCTACATTGGCGACGGAATAACAGGGCAAGGATGCCACCACCTCTACATCGTTGGCGGCCAAAAATTCAGCCAGATCTTCCTGCCCCGGCTCCGACAGCACGGTCAGGTTGCAGCGATCAATCACCTGAACACCGGCGCGGGTTGCTTCAACCACCAATTTGCGAAAGCCTTCATGCAACTCTGGTGCGCCGCCCGTTAAATCCAGAGTTGTCATCTGCCGCTGCTGTAGCACCGGCACAATCAGGTTGAGGTTTTCCTGGGTCATCATTTCAGTGCGATCGGGGCCTGCATTCACGTGACAGTGCAGGCAACGTTGATTACACCGGTAGCCCAGGTTTACTTGTAGAGTTGTGAGAGACTGGCGACTAATGGCCGGAAAATCAGTCACTTCCAGTAACGGCAACATGTTGCGCATATCGATTCCTTAGTTTAAGACCGCACGGCACGTAATTCATTCTTTGCGGCACTGTAAGATGCCACACAAAAGGGTACACAATAGTTCAATAATGCCTGCCCCCACACAACCGCTTGCAGGTCGAACAATTGACTACCTTGATTGATCACATTGAGTAAGGTACCCACTAATAATGACACCTTGAGGGCATTAACCACTATATGAGGCAAGAATACACAACGAAAAAAACGGGCCATATGTAATAATCCTGTAAACGGATGGGTAAAGGTTGTCTCTATTAGGGGCTTAGTCGTTAATGAGGCGATTTTCTTACAACCGGGATACAGACAATCCAACCACACCAACAAGCTATGAACGGGTCACGCTTTAAAAATGATACAGTTTGAACAACCTACAAGCAGCAACGTGTATTTAACATCACCCGCCATCCAGTGATTGAGATGATGCTCCCCAAGTTTTGGGCCAGTCTCACAGAAAACTGATTAACCCTTCAATAACGTAAAAGTCACTAACGTCTACCATCTCTCATTACAGCCCGAATGGTATTATTTAGCACCTAAGATCTATTCATCTGTAAGAAAAGGTATGCTGATACAGACCAACTGTACATCCTGGCTAATCACGGCCCCCATATACAGCTAGCGGAGTTTACATGAAAAAAGCGGTGTTACTGCTCCTTATCGCGATACTTGCCAGTGTATTTTTTGTGTTTGACCTCGACCAGCTGCTTACCCTGGAAGGGATAAAAAGCTCACTCAATCATCTGGAATCGATCAGAGCAGGAAACCCTGTATTGCTGGGCGGCATCTTTTTTATTGCCTATGTAGCCATTACTGCACTTTCCTTGCCTGGTGCTGCCATCATGACGCTTGCCGCTGGCGCTTTGTTTGGCCTGTCTTGGGGCACCATTCTGGTTTCGTTTGCCAGCACCATCGGCGCAACAGGCGCCTTTCTGGTATCACGTTATCTTCTTAACGACTGGGTACAAAAAAAGTTCAGTAAGCAATTAAAGCCTATCAACAGCGGAATCGAAAAAGACGGGGCGCTTTATTTGTTTACCCTGCGCTTAGTGCCTGCCTTCCCGTTTTTTCTAATAAACCTACTGATGGGGCTAACCCCTATTCGCACAGTCACCTTTTACTGGGTCAGCCAGATAGGCATGCTGGCGGGCACCGCAGTCTACGTCAATGCGGGCACACAACTGGCTCAGCTCAATAGCTTAAGCGGTATTTTGTCACCATCGTTACTATTGTCATTTGTCTTATTGGGTGTTTTCCCATGGATAGCACGGCATATTGTTAACTGGGTAAAGGCACGGCATGTTTATAGCCAATACAAAAAGCCCAAACATTTTGATCGTAACCTAATTGTGATTGGCGCCGGTGCAGCAGGCCTCGTAAGCGCCTATATCGCGGCAGCTGTCAAAGCCAAAGTCACGCTGGTCGAAGCCCACAAAATGGGGGGTGACTGCCTGAATTACGGCTGCGTGCCCAGTAAGGCCTTGATCCGTTCGGCCAAACTTGTCCAGCAAATGCGCAATGCCCATCACTATGGTCTTCGGCAGACAGAGCCCGAATTTGCGTTTCGAGACATCATGACCCGCATCAGCGATGTAATCACCGCCATCGAACCCCACGACAGTGTCGAGCGCTATACCGAATTGGGAGTAGAAGTTGAGCAAGGCTATGCAACCCTGATTGACCCATGGACAGTGGAGATTAAACACCATGACGGCAGCGCGATACGCCTTACCAGTAAAGCTATTATATTGGCAACGGGTGCCCAGCCCTTCGTACCTCCATTACCCGGCATCGAAAATACCGGCTATCTCACCAGCGATACGTTGTGGGAGGCGCTTGCTGAGCGAGACACCGCCCCCAAGCGATTAATCATTTTAGGTGGAGGCCCCATAGGCTGTGAACTTGCACAAAGTTTTGCCCGCTTAGGCTCCCAGGTTACCCTGGTGGAGATGGCACCACGTATTCTTGCGCGTGAAGATGACGACGTAGCCGCCTTTGCGCTTGCCACCCTGCAACGCGATGGCGTTAACGTACTCACCGAGCACAAAGCTCTCCGCTGCGAGGTGGTTAATGAGCAAAAACGCTTAATCGTTGAAACAGAAAACGAAGAAAAAACGCTCGAATTTGACGACCTGTTGTGCGCAGTGGGCCGTATCGCCAGACTCGAAGGCTATGGGCTTGAACAACTGGGTATCAGCACAGAACGCACGATTGTAACCAACGACTATCTCGAAACCCGCTTCCCCAACATCTTGGTCGCCGGTGATGCCGCTGGGCCTTATCAATTTACCCATGTTGCTGCGCATCAGGCATGGTACGCTGCTGTGAATGGATTATTTGGTACGTTTAAAAAATTCAAAGTCGACTACCGGGTAATTCCAGCTGCCACCTTTCTCGACCCCGAAATAGCACAGGTAGGATTGAATGAGCAGCGAGCAAAAGCCGAAGGTATTGCCTATGAGGTAGTGCGTTACGGCCTGGACGACCTCGACCGGGCGATAGCCGACAGCGCCGCCCACGGCTTTGTTAAAGTACTCACCCAACCCGGCAAGGATCGCATACTTGGCGCCACGATTGTGGGCGAACACGCGGCCGAACTGCTGGCAGAATTTGTACTGGCCATGAAACATGGGATCGGCCTGAACAAAATACTCGGTACCATACACACCTACCCAACCTGGGCCGAAGCCAATAAATACGCAGCGGGGCAGTGGAAACGCGCGCATGCCCCCGAAAAACTTTTACGCTGGATAGAGACATTCCATCGCTGGAGACGAGGCAATGCAGATTAAGCCCGGCTGGCTGTTGTTGGTCGTACTACTCAACTGTCGATCGGCTTGGGCAGCACAAACATTTGACCATACGCGGTGGGATGACTTGTTGCACAAACATGTCATCACCCTCAATCCGCATGCCACGGCCGTGGATTATCAAGGCATGGCTAGCGATAGTCAGCAATTGGATGATTACTTAGAACGAGTGTCTCAAGTATCATCTGATCAATTTAATCAGTGGAACAGTAACAGCCAACTAGCGTTCCTCATTAATGTATACAACGCTGCAACTGTACAATATGTACTGACTGAATGGCCATCGATTACCTCAATAAAGGAGTTGGGCAACTGGTTTCAATCACCGTGGAAAAAACCCTTTATTACACTCTTAGGAGAAACACGAAGCCTTGACGATATAGAACATAAATTAATTAGAGGCTCCGGGCGCTACCCCGATCCACGAATACATTTTGCCATTAATTGCGCCAGCATCGGCTGCCCTGCCCTACGCGAAGAAGCCTACCAGGGCCAGCTAATCGAGCAGCAGTTGATAGACCAAACACAACGCTTTCTCAGCGATAAAACCCGACATTACTATCGTGATAATACACTTTACTTATCATCCATTTTCAAATGGTATGAAGAAGATTTCGAGAAAGGCTGGCTAGGTTATGACGACCTGCAAAGCTTTCTTCTCGACAACAAAGATGCACTAGCACTACCCAATGAGATCACTCAATCACTAAATAGCGGCAACATTAAAATCCGTTTTTTGCCCTATGATTGGCGCTTAAACAGTACTAAACAGCGATAACAAAAATGTCTCCTCTTTTGGATATACACATTATTGTATTTGCCAAAGCCCCCCTACCCGGCCTGGCAAAAACCCGCTTAATTCCTGCACTCGGCGAACAAGGCAGCGCACAACTGGCCAATACTATGCTGCAACATACGCTGATAGAAGCCGCAGAGGCAGGTATTGGCTCAGTTGAATTGTGTGCGGCACCCGCAAGTAATCATCCTGCATGGAAAAATATTAGCCTGCCGGCAGGTATCGATATTTCTGATCAAGGTGAAGGCGACCTCGGCCAAAGAATGGAGCGGGCAACCTTGAGAGCACTGAGAAAACATCAAGCTGTTTTATTAATTGGCAGCGACTGCCCTAGCCTGACCGCCACAACATTAATCAACGCGGCCAAAAGTTTAGAAACACACCAAGCCTGTATCATACCGGCCAGCGATGGCGGCTATGTGTTATTAGGGTTGCGAAAAAATCTGTCAACGCTTTTTACCGACATTCCCTGGAGTACAGCAGGCGTTGCGCAATTAACACAACAGCGAATAAGAGAAGCAGGTTGGCACTGCGAAGTGTTACCCACCCTTCATGACATTGACGAACCCGCAGACTTGCAGTGGGCTCCACACGAATGGCTATCAGCGAAATAAGGTTCGAATAATATCTGAGGGAAAACCGCGATATTGCAAAAAACGCATCTGTTTTTGACGACTTTTATCCTTAAAGTCTGGCAGGTCTTCGCCAAAGCGCTTAACTCTTACATCGCGAGCAAGCTCCAGCCAAAACTCATTATCATCAGGAATAAATTCTTCGGCCAATTCCGGGGCAATACCACGGTCACGTAACTCCATTTGCAAACGTTGCGGCCCATAGCCTTTACGAATACGGCTATTAACAAATGCTTCGGTAAAGCGGGTGTCTGATTGGAAATTCTCACTGACTAAACGCGCCAGCTCTTTATTGATAATTTCCGTGTCACAATGGAAACGACGCAGCAATTTTTGACGTAATTCACGGGTTGAGTGCTCTCTTCGTGCTAGCAACTCAATAGCAGCCCGCCGAATATCGGCGGGCTGGGGTACTTCAGAAGGATGTTGCATATACGGGTCTGCAAATTAGTCCATATCTGCGGTTTCGAAAGATTCTTCTTCATTGGAAGGCGCTACCGGCTTACCCAGTAACTCACCGCGCACCTTGGCTTCAAGTTCGGCACTGAGTTCGGCGTTTTCACGCAGAAACTTCACCACATTGTTTTTGCCTTGGCCTATTTTATCACCATTATAGCTGTACCAGGCACCTGCTTTATCAATGATGCCGTACTTGACACCATAATCGATAACTTCACCTAACAAGTTGATGCCTTCACCGTAAAGAATCTGAAATTCGGTTTGCTTGAATGGTGGTGCCACTTTATTTTTCACCACTTTCACACGGGTTTCCGAACCCACAACCTCATCCCCTTCTTTTACCGAGCCAATACGACGAATATCCAAACGCACTGACGAGTAGAACTTTAACGCATTACCGCCAGTGGTGGTTTCCGGGTTGCCAAACATAACACCGATTTTCATACGAATCTGGTTAATGAAGATTGCCAGGCAATTGGCGTTTTTGATATTGCCGGTAATTTTACGTAATGCCTGCGACATCAAGCGAGCCTGCAAACCCACGTGGTGATCACCCATCTCACCTTCAATTTCTGCTTTTGGCGTTAACGCGGCTACCGAGTCAACGACCAGTACATCAATGGCACCAGAGCGCACCAGCATATCGGCTACTTCAAGTGCCTGCTCGCCGGTATCCGGCTGCGACACGATCAAATCATCTACATTTACACCCAATTTTTCGGCATAAATAGGATCGAGCGCATGCTCGGCATCAATAAAGGCACAAGTACCACCCTTCTTTTGCGCTTCAGCAATAACCTGCAGCGTTAGCGTGGTTTTGCCCGAAGATTCAGGCCCGTAAATCTCGACAATACGTCCTTTAGGCAAGCCACCAATACCCAATGCGGCATCCAGCCCTAAAGAGCCCGTTGAAATGGCAGGGATATCAATCCTCTCTTTATCCCCCATTCGCATCACGGTGCCTTTACCAAATTGGCGCTCAATTTGACTTAACGCAGCTGATAATGCTTTTTCTTTATTCGGATCCATTCCACACCCCTGGGTCATGTGCTATTGATAATGGTTTTGCTTTGCGACGGCCTACATGGCGACAAAACTGAGAATTCGGTAAATGGCATTTGCCTAGTGCTGCGAAGAATAACGCAGGATACTGTACATGTAAACAGTATCTGTATTTTTATACAGTATTTTTGCCGTTGGATGCGGCTGCCCGCATAAGCTTACCGAGTGGGCTGAGCAAGCTCAATAGCCTGCATTAACGCCGCAACTACCGTTTGCTGCCTGATGCTGCGGCGCGAGCCATTTAAATGCAGACAACGGCTACCTGCCTGTTGCCGAAATACCCAGCCCAGCCACACAGTGCCTACCGGCTTTTCGGCACTGCCGCCATCAGGGCCCGCAATACCACTGACGGCAACCGCCATATCAGCGCCAGCCTGTTGGGCTGCGCCGGTAGCCATTTGCTCTACCACCGCAGCACTCACAGCCCCAACCTGGGCAAGCGTATCACTCGATACACCCAGTTCCTGCTGCTTGGCGGCATTGGCATAGGTCACCCAACCGTATTCAAACCATTGGCTTGAACCGGCAATACGGGTAATGGCTTCGGCGATACCGCCACCGGTGCAACTCTCGGCGGTAGCAATACGCTGGCCATTGCTCTTAAGCAGCTGCCCTAGTTGTTGAGCCAGTTTATCAATAGTTTGATCCAACCCGTTGTCTACCCCCACCTTTTACGCTCCAATAAACTGATCAATAACGCGATAGCACTCTGGCGAACGCTTAAAGTGTAGGGTATGAAATCCGAGCTGGTTTGCGGTGGCGATGTTATCGGCCCTGTCGTCAATAAATAGTGTGTGGACAGGGTTCAACTGATACCGCTCCAGCAAGCGTTCAAAGATCAGCGACTCGGGCTTGATCGTTTTTTCTTTGGCCGAAACAATGGCGCCGTCAAATTCGGCAAAAAATGAATTGCGCTCGGCCAGGTGGTCGAAAAACGGTTCACAAATATTGGAAAGACAATAGACCCCCAACCCACGTGCTTTGGCCTTCCGAAATGCCGAATAGGTTTCTTCAATAGGGTGCAGCGCATTTTTGGTATGTTGAAAAAGTGCGGTAACCGTCGTAGCCGGCAGTGCCAAACGCTGACTTACCCGTTTAATCATCGTCATTTCTGTAAGGGTGCCACGATCCAGCTCCAGCCAGTCATCATGCTGATAGACTTCACGCATAATCGCTGCTTGCAGCTCTGGGGAGGCAGTAAAACTCGCTGAAATGGCTTCTGGCGCCCATTCCACCATTACAGCGCCTAAATCAAAGACTACAGCTTTACGGTTCATCGCTATCTTTTTTGCCTCTTGTACAACTCACTGCTGAGCATTAAACCGCAAACTAACCCCACGAGACAAAGGGTTCTACCAACTTGCTGGCTCAGGTAGAATCTGTAGCCTCTTTGGCCTTGTTCAGGCCCAAACTGAATAGACTGATAAACATTAAGGAGCTTGTACTATGGGATTCGCGTTATCACCAATGCAACTAACCTCCACGTCGTTTACTGCCAAAGGCCCAATCCCCGGCAAATACGCCTACGCCACGGGTAATACCTCGCCCGCCCTCAGCTGGTCAGATGCGCCAGAAGGCACGAAAAGTTTTGCGGTGATCTGCCACGACCCTGACGCACCATTGATATCACCGGGCACCTACGGCTTTGTTCACTGGGTATTGTATAACCTACCCGCCAGCACCTCGTCGCTCGACGAAAACACCACGCAGGGGACCGCTG
Source organism: Cellvibrionaceae bacterium (assembly GCA_050289485.1). Taxonomy (GTDB): domain Bacteria; phylum Pseudomonadota; class Gammaproteobacteria; order Pseudomonadales; family Cellvibrionaceae; genus JBNKFV01. The sequence goes on from JBNKFV010000017.1 coordinate 257,746, forward strand.
GCAACAACGATTTTGGTGAAAAAAGCTGGGGGGGGCCTATGCCACCAGTGGGGCATGGTGAACACCATTATTTCTTCTGGTTGTTAGCATTGGACACCGACGAGACACTGCCCGAAGGCCTGACCCTATGGGAGTTTTTAGCCAAGGTTGAACCCCACGTAATTGGTGCCAACCGGTTGATGGGTACCTATCAGCGTTAACGTAAAATACTAAACGCGCTCGGATTGGCCGAGCGCCTATAAACGGTAGATAATTTATGACAGCGACGACCTACTCATGACATCCACCAACGTTACTTGTCCTCACTGCTTGGCAAAAAATCGCTTACCCTCAGACCGCTTAGGCGATAAACCCGTTTGCGGTAAGTGCAAAAAGCCTTTGTTTGCAGGTAAACCCGTTGAGTTGACCGCAGCGAATGTCGCGTCAGTTTTAAATCATACAGACCTACCGGTTCTCGTAGACTGTTGGGCTCCCTGGTGTGGCCCCTGTAAAACGTTTACACCTATTTTTGAACAAGTCACCAACGAGCTCGAGCCACAAATACGCTTTGCCAAACTGAATACAGAAGCCCATCAGCAAGTTGCAGCGCGCTGGCAGGTCCGATCTATCCCAACACTGATTTTATTTCGCAGCGGCAAAGAAATTAATAGAATATCCGGCGCCTTACCGGCTACGCAGCTAAAACAATGGCTAAAACAGCAAGCATTCCTCTGAGTCGCTGACCGACAAATGCTGAGCACCTCGTCAGCGGCCACGAATTTATTACCAAAGGAAAACACTCCGTAATGACAACGGAACAAACCGCCAATAAAGGCAACTCTGATCTAAGCCAGCACACCCCCATGATGCAGCAATACCTGCGCATCAAAGCGGAACACCCCCACGAACTGGTGTTTTACCGCATGGGCGACTTCTACGAGCTGTTTTTTGATGACGCCAAAAAAGCAGCACAACTGCTTGATGTCACACTCACAGCGCGGGGTAAATCGGCTGGCAAACCGATTCCCATGGCGGGCATTCCCTACCATGCCGCCGACGGCTATTTGGCCAAGATCGTAAAAGCTGGCGAATCAGTGGCAATTTGCGAACAAATTGGCGACCCAGCTGCCAGCAAAGGCCCTGTCGAGCGCAAAGTAGTACGCATTGTTACGCCCGGCACCGTGAGCGACGAAGCCCTGCTGGACGCCCACAAAGATAACCTGCTGGTGGCCCTGTACCAACACACGGATTACCGCAAAAACCCACCGCACACGACTTATGGTATTGCCTCACTGGATATGGGCAGTGGCCGCTTTCTGGTATCGGAATATGACGATGAGAGCGTACTGCAAGGCGAGTTGGAACGCCTAAACCCAGCAGAGCTGCTGGTTGCCGACGAACTCGCGGATAATCCCGTGGTGCAACATCGGCGCGGTCTTCGCCGCCGCCCGGTGTGGGAATTTGAGCGTGAAACCGCTGAGCGGCTGCTGTGCCAGCAGTTTGGCACACAGGATCTAGCGGGGTTTGGCTGCGACCACTTATCTACAGCGGTGTCGGCAGCGGGCTGTTTACTCGCCTATACTAAAGAAACCCAGCGCTCGGCCCTGCCCCACATTCGCCGCCTCGCCGTGGAAAACCGCGATCAGGCCGTCGCTATGGATGCCGCCACACGGCGCAACCTTGAAATCGACAGCAATCTTGGTGGCGGCGACGACAACACACTGTTTTCTGTACTCAATACCACCACCACTGCCATGGGCGGTCGCCTGCTGCGCCGCTGGCTGAATCGCCCACTGCGCGACATTGACCTGCTGACTCAGCGCCAAAACGCTATCAGCAGCATGCTGACCAATTATCAGTTCGAGCCGGTTCGCGAAGAGTTGCGCCAAGTGGGTGATATGGAGCGTATTCTGGGGCGGGTAGCATTGCGGTCAGCACGGCCCAGAGACCTCTCGCGCCTATGCTTATCGCTGGCCACCTACCCGGCGTTGCAACAACATTTACGCGATCATGATTCTGCCAAACTAGCTGAACTCGCCAACGAGATCAGCGAATTTCCCCACTGGGTAGAACTGCTCGACAAGGCGCTGGTAGAAAATCCACCTGTTGTGATTCGCGATGGTGGCGTGATTGCCGAAGGCTACGACGAAGAGCTGGACGAACTGCGTAATATCAGCACCAATGCAGGCCAGTTTCTGGTTGATCTGGAAACCCGCGAAAAAGCCCGCACCGGCATCAGCACCTTAAAAGTAGGCTATAACCGGGTACATGGGTACTTTATTGAAATCAGCCGGGGACAGGCCGACCAAGCCCCTGCCGACTATATTCGCCGCCAAACCCTGAAGAACGCCGAACGGTTTATCACCCCAGAGCTGAAAACCTTTGAAGACAAAGCCCTCTCTGCCAAAAGCCGTGCGTTAACGCGTGAAAAAGCGCTTTACGAGGAATTAATAGATACCCTGCATAACGACTTATTTGCCTTGCAGCTATCTGCCAATGCCGTTGCCGAACTCGACGTACTCACCTGCCTCGCCGAACGAGCTGACGCACTGCAACTTAGCCGGCCGGAACTGAGCACGGAGCCTGGATTGGATATCACGGCTGGCCGCCACTTAGTCGTCGAGCAAGTGCTTAGCGAGCCCTTTGTACCCAACAGCCTGCTGCTGAACGAGCAACGCCGCATGCTGATTATTACCGGCCCTAACATGGGGGGTAAATCAACCTACATGCGCCAAACGGCCTTGATTGTGCTGCTGGCGCAAATCGGCAGTTTCGTGCCCGCCGAAGGGAGCAAAATCGGTTTGGTTGATCGCATCTTTACCCGCATTGGCTCGTCGGACGATCTCGCCGGTGGCCGCTCGACCTTTATGGTGGAAATGACCGAAACGGCCAACATTCTCAACAACGCCAGCGCTAATAGCCTGGTGCTGATGGATGAAATTGGCCGCGGTACCAGCACATTTGATGGTCTTTCACTGGCGTGGGCTTGTGCCGTGCACCTGGCAGAAAAAATCCAGGCGTTCACGCTATTTGCCACCCACTACTTCGAAATAACGGATATACCCAACACCCTGCCATCAGTCGCCAACGTGCACCTGGATGCCACCGAGCATAACGACAATATTGTCTTTTTACACAATATTCAGGAAGGCGCTGCTAACCAGAGCTATGGGCTACAGGTGGCCAAACTGGCAGGCATTCCCTTAGAAGTAGTCACACAAGCGCGGGAACAACTAGCTCTGCTGGAAGCAGGCTCGCTACCGAGGGCCCAACCAGTAAACCCTGCCACACAACCGGCGCCAGCAACAGCTGCCCCAACGCCTGGACAGGCCGCGGCTCAAAACCCCTTTCAGGGTGAGTTGTTCGGCGGTGAAAACCCGCTGATTACCGAGCTGGCCGCACTGGATCTGGACAACATGACCCCACGACAAGCACTCGACCAGCTCTATGCACTGCAAAAGGCGGCAAAAAAGTAAGTGTCTCGTATAGATTGTTGCTCAAAGAGGGTTAACAGGGCCGTAAATGCTGTTAAAATGCGCGCCCTGAACATCTTACGTATGGGAGTATAGGCATGACCTTTGTTGTTGGGGATAACTGTATCAAATGTAAGCACACCGACTGTGTGGAAGTGTGTCCGGTAGACTGCTTTTATGAAGGCCCCAATTTTTTGGTTATTCACCCAGATGAATGTATTGACTGCGCCCTGTGCGAGCCTGAGTGTCCGGTAGATGCCATTTTCTCGGAAGACGAGCTCCCCGCCGGCCAAGAAGTTTATCTGGAACTGAACGCCGAGCTGGCGGAAGTATGGCCCAACATTACTGAGAAAAAAGATGCGCTGCCCGATCACGAACAATGGGACGGCGTACCAGACAAATTGCAATACCTGGAGCGTTAAGCCCTTACCGATTAATATCTAAAAAGAACCCCGGCCAATTGCCGGGGTTCTTTTTTATGCAAACTCCTCTAAGCCAAGTGGCAGATGTTACAGCAACGTTTTAAGATCAAAACCCGTATCGGCAGCCTGCTCTGCGGTGACGGCGCTGCCAGCGTTCAGTAACTTGCGCGCAATCATGTGATCAGCTGCAGCATTTACGCTATCCACCGCACACAATCGCCCTGCTTTAAAATAGAAGTAAGAAAACGATGAACCCGCAACATCACCACGCAATACGGCCGTATCGTACCCCGCTGACAAGCCCACCATCTGTAATTTAATATCGTACTGATCAGACCAAAACCATGGCGCCGCCTTAAAGGGCTTAGACTCACCGCAAATATCTGCCGCTGCAGCCTTTGCCATTTCCACGGCATTTTGCACTGACTCAAGCCGCAGTAGCGTGCCATTTTCCAAACGCTGCACAGCGCAATCGCCTATGGCATAAATGCCCGGTATTGACGTTTTACCAGAACGATCAGTCACAATACCGTTTTCACAGGCCACACCTGCCTGCTCGGCCAACGAGGTATTAGGCACTACACCAATACCGAGAACCACCGCATCAGCCTCAAGCTTGTTACCGTTGTTCAAGACAACGGACATCACCTGGCCGTTGCTGTCTTTTTCAAAACCTGTGACCCCAGTCTGCAATAAAACCTGGCAGCCATGCTCGGTATGCAAAGCCTGATAAAAATCGGAAATCGGTGGGGATACCACTCTGGCCATTAAACGATCCGCATACTCTACAACCGTCACCGGCTTACCCAGCTTGCGCGCTACTGCAGCCATTTCCAAACCGATAAAACCACCCCCTACAATCACTAGGTGCTCGGTGGCTAGCAGCGATTCTTTGATTGCCAGAGTATCTTCTAGTGTGCGCAGGTTGTGAATACCTAGTGCATCAGCATTCTCAACAGGTATTGCTCTGGGCGTAGCACCCGTAGCAAAAATCAGTGCACCGTAAGCAAGCTGTTCGCCATTGGCCAGGTAAACTCGTTGTGCCGCAGTATCAACGTTTACCACCTCGACATTCAAACGCAGGGTAATCTGCTTTTTATCAAATACCGCAGGCTGGCGAATCACCAATTGCTCGATAGTGGTTTCGCCGAGCAACAAACCCTTGCTTAACGGTGGCCGGTTATATGGCGCACTAGACTCATTGCCCAACAGCAGAATATCACCAGTAAAACCATGGCTGCGCAAACTTTCCGCAGCCTGCAAACCACCCTGCCCGGCACCAATAATAATGACCGGCGCGACCATTAGCTTTGCGCCTCAGGCATATACACGGTAAGCCCATCCAAATCACCTGTCACTTTAATCTGACAAGACAAGCGACTGTTTGGTTTGCGCTCTGATACAACCTCATCAAGCATGCCATCTTCCATATCCGAGACACTATTGATCTGATCAACATAGGCCTCATCAACATAAACGTGACATGTGGCGCAGCAACACGAACCACCGCACTCCGCTTCAATACCATCAACGCCATTAGCCACCGCGGCCTGCATAACCGTCCAACCTTCCTGCACGTTTAATTCTGTTTTTTCGCCGTCATCAGCAACATAAACAACATTGACCATTATATTTTCCCCTTTGTCGGATTGAGTAAATTGAATACGTGACAAATCGCTATTTTATTCACGTACGAGTAGCAATTTTGTTGGGCTACGGAAATTAGATGACGCCAACCACTGCAGTTTTTCTTCCGGCTCGGCCTGTGAAAAATTAGGAATTTCAGTCAAAAACACCTCCATGGCAGCAGCAACAGCCAAGCGTGCAATAGCATTACCCAAACAAATATGTACACCACCACCTAATCCTACATGACCTTTGGGTTTACGGGTTACATCGTACACATCGGGGTTTTCGTATTTACGTGGATCGCGATTGGCGGCACCGTAGGCCAGAATCACAAAGTCACCGGTTTTCATAGTTTCGCCATGCAGGGTAACATCTTTGGCAAGGCAGCGCCGAAACCGTTGGGCCGAGGTATTAAAACGAAATGACTCTTCAATGGCATCCGGCAGAATGCTCATATCAGCCAGCACTTTAGCCCGTTGCTCTGGGTAGTTAGCCATGTTTTTACCAAACATTTTCAAAAAGCCTGACAGTGACTCAATACCCGCCATAATCAGCGTGGTGATGGTAATTTCCACCTGAATCAAATCAAGCTTGGTACCGTCTACCTCTGCCGTAATTAGCTGACTGATGACGTCATCGCCTGGATTTTCCGCACGCATGGCAACCACTTCACCAGCGTAATCTTTTACCCATTGAAAGGCCGCCAAGTGTTCTGGCCCCTTTTGCCGGGTCACAGGGTCAGTCTGCACCATGGTCAACACGTTTGCACACACTTGTTCTTTGTCGAGATCGGGCAAGCCCAGCAGCGTACACAGAATTTCAAACGTCAGCTGCGAGGAAAAATCGTCGGCAAAATCAAAGACTTTACGGTCACCAATTTTTTCATCAATGATTTTTTTCGCCAGCACTTTAATCGGCTCTTCCAAATGCTTCAGGTTGCGTTTGGCAAATACAGACTGTATCACCGCACGCACCTGATCATGCTTTGGCGGGTCCATACTGCCCAGCGTATTACCTGCACGCCCAGGAAACTCGTCTACCAGGTTACCTTTGGCCGATGAATAGGTTTGCCAATCGTTCAGCGCATTCACCACGTCGTCGTAGCGAGTCAACACCCACTTTTGCGCATCTTCACTCCAAAAACAGGGCGCATTGTCCAGCAGGTCGTTGTAGTAAGGGTAAGGATCTGCATCGAATGCAGCAGTGTAGAGTGGGAATCGAGACATAGTGCCGTCCTTAATAATGAGAGTTTATTCTTGCCGGTATGACATCTGCACACAGAATACACCTAACAAAAGTATGGCCAAATGGACAATCATTATTAAAAATTGTACTATTCTCACATTTTCAACCCACCATAATGGGTGACATTCAATGGCTGCCGCAGCAAAAAGAATTCCTTTTTACACGCTATATGGCGAAGAAAACGCGATAGAAACGATTGAATTCGTGCATGTAGAAGACATTGCTAGCCGCAGTAAACTGTACAATTGGGATATTGAACCCCATGCCCATCACGATCTGTTTCAAATCATGGTGATCGTTGCCGGGCAGGCGCACATGGCTTTCGATCAGGAAAATACCAGTATTAGGGGGCCATGCCTGGTATTACTGCCAGCCGGTACGGTGCATGGCTTTAATTTCGACCCAGATACCGATGGCAAAATTATCAGTGTTGCCAATGATTTTATCGGCACTCACACCCGCTCGAATGACGCCTCTTTTATTGGCGACTCACTGCGCAATGGCATTATTCAGCCCTACTCCCCCAACAGTGGCGACTGGCGCCGCGTACAGCAACTGGTAACACAAATTGACCAGGAATTCCGCCACCCTCAATCAGGCGGCGCTATCGTGTTCGATGGTTTGCTACGCACACTACTGGTATACATTAGCCGCCATATCAATGGCCACCAGCAGAAGCAAACCAGCGGAGCAAACCATCAATTACTGCTGCATCGCTTTCGGGAGCTGTTGGAAAGCCACTACAACACCAAACGTACTGTGGCCCACTATGCGCAAGACTTGTGTATCACCGAAAGCAAATTAAACCGCCTTTGCCACACCTTTACGGGCAAATCCGCCTTCGAATCACTGCAAGATCGAGTATTGCTAGAGGCCCAGCGGTATCTGCTATACACCGCTGCCCCGGTGGCCGAAATTGCCTACGAACTGGGCTTTAGCGACGCCGGTTATTTTTGCCGCTTTTTCAAAAAACGGACGGGGGTTACGCCAAAAACATTTCGCCGACAGCACAGCAATGCTGGCTTAGAACAACTGGCTACAAACGAGTAAGCTCACAGACGTCAATCCGGGTTTCACCAGTGGATAGATCACCTTGCGTCACCCGCTGATAACGCCACTGCACGTTCCAGTCACTCTGCCCGCCGGACAAACAGGTGCCATAAACACGTTGCTCATCAAGCGTTTGGTAGGCAGGCCGGGGATCTTGCTGCAGCACCTGCCTAATCAATTGCAACAGTGCCATCCCTTCCAACTCAGGCAGCTCCATGATCAACCCCTTTACCTCGTCAGCGAAATCTACCGGCAAGGTTGCAGGCCTGCAGTCGGCAAAGCCCGTCACGGCCTGTGGCAGGCTGTCGACATAAGCAACATAGGGTTTAATATCCACCACGGGCGTGCCGTGTAAAAAATCATGGCCGCTGATATGCAGAAATATTCCCTTATCGTTGATCTCAATGCGCTCAAGCTTTACCACCGACAACCCAAGCTTGTTAGGTCGATTAGGTGACCGGGTAGCAAACACACCCACGCGTTGATTACCTCCCAAACGCGGTGGCCGCACCGTTGACTGCCAGCTGCGATTACTGTCGCGCTGTGAAAACCCGGCATGGAAAATAAATTCAACCCAAATATGTGAACAGTTTTCCAGCCCGGCAAAGGCCTCTGCCCGCGCATAGTCCGCTGCAATCTCAATCACACCCCAGGCAGCTGAAACCAAACCCGGTTGGCGGGGAATACCAAACTTTTCTTTGTAACAGGAGTGCACGACTCCAAGTGTTTGCAAGGTATACTGCATGTCTAATCCACGTAAAACTGAGGTATTCGATGAGCGACTTTCTGTTTTCTATTCCACAAGCCAGTGTACCCATTGTGGGCCACAGCAAACAGTTTCCCGTTCATCGCATCTATTGTGTTGGTCGCAATTATGCCGATCATGCCCGTGAAATGGGAGCCGATCCTTCACGTGAACGGCCCTTCTTTTTTACCAAACCCGCTGACGCACTACTCACCAATAACGCAGCAATTCCCTACCCACCACTCACTAGCGACTTACACCACGAGGTTGAACTGGTGGTTGCCCTTAACGAAGGCGGCAAAAATCTCTCTCTAGACCAAGCAAAAACTACGATTTACGGCTATGCCGTAGGTATCGACCTCACTCGCCGCGATTTGCAAGCCGCTGCCAAAGCCAAGGGCCACCCTTGGGATGCCGCCAAAGCCTTTGATGGCTCAGCCCCTATCAGTGCAATCACACCGGCAACACAGTGGCAACCTGTCGACACCACGGCGCTTTCATTGACGGTGAATGGCAAACTGCGTCAGCAAGGCAGCGTGAAGCAAATGATCTGGGCTATCGATGAAGTGATCAGTGCCCTGTCACGTTTATTTACATTGGCACCTGGCGACCTGATTTTTACCGGAACCCCCGCTGGGGTGTCGGCTCTAAATCCCGGCGACACGCTCAGCGCCAGCATCGACGGTTTACCCACGCTAACAACCCAGATTGTCGAGTGACTCTCTCTCTAATCATTGAATTGGCGGAGAATACCCCATTGTGACGCTTGTTTACGCACTTTGTTGACGAAACTCTCAACACAACTGGGGTAATTTGCAAAAAGCGCGTAGAATCAGCTTTTCGTCAAAACACCAAGCCGAAGTGGTATGAGTCCAGTTCAAGTTGATCAAATTATCGTCTTCGCTGATATTGCCGGCAGCTCGCGGCTATTTCATGAACAGGGCGACAAAGCTGCCAGTCAGTTGATCAATACGACGCTGGGAAACCTCGGCAAATCCGCCACCTCCTTGCAAGGTGTCGTTGTTAAAACCATTGGCGACGAACTGATGCTGCGCTACGACACACCCGATTACGCGGCCGCCGCTATGCGCGAAATGCAGCGGTTTCTGAGTAAGCAGACTACCCCTTTACGGCTCAAGATTGGCGCCAGTTTTGGCCCTGCACTGGTGGGGGCAACCGATGTGTATGGCGAAACCGTTAACGATGCCGCTTGTCTAGTGCGCATTGCCAAGGCTGATCAAATTATCATCAGCAACACATTCTTTCAGGCGCTCTCGCCGGCACAACAAAAACATTGCCAGATTTACGACTTCACCTACCTTAAAGGCAAGCAGCAGCGACAGATAATTTACCGCATGAACTGCGAACAACAGGCAGATACCAACAGCACCACCCAGGTTATACCCGTTGCCGGGATGACCAACGAGCAAGTTGGCGTTGCCCACATTAAGTTAACCGTGAACGGCAAGACTGTTGAACTAAGCCCTGGCGACATGCCCTATCGGTTCGGTCGCGACCGGCAGCATGTAGATTGCTTCGTTCCTTCCACACTGGCATCAAGACAACACTGCGAGCTGCTATTCCGACGCCACAAATATGTGTTGGTTGACCACAGCACAAACGGTACTTTTATTCAGCAAGACAACATCGGCGAAGTTTATTTACGCCGTGAGGAAACTCCTTTGCAAGGATGTGGTCAAATTGCCTTTGGGCAACGCTCTGCGCAAGCTGACAGCACCACGGTACACTATGTAGTGGAGTAACTGGCTTAGATTAATATGCCATTAGTTATAAAATAATCTTTTACATTAGCTATTAAGATGGGCAATAAAGACAAAAAAGCTAAGTAGCCACTAACCGGCCAAAGCAGAGGTGGCGCAAAAATCAACATTTGTAACATAAATATGCCGCTGCAGAATTATCACGAAAAAAAATTTATAAGAAAATGCTCTAAACAAGCACTTTCTTTCGGCAAACGGACAAGCCACACTAACAGCATGGGCTAAGTGGAGGCTGAACGATCATGCTAATACTGCATCGCATCTACGACTACACAACACCGCGCTTGTCAGGTGCCTGCCAATACAGCAAAGCGTTGTGCGGCCTGCTTTTTGCCATTTTCACTTTCGATGCGGCCCTCGCTGACGAGAGTACATGGTATCAGCAGCACACTCTCGATAGCTTGTTTATTCCTGATACCTATTACCTCCACAATCCCCTGCGCTCCGATGAAAAAAGTAAACGTGTCAATTTAGGTACCAGCAGTTTTGGCATGGACGATGACGACCTCATTCGCGCTGTCGCCAACATGCAGGATACCTCGATGAACACCAGTCAACGCTTGCTCAATTACCAATGGTTAAGCGCCGCTGAAGATAACGGACAGCTCAAGCACGGCGGCCAGGCCCTCTCGAAAATTTTTATGACCGGTCTGAAAACCTTTTGGGATGATCACTACGGTGAGAAGTTTTATAAAGGCACCATTATGAAAGACAGTACAGGGGTGTTTCAGCCGGAAATGGACTACCGTATTCGCGTTAATGACAACAGTTTAAAAATGTCTCTTGAGTACAACTTTTAAGCAATCCTCTACCACCATTGCTCACAGGCTATTTAACCGTATAATCCTGCCCGATAGTTACTAACCGAACAGGCCCTAATGAGCACTCCTTCTCTCGCATCTCTTGCAACTACACCCAGCCTTCTGCGCCGACTAGCGGCGATGATTTACGACAGTTTGATCGTGGTTGCACTGATACTGGCCTACGGGGCAATCGCTTTAGCAGTGGAAGTGAATCTGCTGGGACACGCCCCGGCCGAGGGTGAGCGCGCCAGATTAAGCTCGTGGTGGTTAGTCGGCGTCCCCATGGTAGTGGCGGCCTTTAATGTGTGGTTCTGGCACAGAGCCGGCCAAACGGTAGGTATGCGGGCGTGGCGCCTGCAAGTTGTGCCTGAGCACTCCACTACCCTCGAGCAACCCACGCTGAAACAAGCAACTATTCGTTATGCAGTTTCATTGATTTCACTGTTTGCCGCTGGCCTGGGCTACCTCTGGGCACTGGTTGATAAGCACGGCAAAACACTTCACGATCATGCCAGCCACACACATGTGGTACTCTTACCCAAAGCCAAGAAATAGATCATCAGCGACTGCGTTTTAACAGATACAATCCCAACAGAATACAAAACCCGATAGGCATGAGCACCGCCACCAATGGGGAAAAGCCAAACACCAAACTCGCCGGCCCCAGCAAATCTTGCACTACGCGAAATACCACCGCAAAAATAACGCCGGAAAAAATTCGGAACCCCATCGTCACTTGACGCAATGGCCCAAATACAAATGAAACTGCAATCAACACGAGGCTTAGGGTAGCTATAGGCTGCAGCAATTTTTGCCACAACGACAACCGATACTCACTGCTGTCGAGCCCCTGAGCATCGAGATACAGCGTGTATGACCACAGGTTTTGAATCGATAGTGAGCTGGGATCAAGTACCAGTACATTCAAAACCTTGGGGGAAATCTTGGTGTCCCAGCGGCGGCGTGCATAGGTTTCCTGCCCAGTGGAATCCGCATTTATTTTTGTTTCAACCACATTTTCTTCTTGCCAGTAACTTCCGAGATAAATGGCGGTTTCTGTAAAGCTGGAAGCCACCAACTGGTGGTTTTCATCGAAACGATAACGAGTAACACCGTATAAACGCCCATTGGGCAATACCGCATTAAAATGCATATACTCGTTGCCTTCGCGATTCCACAAACCACGCTGTGCCTGCAGGGCAACTTTGCGCCCCAGTGCAATATCTTTACGACTGGTGCTGATTTGCTCGGTGAGCGGCGTTACGTATTCGCCGAGTAAGATACCTATCACCACGAACACTAATACCGGCTTGATCACTGCCCAGGTAATCGACAATACCGACACCCCAGCAGCACGCATTACTACCAGTTCACTACTGGCTGCCAGCGTACCAAGGCCCAGTAAACAACCAATCAGTGCCGAAAACGGAATAAATTCATACGCCCGATTGGGCAACGTGATGGCGACATACAGCAACGCCTCTTTCAAGTTGTAGTTATTGGCCAACTGTCCCATCTGATCCACAATGGCCGAAATGGCATCCAAGCTGACAAACACCAACAACACAATAAACACGGCACTGATAACAGACCGCGCAATATAGCGATTAAGCAGACGCATCAGGCACCTCCTCCCACTGGCAAGAGGTTTTCAGGCGGTTTGGTATTACGAGGCTTGCCGGCCATGGAGCTGGCTTTCAACAATACTGCAGCAATCACTGCGAATACACCGTGCACCCACCAGATACCCAGAGCAGGCGGCACGCTGCCTTCTTCCAGCGCACCTCGGGCAGCATTAAGCGTAATAAGATAAATGATGTACAAGATAATGGCAGGCAGCATTTTTGCGTATCGGCCGGCGCGCGGATTGGTACGACTCAATGGCACCGCCATCAATGCTACCAGCATCACTAGAATCGGCAGCGACAAACGCCACTGCAATCCAGCAATGGATGGCAGGTCGTCTGCGGCAAGCAGTTCTGCCGTGGTTCGGTTATCGACTTCACTGGTACGTCGCCCGACATTTTCAGGTGCAGGCAAATGGACGTAAAGTTCATCAAAATCGGTAATACGATAGCCAGGATCACCTGGCCGGCCATCGTAACGAGCCCCCTTGTCGAGCTGCAAATAACGCTGCTGATAATCCTCACGAAACACAGTTTTACCGCTGTCGGCACGTAATACCGATAAATCGCCACCTTGGCTGTCGCTCGCCATTTCGGCCATAAAAACCCGCTCCATGCGTTTTTTGTCGCTACTGATACCTTCGGCGTAGGTCATGGTTGCCCCACCCTGCACCGACTGAAACTGCCGAGGTTTCAGGCTTTCGAATTCGGTTCGCTGACGCTGCTGATCAATAATGGCCGACGAGGCCTGGGTTCCCAACGGGCTTACCCAGAGGGACAGCACAGCGACAATAATAGCAATCACAAACGCAATCAACGCGGTATAACCCACCAGTCGACGGGTACTAAAACCACAGGCATTTAGTACGGTCATTTCGCTGTCCATATACAAACGCCCGTAGGCCAGCAACAGCGCGATAAAAAAGCCCAGCGGCAACACCAACTCAAGAAAACCAGGAATCCGGTACACCATAATTTGCAGGAGCACATCGGCCGAAATTCGTCCGGCTGCGGCCTGCGCCAGATACTTTACAAAGCGGCCGCTCATGATAATCAGCAACAACACACTGCTCACGGCAAACGTGGTGCTTAACACTTCACGCAACAGGTAACGAAAAACAATCATCTCAGACGAAGTGTCCTTTTAATCCGGTAAAAATCGCTTTCCCGCCGAGGCTAAGGTGTGCAGACGTTTTGGCTTCACCACGGCTCGCGGCAACGCTTTCGATCCCGCCAAGTAAAACTGAGGCGAAGGCGAAACATCAACAGCCCCTAGGGCCTGGAAAAACAGTCTGCTAGAATACCCGACTTTACCCTCGCGGACTATGATGCCGCAGGGCCTTTTTACGAGCTTTTTATCCTGTCGCAGAGGAAATACGCATGGAGTTTTTTGCTAACGTAGCCGAGTTGAACAAAATAAAAGCAGGTTGTTTGGTAGTACCGGTCTTGAACCGCACCAAACCCTCTTCGACGGTGGAATCTATTGACAAGGAAACCGGCAATACATTGCAGCGTTTACTGCAACAGAAAGATTTTTCAGCCGACTTAGGCAAAACCCAACTGGCCTACCCGCTAAGCACAAACAGCAAACTTAATCGCCTTCTGTACGTTGGCCTGGGTAAAGAGGCTGAACTCACCATAGAGCAGTTCAGCAAACATGCTGCTGCACTGGCCGCCGCACTGGTAAAAACCAAAAGCAAAGACGCCACACTGGTTATTGACGATATTCAAGTAGATGGCAAAGACACCCCTTGGGTTGCCCGCATGCTGGCCCAATACATCTGCACCGCCGCCTATCAGTACGATGATACCAAATCCAAAAAAGCCGAGCCCAGTAGCCTGAAAAAAATCACCGTGCTAACCACTGATAAAGCCCAACTGGCCAGTCTTAAGCGAGGCCTTGCAACAGGTAAAGCCGTAGGCGAAGGCATGAACGTTACTCGCAAGCTGGGCGATTTACCCGGTAATATCTGTACACCTGCCTACTTGGCAAGTCAGGCCAAAGCCCTGGGACGCAAGCACGCCAAGCTCAGCATTAAAGTGCTAAGCGAAAAACAAATGAAAGACTTGGGCATGGGCGCCCTGCTGTCGGTGTCTGCGGGTAGTGACCTACCGGCGCAACTGATTGTGATGGAATATAAAGGCGCAGCCAAAAGTGCAAAACCCCACGTACTGGTCGGCAAAGGTATTACCTTCGACACCGGGGGTATCAGCCTCAAGCCCGGCGCAAATATGGACGAAATGAAGTACGACATGGGCGGCGCTGCCAGTGTTTTCGGCGCATTTAACGCTATTCTCGCTCTGCAACCCAAAATCAACCTGGTGGGCATTGTCGCTGCCAGCGAAAATATGCCCAGCGGCTGCGCTACCAAGCCAGGCGATATCGTGACTTCCATGTCGGGGCAAACGATCGAAATTCTCAATACCGATGCCGAAGGCCGACTGGTACTGTGTGATGCGCTCACCTACGCCGAGCAGTACAAACCCAAATCGGTTATCGACATTGCCACCCTCACTGGCGCCTGTATTGTCGCGCTAGGCAAGCATGCCAGTGGCTTGTACAGTAACGACGACAGCTTCGCCGAAACCCTGCTGGAAGCCGGTAAAGCCGCCGGTGACAAAGCCTGGCACATGCCACTGTGGGATGAATATCAAACCCAGCTCGACAGTAACTTTGCGGATATGCAAAACATTGGCGGCCCACAGGCGGGTAGCGTTACCGCGGCCTGTTTCCTGTCGCGCTTTACCAAAGCCTACACCTGGGCCCACCTGGATATTGCCGGTACCGCTTGGAACAGTGGTGCTAATAAAGGCGCAACGGGTCGCCCCGTGCCTCTGCTGGTGGAATACCTGTTACAACAGGCCTAAAGCGTTTAATTTGAACCCTAATGACCAAAATAGACTTTTATGTGTTACCGGCCGACCACGAACAAATTCGTCACGAATTTGTTTGTCGGTTGCTGCATAAAGTGATGGCGCGAGACGTGAATGTATTTATACGTACGGAGAGTCGCGCCTATGCGGAACAACTGGATACCTTTGCCTGGCAACACAAGCCAGAATGGTATTTACCTCACCAGTTGCTTGACCCCAACAGCACCACAGCAGACACACCGGTAGGCCCGAGTATTGATATCGGCTTTCCCGATGAGAACGGTGGCGAAAACTGTGGCTTTCATCACGATATTATTATCAATCTCGCCCCCAATGTACCGCCCTACTTCAGCAGTTTTCAGCGATTGATTGAAGTTGTGAACCAGGACAGTAAAATTCTTGAGCAAACACGCCTAAACTTTAAGTTCTACAAAGACCGCGGCTACCCCATTGATACACACAAACTCTAGAGCCTGTTAACAGGCCTTAACGCGGCTAAACTACTCTTAGGGAGATCTCGCATGTCTGACGCCAAGTCTACTAAAGCCACGCTGCTGGGTGAGCTGGAATCTATCCGCGGGCTTTTGGATGAGCAGGATTTCGATGTAGACCAGATACCCACTCTGGTAGACGACATTCCATTACTCGAAGAAGCCCTTGATATCGATGAAGATCTTGAGATAACCGGCGAGTTTGTGGTGGATGACGACTTCGATACCGATGCCGATAACCCCCCCCTGAATGAAGACGATCTCACCATCCCCACCTTAACAGACAGCGACACCCTCGATACATCAGAGCCCCTCACAGAAGTAGCCGAAAGCAATGAGTTTTCCCCAACCCCAGCCCATGCCACAGAAGCGGCATTGCCCGACGGCGTACTACCTGGGCAACAGTCTTTGTTTGACACGGCTAATAATACAACCGATGAGCACGATATAGAAAACCTGGAGATTCAGTCAGACATTCACTTAACAGAGGTTGAGCAACCTGCCGTTAACTCAGGGAACGAAGCAGAAAATACCACAGCAGCTATTTCCCCGACTCAGCCAGAGGCTCCCGAGGCAGAAATAAATGAAGAAAAAGACGATCTGGAAGCCCTGCTGAAAGCCTCCTACGCAGACTTTTACCCAGAAAGCGACACTGATGAATCAGCGCTGGAGAATCAAAATTCCAGCGAACCTCCCAGCACCGAAGACCACGAAGAAGCCGATACCGACGACGCCACACATGCCCACGACAGTGACCGGGAAACCAAGCCCGTTACACAGCATTTCAATCCGGCACCAGAGCACGACATCGTTGAACAACTTCTGCAAAACCCGTTTAAAAACAATGCCGACAGTATTCAGCAGCAGGCGCCCCATCTCGCGGGGCTCGCATCAACACCGCAGGCAACCACAGCAGAGAACAACACCCCAAGCCCCCCTGACCATCCCCAGTCCAGGGACGAAAACCCGTTTTTACCCAAACACATTCGCGAACGCTTACATAGCGGCCGCTCACTGACAGATGTGCTGCGCAAACAATCTCAGCCCAGCCATCAACAGGAATCGCAGAGTATAACGGCAACGCTGGTTGACAATCTGGTCGCCGAGTACCTGCCAAAAATAGAAGCAGAGCTGCGCCGGCGCCTCACCTTGGTAGCAGAAGGAAAAGTCAGTTCGCCATTACAATCATTTACCGGTGAAAACTCTGATTCCCATGAGCCATAAACATGAGCATAAATAAGCCTGGTTATCACAACAGCGCGGTTAACAGCCCAGTAGCAGTCATTGTATAATCCCCGCCTTTCGCTTTGCGCGCAGACTTGGGCGCGCAATTTGCTGTTATCCGGCACAGCCGTTTTATTCGACGTGCCGTCGTAATAACGCAAGTATCGATAAACCGCCTGTCGGGCCTATGCCTGCCAGCCAAACGAGACGTAGAAATACCCATGATGGACAAAACCTACCAACCGCAGGCCATTGAACAGCAGTGGTATCAAACCTGGGAATCCGAAGGTTATTTTGCACCTTCTGGTGAAGGTGCTCCTTACAGCATTATGATCCCACCGCCAAACGTTACCGGTTACCTGCACATGGGCCATGGGTTTCAGGAATCTATTATGGATGCGCTGATCCGTTATCACCGCATGAAAGGCAATAACACCCTGTGGCAAGTAGGCACCGACCACGCCGGTATTGCTACGCAGATGGTGGTAGAGCGCTTGCTGGCAGCTGACGGCGTTTCACGCCACGACTTAGGACGCGAAAAATTTATCGAGAAAGTCTGGGAATGGAAAGAACACTCCGGTGGCCACATTACCAAGCAGCTGCGCAGGCTCGGGGCCTCTCCCGACTGGAGTCGTGAACGCTTCACCATGGACGAAGGTTTCTATAAGGCTGTACAGGAAGTGTTTATTCGCCTGTACGAAGACGGCCTGATCTATCGCGGCAAACGCTTGGTAAACTGGGACCCCAAACTGCATACGGCTATTTCTGACCTAGAAGTCATCAGTGAAGAAGAAAATGGCCACCTATGGCACTTTCAATACCCACTCACCGATGGCAGTGGGCATCTGGTGGTTGCCACTACCCGACCGGAAACCATGCTCGGTGATACCGCCGTAGCGGTTAACCCAGACGACGAACGCTACCAAGCATTGATTGGCAAAACCATCACCTTACCACTGGTAGGCCGTGAAATACCGATTATTGCCGACGACTACGTGGATCGTGAATTTGGTACCGGCTGTGTAAAAATTACCCCCGCGCACGACTTTAACGACTACGAAATGGGCTTGCGCCACAACCTGCCCATGATCAATATTTTCGACGACGATGCCAATCTCAACCAAGAAGTGCCGGAAAAATACCGTGGCATGGAGCGCTTTGCCGCACGGAAGCAAATTATTGCCGACTTCGATGCACTGGGCTTACTGGTAAAAATTGACGACCACAAATTGAAAGTACCGCGCGGTGATCGCAGTGGCGTGGTGATTGAACCTTACCTCACCAATCAGTGGTACGTTAAAACCGCACCGCTGGCAGAAGAAGCTATTAAAGCGGTAGAAGATGGCAGCATCCAGTTTGTACCCAAGCAGTACGAAAACATGTACTTCTCCTGGATGCGCGACATTCAAGACTGGTGTATTTCTCGACAACTCTGGTGGGGGCATCGCATTCCCGCCTGGTACGATGACGAAGGCAAGGTGTACGTTGGCCGTACCGAAGATGACGTACGCAAACAACACAACCTCGGCGCCAACGTAAACCTCAAGCAAGACGAAGACGTACTCGACACATGGTTCTCATCTGGCCTATGGACATTCGGCACCCTGGGCTGGCCGGAAGCTACTGACTTTTTAAAAACCTTTCACCCGTCGTCTGTACTGGTGACTGGCTTCGACATTATTTTCTTCTGGGTAGCCCGCATGATTATGCTCACGCTGCATTTCCAGAAAGAAGTACCTTTCCAAACGGTTTACGTACATGGTTTGGTACGCGACAGTCACGGCCAAAAAATGTCAAAGTCAAAGGGTAACGTGCTAGACCCCATTGACCTTATCGACGGTATCGAACTGGAACCCCTGGTGCAAAAACGCACCAGCGGTTTAATGCAGCCGCATCTGAAAGAAAAAATCGAGAAGCAGACTCGCAAAGAGTTTCCCGAAGGCATCAGCGCCTACGGTACCGACGCTCTGCGCTACACCTATTACTCGCTGGCATCTACCGGTCGCGACATTAACTTCGACGTAGGCCGCATTGAAGGCTTTGCCAACTTCTGTAACAAAATCTGGAACGCGTCTCGCTACGTATTAATGAACTGCGAAGATCAGGACTGCGCGCAAGACGGTAGCACAGATTACGAATTGTCTCTGGCGGACCGTTGGATTATCGCCGAGCTACAAAAAGCGGAAAAAGCAGTCGCCCACGGCATCGATACCTACCGATTCGACCTGGCATCGCAAGCGCTTTACAGTTTTGTCTGGAATGAATACTGCAGCTGGTATCTCGAATTGTCCAAACCGGTACTCACCTCTGACAACTACAGCGCAAGCCAGAAGAAAGGCACCCGTCGCACACTGATTCGAGTACTCGAAACCGTATTGCGCTTGGCTCACCCACTCATGCCATTTATTACTGAAGAGATCTGGCAAAAAGTCAAAACACTGGCTGGCGTTGCTGACGAAAGCAAAACCATTATGTTGGCCGCTTATCCTATAGCAGATGACAACAAAATTGATGAACAAGCCATCAAAGATATTGAATGGGTAAAGGGTGTTGTTGAAGGAGTACGAACAATTCGTGGTGAAATGCAAATATCACCTAGCAAAAAAGTACCAGTATATTTTCAGCATGGTGATGCCGAAGCTGAGCGCCGTCTAAATGAAAACCGTCAGTTTTTATTAACCCTGGCAAGCCTGGAAAACATTAACTGGTTAGCAGCCAACGATGAAGCGCCACTTTCCGCAACGGCACTGGTCGGCAATATGGAAATATTGCTGCCAATGGCAGGCTTAATCGATAAGGAAGCAGAAATAGCGCGCCTTAACAAAGAAGTTGAGAAACTTAAAAAGGAACAAGGTCGCCTGGAAGGCAAACTGAACAATCCCAAGTTTGTCGATAAAGCGCCGGCCGATGTGGTTCAAAAAGAAAAAGACAAACTGGCCGAATGTGCCAGTGCCATACACAAACTCGAAGATCAAAAAACAAAAATAGCGGCGCTATAAACCCACCTAAAAACGTTGCATAAGTGAAAAATTATCCAAGCCACTTATGCAACGTTACCTCTGTTACCTTGATAAACGGATTTCTTTGCTACACTTAATACTGTTTTCGAAGGTCAGCCACGGCTTCTTGTGACATATTTGTTAACCATTTCATAAAGTCACGTTTTTTATTAGGCAAATGCCAAGTGCTCAACTAGCCTTAATGTACTTTTTAGCGCTGATGCAACCCGTATATTAAAAGGACTCACTGATGGCTTACAACTCTATATACGACAGCAATTATTGGTATGTAGTCAACACAGAGTACAAACACATCGTTTATCGCAGTAAAAAGAAAGACAAAGCCGTACATTACGCCGAACAGAAAAATGGCTTTACCGACAGCGTTAGCCTACATTACCAAGTTGTTTCTGGCGCAGTGATTAACCAAATGATGCAGAACCTGACGGCAAAGAAGATGGCTTATAACTAAACGTTGCTAACAACCCTTTTGCTCTGTCCACTAACGCGGCAATGCTTTTGGCTTATCGCGTTCTTGTTAGCACCCTACCCTTTATGTTTAGAACTGCTAACGACAATCGCCAAAACATGTCACAGCGTTAATTCAATGCTAGCTTGTCCGCGTTGCCCTTCTACAATCTCTTGCGCAGATAAGCCTGCATTATTTTTTCTTGATGCACTGGCTCCGGCTGCGAGCAGTAAATTTACCACTTCTTGTGACCTGGCTCTGACTGCCGCCATTAATGCAGTATCACCAAGACGATTGCGAATATCAACTTCGGCTCCATTGGTCAGCAACCAGTGAACGCACTCAACCTGGCCGGCTGCGCTTGCCAGTACTAAAGCGGTATTACCTGCCTTCGACTGCTGGTTTACTGAGTAACCGTCACTTAACAAAGACAGGCATTGCATACAGCCAGCCTCTGCGGCAATCATTAAAGGCGTGGTTCCGCTGCGGTCTTCAGGCCACTGCTGAGGATAGAGCGCCAGCAAAGAGCGAATTTTCTTCACATCACCCCTGCGGGCTGCATACCAAAGAGCGGAACGACCGTCTGCATCCAGGTAGTAGCGCTGCAAATGGGAGCTCAATAGTTTAAACAAGGCGAGACCACCTTCAGCATCGGCTTTAGCAACCAGATAAACATAGTCATCAAAAGGTAAATCAGGCGATTCGTCTTCAATGGCTAATAACAACATTTTGTGGGCAGTGGCTAACTGCCCACTGCCTAATGCGATGGCAATAGGGTCATCACCATCGGCGTTAGGTGCTGTAATAGACATACCGGCCTTGTGCAGCTGTAGCACAACCTCAGCAAACCCCAACTGTGCAGCGACTTCCATCAGGCTGCGCTGGCCATCAACCCATTGCAGAGGATTCGCACCAGCTTCTAGCAACGCTTTCACCATGCGCTCATCACCTAGTGAAACAGCCAATCCTAGCGGGCTGCTGCCATCAGCCAATGGCTCGTGCAGCCGTTTTGGATGCTGCCGCAAAAAAGCATTTAACAAGGCTACATTTTTGTTGTTAATAATTTCCCGCAATAGTTCAGCATTATTGTTATTACCATTACCTACCAACAACGCATTAACCTCTGCTTGTTGCGACTCTCGTTGCTGCCAACCATCACCTTGGCGAGCGCTGTGTTGCTGCAGTTTTTTAACAGCATCGTTGTTACCCATAAATTCGGCCAGATCCAACGGGGTCCAACCGTCTTCATTTTTATGGTTTACAGGCACGCCCGAAGAAATCAAACGTGCAACCCAAGCGGTTCTTTCACGACGCAGAGCGTAATGCAAAAGCGTGTCGCCATTGGGACGTAAAATATCTGTCTGCAAACCATGCTGCAAAAGTAGTGAATACAGCGAGTCGGCATTATTGTCGATCAGCAGAAAGCCAATATGGTTACCATACTTATCGGCTTGATTGACGTTTGCACCCTGGCCCAACAGCCACTTTATGCTCTCAATACTGTTGTGCTGTACCGCCAAATAAATGGCTGTGCGCCCTTGCGGGTCTCGCACATTGACACCATCAATCTCTGGAAAAACTGTTTTTAATTCAGCAACACGATTTTTTGCAGCTGCTGAAAACCACTGTTCATTAATAGAAAGTTCTTTAGTGCGGGTATTGACCGGGGCGCGTGAAAGATACAGTTTTGCTGGCCGATAACCAGCCTCATCTGCCGCCTCCATTAATGCCTGTGCCTCATCCGGTGATGTCGACATTAACAACAATGCCAAGCTGTACTGTGACGCAGCATGACCCGATGCAGCGGCTTTCTCCCACCACATTTTGGCTGTGCCTTCGTCTACCTCTACACCCTTACCCAACGAATAGAGATTGCCTAACTGATATTGCGCTTCGGCGTCACCGGCGATCGCAGCAGCATGATAAAGCTCATACCCTTTTACAAAGTCACCCCTGCGCACTGCCAATTCAGCCATTTGCAAATCTGCAGCGCAATAAGCGACATGACCGACATCCGCCAAACAAAGCACAACTAAGCACTTGGCGACAAAAAAGTTACACCGTGCCAAACTTTTCATCCACTTGTATACCAATCTGTTTTAAAAACGGTGTGGGCAATATGCCCCCTGCACATACAATCACATCATCATTAACAAGCCGATGCTCACAATCAGCGCCACTGAGCACAACCTCCGTCGGCGTAATTTCCTTGACCTGTGAACTCATCGCAAGCATTAACTCACCAGCATTTTCCAGCGCAGCAATCCCTTCACGATTTTTGCTTTTCACGCGTGAAAACGCCTCGCCTCGGTACGACAACGTTACGGTAGTATTCGCTTGCTTTGCCAGAGCCAGCGCCGCTTCGAGTGCACTGTCGCCACCGCCGACCACAAGTACATGCCTGCCTGCGTACTGTTCAGCGTCAACCAGTCGGTAAACCACCTTGGATAATTGCTCGCCCTTCACACCAAGCTTTCGTGGCGTACCTCTGCGCCCCAGCGCCAACAATACGGCGCCGGCACCCAGTGCTGGCTGCTTATCTCCGTTTTTATCAAAGGCTACCAAAAAACGCTGTCCATCCTGCTTGATATCAGTTACCCGGCAGGCAGTACGAATGGACAGGTTGTTTTGATTAACTACATCCTGCCAGAAGCTCACCAACGCCTCTTTACTCGCTTCACGAAATTGAAATTTACCCACAAGTGGCAGCGTGGCAGGTGCAGTCATCACAATTTTTCCACGTGGATAATGTGCTACAGTGCCACCAATCGTATCCTGCTCCAGTACAACATAACGCAGCCCTTTGGCTTGTGCAGCCAGAGCCGCCGACAGCCCCGCAGGCCCTGCACCTACAATAACCAAATCATAGTCATTAGCCGTATTTTTAAACTGCCTAGCATAATCCGCAGCGTAGGCAGCAGCCTGCTGACCTTGCGCAATGGCATTTTTTATCAAACCCATACCGCCCAGCTCTCCAGCGATAAACAGGCCTGGTACCGATGTTTCAAACTTATCACTTAGCGTGGGTATTTCTACACCACGACGCTCAGAGCCAAAAACCAGACTGATTGCGCCAGTAGGACATGCTTCTTTACAGGCCCCATGCCCGATACAAGCCGATGGTGTCACCAATTGCGCACGCCGATTTACCAACCCAAGAATCTGGCCTTCTGGGCACGCACTGATGCACGTGGCGCAACCCAGGCACTTCATTGGATCAATTATCGGATGCAATGATGCGGGCTCACTGAGCCCTGCCTCTTTAGCTTCCTGTAACTTTGTCAGTGCACGCTTCTCTGTGCGTGATTGCCGCCATGCTAACCACCCTATTGTCAGTAATACTGGAGGTGCAAAAACAACTAAATAGAGCTGAAAATCATTCACATTAGCACCTGTAGTTCATTCGCATGCCAGCAACCTTTATCAAAGAACCTACTCATATTTTTTCACTTTTAACCTTTTTACAAAATCATCGTATGACCGAGATCACACTTCTGGCAATCCCTCTACCCTATTAAGGACTTCTTAAGACTTCCTTAAGGTTTGAGTGAGAAAGTCCTACGTTGGGTAAAAACATAAAAAATTTACGTATGAATACTTATATCGATACCAGCAAATCGTTGCGCAGCCGTTGGCAATTTAGCAATGCAAGCCGCTCATGGCTATGGGCACTAATCGTAATAGCGATTCTGTGCGTAGGTTGGCTTATGCGCAAAGAAGGATTTATCAGAGCTAACAGCGGCATGGGCTATTGGCTTGGCATTATTGGCTGCACGCTAATGCTGTTACTTTTGCAATACAGCCTGAGTAAACGCATAGCGCTGCTCAGACGAGCACTCAGCATCAAACATTGGTTTCAGCTACATATGGCACTGGGGGTCATAGGACCTCTTTGCATTATTTTTCATAGCAATTTTCATTTGGGATCGGTTAATAGCTCGGTTGCTCTTTTCAGTATGTTACTGGTCGCAGGTAGCGGGCTAATAGGCCGCTATATATACATACATATTCATGCTGGTCTATATGGCGAACGCATCCGGTTAAACCAAGCAATTAGCGACATGCAAACGATATTGGTTCACCTGATGGACTTAAGCACACATTCAAGACAGCAATCTGCCTACAAAGAACTGGCCAACGACATTGAGCAGTTGGGTAACAGTTTGACAGGCCAAAACCCTCTAACGCGGCTGGACCGAAAAAAACTCTCGCAAAAAATTCTTAAGCGAACGAAGAAATTAATCTATAGCATCGATAACGGCCAAAAGCATAAGCCCTTGCCAGACGCCATGAAGAATGTACAGAAAAAACTACGAGAGGATTACATTATTTTGGCAGCCATCTTAAAGAAACTGCCAAGCCTGAAATTATTTGAAAAACTGTTTTCACTTTGGCATGTAGTGCATATTCCCATATTCGTACTGATGCTGGCCTCGGCAGTAGTTCACATTGTTGTGGTTCACATGTACTAGGGCCTGTTAACAGTATGAAACTTATTGGCTTTTATTTATTACTTGGCTTCTTGGAACTGTTTTTTAACAGTAGCCAAGTAATGGCCGACGAACTGTCAATCAAACAAAAGATTTTGATGCCCGGCCCACTGACTGAGGCACATGCCGAGCTTGAATCTAACTGCGACAATTGCCATGTACCCTTTACAAAAGAAACCATGACCCAGCGCTGTCTGGATTGCCACGACGACATCGCTGCGGATCGTGCCAATAGTGCGGGATACCACGGACTGGCTGCGGCGGCCAGCCAAGATGCCTGCGAAACCTGCCATACGGATCATGAAGGCCGCGATACGGATATAACCGGCCTGATTCGCGAAATGTTTAACCACGCAAACACTCGCTTTCCGTTGCAAGGCCATCACCAGCAACTTGCCTGCAATGATTGCCACAACACCGAGAAGGCATGGCATGAGGCCGAAACCACCTGTAATGCTTGCCACGAGGATCCGCACGGCGACGCCCTGCCTGACCAATGTGATCAGTGCCACCAGCCTACACAATGGCGAGCATTATTGCCCTTCGACCATAATGAAACTGATTTTCCTCTCACCGGCAAACATTCCCAGGCAGTTTGTAGCAGCTGCCACTTTAATCAAACATTTCAGTTCAACGACACCAGTTGTTTTAGCTGTCACGGAAAAACAGATCCTCACCTTGGCAGCAATGGACAACAATGCGATAGTTGCCACAGTACAAAATCCTGGCAAAAAATCACTTTTAATCACGATGATACCGACTTTCCTTTGTCTGGTGGTCACCGCCCATTACCCTGTAGCGCCTGCCATAACCCAAACACACCTCATCAGCAACCTGCGAAACAATGCCAAAGCTGCCATGCCAACGACGACATTCATCTGGGCCGCTTTGATCAGCAATGCGACCAATGCCACAACACCACCAAATGGAACACCGTTCTCTTTGATCACCAACAACACACTGACTTTCCCCTAACCGGCCAGCATAAAAGTCTCTCCTGCAACCAATGCCACGCTGGAAAATTATCAGACAAACTAAACCGGGATTGCGCGGGCTGTCACCGGAGTGACGACGTACACAAATCGCAGGACATGGCACTGTGCGGCACGTGCCACTCGACAGAGAGCTGGAAAAAAACCAGTTTTTTCGATCACGATTTTACGCATTTTCCACTCATTGGCATGCATCGTATCGTTCCCTGTCAGAACTGCCATATTGGTCACCAGTTCACGCAAGTGGAAAACACCTGCCATGACTGCCACAAGCAAGATGACATTCACCGTAGCGCGTTAGGTGAAAACTGCGGACAGTGCCATACGCCTAACGCATGGTCAGTTTGGCAGTTCGACCACAACCAGACTGAGTTTCCCCTTACCGGCCAGCATAACGGGTTAGCCTGCGATGCCTGCCATAAAGGCGGCGCCACCCATAAAACAGATAAAAGTTGTAATAGCTGCCATCGCCAAGACGACATACACAGTGGTGGTTTCGGCAGTGAGTGTGGGCAATGCCACAACACAAACCATTTTTTTGAGTTGCAAATCAAGTAACGCCGGAGGGATAGATGGACTGCCAACACCTTAGCGATAGAGGCTTTTCCACCGTAATAAAACGGCAAAACATCACCCCTGTTCTGCAAATACTGGCATTACTGGTCGCACTGCTTTTCTCACCGATGAACCATGCCAACGACACAGTCTTCGACCATGGCAGTGTTGGCTTTGATATAACGGGAGAACATCGCTTTGTGGCTTGCGAAAGTTGCCATATTAACGGTCAGTTTAAAGGTACGCCAAAAGAATGCAGTATTTGTCATAGCCTCAACGGCCTTGTCAATGCCACACCTAAGCCTGTCACACACATCAACAGCACCGACAACTGCGATATATGCCATAGCACTACGCAATGGGTCGACATCCTGTTTATGAATCATGCGCAGGTATTTGGCACCTGCGACAGTTGTCATAACAATCTGGTCAGTACTGGCAAACCCCCAGAACACCTAACCACTAACGAACCTTGTGACACCTGCCACAACAATATCGGCTGGGTGCCGGCACGCTTTGATCACACCAACATTACTACTAACTGTTTCAGTTGCCACAATGGTCACGCGGCAACGGGTAAAAATAACACTCATATTCTTAGTGGTAATGATTGCGAAAGCTGCCACACAACGTTTCACTGGACACCAGCGAGTGTCGATCACAATACCGTCATGGGCAGCTGCTCCAACTGCCACAACAATAGCATTGCTACAGGCAAAAGCTCAGACCACGTTACCACCAACGGTGAATGCGATGCCTGTCATAGCACCCTCGCCTGGCAACCCGCCCAATTTGACCACACCTGGGCGACAGGTTCTTGCAGCTCATGCCATAATGGTTCTACCGCAACCGGCAAAACAGCAAACCACATTCCCACGCAAAGTGACTGCGTAGACTGCCACTCCACCTCAGCCTGGACGCCCGCCAATTTTCAACATAACAATATTACCGACAACTGTTTTAGCTGCCACAACGGCACCTTTGCAGCGGGTAAAAATATTGGTCATTTGGCCACCACCAATGACTGCCAGATCTGTCACGCGATAGCCGGCTGGACCCCAGCCACCTTTGACCATGCTTATGCCAGTGGTACCTGTGCGAGCTGCCACAATGGTACGACGGCACCGGGGAAAAATGCAGGCCACCTGACAACGTCTGCAGACTGCGGCCTATGCCATTCGAATACGGCCTGGACGCCCGCTATTTTTGATCACTCGACTGTCACCGGAAACTGTTCCAGTTGCCACGACGGGGTTACCGCAGCCGGCAAAACAGCAAACCACATTCCCACACAAAGTGACTGCGTAGACTGCCACTCAGCCACAACCTGGACACCTGCCAATTTTCAGCATAACAATATTACCGACAACTGTTTTAGTTGCCACAACGGCACTTTTGCAACGGGTAAAAATATTGGTCATTTGGCCACTACCAATGACTGCCAAGTCTGTCACGCGATAGCCGGCTGGACCCCAGCCAATTTTGACCATGCTTATGCCAGTGGTACCTGTGCGAGCTGCCACAATGGTACGACGGCACCCGGGAAAAACGCAGGCCACCTGACAACGTCTGCAGACTGCGGCCTATGCCATTCGAATACGGCCTGGACGCCCGCCATTTTTGATCACACAAATGTCACCGGCAACTGTTCCAGTTGCCATGACGGGGTTACTGCAACCGGCAAAACGGCGACACATTTGCCTACATCAGGCGAGTGCAACCAATGCCATGGGACCACTAGCTGGCTACCAGCTATCTTCGATCATACAGGCATTACGAACAATTGTAGTACTTGCCACAACGGCTTAACGGCTACTGGCAAAACAGCTGATCACCTCGCCACCACGGCTGATTGCAGCGTGTGCCACGCCACCTTTGCCTGGACCCCAGCCACCTTTGATCACAGCACTGTGACGGGTAACTGTGCCAGCTGTCACAACGGCACAACCGCTACCGGTCAAAATAATGGACACTTTCAAACTCCTCAGGAATGCAATATCTGCCATACCACGACAGCCTGGTTACCAGACACTTTCCGCCACGCAAGCGCCAACTACCCTGGCGACCATAGAAGAAATCTCAGCTGTACAGACTGCCATGGCGGCAATAGTGAAAATGTGACCTGGAGCAATGCTGCCTATGCACCAGACTGCGCCGGGTGCCATGCAAACGACTACCGTAGTGGGCCCCATAAAAAAGTTGACACGCCAGCGATCTATTACACCGTGTCTGAGCTGCGAGACTGCAGTGGAGCCTGCCATGAATATACCGACACAACGTTTTCCACAATAAGGCGTACCAGAAACGGCGAACACAGGGTAAGTGATAGTGATTTTGATTAACAAAAACCTGCGCTGGTTGTTAGGCCTCTTCCTTCTGCCGCTGTGCTGTAAAGCAATTGGCGGAGAAGAGCTAACAACCAGTGCTATTGAACTTTTTACAACATATCAAAACAATCAGTATGCCATTAGCATGC
The DNA here is from genome assembly GCA_050289485.1 of Cellvibrionaceae bacterium. Lineage (GTDB taxonomy): Bacteria > Pseudomonadota > Gammaproteobacteria > Pseudomonadales > Cellvibrionaceae > JBNKFV01. The sequence continues at coordinate 287,068 of JBNKFV010000017.1, forward strand.
CGCTTACGCGTAATCATTTGGAAACCCTCAAAAAGCACAAAAGCCGTTACAGTTACCTTCTTCTTTATATTGATGATAAAAGTATTGACCAACAAAATTTGGTCACCATGAACATTGGCTTTTTTCCTTCCCGTCACCTGGCTGAAGAATTCGCAGATGCCAGCAATCACCTTTATCTTCAGCAAAACGTTATTCATATTTCTGCGGCAGAACATGCGCAAGTCGTAAAATCTGCAAAAACATTTGATCAAAACAATCGTTTTCTTGTACTGACACTTAACAGCCAGCATTCTTACACAACACAACTACAAACATTTATTCTTAGTAACGCTAAGTCTATTTATGCACAAAAAGACTACTATAAAGCTGCTGAATACTACCAAATACTGGCAGCCATCGCCGATGATGTTACCGCAGCCTGGGCGCAAGAGCTGGCAGGCCTTTGTTATGAAAAAATGGGGGAAAAAGCATTAGCCATTTCTCAATACCAGGAATTACTTGAAGCTTACCCGAACGCCGCCGGCGCTGATCGTGTACGGCAACGCTTGATGGGCTTACAGACTGAATCGCAACCCAATAAAGAAAAATTAGCCAAAGCCAGGCAAAGCAAAAACACCACAAATACACGGGGTGTATTTGGCCAGTTTTATCGTAGCGCCAATCGAAAAATCAATAATGAAGAGACAGACACCGTGCTGTCTTTGTTAACCACCGACTGGGACATACGCACTAATATTCAGCGGGGACAACACACCTTCAAGCTGCGCAGCAATGGCTACTGGGCAAAAGATCAGTTAAATAGCCGTGAAAGCGAGTGGTTTGTGAAACGGATATTACTCACCTACCAGCATGCTGCATCGGGCACTGAAGCAAAATTAGGCAGGCAAAGAGACAGTAAAACGGGGGTATTTACCTCTTTCGATGGTATCAGCTTAAACTACCCTATAACCTCTTCAATCACCATTGGAGTCAGCGGCGGAACACCTGTTTATAGCAGTGATATATTCAATGATCTGGACTATTCGTTTTACAGCGCAAACCTGTCTTGGAAAAGCACTGATAACCTTACCCTGAACAGTTACTTTACACAGCAAACCGTCAATGGAGTCACTGACCGTGAGGCTTACGGCCTGCAGGCTAATTACAGTTACAACACGCTAACATTAAGCAGCTCTATTGACTACGACAGTGCATTTTCCGAACTAAACAACTTGCTGATAAATGCTACCTATGCCTTCACGGATAACACCTATACCCATATCACCTATGGCAAGCAACGATCGCCTTTTTTAACGGCGAGCAACATATTCATAGGACAAGCCGATCTTAATTTAGATACCTATCTGCAACGCAAAGAAAACAAAGATAATTTACTCGATGATGCCCTGAAAAGAACATCAATGAATGATTATTATATGCTGAGCCTGACCCAAGATATTAATGAACACGCTCGCTGGAACATAGACTACTACCAATCCGTGTTATCTGATATTCCCAGCACCGAGTTACTGTTAGGAATCCCAGAGACAACAACAGAAATGGATACGTTTCATTATAAAAGTATTGGCGCACAACTCATATTACAGAATATGCTGGTACAGCGTGACAGCCTCACACTAGGTATCAGAAGTAATCAGGGAGATACCAGTCATAGCCAGCAACTCTCTTTAACGGACCGATTAATCGTGGGTAATAAACTGACTATTATCCCTAAATTTATTTATGTGCAAACCACGCTAAAGAGCAACGACGCCGTACAAGACCAGCTGCGCTATTCATTGGAATTAAATTATCGTCCCTGGCGAAGTACTGAATTCACTCTTGAAGCAGGAAACCAGTCGATAAAAACCGTTAACGACGGCAACCAGTATACAAACCAATATATTTTTGCCGGTTATCGCATTAGATTTTAGGCCTGTCAAAGCGTACAGCCACTCAAGGTTATACGCCAAAACCCTCCCTTTATACGTAACGCTTCTACGGCATCATTACAGATTGGGCAATCACCATCATAAACAAACATACGCCGCTCTTCAGTCGTCGCAGCGCAACGTCGCCTGAGCAGCCGCATCCGGCAGATACTTCACATTGGCCACCGCCAGCGCCAGTGGGCCCTGGCTTTGCAATGCAAAACCGGTTTCAATACGCGTGAAGTCCACGCCTTGTTTGGCAAAACATTGCAGATCAACACTGAAGGCATGCCATTCTGATGGCGGCATCTGGCGCAACTGCGCAGCGAGTGA
>JBNKFV010000018.1:0-74213 GCA_050289485.1 Cellvibrionaceae bacterium
AAAAAAGTTTGCTTGAGGGTGCTAGGGAGTGCCTGACATTGCCAGGAAAAATAAAGAAAAACCCATTGATATCAATGGGTTAATAGAGGTTTATTGCTTGTGAATGCCAGCCAGTGCCAGACGTGGAATCATTCCCACTCAATCGTGGCAGGCGGCTTGCTCGATACATCGTAAGCAACGCGAGATACGCCAGAAATCTCATTAATAATGCGGTTTGAAACGGTCTCGATAAGATCGTACGGCAAATGCGCCCAGCGTGCGGTCATAAAGTCGACGGTTTCAACGGCACGTAAAGCGATGACCCATTCGTAACGGCGACCATCGCCCACCACGCCAACAGATTTTACGGGCAAAAACACAGCAAAAGCCTGACTGGTCTTATGGTACCAATCGGCATTGTGCAACTCTTCAATAAATATGGCGTCGGCTTCACGCAAAATTTCGGCGTATTCTTTTTTGACTTCGCCAAGAATTCGCACGCCCAAACCCGGGCCTGGGAATGGGTGGCGGTACACCATGTCGTACGGCAAACCCAGTTCCAAACCGATTTGGCGCACTTCGTCTTTGAACAGTTCGCGCAAGGGTTCGACCAACCCCAGCGCCATATCTTCTGGTAAACCGCCTACGTTGTGGTGCGATTTAATCACATGGGCTTTGCCGGTTTTGGCGGCAGCAGATTCGATAACGTCTGGATAAATAGTTCCTTGGGCCAACCATTTTACGTCTTTGATTTTTGCCGCTTCTTGGTCGAATACGTTGATAAACGTGTTACCGATAACTTTACGTTTCTGCTCTGGTTCATCGATGCCTTTTAGCTTACCCAAAAACAGCTCTTCAGCATCGGCACGAATAACACGCACCCCCATGTTCTTGGCAAACATGTCCATCACCTGGTCGCCTTCGTTTTTGCGCAGCAGACCATTGTCGACAAAAACACAGGTTAGTTGATCGCCAATGGCTTTATGTAACAACGCTGCCACTACCGATGAATCCACACCTCCTGACAACCCCAACAGTACTTTGTCGCTACCCACTTGTTTGCGCACGCGGGCAATGGCGTCGTCAATAATATTGGCAGGCGTCCACAGTACATCACAGCCGCACAGCTCGAGCACAAAGTGTTCAAAAATGCGTTTGCCTTGCAAGGTATGCGTTACTTCCGGGTGAAACTGCACACCAAAAAAGTTTTTCTCGGCGCAGTACATACCTGCAATCGGACAAGAACCCGTCGATGCCATCACTTCGAAACCTTCTGGCATTTTTACGACTTTGTCGCCGTGACTCATCCATACATCCAACAGCCCTTGGCCGTCGTGATTAACATGATCTTTAATATCTTTAAACAACGCACTTTGGCCTTGCACCGCTACTTGTGCATAACCAAATTCGCGCAGATTTGAGCCTTCAACCTTGCCACCAAGTTGCTCAGCCATGGTTTGCATGCCATAACAAATACCTAATACAGGCACACCCAGGGTAAATACTAATTCGGGCGCCCGTGGCGACTGCCCCGCGGTTACCGACTCAGGGCCGCCAGCCAAAATAATACCTTGTGGATTATATTCGCGGATTTCTTCATCACTCATGTCGAAAGCGCGAATTTCAGAATACACGCCAATTTCACGCACACGGCGGGCGATAAGCTGGGTGTACTGCGAACCGAAGTCCAAAATAAGAATTTTCTGAGCGTGAATATTCTGCGTCATGAAAAAGAAACCCTGTATAACGCCAGGCAGGAAAGCATGGCTGACTCAAACACTATTACTTGGAACAACAAGGGCGCCGAAAAGCGCCCCTCGTTAACGGAAGTGCCGTAACCTTAGCGGCCACCGATAGGATAGTTGGGCGCTTCCTTGGTAATTTGCACATCGTGTACATGGCTCTCACCGACACCGGCAGAGGTTACCCGAACAAACTCGGGTACATTGCGCATTGTTTCAATATCAATTGAACCGGTATAACCCATCGACGAACGCAAACCGCCCATCATTTGGTGCACGATCACCGACAGCGCCCCTTTGTAAGGTACACGGCCTTCAATACCTTCTGGCACCAGTTTTTCAGTGCCGGATTTGATATCTTGAAAATAGCGGTCTGAAGAACCCTGCGTTTTCGACATCGCACCCAGCGATCCCATACCACGATAACTCTTGTAGGTACGGCCTTGGTACAACTCCACTTCACCTGGCGCCTCTTCCGTACCCGCAAACATGGAGCCCATCATCACACAGTGAGCACCGGCAACAATCGCTTTGGAAATATCACCACTGTAACGGATACCCCCATCGGCAATCACGGGAACATCAGTATCTTTCAAGGCTTCTACCACGTTAGCAATCGCCGAAATTTGCGGCACGCCCACACCGCTCACAATGCGGGTAGTACAAATGGAGCCGGGGCCAATACCCACTTTCACAGCATCGGCACCGGCTTCAACCAGTGCTTTGGCTGCCGCAGCGGTAGCAATGTTGCCACCAATTACCTGCATTTGTGGGTACTTGGCTTTAATGTTTTTCACTTGATTGAGTACGTTGCGCGAATGCCCATGGGCTGTATCAACCACGATGACGTCCACGCCGGCTTCAACCAGCGCGTTTACTCGGTCTTCAGTATCTAGGCTTGTGCCCACACACGCCCCTACGCGTAAACGGCCGGCAGGGTCTTTACAAGCGTTTGGATAGGCTTCCGCTTTGCTGATGTCTTTAACTGTAACCAAACCACGTAATTCAAAGTTGTCGTTAACAACCAGCACTTTCTCGATACGATGCTTGTGCAACAGCGCACGTACTTCGCCAGGCTCAGCGCCCTCACGCACGGTTACCAGTTTTTCTTTAGGGGTCATGATGCTGGCAATTTTTGCGTCCATATCGTTAACGAAACGCACATCACGGCCAGTGACGATACCTACTAGATTACCGTTATCCATAACCGGCACACCCGAAATGTGGTTTTCCATGGTGAGCCTGACAAGTTCTTTAACCGAGGCAGTAGCCTCAATAGTGATGGGGTCAGAGACCACACCAGCTTCAAACTTTTTAACCGCACGCACTTCTTGCGCTTGCTGCTCGATGGTCATACTTTTGTGGATAATGCCAATTCCGCCTTCCTGAGCCAGGGCGATGGCCAATCGTGATTCAGTCACCGTATCCATGGCGGCGGACACCAATGGAATATTCAGCTGAATGCCCCGGGTCAGCCGTGTTTTCAATGACACATCTTTGGCAGTTACTTCTGAATAACCGGGAACCAAAAGTACGTCATCAAAGGTTAATGCTTCTTGCGCTATGCGTAACATAGAAGGCTAAACTCCAATCGTCGGAAAGGCTTGAGTAAACCGGAAATTATACCGTGTAGTCGGATTACGGGAAAGCTAAATACCTACAATAGCAGGCAAAGAGGTCATAATTTTTACCATCCCCCCCTCCCCCCACGAAACACCCTTGCCCCAGGGGCATGGGCAGGCAGCGGTAGAACTGGTAGTCTAGCGCCCAGCCGCAACCGCGCCTTTTTTCGCTACCAAGAGGCAAGAATTCTAGTTCATGGACGTTAAATCACCGTCAACCCCCGCACCACGCAAGGTGTTTACCGTTAGCCAGCTCAATCGGGCGGCTCGACAACTACTGGAAACTCACTTTGCCCTGTTATGGGTAGAGGGCGAAATATCTAACTTTGTGCGCCCGTCATCAGGCCACTGGTACTTCACGCTTAAAGACGGCAGCGCGCAGGTCAAATGCGCCATGTTCGCCAATCGCAATAGTCGAGTGCGCAAGCTGCCACAAAATGGGCAAAAAGTGGTACTGCGAGCCCGCGTAAGCCTCTACGAAGGCCGGGGCGACTACCAACTCATCGCCGAACACCTCGAAGAGGCCGGCGCGGGGGACCTACAGCAGGCCTTTGAAGCACTCAAAAGCCAGTTACAGCAGGAGGGGCTGTTCGACTCCGCCATAAAGCAATCACTGCCTACCCTACCCCAACATATTGGCGTGATCACATCGCCCACTGGCGCGGCCATCAGAGATATTCTTACCGTTCTGAAGCGCCGCTTTCCCTCGATACCGGTCACGGTAATACCTGTGCCAGTACAAGGCACCGACGCCGCACCCGCCATCGCCCATGCCATAGAACTGGCCAATGCCACCGCATTATTCGATGTATTAATTGTGGGGCGAGGTGGGGGCTCATTGGAAGATTTGTGGCCCTTTAATGAAGAGCGTGTGGCCCGTGCCATCTACGCCAGTGCAGTGCCGATTGTTAGCGCCGTTGGCCATGAAACCGACGTCACCATCGCCGATTTTGTAGCCGATGTACGTGCCCCAACCCCATCGGCTGCAGCCGAACTCATCAGCCCCGATCGGCAAGAGTGGCTGAATGTACTGCGCGGTTACGAGCAAACGCTTAACCGCCAGATAACACAGCACATACACAAGCTCAGCACCCGTTTACAACACCTGCGTAGCCGGGTGCGGCACCCTGGGCATCAACTGCGACAGCAGGCACAAACGGTTGATCAATTTGAAGTGCGCCTGCTTAGGGCAATAAAAGCGGTATTGACGACAAAACAAAGCCAGTGCGCGCAGGTAAGCTCGGCGCTGAAAAACTATCAACCCAAAAGCCAGATAAAAGCCGCCAATCAGCAACTCGGTTATTTGAATACACGACTCAAACAAGCAGCACGGCGCCTGGTAAAACAGAAACAGCAGCAACTGGGGCAAGTATCGCAAAGACTGAACACCGTAAGCCCGCTAAATACCCTCGACAGGGGCTACGCCATTCTGATGGATGACAAACAAAATGTGATTCAACACGTCGAAGATGCCGTGATAGGCGATACACTCAGTGCAAGAGTCAGTGATGGTGAAGTGTTGGCAACCATCACCGGGAAGCGACCGCTAGCCGCTAAAAAAGTGTAGGCGGGCCTATTCTTCTTCCATGATCATTCCAGACTGAAAAAGCGTGGATTGATTACGCCCATTCCGCTTCGACGCATACAACGCAGCATCTGCACTCTTCAGCCATGTCTGATAACTATCCACCTCTTTACCCAGTTCGGCAAGCCCCAGGCTGACGGTAACCCGTATGGTATGTCCTGCGGCTTGCACAGACAATGCCTCTACCTGCTTGCGCAAACGCTCCGCAAAAACTGTGGCATTTTCGCCGCTTGAACCAATCAACAACACGCCAAACTCTTCGCCACCATAACGCCCGGCAATATCGACCTTGCGTTTAACATTGGTTACCTGGTTTGCCACGGCCTTGATCACCTCGTCACCCGGCTGGTGGCCATAGGTATCATTCACTTTCTTGAAATGGTCAATATCAAACATCACCAGAGTCACGGGCTCACCCGTGCGCTTGAAACGCTCATATTCGCGCGACAAACAACTTTCCCAATAGCCACGGTTATAAAGCTTGGTCATCTGGTCAGTAATGCTAAGTTCTTCCAGCGCTTTATTTGCTTCGCGCAATGCCAGCCGGTTAACCGCGATGTCGGTAACATCGTAAACAATGATCGCCACATGCGACGTTTCGCCATCAATCGACTTTAAGGGAATTAAGGTAGTGTACTGATACATAAAATCAGCCACGCCAGTAATAGGACGATAGTTTTTAAACTTGAAAACGTAGGGCCGCTCTTCCCAAATAGTAAAAGCACGATTATCAAGCAAAAAGACGGTATCGATTTTGTGCTGCAACCAGTCTTGTTGAACATCGGGAAATACATCAAACAACACTTGTTGTTGAACATCTTCAGAATAGATACCGCTATGGTTTTCCATAAAGCTGTTCCACACGCAAACTTTGTATTCGCGATCCACCACAACCAGCCCTACATCCATGGTCTGCAGGATGTACATCATCCAGTGTAAATTCCCTACATCTAGCTGCATATTTTGGCGCCCCTGCTGTCACTCATTTAGGTTTTCCACTTACCCATAACTCATCATATAGGCTAATCGCGAATCAATTGAGGCCACAGAGTCAGGGGTAAACAGCAGTAATACGTCGCAGGTTACGTCGTAGTTCTCTATATGATAGGTGACTTCAATCGTTAGTGTTTCTTTCCACTTACTGCGATTAGCCGCCAGCAACTGGCTGGCATTGGCGTGCTGCCCTAACACCACAGGATAGCCCTGACTAAAGTTAACGTTCAGCTGCTCGCCCAACCCATTCAAAATAGCACCCAGTAATGCGCCAGCTACGTCGGTCAGCACTTCAAGCTGAACGGTGTCATTCACATCCTGGTACTTCATTAAACGGGCCATGCTGTCAAAAGACGAATCACTGAACAGTAATAAGGCTTCTCCGGCGATGCCAGTTGCAATAAACCCCTGACACACCGCACTGACTGACTCTTCTTCTGTGAAGGCGAGCGCCATCTGCAATTCACTCGCCTCCAGCATGGCAACTTTGGGCAACGGCAGCTGCACAAAAGCGCCGGTCAGGCGCGCTAGCAGATTACCTGCGCGCCCCATAGCAACGTTGGTTATTTCGCGGTAGCAGTCGAAAGACGATAATTCTTTGAGTAATTCAGGCTCAGCCGTAATATCAATTTTCTGTGTGCGGGGCATTTCGTAGAAATCAGGAGCAACATCGGCTGTATCGTCCGCCACTACCGTTTTAACGTTGCCCACATCCCCAAGTATTTCAGGTACGAAAATACCGCAGCGCTGCAAAATATCTTCAACCACCAAGGAATCAACTGGCTTTTTAATAAAATCTACCGCGCCAAGGTCCTGCACGCGACGGCGGGCTTCATCTTGAATATCACCAGACACTACGATCACCAGAGTGGAAAGGTCAAGATCACGGATAGCCTGCAAGGTTTCATAACCATCCATAACCGGCATGGTGAGGTCAAGAAACATCACCTCCCCCAAGCCTTTCTCCAGCAAATCCAACGCCTCCTGACCGTTGGTAGCAAAGGTAACATCAACATCCCAGTCGGGAGGAAGGGCTCTGGCCATTTGCTTTCTCGCCATGGCCGAATCATCGCAAATGACAACAGGTGTAGTCATATCATACTGAAACCGTATTGAACCCCCAGGTGCCGTAAATTGATGTCAAGGGTTAACCCCAATCAACATCAATTTCGGTGTAAAGCGGTTATTTATTGTATATTTACACGCAAGCATAACGAATGTTAGGTATCACAAACAACACCTGTTTAAAGAGCAAAGCCGCAAGCGACCAAAGCACGCCCGCTGTGTGACACAACACACAAAACAATTTGTCGACAACAAGGCTCTCTCAATCGAAAAAACCAGGTAAGATACTTAACAATCAGCCAAATTAATTAATACAGTGCTCATAAAAATGACTGAACTAACCCATATTAACCACCAAGGTGAAGCCCACATGGTGGATGTAGGCAATAAAGCTGAAACCCAACGCAGCGCAACAGCAATAGGCTTTGTGTATATGCAGCCAGACACACTATCATTGATTCAGCAAGGCGAACACAAAAAAGGCGATGTATTTGCCGTGGCGCGAATCGCCGGTATTCAGGGCGCAAAAAAAACACCAGACCTGATACCCTTATGTCACCCATTGATGCTGACATCAATTAACATCGACATCGAAGCGCAGCCTGAGCATGATCGCGTACAAATCACAGCAACATGCAAACTGTGCGGCCAAACGGGCGTCGAAATGGAAGCACTCACTGCCGTGAGTACTGCCGCACTGACTATTTACGATATGTGCAAAGCCGCGGATAAGCGAATGACTATTCAGGGAATTCAGGTACTTGAAAAACAAGGCGGTAAAAGTGGCGACTGGCACATAGAGCCTGCGCCACAAGTGTAAACCCTGCAGCTATTCTTTGACGACGCAACATTATGATTACAATATTATTTTTTGCCCGCTACCGGGATGCACTCAACACACCCAGCACGTCAGTGTCAGCCGACGGCATAACATCAGTTAAAGACTTGATTGATACATTAAAAACCAATGGCCCAACATGGCAAAAGGTGCTCGACGATCCACTGTGCATTGTTGCTGTCAACCAAACGGTTGCAGAGCCTGGCACAGCCATTAAAGATGGCGATGAAGTCGCTTTTTATCCGCCAGTAACAGGGGGCTGACTTAACGTCGGTCAATAACGATGTCAACAACGCATCCACAACTACATATTACTGTTGCCACTGACGATTTCGATCTGCAGGCAATTTATAACAACCTGGCAACGGTCAATCGTAGCGTTGGAGCAGTTGTCACGTTCAGCGGCCTGGTGCGCGACACGAACCTGGGAGACACTATCACCAAATTGCAGCTGGAACACTACCCCGGCATGACAGAAAAAGTGCTAACCAACATCGCACTTGATGCTCACCGGCAATGGCCATGTTACGGCATCACCATTTACCATCGGGTTGGACTGCTGGAACCCTGTGACCAGATTGTTGCCATAGGCGTGGCCAGTGCGCACCGAGGCGATGCCTTTAAAGCCTGCGAATTTATGATGGACTTTTTAAAAACCCGAGCGCCTTTTTGGAAAAAAGAGATAACCGCAGACAACCAAAGCCGCTGGCTGGAAAGTCGTGAAACAGACGAGCGAGCTGCCGAGCGCTGGCGCATCGATAAAAATAACGTGTAGAACGATTGCAATACCATGTCGCAGAACCCTTACTGGCAAGCCCTGGTTAAACATTACACTACGCCGCTGCAAGAGATTTTTAAGCAGTTTCGACTGGGCTTTGCGTTGTTTCTGGTAGGCGGTGTTATCATCTATGCCAGTATGCAACTACTGGTCCCGAGTTTACAGCAAGAACTCTGTGTACTCGCCGGACTGGTGATAGGCGGAACTGGGTTTATCCTGGCCCTCATGGCGCAAATGCGCATGTTAATTTCACGCATTGTGCGTTTTTTCAGCGACAAACAGTAACCGCACACTTATCCCGGTAATTTCTGGCGGGTATACACATCGTACCGACTGGTTTTGCCTTCTACAGAATGGCTCGGTTTAGGCAAATCCAAATCAAGAAACCGTGATTCATCACCAATAGCCGGTGCCAAGCGAGGTCGCTTTACCACCACACGGTAGCGCGCTGCGGCCATTGCACGCTGCAATACCACACCTGCATCGTCATCATGACCAATCAGCGAATGGAATGCCTGCATAGCCTTATTGACCTGTGCCGATTTACTTCGCTCGGGGAACATAGGGTCAAAATAAATCACATCGGCCAACGGTTCTGTGCTGGCGCCTAACCACTCACCTGCATGACAGTAGGTTAACGACAAATTCGACAGTATTGCCCGCAAAGTTTCGCTGTCTTCATGATGGTTAGCAGCTATCCCTGTGTGGGCCCTGTGCAAGCCATCTTTTAACAAACAGAAGGCAACCGGCGAACGCTCCAGCATGTCAACTCGGCAACCAAGGCTCGCCAGCACAAAGCTATCACCACCCAACCCGGCCGTGAGGTCAACCACATGTGGTGTAAAACGTCCTTTCACTCCTACAGCCTTGGCGATTAACTGCCCTTTACCACCACCAAACTTGCGCCGATGCTGGGCGGCGCCCGAGAGAAAATCAACCCGCAGTGGCCCAGGAGCCTTTTTACCCGTTTGCAGCAACGACACGCCCTGTTCATCAAAATTCAATGCATAGTCGGCGCTTGCCGGCAGTAGTGCCGGCTCAACAATCGTGCAACCAAGCACGTCTGCTGCCCATGTAATCAATGATTCAGAGTGATACAAGCTGTTGCTGACGACAACAATGGATGGCTTGGCCTGGGACACAAAAAAACTCTCTGGGTTCGGTTCAAAGCAGTTGAAAGTTCACTCCTTTAATCCAACAAGGATCATAATTGGGTTAACAGAGTGAACGCCGTCATATTTTAGTAAAAACTGGCATTTTATTCAGCCGAGAAAAACGACTGTAACAAAATCATCATCTTTTTCACCTACATTGCCCGCTTGTTTTTTTCCGAGGTAGAGATAGCATGCGTACAACTATAAAAAACGGCATCAAACACGTATTACTGAGCTGCTTTTTTATACTACAGTGTCTCGTTATGCCAACAGTATACGCAGCCGAGATGCTTATTGCAGAAGATACTGAAGGTCTACTTTTCACCTTACACGGCTCGAACACCATTGGGGCCAATCTGGCACCGAATCTGGTCGAAGCCTTTTTTAGCCGCCAAGGACTAACGTCAATTCGCCGTGCACCAACGGCCGAAAATGAATACAGAATCAGTGCCGTGCACCCCCACTCGTTGCGTGAGGTGCATGTGGATATTGCCGCCCACGGTTCCAGCACCGGCTTCAACAGCCTAATCACCCGAACCACCGATATCGCCATGGCCTCGCGCCCAATCAAAGATACCGAAGTGGCCGCGCTGGCGAGCCAGGGTAATTTTAAAAGCCCTCGGGCAGAACAGGTGATAGCCATTGATGGATTGGCGATTATCATCAACCATCGCAACCCTATTAACCAACTGGCTATCGAAGATATACGCCGAATTTTTACCGGTGAAATTCAAAACTGGAATGCACTGGGTGGTCCAAATCAGGCGATTAATGTGTATGCCCGTGACGACAGATCAGGCACGTGGGATACCTTTAAACACTTGGTATTGAATGCAACTGACCAGCTCCGAAGCAATAGCCAACGCTTCGAGTCTAACGATGAACTGTCATCTCGGGTGGCTAGCGACGCTTTCGGCATCGGCTTTGTCGGTCTAGCATCTGTACACGACACTAAAGCCCTCCTGGTATCTGACAAGGGCACCCAACCACTACCACCAACACGAATTACGGTGGCCACAGAAGATTATCCATTGTCACGTCGCCTGTTTATGTATACCAGCGACCGACAGCAAAACGCTATAGTTTTGGCATTTCTTGAGTTTGTCCAAAGTGAGGCGGGGCAAAACCTGGTAGCCAGCACCGGCTTCGTTTCACAGGTGCCTGTCTCCTTCCGTACCACGGATGAGCGCGATGGTCCGTCGGAATATCTGGCTTTGACACGGGGCGGGCAACGCCTGTCGGTAAATATTCGTTTTGCTGAAAATACCGCTCAACTCGACAGCAAAGCACAACAGGACATTTTGCGTATTGTTCGCTTTATGCAGCAACCAGCAAACCGCGGCCGCAACATTTTACTGATTGGCTTTGGCGATGAAAAATCTACGGGAGCACGCGCAGCCATCTTATCGAAACTGCGAGCCATGCAGGTAAAATCGGCACTTTACAATCACGATGTACTCGCCCTGCCTGTTGCCGGTTTTGGCGCCTATTTACCGGTAGCGGCGAATCATGGCGAAAGCCGCAAGAAAAACCAGCGGGTTGAGGTGTGGTTGAAAGGAGCAAAACCCGACACGTTGGCAAAACGATAAGTGTCGTAAGCGTTGGTTTAACTGGCTGAGGCTGACTGCAAACCAAGGCCCATTAAGGTGCGGGTCGTATCACTTTCCGGCGTATAGGGAATAAGGTCTTCACAGGAAATACCGTGTAAATGGTCGCTACTACCCTGGCCGAAAATAATATACTCCCCCTGATACTCTAATATGTTTGGGCAATCTTCCACCGGCAGTTCCAGCTGAACGGCCTGCACACCGTCACCTTTCCACTGCCCAAGCACCACCAGGTTGTAGATAAAACTGTCTACGGAATACATACCAGCGCGGGACAGCGACACATTAATACGCTGGCGTACCTGCGTTACTTTGACCAACGACACCCACTCAGCCTGCTTATAGAGCCTGAGCATTCTGTCAGCCAGAGGTTCCAGTGCAGGCAATCTGCCCTGAGACTGAAGCTGCCGCGGCGACTCATGATCAATGCTTTCATCTTGCAAAGCATCCTGCATTAACGCAGCCCCCACTTGATCTTCCGGTACATCACTTTGCGACCACGCCGCAGCGGACAATAGTGTCAGAAACATCAATAGAGATAGCGTTAGCGGTTTGCTGCTGTGACTGTCCATATACCAACGAAGCCTGGGAGAAGAAATGGTTGACGATAGTCGCATCAACCAGCTGCATGCTGCCTGAATCGCGTCAAATAATGACGCCTATCAATGCCGGGGTCAACCACACCGAAAAGACATTCAGCACCAAGAATACGGCCTGCCAAAAACTTAACTGACGATCAAACTACGCGCTTCGAGAATTTTTTCCTTCGACTTGTCGAGAATTTCAATCGTTAACTCAGGCGTTAGCTCACCCAGAGGCAACACTTTGAACGCAGGCAAACTGTCGATACGCGCCACGGGCAGGGGCTTACGGCGCCGAATCAGGGCATGTAATACCGCTACCTGAACCACATCGGCCAGATCAGCATCCACCGACGCGGGCCGCTGCCAGTCGTGTACCTTACGTACCATTTCGACCAGCTCTTCCGGAAAATTCCAATGTTGCAAAATAGCGGTGGCCGCATCACTGCGCAAACGTTCGATAATCCACTCGGCTTTGTCTGAATCCTGCGTAATACTGGGATGCAACTCAATGTAGTGCAAAATGGCGATAATCCCAATATCATGAATCAGACCAGCCAGCATTACCTCTTCATTGGAATACTTGAAGCGCGGAATCATATCGGCAATCACAAAGCTGATCGCTGCCACTTCCACGCTGTGTTCCCAAGCCGCCACCATTTTTGCCCGCAGTACTTTTGATTTACTTTGAAACAACTCACGCAAAGCAAAACTCAGTACCAATTGCTGGGTGGTACGCAATCCCAAGCGAACAATGGCATTCTTGGTAGTTTCACACTTGCTGGTGCCATGATAGATAGGGCTATTCGCCGCCCGAATCAGTTTGGCCGCTATGGCAGGATCCGCGTTAATGCTGCTGGCCAGTCGTTCGGCCGTTACCCTTTCATCTTCCAGCATCTGCCTAACCTTAATGGCTACCTCGGGCAGGCTGGGCAGGATAATTTTATTTTTCTTTAGTGCCGAGGAAAATTCAGTATAAATTTCGCGCATCTCGATTTCATCGAGACTGCCGGCTTCGTCTACGGCATAAACATCATCCCCTTGATGCTCAATATACTGCGACTGGATTTCGTCCAGCACATCAACATCAACATAGAAAACCGAACTGGGCACGGTTGCCTTAGCAGTGTATTGACGGGGGCGCAGCCTCGCTACAGGACGCTCAGCAACCTCATCTTCAGCAGTCATGATGCGCGACTTGCCATCGTTAGAGGTCAGCTCGAGCTTGCCCTGCAGCAGATAAAATTCCTTGGTATCAATATCCCCAGCTTTAAAAAGAACATCACCTTTCTTTAACTCAAGCAGGGTAAGTGCATCGGCCATGAGAATCAGCTCGTGCTCAGCCATCTGTTTAAACGGAACAAACCGCTGCAATTGCTCAGGAAGGATCTCTTTTACCATGCCCTCACTCTCTACCTCTAGCCGGTACCAATATCATGACGCCCCAAAATGGGCAAAACCAAAAACCCGGGCCCTTAGCAGGCCCGGAATCAACAACATACAACAGTAGATTAACGGTCTACTGCAGATTAAACCCTGCTCACAGACAAATGCTAGATAGTTTATTGAACAGGCTCGAGCGTCAACTCAACACGTCGGTTCGCTTGACGACCAGCAGCCGTTTCATTGCTCGCTACGGGATAGCGAGGGCCATAACCTACCGCGGTCACTCGCGCGGAGGCCACGCCGTAATCGATCAGTTTCATTTTAACGCTGCTGGCGCGCTGCTCACTGAGCAACTGGTTAAAATCCAGACTGCCTGTTGAGTCGGTATGCCCCGCTACACGGATCCCCGTATCTTTGTACTCTTTCAACACCAGACTGACTGACTCGATAACAGGGTCGAAACCACTGCGAATTTGTGAGCTGGCGCTGGCAAAAGTGATGTTACCGGGCATAACCAGACGAATATTGTCGCCCTCACGCACTACCTGAACACCAGTACCCACCAGCTTTTCACGCAAAGCGGCTTCTTGTTTGTCCATATAGTAGCCCACACCAGCACCTATCGCAGCACCTGCAGCAGCCCCGGTCAAAACACCCTTCTTGCGGTCGCCCTTACTGGATGTGGTCGCACCAATAACTGCCCCAGCTACTGCACCGACAGCTGCCCCACTGGTTGCTTTGCTGGTCTTTGACTCACCGGTATAGGGATCCATGGTCGTACAGGCACTCAACATTCCTGCAACTACCACCGCTACGCCCATACTTTTTACCGATTTCATTGCTAACATAACAGCTCCTTATGCAATCAATAGCCACAATATTGTGGTTTGCTCTTTCACCAGTTTATAGCCTTGTACTCAAGATACTGGCAAAGTTTATTAAAACGTACTCATAATAAAGGAAACCTGAACGCCATATGGACATCAAAGTCTCATACTTGCATTTCACTTAAACTATTAACCCGGCAAGCATTATTGTCGAGTTAATAAGCGGCGTACGGATGCGCCGCCATGGGTCGCAGGCCAACAATACAACGACTGAAGCAGCATTCTATTCTTAATTCTCACGCAGCTCGCCGTAAACGGGCGTAACAACGGAGGTTTCTTTGAAAACTATCACAGTACCTTTTCTGCTGACTCGCTTTAGTGCGACGTTTGCCCTCACAGTACTGCTGGCAGGATGCAGCAGCTATAGCGTCAGCGTCAACGAGCGCACAGTATATACGCCGCCTCCATTATTGAAAGACATACCGGTTAGCGATAAGGGGCTGCACGACTGCCTTATTCAAACCATTGCTGACCACAAAGTGACCAACCCCTCACAGTTGGTACAACTCAATTGCACCAATGCCGGCATCAGCTCGATAGAAGGTATCCAGTATTTTGCTAACCTTATGCGATTGAACCTCGCCCACAACCAGATTGTCGATATATCACCCGCCAGCTTGCTTCCCAAACTGGAACATCTCCAATTAAAGGATAATCACATTGAAAATTTGACCCCTCTGAAAGCTCTGACCCAGCTGACCCGGGTGGATGTGAGCCAGAATCCACTAGCGAATTGCCAGGCAGCGAAGGTTATCGAGCAACAGGTTGTTGGTGACGTGGTACTGCCAGAGACCTGCCGACGCTAAGGCCTACATAGCGACTGCCTTTGCAAACGACAGACCGAGAATATTACTCTCGTGATGTACCACTTTCATACTCACAGGCTCGTCGTTGATAGAGCCTGTTATACGCTTAAAGCGCACTTTTACGATAGTACCTACAGGAGGAGGAATAACGCGGTCGACAATAACTTGTGCGCCACCATCCGAAATATCACGGGCAAAACCCACGATAGTGCCAAATGCTGGATGTGTCATTTCCACCTTGATCGATGTCGACTTACGCTGAAACTGCCTACGCTCTTCCATAAAAGTCTCCTTGGTACTACCAGATAACGACCGTTTATATTACCCATTATAGTACGCGCCCACTTAGGCATTAGGTCAAAGCCGACGCTTTTTTTAAACACCACCGGATAGCTTTGAGTCAGTGCAAAATCATCCACAGAATCTGTGGATAAGTCTGTGAATGAACTATTGAAAGTTGACGCCAAGCCCCATTATGCCGTGAACCCTCACAAACTGATCGTTATCTGAACAAAGATTAAAAAGTCATTTAAAATCAATAAGTTAAAAAATGCGAAGGTTTTTCGAGCAATTTGTTACATTTTGAAACAGCCATCTCGTGCGACGCCCCAAGATGGTGTGGAAAAAAATTCCGAAAAACCATTTTTTGCACCATACACGATAAGTAACTACTTACTGATCAAAATACAATCAACAAAAACCCGAAGGCACCCTGTAACACGGAGGTAACACTTATGCTTTAACATGACTTGTCTAGACCGTTTATCGGCTGGCGGGGGATAACCTGAATGTTCTACTGTGAAGTTCAGGCACGCTGGCGATTAGCATCAGAGCCTGCATCAAATGGAGCGACATCAATCCAGTCAAAACCGTCATTCTGGCAGGCGTAATGAACCTGCGGAATCGTGCTGGCCATATCGGCAAACACATCTTGCACCAATGCCAACGTGTTATTTTTTTCGCTGATATGTGCCACAACCAGGCACTGTAGGCGTTCCACATCGAGGCGAGACAAAAAGCTGACTGCCTGCTGGTTATTCAAATGGCCCCATTGACCACCGACACGTTGTTTCAGCGACGGAGGATAAGGGCCGTAAGCCAGCATTGTCGTATCGTGATTAGCTTCCAATACCAGCGCGTCACATGACTGATAACAGGTTTCTACATGCGGGGTAACACTACCAAGGTCAGTGAGAATACCCAGCTGACAACCGTTGGCGCGAAAAATAAACTGAGTAG
The DNA here is from genome assembly GCA_050289485.1 of Cellvibrionaceae bacterium. Lineage (GTDB taxonomy): Bacteria > Pseudomonadota > Gammaproteobacteria > Pseudomonadales > Cellvibrionaceae > JBNKFV01. Next base: position 16,263 of record JBNKFV010000018.1, read on the forward strand.
GTTCGCGAGCATCATGGGGCACAGCGACTGGCTGAACTTCAATGGTACCCAATTGGTAAGACTGATGCCCTTCTATCAACTGTAAATCAGGTAACACACCCAAGTCGCGGCTTTTAAAGGTGCCCCGGGTCATATGTGTCGGCAAGCCGTATTTACGCGCCAAAGGCGGCACACCTTTGATGTGATCACTGTGTTCGTGCGTCACCAAAATAGCCGTAATTTGCTCTGGGTGCTTATCCAATCGGGCCATACGGCGCTCGGTTTCTTTTACCGTAAAACCACAATCAACCAGCAGCAGGCAATTACCCCACTCTACCAGCGTGGCATTACCGCGACTTCCAGACCCCAGAGAGGCAAATCTCACACCTATCTCCCAAGGCCCGTTGCGGGCCACTTTCACTTAAATCAGATTACGTCGAATAATAGTCAACAAACGCCGTGCTTCCTGACGCTTCAACTGGCCTGCGGCCGTGTCTCGAATTCTCACATCAATGCGCCCAGCGTCCTCGGTAACGATCACCAGATACCCAGGCACCGCGTTAGTGCCCGCCGCAGGTGTTGCTGCAACGAGATCTTCAGGTAAAGCTGCCAGCACATCCGGCAAGGTTTTTTCGGCTGTTGACCGGTCAGCTTTATCATCACCACCAAACAAACGTCCCCAGAAACCTGGCTCTTCGTCGCCCTCCGGCTCTGGCTTGCGGTAACCAACATAAAACACTTTACGCTCGATATTTTCACCCCATAGCGTAAAACCTTCTTCACCCATGGCGTGGTGCAACGTTGCCCAGGCACGATTGAAGTCGAGGTTCAAACTGAGTACAGGCTCACGACCGGTAATATCGATAACCACCTTTTCCTGACCAGCAATGGTTTGTGCCAGCAATGACGACGAGCCCGACTGCTTCATGTCAGCAGCAATAGCACCGGCCAATTCGTCGACCATCCAACCCTCACGCTCGGCATTGGTTGAGGTTTCTGGCCAGGTGACGGTTGTTGTCTTTTCGGCGACCTCGTTGGTCATGGTAACGTGGCGTATATGCACCTCGGTACTGTCAATCTGTACTCCCTGCTCCAAGCGTATGCGGTATTTATCTTTGTGTTCGGGGTCATTTTTGAACTGCAGCCAAGCAGTTTCAATAATACCCTGATGAGCATCAGCGCTGGCCACTGCCAACCCAGTCACATTGAGGAAATTACGCACACGCGGCCACACTTCGCTGGGCGGGGCACTGACCAGAATCCAGCGTTTTTCATACAGCTTTTGAATTTTTACTGAACTATCCTGCTGACTGGAAGCCAGAGGATCCGGGCGAGGGGTATCACTGAAAACAACTTCATCGAGGCTGTCTTCTTGCACGGCAGGAATAGCATAAAGTTCATGCAGTTGGCTCTTGTCATAGCCTTCTGGAACACGAATCTCAGGCAGTTCTTCTGATTTTACGTAATCACTGCTGGCATCACGAAACACGCCGTCATCACCAAACAAGACACCACACCCAGACAAACAGGCGATGCCCCCTAATACCAATAGCGTTTTGAATCTTGTTAGCATTATTCTGTTAACCAACCTATAACTAATAAAACCACTTAAAGTAATCCCATACCATGCATTGCAGCTCGCAGGGAGGCGTGGTGCTTCTCGGAAAAGTACGTCATCGGCAGGCGAATACCACCGTCGCAGAAGCCTAATTGCTCTACCGCCCACTTTACTGGAATCGGGTTGGACTCCAAAAACAGAGATTGGTGCAATGACATTAACTGCTGGTTCAGTGCACGGGCTTTATCCGCATCGCCAGCAATCGCCAGTTTGCACAATTGCGACAATTCAGCCGGGGCCACATTAGCCGTTACACTGATATTACCCTTACCGCCTGCCAACATCAGTTCAACGGCAGTAACATCATCACCGGAATAGACCAGAAAATCAGCCGGGGCACGTTCGATAATATCGCGCGCACGCTGGATATCACCGGTAGCCTCTTTAACCGCAACGATATTATCGAGCGCTGCCAAGCGCAGCACGGTATCGGTATTCATATCAACACCGGTACGGGCCGGCACATTGTAGAGAATCTGCGGTATGGCTACGGCATCGGCCACGGCTTTGTGATGCAGATACAGGCCTTCTTGCGTGGGGCGGTTATAGTAAGGCGTTACCAGCAGGCAGGCATCCGCACCGCGGGTTTTGGCGGCTTCCGTCAACTCGATGGCCTCGTCAGTGGCATTGGCGCCAGTACCGGCAATCACCGGAATACGCCCATTTACCTGATCCACTACACGGGCAATCACGTCCAAGTGCTCAGTCACACTCAGTGTCGCAGATTCACCGGTAGTACCTACTGCCACAATGGCGTCGGAGCCCTTTTCCAGATGCCACTCCACCAGTTTATGCAGGCTGTCCCAGTCCAATGAGTTGTCATTGTGCATAGGGGTAATGAGGGCAACGATACTACCTTGGATCATTCAATTTTCTCCGATAAACCGGCAGGCTTTGAGGTGTCGCACCAATACAGTAGCAGCGCAGAGGCGCTTGTCTGGCGAGTGGACTTGAAACAAAGGCGTAATGGTACTTACGGCCCTTGCTCGACACAAGTTCCACGAGACTATTTTTCACACGTAAGCAACTTATCGGGAAGCTATTCTCGCATTGACCTGATGGAAGGTACGGTATTGTGGCGTAATGCAGAGCACACTATACCGTAGATAACAGGTATTCACGTTCCCAGGAACTGATCACCCGCTTGAAGCCTTCATACTCCGCCCATCGGGTAGCCGTAAAACCGTCGACAAAACGATCGGTGAGTATATCGCGAATGTTCTCCGCTTCACTCATATTGATCAAGGCCGCCTCGAGGTTAAATGGCAGTTCACTATCGGCTTCATTGCCAATGCGGTGGGAAATGGCCGGACGCGGCTCGGCTTTTTCGACCATGCCTAAATACCCTGCTGCCAGGGTAGCCGCCAGGGCAAGATAGGGATTGGTATCGGAGCCCGGCAAACGATTTTCAATCCGCCGTGCAGAAGGCGCTGAACGAGGCACACGCAAACCGGTTGTGCGATTATCTTCGCCCCATTCAATATTCACCGGCGCATTACCATCTGCACCGGGCAAATAACGCCGATAACTGTTTACATTGGGGGCAAACATGGGCATTAACATGGGAATATACTTTTGCAGTCCACCAATATAGTGAAAAAACATGGGTGACGGATCGCCCTTAGGTGAGGAAAACAGGGCTTCACTGGTTTCTACGCTCACCAGCGATTGATGAATATGCATAGCACTGCCAGGTTCGCCAGTAATCGGCTTGGCCATAAAGGTCGCACTGATATTATGCTTCAAGGCCGCTTCACGCACAGTGCGCTTAAAAATAAAAACCTGATCGGCCAGCGCCATGGCGTCGCCATGGCGAAAATTAAACTCCATTTGCGCGGTGCCCTCTTCATGAATCAGCGTATCAATATCGAGATTCTGTGCTTCACACCAGTCGTAAATATCTTCAATAATAGGATCGTATTCATTGGCGCCGTCAATGCTGAACGACTGCCGCCCACTTTCTTTGCGGCCGGATCGCCCCACCGGTGGATCCAAGGGTAGATCCGGATCGGTACAGCGCTGGGTTAAATAAAACTCCACTTCAGGCGCAACAATAGGTCGCCAGCCTTTGTCGGCATACAAACTCAAAACACGCTTGAGTACTGCGCGCGGAGACAGGCTAATCATATGCCCTTGATTATCGTAGCAATCGTGAATCACCATGGCGGCAGGCTCAATTGCCCAAGGCACAATAAATGCTGCCTTTGGGTCGGGCTTGAGCACCATATCGATATCTTTCGGGTCTAGCAGATTGTAATAAGCATCGTCATCCGGGTAATCGCCTGTAGCCGTTTGCAGCAGCACGCTCTCAGGCAAACGCAGCCCACCCTCTTCAATAAATTTGCTGGTGGGCATGATTTTGCCCCGTGCGATGCCGGTCTGATCAGCCGTTACGCACTCTACTTCAGTAATGCGCTTCTCTTTCAACCAACTAATCAACTCATCCATTACTTGCCCCCTACACCCGCCGCCAACATGATCCAATGCGGCAGAGGGCACTTATTTATTAATTCTGAATCTGGCAGAAGTTAGGTTTTAACTGTCACTACAGCGTTGATTGTAGCTTTTTTCCCAACACCTGTTACGGGTAAACGCTGGGCTCACCCGGCGGCCGGGTTTTGAAACGCCGATGACTCCACAAATATTGCTCAGGCGCACGCTGGATAAATATTTCCGCCTGTTCGCAAATTCGACGTGCATCAGCCACCTCGTCGCCCGTTGGGAAGTTTTCCCAAGGAGGAAGAATCTCAACCCGGTAGCCGGAGCCATCAGCCAGACGATATTGTGCAAACGGAATGACTTTAGCCTTACCTAGCTGCACAAACTTACTGGTAGCCGTTACCGTAGCCGCAGGCACACCAAAAAATGGCACAAACACACTCTGGCCTTTGCCATAATCCTGATCGGGGGCATACCAGATTACCCGCCCCTGCTTTAGCTTGCGCACCATGCCCCTCACATCATCACGCGTGACGACATCGGTTTGCTGACTGTGTCGCTCTCGCCCCCGGCGTTGTACATAATCATAAACGGGATTTTTATGCGGGCGATACATGGCATCAATCGAGGCATTCATATTGACGAACGCGCCACCAATATCCAGCGTCGTAAAATGAAATGCCATCAGCAGGGCACCTTGCCCCTCAAGTTCTTGCAGGTGTTCAAGGCCGGTTACGGTCACGAGCTTTCGTAAACGCTCTGTTGGCCAGAACCAAGCCATACCCGTTTCAAAAAAGGCAATGGCGGTTGAAGTGATATTGTCGCGCACCAGTTGCTCGCGCTGGGCCCCGGTCAACTCAGGAAAACAAAGCTCAATATTACGTCGAGCAATAGCTGTGCGACGAACAGCCGCACGATAAAGCAGTTTACCCAAACCGCGCCCCAGCCACAGCTGGCTACGGTAAGGTAACTGGGCCAGTAACCACCAGAAGCCAAACATTAACCAGGTAAACCAATATCGTGGGTGAAGTAATGTTGCTCGAAACTGCAGTTTTTCCATAAAATCCGCTAACGCCAATTGAATTAAGCGCGCATTATAGCGTATTGAACTTCCCCTGGAGTGCCAGCCTTAGCGGTTTTGGAGACTCTGCGGGCACTTGCCTCAGCTCATTCGAAAACATGCCGGTATCACCCCAGCATGTTTTCCTCCTACGTATAAGACTAAAACGACAAACCAAAACCGTAAGGATACAGCGGGCTTGCCGAATCATCGGGCACGGCGGGATGCTGTTCTGCTACCGCTACCCTGGACGAAGGCAGCTCAAACGGTAACTTGCCTTTTGGCTCTGCTCGCCCACTCAGCACATCGAGAACCGCCTGATCACTAGCGCCAAAATTACCCACAATAGCGGTTGTTTTATCTTGTAGGTTGGTCAGTATTGCTGGGCGATCCAGGAAAATGGCCAATACGGTCGGTACTTTTCCCTGCAACTGCGATAGCAACTGGTAGACCTCGTCTTCTTCGGTAAAGTTTAGACGCCCTTCATTCTGGCGACTGCCGAAGAAATGATAGGGGTGTAACTTTTCTGCCGGGGTACTGGTACGCACAATCGCAACGTCGGCCTGCTCTGGATCAGCGACCACGGTATAACCATTGGCAGCCGCCACGTCAGCACTCATGCCGTATAAAAATACCTTTTTGAGATCGCTGGCCAATGGCAGCAGTTGATCAGTATTTTGCAGCAATACCTGAGCTTCGCGCTGCGCCTGCATGGCTTTTTCACGAAATGCCGACGAGCCTACAACCGCTTTCGCACGATCAGGATCAACATACGGGTTGTCAAACAGGCCCAAAGCAAACTTGAGCTGCATGATGCGCTGTACGGATTCATTCAGCCGGCTTTCCTGCACATCACCCTTGTTAACAGCCTCAATCAGTGGTGCAGGATTATCTTCACCACCAAATTGGTCGAGCCCGGCATTAATACCTTTGACATATCGGTCGTAACCGGTTTTGTCTTCCATACCCCATGGCGTTGCGATGGCGGTATAGCCCTGTGGGTTCTCTACAGTGGGCGCTACGCAGGCTTCAGGGCAGTCGCGAGTGATAGCCCAGTCAGATAAGAGCAGTCCTTTATAGCCCCATTCATTGCGCAGTAAATCGGTGAGCAGCTGCCGACTGAAACCGGCACCTACCTGCTCCAATGGCTCGCCATTAAGGCTGCCGCCTTGCGGTACCGAATAGGTCGGCATAATGCCCGCTGTCTGTGCTGCAAGAGCTCCATCAAAAGCATCAATATGTGCCCTCAAGGTATCCGCATCCACATTGGCAAAGCGGCCATAGTAGTTATGCCCATCGAAACCATCCACCGCAGCGCCATAGCCTACCCAGTGCTTGGTGATGGTGATTACACCGTCTTGAGTGAGCCCTTCGGGCGACCCCTGAAAACCGGCCACATAGGCACCGGCCAGCTTGCTGACTAACTCTGGCTGGCTGCCAAACGTAGCCACCTGGCGCGGCCAGCGTGGCTCTGTTGCCAGATCTGCCTGTGGCGACAACGCCATATGCATACCAACGGCACGGTATTCCTGGCGCACAATATCGGCAAATTCAGTCACACGGTCAGTGTCACGCAGTGCCGCAAAACCTAAAGGCTCAGGCCACTGTGAAAAATCTACTGCCTCAGAACTGGCACCAAGTACGTATTGAAAGTGGTTGCGCGGGTCGGTGCTGATGGTTAGCGGTATACCCAATCGCTCACCTTCGGCAATTGCCTGCAAGGCGTTACTTTGTTGAGCGAGAGTCTCGGGCGACGACGAAAAGCGCGAAATAAAACTGTTAACGTGATGATTCCGCACCAGCTGCGTATAGGCCTCAAGGTCGTAACCGAGTGAGACAGCGCTGTCACTTTTGGGCGGCAAATTGCGCAGACTTCCGTGCAACATAGCCCCGGCTTTTTCGGCCAGTGTCATACGTGACACTAAATCGGCAGCTCGCTCGGCTGCTGACAACCGCCAGTCTTCATAAGGGTCTAACTCACCACTGTTGTTTAAGTCACGAAAGGTTAGCCCCTCGATAGATAGCGTGGGCTTAACCCGGCTTTCTATAGTGATCTGTTTGATGTTCTGGGTTGTTGATAAGCCTGCAGCAGATTCAGAATTATCGCTACAGCCAACACTTGCCAATACCGCCACTGAACTCGCCAAGCCAAGTAATCCCCGCTTAGCTGCGGCCAACCCGGAAACCGTAGAACGTGAAGGTAACACCATCTTGTACCCCTGAAATTAACTATTATTAACAGAAGATGCCGCTGCCTACGGCTTTTCTGTGAGCGAGTGTTTTCGCCAATACAAGGCCAGTGCCACACCGGCTATCCCTACTGCAGAGCTGACATTAAAAGCCAGTTCACTGCTGATATCCCACAATACACCGCCGACGATAGCGCCAATAGCGGCGCCGAGGCCATAACTGGTAGCACTGTAAAATGCCAATGCATGCCCCTGCGTGGCACTGAAGCGCTGCCTGATCCACTCTACACACGCGGCATGAGCCGTACCGTAACTGAAAGCATGCAATAGCTGCAAACCCACCAGCAAAAACGGTTTATCGATAAACCAGGGCAACAACAGCCAACGCAAGGCCGTCATTGCCAGGCTGACAATAAACAGCCAGTACACGCCGATACCCCGCAATAGCTGTGGCACTGCCACAAACACCGCTATTTCAGCGATTACGCTCAACGCCCAGGCCCAGCCAATAAACGAATGACTGTAGCCGTGGGCCTCCATATAAACACTGAAAAAGGTGTAGTAAGTTGAGAGACTCACTTCCAACAAAATGCAGGCCGCAAAAAATGCAGCAACGGCGGGCTTTTTCAATGCGGCCATAAACGCATGTGGTATGGCGCTACTGCGCTGATAGGCCTGCTCTCGAATAAAAAAGCTCGACAGGGCTATACATACCAGAAACACAAACACCATGACTGGCAGATAACTGATTGGCAGGTAGTCGAACGCAATACCTAAACCCACCACCGCCACAATGAACGATACGGAGCCCCACAAACGAATATGACTGTAGCGCTCTGACTGCCCTGCCAGATACACCAGCGTGAGCGATTCATACTGAGCAAGAATGGCATTCCAGAAAAAACTGTACCCCAACACCACCAGCAAAATAGCCACAAAGCTCTGGTCGAAAAAAATGCCTGCATAAGCTAAGGCACCACCGATGGCACCAATGCGGATAAAGAGCAAACGCTGACCAAAACGATCGCTAAGAGCTGCCCACAGGTTGGGAGAAAACAGCTTGGTACTGAAGGCCGCCGCCACAATTAAACCAATTTGCTGTGGCGTAAACCCAAGTGACTGTAAATAGAGACTCCAGTAAGGGAGATTGGCTCCCACTACCAGAAAGTAGAAAAAATAAAAGCTGGAAAGGCGCCAATAGGGAAGCGACATAATGCGATCAGCCGTCGTCGGCTTACGCTTGCCCGGGAATCACAGGAACATTATGTTGAACACCACCATTCTGGCCACGATGACGCAACAGATGATCCATCAGCACCAGCGCCATCATCGCCTCGGCAATTGGTGTTGCCCGAATCCCTACGCAGGGGTCATGGCGCCCCTTGGTAACCACTTCAACCGGGTTGCCGTGAACATCAATACTGCGGCCAGGAATATGCAGACTGGAGGTTGGCTTCAACGCAATGCGAGCAACAATCTCTTGCCCACTGGAAATCCCCCCCAAAATACCACCGGCATTATTCGACAGAAAACCTTCTGTAGTGATTTCGTCGCGATGCTCTGTACCACGCTGGGTAACCGACTCGAAACCGGCACCAATTTCGATACCTTTTACAGCGTTGATACTCATTAACGCGTGAGCCAGATCCGCATCGAGACGATCAAAGATAGGTTCTCCCAAACCCGGCATCACGCCAGTGGCAACCACGGTGATTTCAGCCCCAATGGAGTCGCCTTGCTTGTTAAGCGCCTGCATAAAGGTTTCCATTTCTGGCACTTTGTCGACATCGGGGCAGAAAAATGGGTTTTGCTCTACCTGATCCCAATCCAGTTTTTCTGCCTTAATAGGCCCCAATTGCGACAAATAACCACGCACCTCGATACCAAATTCGGTCTGTAGATATTTCTTGGCAATCGCACCGGCGGCCACACGCATGGCAGTCTCGCGGGCCGACGATCGACCGCCGCCACGGTAATCACGCACACCGTACTTTTGCATATAGGTGTAGTCCGCATGAGCTGGGCGAAACTGGTCTTTGATATTGCCGTAATCTTTTGAGCGCTGATCGGTATTTTCAATCAGCAAACCAATGGGCGTACCGGTGGTTTTACCCTCAAATACACCCGATAGAATCTTTACTTCATCGCCCTCACGGCGCTGAGTGGTATAACGGCTCTGCCCCGGTTTGCGACGGTCGAGATCTTTTTGCAGATCTGCCTCTGACAATTCCAGCCCCGGCGGGCAACCATCAACTATACACCCCAGTGCCAAGCCATGGCTCTCGCCAAAGGTGGTTACCGTAAACAGTTTGCCAAAACTATTGCCAGACATAACGCTCTCTTAAAATCATCAGGTTTGAAGCTGCGTGTGCAGCAGAAAATGCAAGCGGCGGATTATACGCAGCTCGAGCTGTTTTTTCAGCCTGTTACGGACGCCTTCAATAGCCGGCAAAGTCTTCCGCATACTCTTCCAATTCCGCAGCCGACAACACAAACACACCATGTCCACCGCGGGTAAACTCAACCCAGGTAAAGGGTACATTGGGAAAAGCCTCTTCCAGGGCAACCCAGCTGTTACCCACCTCGACAACCAACAACCCTTCTTCGGTAAGCCAATCACGCGCTTCGCGCAGCAGCCGGCGGGTAAAGTCGAGACCATCCTCCCCCGAGCCCAAGGCAATGGCCGGCTCTGCATGGTACTCGTCTGGCATACTGGCTAAATCATCTTCGTCAACGTAAGGCGGGTTGCTAACGATCAGGTCGTAGCGGTTACGAGGCAGGTCTTCGAATAAATCAGATTCCCAAGCCGTCACACGCTCTTCGAGCGCGTGCTCGGCAATATTCTGCCGTGCCACCGCCAGCGCCTCTGGCGAAATATCACTCAAGTCTACCTGGGTATCGGGAAACGCATAGGCGCACGCAATACCAATGCAGCCACTGCCAGTACACAGATCCAAAATGGTTTCTGGCTGGTAATCCAACCATGGCGCAAACTGGTTTTCGATCAACTCTGCAATCGGCGAGCGCGGTACCAGCACATGTTCGTTAACTGTAAACTGCAACCCACAATAGGTTGCCGTACCCGTGAGATAGGCTGCGGGCACGCGCTCTTCGATGCGCTGCTCAAATAAATCGAGAATGGCCAAGCGCTCACTGAACACTAGGCGGGCATCAAGAATCTGTGGGTTTTCAAAACCCGGCATATGCAATATATACATTACCAGCTGCAACGCTTCGTCCCAGGCGTTATCGGTTCCATGGCCAAAGTACAGATCTTCTGCCATAAACTGGGTAGCACCCCAGCGAATATAGTCCCTGACTGTCAGTAGGGTTTCGGCTATCTGGTGTTGCGCGTCGCGTGGATTAGTCATGGCCGGTGAACTCCGTTAATGAGGCCTGCGTATAGTACACAATTTCCCGCCTAAAACCTGCTATAGACAACCGGCCTAATGCGAGTCAGGGCACAAAAATAAATGTATGCAATTTTATTCCTATTCGGACCATTTACCCTCACTTAGCTGCAGATTGCCGTAAATAGCCAACAGATACCAAAATTTTTCTTTACCCCGAAGGCGGCTTCGCGTAGGGTAGCACTCCCCAAAAATTGGGGTCGTAATAACGCTACGTTTGCGTTGTTACCACGCCCGGCGTATGGCCGCTGCATCGCAGAACTAACAGGAACATGACGATGAAAAAGCACTTCGAAGCCATTATTAGAGATATCGGTGAAGACCTGGAACGCCCTGGTTTGAAAGACACCCCTCACCGGGCTGCCGAGGCGTTTAAGTTTTTAACCCGCGGCTACAAACAAACGTTAGACGAAGTAATCAACGACGCCCTGTTTCCGTCAGATTCTAAAGAAATGATTTTGGTAAAGGACATTGAATTGTACTCAATGTGCGAACACCACATGCTGCCCTTTATCGGCAAAGCGCATGTTGCTTACATCCCCACCGGCAAGGTTCTGGGCCTGTCTAAAGTTGCTCGCATCGTTGACATGTTTGCCCGCCGCCTGCAAATTCAAGAACAAATGACGTCAGACATCGCTAACACTATTGCCAAGGTTACCGATGCCGAAGGTGTTGGCGTTATCATTGAGGCCAAACACATGTGCATGATGATGCGCGGTGTTGAAAAACAAAATTCCGTTATGAAAACCTCTGCCATGCTGGGTACTTTCCGCAGCAACAGCAGCACCCGCGCGGAATTTTTGTCTCTGCTAAGATAATACCGTGGGTGCCATTGGCACCCTATGGAAATACCCGCAGAATTTCACCCTTCTGTATTGCTAATGCGAGCAACAAGACTCAGCACGCCAGATACTACCCCTTCGGTTCGCTGCGCCGCTTATTAACCCGACAATAATATTTGCCGGGTTAATAACATAGTGTCAAACACTACCGATAACAGATTTTTTCTCCATAAACTCTTCCAGCCCGAACTTTCCGAACTCACGACCATTACCGGATTTTTTATAACCACCAAAGGGCGAATTAAAATCCAAGCCCCCCGCGTTCACAAAAATGGAGCCGGCCCGAATCAACGGCACCATCTTTTTGGCGCGCTCCGGATCACCCAGCAAATAAGCGCCCAAACCGTATTCAGTATCGTTGGCAATACTTATCGCTTCGTCATCGTTTTTGTAAGGAATCACAACCAGGACAGGGCCAAAGATTTCTTCCCGGGCAATGGCCATGGTGTTTTTCACATTACCGAATACTGTGGGCTTCACATAAAAGCCTTTGCTCAAGCCTTCAGGCAAACCAGTGCCACCCGCGGCTAACGTGGCGCCGTCATCAATACCCTGCTGAATCAGGCCCTGTATTTTCTCCCACTGGGCTTTATTCACCACTGGACCAATATGGTCACCCTCCTGCGCAGGATCACCCACATTTTTACTATTCATAATGTCGGCAATCATTTTCAGCGCCTCGTCGTGCTGAGACTCATGCACCAGCAAGCGGGTTGGGGCCACACAACTTTGTCCAGAGTTCAGCAGCAACCCACCCAAAATCGGTGGTAGAGCTTTGTCCAGCGGCGTGCCTTCCAGCACAATGGCGGGCGACTTGCCACCCAGCTCTTGGTGCACGCGCTTGACCGATTCGGCAGCCGCCTTAGCCACCAAAACACCGGCGCGGGTTGAACCGGTAAACGACACCATATCAACCCCTTCGTGTGCAGCCAGCGCCTGCCCCACAGTTGGGCCATCACCCTGTACCAAATTAAACAAACCCGCTGGTACACCCGCTGCAGCCATCACCTCGGCAAAAATAGCACCGGTAGCTGGCGTTTCTTCCGAAGGTTTGAGGATGACTGCATTACCAGCAGCCAGTGCTGGCGCTACTTTGGCTACGGTCTGATTCATCGGCCAGTTCCATGGTGTAATTAACGCAACCACACCAATCGGCTCAAAAACCACCTTGTTAGTGCCTGTGGATACTTCGGTTTCAAATTCAGATAGCGCGGCCAACGTGGCACCCAGGTGCCCCATACCTGAACCCGCCTGCGCCGTAGACGCCATGGAAATTGGGCAGCCCATCTCGGTTGAGATTGCTTTGGCAATATCGGGAATACGCTTTTCGTATTCAGCCATGATGCGTTTGACCATGTCGATACGGGTTTCTTTACTGTCTGCATAGTGTTCAGCAAACGCAGCACGCGCTGCTGCCACCGCTTTATCAACATCGGCCTGCGTGCCCAGAACAACCTCTGAGCATACTGCTTCCGTGGCCGGATTAATGGTCCGGTGCACGTTACCGCCTTCGCTATCAACCCAGGCGCCATTAATGTAATGCTGCTTGTATGTGTACATAAGATTCTCGTTACGTTATCGATTATTAAAAGTAGAGGGCGCAACACACGCTGTAACCAGTGTAAGAAACCGCCTCTGGTATTGAAAAGAAGATTGCACGAAAAATCCGGTGCAGAAATGAAACGTTTGGTATCAAAAATGGAACATCCCTGCACTGCTTGTACACAACAAGAAGAATAAATCCGCTGCGCTACCTTCTTGTACAAACACTTATACACACAAATTGTTTTCGCGAGGTAGGCAGATCATAACGGCTCGCCGAAACCACCACTCTTCAAGATATCTCCGAGAAGCTGCCAGCATCGCGTAAAAGCTAAAGGCAATAGTGAATAACTAGGCCGCAGGGCGAAAATATAGTCTAAAGTTATTAGTCGTGGTAATGACTGACTGCACGGGCGAGAGCGTGGCGGAAAGCCATACATTTTATTTTGGTTATTGACAAAATATGTATGTGCAAACGGTTGCAAACCTGTAATATCAGGGAAACATATCGTTTTACCAAAAGCACACAACAATAATAATTGGAGCACTCTATGAACCGCCAAGATCGTACTACTTCTCTACCTATCAGCACGCAAAACAGATTACCAGGCCGCCCAACTCTGTTGAGTAGTGCCATTGCACTTACATTGGCTAGTGTTACCCCCACGTTGGTCAATGCTCAAGAAGCCAGCAGTCAGGACAACTGGCTGCTTGAAGAAATTACCGTTACAGCCCAAAAGCGTGAAGAAAACCTACAAGATATTGCGGCGTCGGCAACTGCATTAACCGGCGAAGCATTGACGAAGAAATCAGTAAACCAACTGGACGAGCTACAATTTGCCAGCCCATCCCTGTCGATCGCTGATGCAGGCCTGACTCAGTCCGTCAACATTCGCGGTGTAGGCCTTTCGAGCGGCTCGCCGAGCGTAGCCAACGGCGTAGCCACCTATATTGACGGCGTATTCCAGCCCCCCATTGTAACAACCAATAGCTTTTATGATGTTGGCTCAGTAGAAGTGTTCCGCGGCCCGCAGGGCACCTTCGTTGGCTCCAACTCAACCGGCGGGGCTATTTTTATCAACAGCCGCAACCCTGATTTGAGTGGTATTAATGGCTATGCCGAAGCCTCGGTAGGCAACTACGGTGCCTATGGCTTTGAAGGCGCCATTAACCTGCCGGCCTCCGACACGCTGGCCTTTCGCGGTGCCCTGAACTATCAGCAACGCGACAGTTTCTATGATGATATAGGCCCTGCCAACAATGAACCCGACAGTCTGGACGAAGTTGCTGGTCGTATCGGCGTACTGTGGGCACCCAACGAACAATGGCAGACATTGTTTAAAGCAGAAGTGGCCGATAAAAAATCAGGCGGTTACGCCTCTAAACCCTTACCCGGTGATCCCTACCTTGGCGACCCAGACAACGGGGGCGTTCCGGAAGATCAATTTACGCTAGCCAATGATTCACCTGCCCAGAATGACGAAACCGGCAAGCAGGCAAGCCTCGAATTGCGCTATGACACCGCCAGCGGTATCACCATTCGCTCGGTGTCGGGTTATCAACATAAAGAGATAAACAACCTCTACGACCTGGACCGATCAGTAACACCCGGCTTGCCCCAAATCACGCAAGAGCAATACGTACGCGAACGTGTGTGGACAGAAGAAATCAACATCATCTCGCCCACCGATGGCAACTTGTCGTGGATTGTGGGCGCCTATTATCAGCGTAACCGCATTGATGTAGACATTACCCAACTTACTGCTGGCTTTCCGGTTGATATCGATATTGCCAATAAAAAGAGAACGACGGGTATCTTCGGTCAAGCGACTTATCGCTTTAACGATGAGTGGGCGTTAGATATTGGCGCACGCCGTTCAACATATGATGTGTCAGGCACGGGTGCAGTCGTGCTTGGCCCAGGCTTCCTGGACCTGGAGGTCCAATCATTTGATGGCGATCACAACGACAGCAAACCTACCGGTAAAATCTCACTTAACTGGACACCAGACGCAAACACCCTCGTTTACGCCTTTGTTGCCCGCGGCTATAAGTCTGGCGGCTTCGATTCAGCGACCTCTGAATTCGATCCAGAAACCGTTACTGACTATGAATTGGGATGGAAGAGTACGCTGTTTGATGGTCATGTAAAAACGCAGGTCGGTGCATTCTACTATGACTATTCAGACTTCCAGTTCGATATTCTCAACCCCGCTAGTGGTCAAGGTGAAGTGGTGAATCTAACAGACGCAACCATTAAAGGTCTGGAACTATCAGCACAGGCTCAGTTCGGCGAACTGGGGTTCGACTTCTCGGTAGCCTATGTAGATTCAAACCTGAGTAGCGCACCAGTTATCGATACGCGTGCTTTCAACCGTGCTAACCCAGGTGCTGTGACTTCCCCCCAGTGCGCCAGCGGCCAGGTATCGACAGAAACAGCACCATGCACTGACTACACGCCCTACCTCATTCTTGGCGGCGACGGCCCTAACCTGTACTCACCAGAGCTAACCTACAACCTGGGTGTTGAATACAATTTCACCGTTAACGATATGAGCATTACACCACGCATCAACTATGCGTATATGGATGAACAATATGCCTATATTGCTTATAACGATGCGGTAGATCGCCTGGATTCCCGCGGCCTGCTGTCTGCGCTGGTAACCGTACAGATTGGCAACAACTATCAGGTGGAAGTGTACGGCAGCAATCTGACAGATGAAGAGTACATTAGCGGTCAAAGCACTGGGGAAAATTATTTTGGTTCACCCCGCCAGTACGGTGCACGTGTACGTTACGATTTTTAAACCCACGTAACCTTCCCAATAAAAAAAGCGCAGCCTTGGTTGCGCTTTTTTTGTTGGGCGTGAGATAGCCACCCTACGAACCGATGGTACCCCCACCGGCTTTACGAATCACGATTACGGCGGGTCGTGGCGGCATGGCCTCGTGAAAATCTGGCCAACGGTGTTGAGGATTATCGAAGGTAGAACCTTCCGCCGGGTGCTGCACCGACACAAACAAGGTTTGATTATCCGGCGTGAAAAATGGGCCGCATAGCTCAGCCCCTTTTGGTGTGCGCAAAAAACGCTTGGTCAATGCCTTGTTCTCGCCGCTCACAGGCGCAGCATATAGGCCTTCGGCAATCCCCGTTTTTTCGGCGCCGTCGGTAGCAATCCAGATATTCCCAGCAGCATCAAATGCGCAATTGTCGGGGCATGACAACCACCCGTTCGCAGAAATATTCGGGTGATAATGGGTGGCAACATCGCCTGGTTTACCCGCCAGTAAAAACAAATCCCAACGAAAAACCGGTTGCGTGTGATCGCCATTTTCAGGCCAAAACTCGACAATCTGACCATGGCTATTATGTGCTCGTGGATTTGCAGCGTCGACCTGATCGGGCTTGCGCGAACTGTTATTCGTCAGCATGGCATAAACATGCCCGTTGGCGGGGTTTACCTCGACATCTTCGGGCCGGTCCATTGGTGTGGCGCCCACAAGATCGGCCGCCTTGCGTGCATCAATGCAAACATCAGCCTGACGGGCAAAACCATTGGCAAGGGTGAGCGGGCCTTCACCAAACACCAGTGGCAACCAATTCAGGGTACCATCGTCATTAAACCGGGCCACGTACAGGGTTCCACTGGCGAGCAAATCCAGATTGACTTCGCGGTTATCTGGGTCGTAAATACCGTCGCTAACAAATTTATAAATGTATTCAAATTTTTCGTCGTCGCCAGTGTAAGCCACCACCTGACCATTCGCGTTAAGGGCGATATTGCAGCCTTCGTGTTTACAACGGCCAATGGCTGTGCGCTTTTTCGGAATTGACTCAGGATCGTAAGGATCAATTTCAACAATCCAACCTACATGCAGCGGCTCTTGTGGATTTTCTGCCAAATTCCAGCGTGAAAAATACTCCCCCCAACGGCCAATACCGGTGTGCATTTTAAAACGTTGATGACTCTCGGCTTCGGGCGTTTGTGTTTCGTCGCCCCAGAAATAACCGTCTACATTTTCTTCCCCGGTCAGAACCGTACCCCACGGCGTTATCCCCCCAGCGCAATTGCCATAGGTACCCAACGTTTGAACACCGTCTTGCGACATAATGGTTTGCAGCCGTGCACTGCCGGCAGCAGGGCCGGTCATCTGCATGGGGGTATTCGGAGTAATGCGGCGGTTGTAGGTTGAGTTTGATACTACGTGCCACTGGCCGTTTGTTTGTAAGGCAATTTCCACCACGCTTAAACCGTGGGCGGCGATTTCTACCTGCGCTTGCTCACGCGAAACCTGTTTGCGCTCAGGTGAGCCAGGAAACATCATAGGGCTGTCGGTGTATTCATGGTTTACCACCAACAAGCCTCGGTTTGATTGCCCGCTGCCAAAAGGCAGTGGCAAAAAACCGATAAAATCGTTGTTAAACCCAAACTGCTGTAATTGCGATGCTGCGGTTTGTGAGAAAGGATCAAACCCAGGCGCATGGCTGAAAATCGGATCGCCCCAACGCAATAACACCTGTGCCTCGTACCCGTCAGCCACGGTAAACTGGTCATCCAGCGCATGCGGTAGTTCAGTAAACGTGAGCGTGTTGTTTTGTCCGGTTTCACTACATGCAGACAACCCCGCCCCCATCGCAGCAGCGGTTGCCAGTACGCCGCTGCTGCGCAAAAAATGTCGGCGTGATAAATATTTTTCCAAAACTGTTTCAAAACGTACCGCTTTTACGTCATCCATGTCACACCTCTCAATAAAACCGTGTTATTTCAACAGGATTGTAATAGCCAACCAACACCCGATAAATAAAGAGTGGGAAAACCCACTCTTTGTCATACCCAAAAACAACCTCTCGCTTTACTTACCCGTTAACACATCACGCCCACGCCACGGTTCACGATAAGGTGCTTCTGGATCAGCCTCGACGCTGTCCGTCAGGTCAAAAATCTGCGTGTTACGTTGCTGCGCATCGTAAGCCGGCCAGCTATTTAATGGTTGCCCGTGGGCAACAAAGTGAGACCAGTGCTGCTGCATTCTATCACCCAGCGCTTTCCGCTCACCGTCATAGGGCGCGCCGCGCAGAGAATCCTGCATCTCGTTGTCCATGGGCCACAAAAACCCTAACTCCATAAAATGCATCGCGCCCAGTGCCGGATGGCCGCAGTCAAAGCGATACAGCCAGGTTGGATTCTGCTGGCTGTGACGCTCGGCAAAATGTGCAGTGGGTAAGGCAAAAGTCAAATGCGAACCCAGTTTGATATTGCCACTTTCATCGTCTGGGTAGGCAGAGAGAATCTCTTCTGCGTGTTTCTCCCCGAGCTGATCTTGCAATAAAAACCGGTATTGATCCCGGTGCAACGGAATGGTTGGCGGCCCGGGCACAATATGGAACAACCTGATTTCGTCGCGGTTAAACCCTGCCAATAAAGACACCGGTGCTACCGGACTCGCGACGGCGTCGGCAAAGGTTGCTGGTAGCAGGTCACCGTCAAACCAGGGCGCAGAAGGCAATGTCATTTGACTGCTTTTCATTACCTCAAGCTGCGCTTCAAATAATGTTCTTCGCGAAAGGTTGCGTAACTTGTCGATATCACCGTCTTCGAGTGACAAAATCTTTTTGTATTTTTCTGCGATGCCCAGGCTGCATTCACGACTTTGAATCAGCGACAAAGCACCGCTTTGCAGTATCGCACCTCGATACATGGGCCACGTGTTTTCCATCAGCATAAGTAGAGAACAAGACAATGCACCAGCCGACTCGCCACCAATGGTAATTTTGTTAGGATCGCCACCAAAGGCTTCTATATTATCGCGCACCCACTGCAAGGCCATCAGTTGGTCACGCAATCCAAGGTTAGAAGGCAGTTCAGGCAAGTTTAATGCTTCACCCATATTCACAAAGCCCAACAACCCAAGACGATAGTTAAACGTAACAACCACAACGTCGCCATTGGCGGCGAACTGGCTACCGTCGTACTCATTACCACTGCCGCCAACAAAAGCACCACCGTGAATCCAGAAAAATACCGGTTTCAACGTATCGCACTGCGCCGGTGCCCAAATATTTAATACCAGGCAATCTTCGCTGATACCGTCGCCTTCGATATTGTCGAAGGTTCCTTCCAGCATCGATGGCGCAACCGGACCATAGTCTGTCGCTGATTTGAGATCGGTCCAGGGTGCCACCGGGGCTGGAGCGCCAAACCGTTCAGCGGTCGCATAGGGAATCCCCAGCCAGCGACACACGCCTTCAGCACAACGGCCTTGTACGGGCCCGGATTGGGTATTCACCACGTGTTGTTCACTCATTGATTTTCCTCGTCACCTAGCTTGCGGATTATTTGTTATATCGTGCGTAAAACTGTTTATTGCCTGCAGGCTTTGAGCGAACGATCAACCATCACCCAATCCATGGGATCCATTGAAATCATTTCTAGTCGGCTATCTTCAGGTTCGCCGTCGATGGCAACCACTGAAAGCGTTTGGCGCATGCGGTTGACACTGATCCAGCCCTGCTCCGTGTGCAGCACCCCTTTTACTCGGGGTACAGGTAGGGTATCTAAAAATACTGTCAGGGCGTCATGAGAAAATGTCCACTGGCGATTAAAAATCCAGCCACAACTAAAACCGAATTCGGCACTGTTCTCACGTTTTACCGAACCGTCTTCACCCATTGGCAACGACGTCGGAGCCTGGGCTTGGTCATCCAGCGTCTGCGCATGGGTATGCACACCACCCGCAGGCTCTGCCAGCGAGGCTTTACGTGGCAACGCCAGCCACTCCCAGGGCAGTTTGGCACCTAGGGCAGATACTTCACTCACCAAGGGTAATTGCTGGGTGCAGTAGTCATAAAACGCCTGCAACTGCTCCGGCGTGGCAAGGTCAAGTTTGGTGGCCGCTACGATATCTGCCGCCTGCAACTGGGCATGAAAATCGGGCAGGTTGATAAAACGTGGCTCGGTAAAGCACCAGGGATCAACCAGACAAATCACAGCGCGCACATCTAATACGTCGCGATAGTTTGCGTCGGAAAACATCGCCAATATCTGGCGCGGATTCGCCAATCCGGTAGGCTCGATAATAATGCGATCCGGTTGCTGCTCACGAATCAACTGATTCAACGCTGTGCGGCTGGGCAGGCCAACACTGCAACACATGCAACCACCGGGCACTTCGCTAACGGCAATACTGTCGGTTTTGAGCAAGGTGCCATCAATACCCACATCGCCGAATTCATTGACCAACACAGCCCAGCGCTCGTGCTCGGGCTTTTGCTGCAAAAAACGCTGAATTAACGAGGTTTTACCCACCCCCAAAAAGCCGGTAATCACGTGGGTGGGAATATGACTAAAACGCTGACTCATACGACCTTCTCAGTTATTTCTGGAACCCTTTTATTGCTGAAACCATTCCACCAAAAAATCAATAAACAAACGCACCTTGGCCGACAAATGCCGGTTTGCTGGATACACCGCCCAAATGCCATTATCGGTGGGCTCAAACGCTGTGAGGGTTTCTACCAGCTCACCACTATTGAGGTAAGGCTGCAAATAAAACTCGGGTAATTGCACCACCCCTACGTTCTGCACAGCAGCGTTCACCAGCGCGTGGCCATTGTTGCTGTGCCAATTGCCGTAAACGCGCAAATCAATGTGCTGGCCATTGGCGTCGCGGTAATGCCATGTGGGCAAACTGCCTACCAGGCAATTATGTTTTTTCAGATCGCCCAAAGTTTGCGGCGGCGGGCGGGTTGAAAAATAGGTAGGAGTGGCGGCAGTTACCAAGCGTCGCATAGCAATGCGACGGGCCACCAACGACGAATCACGCAGCACCCCGGCACGAATAGCCAGATCGTAACCTTCATGGATCAGGTCGATCACGCGGCTGGATAAGTCCAGCTCTATCTGCACAGCCGGGTACTGGCGCATAAAGGCGATAGCCGCATCAGCCACATACTTTTCACCAAACAAACCCGCCGCCGTGAGCCTGATCAACCCACGAGGCGACTCTTGCATATCCATTACCGCCTGCTCGGCGTCGTCCAATCCAGCCATGAGGTCACGACAACGCTGGTAAAAACCTTGCCCAGAGCGGGTGAGCGCCACTTGGCGCGTAGTACGGTTAAGCAAGCGTGTGCCCAGCCGTTCTTCAAGCCGTGAAATCTGCCGGCTCACATGCGCCTTCGACACACCCAATTGCAACGCCGCTTTGGAAAACGACGATGTTTCTACCACCACCACAAAGGTGTCGATACCTTCCCAGCGATTGGTCACGGGCCACCTTTTTGTTTCTGCTCAGTAACAATGTTATTCATTTTACAAAATGATAGTTAATTTCAGAAACAATATAATAGCCTCCACGACAAAGTACAGCGCTGTATCTATCGGTGCAAAACTGGCACAGTAACGCGCAAACAAACGTTAACCCTAATGTAGAGAGGCACACATGAAGACAAAAGCCGCAGTTGCCTGGAAAGCCGGCAGCCCACTGGATGTTATCGACGTTGACCTGGAAGGCCCAAAAGCTGGCGAAGTACTGGTTGAGATCAAAGCAACCGGTGTTTGTCATACCGATGCCTTTACCCTCTCTGGCGACGACCCCGAAGGTATTTTCCCTGCCATTATGGGCCACGAAGGCGCAGGCGTGGTGCAAGAAGTGGGCGCGGGGGTTACGTCGGTCAAACCCGGCGATATCGTGATTCCACTGTACACCCCTGAATGCCGCCAATGTAAATTCTGCCTCAGCGGCAAAACCAACCTGTGCGGCGCCATTCGCGCAACCCAGGGCAAAGGCCTGATGCCAGACGGCACCAGCCGCTTCTCATTAGACGGCAAACCCATCATGCATTACATGGGTTGCTCTACATTCTCCAACTACACCGTGCTGCCAGAAATTGCCGTAGCGAAAATTCGTGAAGACGCCCCACTCGATAAAGCCTGCTATATCGGCTGCGGCGTAACTACCGGCGTTGGCGCCGTGGCACTCGACGCAAAAGTGGAAGCCGGTGCTAATGTCGTGGTATTCGGCCTGGGCGGTATTGGCCTCAACGTGATTCAGGGCGCCCGCATGGTCGGTGCCGGTAAAATTATTGGTATCGACATCAACCCGACCAAAGTTGAGCTGGCAAAAAAATTCGGCATGACCGACTTTATCAACCCGAAAGAAGTCGACAATGTGGTAGAAGCCATTATTGATTTGACCGACGGCGGTGCCGACTACAGTTTTGAATGTATTGGTAACGTAAACACCATGCGTCAGGCGTTGGAATGCTGCCATAAAGGCTGGGGCGAATCGTGGATTATTGGTGTTGCCGGTGCAGGCCAGGAAATCTCTACCCGCCCCTTCCAACTGGTAACGGGCCGGGTATGGCGCGGCACCGCGTTTGGTGGTGCACGCGGTCGTACCGATGTGCCAAAGATTGTAGATTGGTACATGGAAGGCAAAATCAATATCGACGACTTGATCACCCACACCATGCCATTACAAGACATCAACAAAGCCTTCGACTTGATGCACGCGGGCGAAAGTATTCGCTCAGTTGTCTTGTATTAAGGCGCAATATCTCCGGCGCCTATCGCGTTAAATTCAAGCCGCAAGTCACCCTTGCGGCTTTTGCATTTAAGGAAGATCACTATGAGCCTCACACAATTGGGCGCTAATCAGTGCTTTGGTGGCAAACAACTGCGTTTCGAACATGCCTCAAGCACGTTGAGCTGCCCCATGACCTTCTCCATTTATCTGCCACCCCAGGCAGAACAAGGCAAGGTGCCGGTCATTTATTATCTTTCTGGCCTTACCTGCACCGACGAAAACATGGTGCAAAAAGCCGGGGCACAACGCTACGCTGCGGAACACGGCGTGGCACTGGTGGCGCCAGACACCAGCCCCCGTGGCGACGGCGTACCCGACGACCCAAACGGCAGCTGGGATTTCGGCCTGGGCGCCGGTTTCTATTGCGACGCTACCCAAGCCCCATGGAGCAAACACTATCGCATGTACAGCTACATCGTGGATGAGCTGCCAGCCTTGATCGAAAATAACTTTGCCGTCGATGCCTCACGCCAGTCGATTACCGGCCACTCCATGGGCGGCCACGGCGCGCTGACCATTGCACTGAAAAATCCGGGGCGCTTTAAATCAGTTTCTGCCTTTGCCCCCATCTCGTCACCGTTAAACTGCCCGTGGGGCGAAAAAGCGCTGGGCAATTACATTGGCAACGACCGCAAGGCCTGGCAAGCCTACGACAGCTGCGAGCTGATCAAAACCGCGCAAGAGCGCCTGCCCATACTGATCGATCAAGGCAGCGCAGATAACTTTCTGGCAGAACAACTCAAGCCAGAATTACTGCAGGCTGCTGCCGCCGAGGCCGGTTATCCCATCACGCTGCGCCTGCAAGACGGTTACGACCACAGCTACTTTTTTATTGCCACGTTTATTGGCGAGCATATCGCCTTTCACGCAAAACATTTGGCGCAGTAGCTACTAGTTGTAGTTGCGGGTCATAGTTACCAGTAGTCTGTTCCGCCATGTGTAGCGCTGCCGCTGCACATGGCTAACAGACTTGTTATACTGCGCGGCCTGATGTTTCGTTCTGCACCGCTATGACCGCTCCCACCTCATCACAACCGCACGCGCTGGCCGCCATGAATCTGCAGCGGGTACCCCACAGCAAACAGCTACAAGCCTGGGACGCTGCCGATGAATATCTGCTACGCCTGCTAAACGATAGCGCAACCGCCTTGCCACTGGTGATTGTCAACGACAACTTTGGTGCGTTGAGCCTGGCACCAACGCATCCGGTACTACTGAGCTGGAATGATTCATACCTTGCCCAACAGGCCATTCTAAAAAACGCCGCCACCAATCAATGCCAGCCACCCTTACTGGCGGGATGTCACCAAAGTTTAACCCAGTGTTTGGGGAACATCGCCAAACCACTGCGTATTGTTATGCGGGTACCGAAAAATAACGCGTTGTTTCAATGGCAATTGCAACAAGTGGCGAGCGCCTGCCCCCCAGGCAGCGAGTTGTGGCTGGCAGGGATGGACAAACACCTGAGCAAATCGCAATTTGAAATGGTTGAACGCGTGATCGGCAACGCCACTTTTTTACCGGGTGTAAAAAAAGCACGTGTGTGGCAAGCCACCCTTGGTACGCCACCGGCCACCACAGCGCTGGCGTTTTATGAACACGGTTATACCTACAGCCATACCGCCAACGGCCAGGCACACACACTTACCCTGCAACGCACACCCAATGTATTCAGCGGCAGTAGTGTGGATATTGGAGCACGTTTTTTTATCGAACAATTTGCTGCGCTGGCGCCACAAGCAATAACCCCCGAAGCCAAAGTGGCAGACCTCGGTTGCGGCAACGGTTTGCTGTCGCTGTGTTATTGGCAGCATTATCCGCACTGCGTAATAACCGCCGTTGACGAATCGTTTCAGGCTATCGCCTGCACACAGCGAAATATTGATAATCACCACCTGCAACACGCCATTCACACAACCTGCGCGAATGGTTTGGAAGACTTCCCCGCCGAGCACTTTGATGCCGTACTGTGCAACCCACCCTTTCATCAACACAATACGGTAAGCACCGATATTGCCTACACACTTTTTCAGCAGGCCCACCGCGCACTGCGTAAAGGCGGCCAACTGCATCTGGTTGCCAACCGCCACTTGCCGTACCAGCAAGGGTTAAAACGGTTATTCGGTGGCTACACGCTGGTGAACCAGAACCACAAGTTCGTCGTCCTATCTGCCCGCAAATAATCGCGATGCAGTGCACAAATAGTCGCTAAAACACGCGCATTTTGTCACACATTAACGCATTGGCGCCGTTGCGCTATCGACTTCGTTTATGCCGTCTTTATACTGCGCCCCGTTAACCATACTCACAGGATCACTCCTTATAAGGACGCTTTTATGATGGATATTATTCACTCAGCCACCCAATGGCTGAGTACAGAAGCCGCAGCGCCAGCGACCTTGGCATTAGTACTGCCAGGCCTGATTGGCATGGCGGTATTGCGCAAGAAAAACCGCACCTGATCACTCACAATCGCCGATAATTTTTTATAGCCCTGTTACACTGTTGGCCACCACAACACAGGCGTTGGCAAACACAAGCAGGCATGCAGCACTTATCTTCCAGCCGATGGTACACGGCACTTTCTGTTTTACTGCTATTGCTGGTCTCCGGGGTATACAGTTACCTGCAGAGAGACCAGCTAATCAGCTATTTACTCAACCAATCTGCCAACCCCTACCACCTTTACGATATTCACCTTGAGCAACTCAACCCGGGTGCAGGCACGCTCGACATCGCGCACGCATCACTGGTTTATCGCACGCAAACGGTGGCAGCCAACATTGAATTACACAAGATTCATATCACGCTCAGCTGGGCAAAGATGATCACACGCTTGATTGGGCGCGACACCGCTCCGTTGCAATCACTGACGGTTACCAATCTTGAGGTTGACGCGGTTACCCGCACCCAGCCAAACACCGCTGCACCGACCCATCCCTTCGACAGCGACCAATGGCTGCCTGGCAATCTTCTTGCCTTACTGCCCTTGCAGCAACTGAACGTAGAACACTGGGCAGTCACGCTGAACGGCCAGCAATTTCAAGGCGACACCTTCGCCACGCCCAATAACAACCAGCTGCACACTACCGCCACCTTGCCATTGTCGGCAAACGACTTGCTATCACTGACCCTCCACAGCGATAGCACCACACCGCTGCAATTAACCGCACAGTGGCATAACCAAGACACCAACGAACTGGTTGCCCAGGCAACCCTAAGCCGGCAAAACCAGCCTTCTGCAAACTGGGTATTAACCGCCACCAGCAAGCTCGAAGCACTGACCCGGTTACAAGAACTACCGCTGCTTGCGCACTACACCCCCGCGCTACAACACAGCTTGAATGATCACCTGCAACGGCTAGACAGCAACCACATACGCCTTAGCGGGCAGGTGAGTATGGCGTTCACCACACAAGACTTAACCAAGCTGCTCGCCAACTTGCCAACCCATGCCGGCACGCCCAGCGCCCTGCAACCCTATATCACTGAAGCTCAGCCGCTCTCGCTGTCGTACCACGTACAACTGCAACACAAAAACCACAAAATACAGGCGCAACTGCTAGGTACTACCACCATTTTTGCAAACGACGGCAAATGGGCCATACACAACACGCCGGTGGAAGAAAACAACACACCGCCAAACGCCAGCAAAACACCCTGGTTAACAGCACAGCTTGATATACCGTGGTTTGCCAACAGTGATTTGCAGCGCTACGCCCCTATTGATATCAACGCCTTGCCCAGCGCCTTGCAAAACAACACCATAGCGATAAGCACAAACGCCCTCGCCATCGCTGCCAATACAGAAACGCTATCAGCAGTGCTGGGGGATACGCGCATTGATCTAACTCCCGGCGACACAGCCTGGGTTGCAACCACCGGTTCGAGCCACCACACCACATTCAGTTATAAACACCCGCAAGCCCGCCTCGAAGGTGACATTAATCTGTTGCTCACTCAGCAAGACCAAACCCGTCACCAGCAACATTGGCAGGGTAGCTATAACTGGCAGATGGCCGAGCAACAACAAACGCTGGCATTCAACAGTAAGAGTGCAGGTGCAGCATCGTCACTCACACTCAATGGCACCATTACTCCGCAGCATACACAGCTAGCGTACACGGCCAGCAGCGACAACATAGCCACCGCGATGGAAGCTCTCCGTCAGGTACTGCCCCCATCGCGGTGGCCTGAGTTATTGCGCCGGTTGCAACTCACTAAAGGCAAGGCCACCCTAAACGGAACCCTCACCTTACCGGCCAACAGCCCAACACACGCCATAACAGCCCGCACAGAATGGGCCTTGCAGGCGGTATCTGGCCTGTACGACAACACCGCCTTGCAGAATGTTTATGGCAGCGGCACGTTACAGGGTATTCCTGGTATCACAGCCGTATCCTCCCCAACCCAACAACAGTTTGGGGCCGCCTCTGTACACGGCGGCATCGACCTAACCCAGCTTGAATGGCAAGGCACACTCGCCAGCCCCAGTGCCGCTATCGATCAGTTACAAGTAACCTCCCAGCACTTTAGCGCAAACCTGCTGGGCGGAACCCTCACACTCACCGAGCCATTGACTTACCACCTGGCGCAGCAAACGGCACAAGGCACATTACATGCCGAACACTGGCAGCTGGCGCAACTGCTGGCCCTGCAAAAACAAAATATTCAAGCCAACGGCATACTCGATGGCGATATGCACTTCACACTTACCCCCAACGGGCTGACCATTCCCGCTGGCGCACTCACCGCTCGCGCACCCGGCGGGGTTATTCGCTATCCAACACAAGAGGCGCAACACATTATTGCCAGCAGCCCTGAACTGGGTATGGCCATGCGCATGCTGGAAAATTTCACCTACAAAGCGCTGGGCGCAACCATCAAGCTAGACAACGCTGGTGAGCTGCACGTAGGCCTGAACCTCTCGGGCAATAACCCGGCAGAAATGAACGGCCGCGCCGTTGAGTTTAATATCAATATCGACCAAAATGTGTTTCCGTTACTAGAGAGCCTGCGCTTGAGTGATCAGGTAGTAAAACGGTTGGAACAGCAAGTAAAACAACGGTCAAGCAAGCCTTAATATTGTTCATGCAAGGTTCACCAACATTACCTAATACTCAAGGCTTCATACAAAGGCATAGTGTTATGCGATCACTGCACATTCTATTACTCACCTTTACCCTGGGCACGCTGCTTTCAGGCTGCACGCCTACCGTTAGAGTAGAAGCACCGGAAAAGCCCATTACCATTAACCTCAATGTAAAAATTGAACACGAAATTCGTGTAAAGGTAGACAAAGAACTGGATGACATCTTCAGCAAAGACAGCGACCTGTTTTAATACCAGCGCCCTGGCAGCCAACACGACCGGAGATAGCAATGAAACCGTATTCTTTATTCAAACATATCGCCCTTGGCTTGACGCTGATCAGCAGCATGCTGCTATCGGCACAAGCATTCAGTATTGATATTAAACATGCCAAAGAACAAGGCCTGGTGGGCGAAACAGCCAACGGCTACATCGCCCAGGTAAAACCAGGCAATGCCGAAGCCGCAGCGCTCGTCAAAGAGATTAATGCACAGCGCAAAAGCGTGTACGAAAAAATTGCAAAAGACAACAACATCAGCCTCACCGCCGTTGAACTAAGAGCCGGCGAAAAAGCCTTTGCCAAAACCCCTGCAGGCCAATATATTTTTCAAGATGGACAATGGCTTAAGAAGTAGCCGTTATAGCCAACAACCCGCTGCGCGCTTTTTGCACGCAGCGAACGCCACCACCTTGCTATATGCGCCTTTCATTGCTTGCGTATAGCGTTTTTTTGCCTGTGTAATTATTATAAAAATTTTCATGGGCAGATTGCGAAAAACAATCCTGCCTTTGATCGTACTGGATAATCCACTCAATCAACATATCAAGATTTTCATCTTGCGCCGCTTTCGACACATATTTATGCGGCTCCCAAGGCCGACTTCTCGCATTTTTAATGCACAGCGCAATGGGTAATTTCAAATAAATAATTTCACTGGAATAAGGCACTGCAAGTGCAAGTAAATCAGAATAGCAGCCCTCTATCACCCAGCCCTCGTGATTCGATATAAACGCATCGATGGCCTTAGCAGA
This sequence comes from Cellvibrionaceae bacterium, assembly GCA_050289485.1. Lineage (GTDB taxonomy): Bacteria > Pseudomonadota > Gammaproteobacteria > Pseudomonadales > Cellvibrionaceae > JBNKFV01. The sequence goes on from JBNKFV010000018.1 coordinate 45,056, forward strand.
TTCGACTAAAGGCTTACGTTCAGGCGGATTCACAGGTAGCCAAGCCAGGCTATCTAAATCCAAGTGCGCCAAATTATCAGAAACCGATAACTCTTTGGCCAAGGTTGACTTTCCAGACCCTGAATTTCCAAACACCAACACTCTCTTCAAAATCTTCTCCGTGTGACTACATAGCGCCAGCAGCACGGCCAAAAATGAAACGCAGCTCAATATTTCCTGCGTTTCCTGCGCTTTTTAAGTTGCGTACTCTACCGCTTTTTTTGAATGAATGTCGGTTGTATCTAATAGCTTAACATCTGTGTCTCGGCTGCCTACAAGCATGCCAATTTCAGTACACCCTAAAATTACGGCTTCCGCACCAGCGGAAGCGAGCAAATTGATTATCCGCAAAAATTCTTTTTTTGATTCAGCTTCTATTTTTCCAAGACACAGTTCCTGATAGATAACTTTATGAACAATATCTCTATCTGGCTTATTGGGAACAAGTACATTAATGCCATATTTTTCCGAAAGCCTGCCCTTGTAAAAGTCGTGCTCCATTGTAAAAGCAGTACCTAACAACCCAACGGTCTTCATGTTAGCCTTAACGATTACTTCGGCAGTGGCATCGGCTATGTGAAGAATGGGTATAGTAATTGAGCTCTCAACTTCAGGCGCCACCAGGTGCATTGTGTTGGTACAAATAACTAAAAAGTCGGCACCAGCAGCTTCGATCTTTTTAGCCGCATCTATTAATATTTCCGCAGTTGCTTCCCAGTTTCCGGCATGCTGGAGCTTTTCAATTGGCTCGAAATCGACGCTAAACATCGCTATTTTTGCTGAATGCAGCCCCCCAAGAGAATTCCTAACACCTTCATTGATGCTCTTGTAATAGCCAAGAGTGCTTTCCCAGCTCATACCGCCTAGTAATCCTATCGTTTTCATCTATGCCTCCCCTCTGGCTTGGCAACATAACATTTACAATCTCCCGCTGCGACGATTGATTATCTATTTGCAAACACTTGGCTTCGCGGCGCCGGGGCATTGCATTATTATCACACGATTTCTGCAGTGATGTCAGATCTCAACAATCGGTACGAGATTAGTACAACCCAAGTGAACACAACAGAGAGAATGATCCGGTGAGCCATTGGCTCTGCCGAAACCCCGCCAGAAACACAAACGATGGGGACAATCGCGAGAGCGATCACCCCATTGGCCATAATCCGCTCGTGGCGGGGCGAGCGTGAGCCAGTGAGCCGCGCCAGCCCAAAACAGAATCCAGCTAGCGAAAGGCAAATGGATACAAAATGCGCCTTGGAAAGTGGCGACTGTGTATCAGCCAGATCAGTCGGTATTGCCGCTAGTGAAAACCCCAATCCAGCCACCATTAAACTCGCTCCGAGTAAGCGGTCGTTTCTGCATAAACCGAAGAGCCAGCCGAATACAGCCAGCAATAAACCAACTACCACAAAGCCCAAAACGTTCCACCAGAGGGCGTAGGGTTGTCCTTTGCCTCCCAGTTTGCTGATGAAGTCGCCGAAGATATCGAAGTCAGGGTGCAGAAAGCCAAACAACACGAATGAGCACACAAAGACTGATACCGACGACAAACCGCACGCAGCAGTGAAAACTTCTAATCGTCTGGCCATGTTATTCATGGGATAAAACGCCCAGCTATGGCGCCGGAGTGCAGTTGATATTTTTTGTGGTACCCACCACAAAAAAGGCCGACGAAACGGAGATCACTCATGGGCTGTTTGTTAACCATTCTTTGTAATCTCACTATTTAGTTGATTTACAAAAGGTTTAACCTCTGGATGTTTTTGAAGCCATATTTCACCAATGTACTGCGCTACAGATTTTCCCGACAGATGCCTTCTCATCTCGTTCACTTCACGTGCCTGAAGCAGCTCATGTGCGAGCTCCATTACTCTTTCAGACTCTTCAACTTCGAACTCACCAGTTTGATTACCCCAAACTTTTTGAATAGCTGAGATAAGCTTTCCCGCTAGCTTTTCACATTCTGTTTTTTTCTTGGCATATTTTTTGACGCTTAATGTTCCAAACAGCCGACGACATGAGTAGGGGACTACTTTTCACGCTTGGCATAGCGACGGCCGTTAGGCCGTCGCGCCTGCTGCCACTTGTTAAGACTAGTTCTGTACATATTCTTGGGCTACAACTAATAGAAATTGGAAGTGCTCTTTAGCAAAGGTCGCCAAGTACAAACCAAGAATGACGAACATGATGCGTTTCAGGCCAGAGCTGTGGAATAGGAATGATTCTCTGGGCTCTTGCTTTTTATAGAAAACCTTCTGCCTGCTACCGTATGTCAACGTAAGAAACTTATTGTATGTAAGAAAAGATAGAAATCCGGAATATACTCTTTTTCCCAAGTACTTTTCTTCCCCAACAACGTACTCATATTCTAGATGTTTTTTGTAGCTGGTATTACTGATCTCCTTGACAGGCTTATAATCACTCCATCCGATGATGTAGGCTTTATCTACTTGTTCTTCAACCCGCGAATCAACAATTCGCGCTTCCGTTTCTATCCAGTCTCTCCTATTCAGTATTATCACTAGATCCACGAAAGCGATAAGAGAAATGAAGCCACCTATAAAGTATAAGGGGTAGGTCTGAGCCAGCTTGTAAATGTCTAAAAAAGTATTCATAAAGTCTTAACGTCATGTTAATGGGCTGATAAATGCTTGGCTAAACTTGTGTAGCGCAGCGAAACTGAGCCAAGCTTTAGCAGTCCCGTTTGAACAGTTTGTTATAACTTTTACCCCCAATGCGCTGCGTTTACTACAGCCCAATCAATAAAACGAGCTACCCCATCTAAATCAGGGAACATAGTCATAGTATTAACACCGTATCGATCAAGGTCAAAATGTAACTCTTCTATATAGTCCTTGGAAATTATTATTTTTATAAGCTCGTCTTTAGGTTGTAGCGTAGTTGCCATACAATGTTCTGGGTCTGAATGTACAGTAAACAAACCTTGTTGCGAAATAATCCTTTCACCTATTGAGCCTGGCTTGTAAATCGGAACACCTGTTATAGAGAAAGGGTCTACTTCACTAGAAATTACCTGACTTGGGCGGTACATATAGATTGCTGCATCTTTTCCTTTTGCATTTAATGAAGCAAAATATGCAGCCGTTAAAGGGCTATATGACCAATCAAGAAGTCTAGTTGCAAGTCCGTGATGCTGTCCCATGGCTAACAACTCAATAGTAGTGCGTTTATATGCGTCGATGTTATTAGCACATTCTCTATACCAAAAATCAAAAGCTTTTTTTTCTGTCTCTGAATCGTCACTATAAGGAGGGCGCCCTACTTTTGGAATTAAATGCCAGTCGGCATCACTATGCCCTCGATAAATCCAACCTTTTTGTCCTTTTGTTACATTTAAAGCTTTATGAAGGCTTGCCCATGAATTTGCTTTTTTAAATTTAATTTTACGCATAAACCTTCCTAAAGTTATAACGCCGCGGTTTGGGGCTGACATGGAGCGCCAGCGGAATGGCAGTCCCAGCCGAAGGCGACAACACCGCCTTGTTATATTTCACCAATGACATCTGGATTTACACCAATAATTCCTGGGTTGAACCCTAAGGTTTTGAAGTAGCTATTATTTAGCGTTACAACTACTGCTAAGGTGGCTAAATTAACAACCGGGATACAACATAGAATAATTGCTCCAATTGCTTTTCCCATTCCGTATTTATGGTTAACCAGTTTGAACATACACACTAGACAAGATATAAAGAGAATTAAGGTAACCAAGTTTGGAATGATGTTGTATTCCTCTGGAAGATTGAATAGCACCAAGAGAGACACCAAGTAGGCCGAAAATATATAAATCAATGTCCTTTGACGGTTCGCCAGCTCTAATAGAAATTCCTTCTTTTCGTCATCAATATCCATAACTGCTCCTTAAAATATAACGCCGCGTTAAACGGCAGACAAAGTTGTGATGCTTTTGTGCGATAATTTGCGAAGCAAATGCACAAAAGTAGCGCAGCTTTGGCTGTCCAGTGTAGGGCCGAAGGCCCGGAACGAGTTTGAACGCTTTGTTATGTGTTTTTGACATAGCCGAAAACCCAAGACAGTACGAATATAACCAAAAACACTGGTAGAAAAGCAAACGCACCCAACGAAAACCAATAGCCCCAATACACTACGCCCTCACAATGTATTTCACATTGGGAGTTGTGCTGCCAAGATACATACATTATTAAAGAGCCAGCAATAAGCCCAAATAGTGCACTGACAATGAGACGAGACTTATTTGCAGCTATGTGACTCTTTATACTCATGATTTACCTTAAAATCACACTCGCATTTTTCGTAGTTAAAGCTACCACCCCGATCTAAACAGGAATCAATTTTTGACTCCGCACATCCGACCAGCAGGAGCGGCATTAAAAGTATGGCTCTCATAGCTCGATTACACATAACGCCCGCGTAATAGGCGCGAGCTTGCGAGCGTCCTAATTGACGCGATTGTTATACCCATGGTGACTTCTCAATCCTTCTTAGCAACATGGAAGCCAAACTTAAGTGATCGAGACATTCTGTGGGGGTTTCCTTCATATTTGGCTCATGACCTCTAGGGTTTCTAATTGCCATCACACTGCCTGAAAATATGAATTTATACCCTTCCTGCTCATCATTTTCGCTTGTGGTACTGAGAGCTGTGAGCTTAATGAGAGGAGATTTTTCACTAAACGCCTTCATCATCAACTTAACACCTGACTCTGACAATCCAGCTAACTTGGCAACCTTCCTATCTACATACTTATATGCCTCAAAAGTAGCCTGCGCATAGTGAGCATCATCAAACAGCTTCTGAGCTAATGATGTGATGTCTGGATGCATATTTCTTTCGTCAAAAGGGTGGACGCCAACTGATTCTTCCTGAGGTGCAGCGCTAGTAAACTCAAAAGCGCGACGGGCGATAGATTCAAATCGCTTAAACGAATCAGTCATTCAAGAGATTCTCCTTGATGCTCTTAAAGATATTGTCGTAAGTTTCTTTCGAACCGTCGGCAGGCAAATTTATCTCGACTCTTACGCTAAGGCCAAAGTCTCTACTTGATCCCTTGTTTCCTGTCTCCTGAGTCTGAGAGGAAGGGTTTTCTGATTTTGTTGCATTCTGTTTCTTAGAATTGGGCTTGGCGGCTGTATTTTTTTGAGCATCCTTTTTATTTTTAGGCTTTAATCCGCGAGGAGCAGGAATATCACCATAGCCTGAAAGTGCAGCAAATACCTTAAATGTTCCTGCTTGTCTCTTTCCGATAGTTACACTAGTCTGGTCAGCTCTTCTAAAGTAAGTAATCAGGGAATCTTCATCAAGCGTCCAAGCGTTCTCGCCATGCAAGTCAAATAAATCTGAGTAGGCCTTTGAAACAAGTTTTTAAAAGAGGCCGAAAACTCTTCATCCTTGTGGTGAGAGAATACATCAGCTGCTTCCTTAGTTTTCTTTCCATCCGAGTCAATTACACCAACAAACTGTAACGCGTTAATGACATAGCTCTCATTGTTAGAAGCTAGGCCAAGTCGCTTTACGGTATCTGAAGTGACGCTAGGCGGAAATGAATTTCGTAGCTGCACAACCATTTGTGCGATATTCCCTGGCCCCGATATATATGGATGAGAGTCTGCCATGATTTTTCCTTCTAGATCATATTATTGAATAGGTATAACGCCCGCAGCACGGGCAAATTTGAAGCGAAGCGGAAAATTTGTCCGTGTGACTGCATTTGTTATGCATTTTCTTGTTTTAGTCCAGTAATTGCCATTGAAACCATATAGCCATGTTTTTCTGACAAGTACTCCAACACCACTTCTAGGCACAGAATCTGTTCAATAGATAGCCAAGAGTAACGTGTCTGTGCTTGGCCATTACCCTCTGCTATAGACTCCAAGTCATAAATGATAATGTCTGTAATTGTATCGAAACGGTTATTGCAGCTCACTGCTTTACGTAGCAGATTAGGTAAAAGCCAAACCATCCCAGCGATAGATAAATTGGATAATTCTGTGTGGAGATATCTGACACCATCCATCGGTATCTGCGGCTCAGGATAATCGTTCATATGCTCTACGATATATCTGCAAATGCAATCTTCCGCCCCTTGATTTGTAAGCAAATATCCCTCTGGTTTTTCTTGGAACGGGAAAACCTTACATACGACTTCGTAGACCTCTTCTTGAGATTTATATCCTTGGTAAGTCATAAGATCCTATGCATAACGCCCGGCTATGGCGCCGTAGTGCAGTTGGCTTTTATTGTGGTACCCACCACAATAAAAGCCGACGAAACGGTGGTCGCACATGAGCCGATTGTTATGAGTTTCCACGCCTTAGCCCCTTCACACCTTTTAGAGATAGAGAGCCAAAATACTTGGTGATAATTGCTACCACTATTGCACCACCAAAAGGTACTAAAATATACAGCAACAAACCAAATTCTATTAGAGAAATGCTAGAACTACCCAATAGAGAAAAGCAGACCTGTAGTAATAACAAGAATACGAGTATCTCTAGTGCCACCGCTACTACTTTGAACAAAGAAGATATGCGAAATACTGATACGCACTCGCGGCATATATAGTCAGATGAAAAAAACGGTATCCTCAAAGTTTTGTTACCGCATTCTGGACATTTTCTAAACCGCATTGTTACTTCTCGATTTACTCATAACGCCTCACTCACCAGGCCGAACGGAGTGGAATAAATTTGCATAAAATGAGCGCAGCGAATGCAAATTTGAGGAACGCAGTTCGGGTCTGGTGGAGTGATTTGTTATACGCGTGTTTCATTCTCGTTGCTCTGGCAATATTTATTAATTAGTGGAAATGCTCTCTCATTTAAGTATAGATAGTTTCCCGATAGTTTAACTAAACCAAAAGGCTTCATTTCTGACACTAGTTCTCTGCATCTCATTTCAGATAAACCTTCGATTCGTAATACCTCATTAAAGAAAACAGATTCGTGTACAACATGTTTATCTAAATTTTGGAATGCTTGAAGTATTATCTTCCAATTGCTAGGTATTTTTCTAGGAACTCTTTTATATTTGTTTTTGTAGTCAGGTAACTTTTTGTGAAATTTTATACCCCAAAATGAAATTTCCTTTCCGGGTTCTGCCAGAATAAAAACAACTACAAAAACGATAGCTAAGCCAATTACTCCATATTTACCTGTTGCAAGTATAAACTCAAGCATCTCTATTTCTCATTAGCGTATAACGCCCGCTTCAGCTGCGCCAAAGCTGGAGTGTTTTTGTGTTAATGTTTGAGCGCAGCGAGTAACAAAAAAACGCGGAGGTTTTGGCGTCAGACTGGAAGCGCTTGTTAGCATCTACCCACTAGAAATACTTTTTAGTTTATTACTTGAATTTAAAGTATTCTCTAATTCTAGAAGATACATTTTCTCGAATATTCATGTGAAATAGCGGGAAATCTATACCATGATACGATTTGTCAGGTAGTTTCCCTAGTTTTTCATATTCGGTACCAGATTGATCAGCAACATATAGATAGCTATCTTTGCATTGTGCCCACGTATAGCCAGCCATAGGAGAAGCATGAGCATTAAATTTTACACTATCTGAGTAATCATCACCTACCATTCTCATAGTATATTTACCAGAAATCGGCACTGAGCCTAGATTAAGTTCAGATGGCGCCATGTCATTACCATAGCCCCAATTTAAAGGGTTTATGCATACTGATGGTTCGGGGCTAGCGAAGATTTTTTCAGTTCCGTTTTCACCATAAGTGTTCCAATGTACGATACAGTGAATATCAGTAGCCGTGCTACATGTATGAAAGTTCTGTAACGAATCGACATAGGTATATGTCAGAGAAACCGGCCCGCTCCCTATCAAGTATCCAACCACTACTCTTTCAGCAATATTCGGTGATAGGTCTATTTCACGAAGAAGTCTCATTGCGTGATGCGTTCCCTGGCTATGGCTAACAATCACAATTGGACGGTTTTGATTGTAATTCTTAATATAATATTCAAAAGCATTAGAGATATCTTCATAAACTGCGTCAAGGATCTTGTCTCGCTCAACATCATCATATGACATGTAAGCAAATATTGATGCCTCTCGGTAATGCGGCGCATAAATATTGCAACATCCATTGAAGATACTTGCTTCATTTGCCAAAGAAAATTTAGCATTATCTTCAGTAGCAGTATTGGGATGTATTGGTGATGTCCAACTACTATTATTTACATAGCCTGTACCATGAATATAGAAAACGTCCACTGGAGCATTTCCATCATTAACAGACTCTTCCAAACTCATGGGCACTAAATCTGCCTCATCATTGCGGGGCGGTAGAGATAGCCAATTATCAACATCAGAGTAATCTGGTTTCTCATTCATTTTACTTGGCTTAAAAGGTTCGTCAGGGCTTAATAGATAAGAAGATACGAATATAAGGATTTTTTGATCTTTCCCAGCAATTTTTAAATAGCCATAAACGCAAGCACCGAAAACAATGAACGCCAGCAAAACCACCAATATCTTTTTAATAATTTTCAACTTAGCATCCTTTTACAATTTATCCTTTATTAGTTGTTACTATATTCCATATTTCAAGATCAGCATTTTGACTATTGAGGGACTGCTAACGCCCCGCTCACCCGCACATACTGCGGAGAGCATTTTTGTGTAAAGTGGCGCGCACTGACACACAAAAGCGAGCGTAGCAGTATGTGTCGGAGTGCAGCGGTTTGTTAGGCACTATATTCTAATACCTTCTGTAACAACGATAGCTATAAGTTTCTTTTTCCTGAAAAGAGCATAACCTTTATCGTAACTACCAGTCTCTGGTTGCTCAAAATAATAAATCTTATCGCCGTCTTTATATAAGGTATTTATGCAATTTGCTTGATGGATATATGCAGTATCATTGTAGGCTTGAAGCCGTACCTCATAAGGTTTACCTTCAGAATCATGCCAGTCCTTAGGTAAGACCATACCTATAGCGTCGATTTTTTGTACCAAGTCTAACCGCATAAGATGCGGAACTACTTTCCTTATCTGTTCAGGGTATTTTATCTCAGAGTCTTCAAGATAATATTCAGACTTTATAATTTTTGGGTAAGCTGAACATAGCACTACATCTTGATATTTTTCAGCATATGAGAACGCTGATACAACTACCAACAACAATAGAAAAACGTATTTCATGATGATGCCTAACGCCGCCAACACGGGCCGGAGCACGCAGTGCGGAGGTCCACGCCCTGCGCAGCAGGGCAATAGTGCTTGGCCTTGTTAAAACTATTTCCCATTTTTATTTTGAAACTCTGAAGGAGTGAGGCCAATAATATGATAGTAACCTTCTTTTGAAAATTTACCCGTAGCCTCAGCTTCTTGGACTTTGGCAACAACATATAAATATGCTGAATATGGATTCACAGGACCACTTTTTATAATTGGCGGATTTGAATAGTATGATACTTTATGGTCCTCGGATATTCTTAAAAGTGTTTGTATACTTACTTCAGTGCCTGGGTCTGTACTGCCACTGCCTTCCCCGTTTTTAACTAAATAGATAGTAGCCACATTGTCTCCTTGAGTTTTAACATTTTGTTCATGCGCATGCGCATTTTTGCTTTTCAACAATACGCGCCATTTTTCTTCTATCTTTTTGATTTAAAAACGCTTTTTTCATGGTCGAATATTCCTTCGTTCTGGAAAAACGCGCATGCGCGTTTTTCTGGTTCCCTGTGCGCGTTATTTCGGGCAGGGGTGTTGCTAACCCATTGAAAGGTAAGGATTACTTTTTAGCACCATTTGTAAAATTGAGCAAACTTTACGCGCCATTAGCACAAAAATGAGCACGATTTTCTGCAACTCAAAAATATACTGTATACACATACAGCACCATACTATTATCTGTGTTCTCTAAATATCGGTTTATTTTGTACCCCTTATAATCGTTGCTAGCGATATCTACACTAAACACCATTAAAAGGGGGCAGCATTCCCACTGCTTAACGCTGATCTCACTTGCGAAATACCAACCTCGGTATTGCTAAATAGCTGATCGCTGCGCCACGCCAGCTATTTCCACAACACTGTTTACATTCGCTCTTTCGATAATTTTTACTATTAGCGTCTGAATAGCTTCGTCTTCTCGCACATCACTTTTTGACGAAAACCGTTGCTCTTGAGCTTCCTGCCCCTCTTCTACTATGAACTGAATAACACCTTCTGTCGCTAATTCGGGAGCGTCTCCAAAATACGAAATAGAAACTAATGGGTAGCCCTTAAAACCTTTTTTTACTAGCTTCGCTATTCTCTTCTTTGCCTTATCCAGGTTCATAAGGAATCCTTAAATGATTAACTCGAGAAAAATATAACGCCTCAAACAAGGGCGCATGCATGTATTTCGGCCGTAAGTACTTGTTTATTTGTTCAGTGCGTTACCACTGAAACCACAACGCATATCCTTTGGTTCAAATGAAGAAGTCGCCCTGGCCATCCACAATACCAGAGATATTTTCAATCAAGGCGCTATTGATTGATAAGTAAGTTTTTGAGTCCCTGATTAAAAGGGGCCGTTAAACGGTAGCAGGTTCAATCTGCCCCATTGGAAGGCAGGAGGCAAGAATTACTATCATTCGTAAAATTCAGCAAACGTTAAGCGCCACAGTACAACAACAAAGGCTCGAAATATCAGACATAAAAAAAGCCCTCATCCGAGGGCTCTTGGTGTGTTCTTTTCATACAGATTAATGGCTTAATCAATCAACCCATACTGCTCCCGCAGCACAGCCTCGATTTCTGCTTTGGGGTTATCGGCAATCACCAGCTTTTGGCCGGTGACTTTTTCGGCGATGCCAACATAGGTTTGCGATACTTCCATGAGTACCGATTCTGGCAGTACGTTGTTTTCGGCCAGGGCTTTACGTTCAGGCATACGGTCTTTGTTGAGCAGTATGTCAGGGTCTGGGAAGTGGTTGAGCAACAATTGACGGAAGGCCTCTTTGGATTTTTCCACTACGCTGCCTTGCCGGTAGGAAGGGCCGTCCCAAATGCGAGATGAGTCGGGGGTGCCCACTTCATCCATATAGATCATTTTTTCGTTGCCGTTTGCGTCGGTTACGTAGCCGAATTCAAACTTGGTATCTACAAATACCTGGTCGAGCGCTGCCAGTGCGTTGCTGATTACGTTAAAGCCTTCTTTTAACAGTTTTTCGTACTGGGCTACATCAGCCGCCGAGCGGAAGTTGAAGGCGGCGTAGTTGTTAGTGATGTCGGCGCGGGTTACGTTTACGTCATCTACTTCGGGTACGCCGGGAATACCTTTGAGAATGCCTTTGGTTGAGGGCGTAATCAGCAGTTCCGGCAGTTTTTGGTCTTTTTGCAGGCCTTCTGGCATTGCAATGCCGCAGAATTCACGCTCGCCATTGGCATAGGCTCGCCACATGGAGCCGGTAATGTACTGGCGGCAAATGGCCTCGATCATGATGGGGCGAGCTTTTTGAACGATCCATACCAGCGGGTGGGGAATATCCAGAATGTGGCTGTCGGCCAGCCCTTGCTCACGAAACAGTTTAAACCAGTGATTAGAGATGGCATTAAGGGCGGCACCTTTACCTGGTACGCCATCCATACCCCCTTCGCCACGCCAGATGCAATCGAATGCTGAAATACGGTCACTGATCACCATAATGGCTAGTGGTGCGTCGGCGGCGACGTTGTAGCCTTTCTCTTTAATCAACCGGCGGCTGTCGGCGTCGGTTAACCAATACACCGAACGAACCTTACCGCTGTGTACAGGTTTGTCTGTGCGGATGGGCAAATTGTTGTTCACTGCCAATACTTTGTTCGCGAGTGTCATAACCGATAACCTTTTACCAATAGATAACCGCTGGTTTGAGCTGAGAAAGGAGACTTTGGGGCGTTTTTTCAAGGGCGCGATTATACCCGATACAGCCGGTGATGCCAGTGCGCGACCCGCTCGTTTACCGCGTAATTGGCTATAGCCCTACACGGTAGTTTTGGGTAAGGTGTGGCGATTCGACTAACGACGTACCCCGCATGCCAAATACAACTCAAACACCGCAAAAAACCTTTTTACAGTCTATTTTTAACCGCCGCAGCCTGATCTGCATTTTTCTGGGTTTCACCTCGGGATTGCCCCTGTTTATTCTGATGCAGCTGGTGCCTGCGTGGCTACGCAAAGAGGGCGTTGGCCTGGGCGAAATTGGGCTGTTTGCGTTAATCCAGTTTCCCTATGTGTGGAAGTTTGTATGGGCACCGTTAATTGACCGTTACAGCCTGCCCTTTTTGGGGTTGCGCCGGGGCTGGATGCTGCTTACCCAGCTACTACTAATGGTGTCGATTGCCGCCATGCCCCTGCTGAACATTGAAGCCTCGCTATGGAGCTTGGCGTATGTGGCAGTGGCCGTAGCCTTCTTCAGCGCCAGCCAGGATATTGTGGTCGACGCCTACCGGCGCGAGATCCTGCCCGACGACGAACTGGGCTTTGGCAATGCGGTACACATTAACAGCTACCGGCTGGCGGGCTATATACCTGGCGGTTTATCGCTGATTTTGGCCGACCACTTCTCGTGGCCCAGCGTATTTATGATGACCGCCGCGTTTATGCTGGTGGGTATTGTACTTACCCTGTGCATTAGCGAGCCAAAGCACCGCTATCATCCACACAGTTTGAAAGACGCGGTACTGGAGCCCTTACAGGAATTTTTTGGTCGCAAGGGCGCAGCGCAGGCGTGGCTGATTCTGGCATTTTTGTTTTTTTATAAGCTGGGCGACAGCCTTGCGACAGCGCTTTCTACCCCGTTTTATATCGACCTTGGCTTCGAGCTAACCGAGATAGGCATTATTGTGAAAAACGTTGGGGTGTGGTCGGCTATCGGCGGTGCTTTTTTGGGCGGTATCGCCATGATTCGCCTCGGCATTAACCGCGCCCTGTGGGTATTTGGGGTGGTGCAGATTACCTCCATTTTGGGGTTTGCGCTGCTGGCCCACGTTGGCCCTAACCAGTGGCTACTGGCGGGCGTGGTAGGTTACGAATATATTGGGGTGGGCTTGGGCACAGCAGCCTTTGTGGCATTTATTTGTAAACACACCAGCCTGGAGTACACCGCTACCCAGTTTGCCCTGCTTACCGCTATTGCCGCCCTGCCCCGCACATTTGCCAATGCCACCACGGGCTATATTATCGAGGCTATTGGCTGGGAATGGTTTTTCTACTGGTGCACCGCAATGGCCGTACCGGGCATGCTGTTACTGTTTTGGGTAGCACCCTGGGGCGAGCGTGATGATACATCACCAGAAACTGTTAACGCCTAAGGAATACAACAAGTGAGGTAAACCTGCGTGGCTACGCTGCTGGAAGTGAAAAACCTGGTTAAGCAGTTCAAACAGGTGAATGCGGTTAACGGCATTTCATTTGCCATTGAGCAAGGCATCTGCTTTGGCCTGCTTGGCCCCAACGGCGCAGGTAAAACCACCACCATCGAAATGATGGAAGGCATACTGCCGCCCACTAGTGGCGAGATCATTTACAAAGGCAAGCCACAAACCCGCGATTTTAAATTTGAGGCGGGCATTCAGTTTCAATCCACCGCCTTAATGGATTACCTCACCGTTAATGAAGTGCTGGATTTATTTGCCGGCTTCTACCCAAAAACAGCCAACCGCGAGGCACTGGTGAAGCAGTGCAATCTGCAGGATTTTCTGCACCGCCCGGCGTCAAAACTTTCGGGCGGGCAACGGCAACGAGTACTCTTAGCCGTTGCGCTGATCAATGATCCTGAGATTGTGTTTCTCGACGAACCTACAACCGGGCTCGACCCGCAATCGCGGCGCAACTTTTGGCAGTTGATCGACAACATCAAAGCCCAAGGTAAAACCATTATCCTCACCACCCATTACATGGACGAAGCCGAACAACTGTGTGACCAATTGGTGATTGTCGACAAAGGCACCATTATTGCCGAGGGCTCCCCCAAGCAGCTGTTAAAACAACATTTCGACAACAGCTTTATTTGTTTGGATGCCGATACGTTAAGCCCCGAACAGGCTCAGCAATTTGCCGCTACCCGCCGCAACCAACAGTGGATTATTGCTACGCCAAATACTGAAAACTGTTTACAGCAGCTGATACAGGCTGGTATTGATTTGGGCTCGCTACAAGTGCGCTCGCCGTCACTGGATGATTTATTTTTAAAGCTCACCGGCCACAGCCTGCGAGAATAACCTGTATGAAAAAACTGCTTGCGTTGTTTTTTGCCCGTAACAAAGAATTTTACCGCGACCGCGGTTCGCTGGCCTGGGCGTTTATTATGCCGCCGGTCATTCTGGCCGTGGTAGCGCTGGCGTTTTCCCGTGAAGATCAAGCGCTGTTCACCGTGGGCGTACCCGCTGATGCGGCCAACGTGCCTGCCTCACTCAGCAGCCCGGCGCTGGCAGACAGTTTTCGTACGATTACTTATAACGACCCTGCCGCCGCCATTCAACGGGTGCAATACCATCAGCTGGACATCTATTTGCAACCAGCGGATCACAACCAGCCGGGCCAATACTGGGTAAACAGCAGTTCGCAAAAAAGCAAAGTGATCGAAAATGTTTTATTGGGCGAACAACACCCACAGTGGCAACAGCAACAAGTGAGCGGCCGCCAGATTCGCTATGTTGACTGGGCCATTCCCGGCATTCTCGCCATGAATTTGATGTACAGCGGGTTGTTTGGCGTGGGCTATGTGATTGTGCGCTACCGCAAAAACGGCGTACTCAAACGCTTACAGGCCACGCCCATTACACCAGTGCAGTTTTTAGGTGCGCAAGTGTTGTCGCGCCTGTGCATTATGTTGATGGTAAGCACCCTTGTGTATATTTGCGCAAACGCCATATTGAATTTTGTAATGCTGGGTAGCTACATTACCTTGTTTATTGTGGCGCTGGTGGGCATAGGCGCACTGCTCTCAGTAGGCTTAATTATTGCCGCACGTATTGCCACCGAAGAGCTTGCCAACGGCCTGCTAAATTTGGTTACCTTTCCCATGCTGCTGATGTCGGAAGTGTGGTTTTCTCTCGATGGTGCCCCGCAGTGGATGCACAACCTATCTAACGCCCTACCACTTACACATATGGTAAAAGCCGCGCGCGCAGTGATGCTCGAAGGCGCCACCCTGGCAGATGTTGCGCCACACCTGCTAGTGCTGGCCGTGATGACCGCCGTATTTTTGGGTATATCGGCGTGGCTGTTTCGCTGGCGTGAAGCGTAATGCAGGCTATCGTGCCTGCATAAGCTCATGCGAGTTATAGCAACAACACCCCGCCATCCACATCCAGCGTAGTGCCTAAGATATAGCTGGCGTCGTCTGAGGCCAAAAACAGCACCGCATTGGCTACCTCTTCTGGCTCGCCAATACGTCCAATCGGCGTGCTCGCCAGTAAGGGTTCCATTATGGGTGAATCGAGCACGGGCTCGGTCATGGGGGTACGAATAAAACCGGGGGCAACGGCGTTTACCCGAATGCCATCGCCAATCAAGTCAACCGCTGCCGCTTTGGTAAGCCCCGCCAGCCCATGCTTGGCCGACACATACGCCGCCATATTGTATGCGGCCACCTTGCTGGCCACCGAGGCGGTATTGACAATGGCACCCCCACCGGAGGCTTTAATCGCATTGGCTTCGGCGCGAATGCAGTAATACACACCAGATAAATTGGTTTGCATTACCTTGTCCCATGTATCGAGTGGTGCCTGGGTAAATGACTCGCTGGGGTTAGTCGGTATACCCGCATTGTTAAACGCGATATGTAAACCACCAAATTGCGCTACAGCATCGTTGACCATGGCTTCACATTGGTCTGGCTGGGTTACGTCGAGCGTAAACGCTTTAGCCACACCGCCCTCCGCCACAATCGCATCGGCGGCTTGCTGTACTTTTTCTGCATTAATATCAGCCAGCAATACTTTACCGCCTTCGGCAGCAAAGGCTTTGGCCGCTGCCAGCCCAATACCACCGGCTGCGCCGGTGACCAGAATGCTTTTGTTTTTGAATCGTTGTTGCATGTGAGTACCTGTTACGTTGTTTTATTATTGGTTACTGCCATGAGAGTGTGCCAATGCTGCCGCTCAAGCGCCAGTGACATTTAAAATTTGAACAATGTTGTTTTTGATGCTAAAAATACGCCTGTTTTCTTATTAACCCGGCAAGCATTATTGCCGGGTTAATAGCTCCGGTAACCAAGTATCTGTATTCACTACCGAAATAAGGGAAATACATAGATTATATGGACATGCGATTTATTGTCGGCGTGATTTTTACCCTCGTTGTTAACACCTGTCTTGCAGAAATTTATCAATGGCGCGACAGCAGTGGAAACCTGCATTTTTCTGACACGCCCCCTAAAGAACAAAACACCTCTTTCGACAAACTGAGCATTGACGACTCCCGCGAGAACGTGCTGTTTGAAAACCTGTTGAAAGACAAAGGCAAGCGAGTCTTAAAGAAAGTTAACGGCGGCAATTTTTATCAATATGTACCGCGCAACATTGATCGAGCCTTTGCGATTGTAGTGGTTAATCACGGTATGTTTGCCGACACCGAAAATGCCAAAGATGCTGCTTACGCGGCATCAAGACGCTGGCAACGTTTTTCGGAGGAAACCGGGGCGATCGTTATTGCGCCGGTTTTCGACAACCATCAATATGCGGCAACCAAAGATGGCCCACAAAACTGGGGTTATCGCGGCCTGTTTGGCCGCAATATCGATGCTGATGAATTTTTAAACGAAATCATCTCTTACTACGAAAAAGCCAACAAATTTTATGACGGCAAAATTTTCTTGAGTGGCCATTCGGCCGGTGCTCAGTTTGCCAATCGCTACCTGGTAAAACATCCGCGAAGAATACATGCGGCAGCCTTTAGCGCACCAGCCTGGTTTGCACTACCCTCTTACGAGCACCAGTGGCCTAACGGCATGCAACGACGCCACCGCATCATTCGCTGGGCAGGTGACTATAAAGAGAAAACCATTGATATACGCCCCGACCCGCAAGGCTGGATTATGGCAGCGCAACTGCCAGTTACGGTGGTAGTCGGTGAACATGATTTGCGGAGAATTCGGCATGTAGACGGCGTAGGCGGTGATACCCATGTAGCCAGAGCCACTTACTGGGTAGAGAGCATGAATCAATTTGCCAGCAGTAACGGCTACAATGGCAGCGTAAAACTGAATATTGTGGAAGGGGTTGGGCACAACTTCGGCAAACTGGCAGCGGTATGCCAGGATGTGATGCGCGATCAAATCATTCAGTACATAAACAACGAGCGTAAGAAACTTGGTCATCAAAACTGACTTCCGGTTTTACCTTAATACAAGCAAGTCATAACGGTTTACGAGGAAAATTTATGAGACGGGTATGTGTATTGCTTGGTATTTATTTTATGACTGCCTGTAGTAGCGCACCGATAGTCCAGCAGAGGTCGCTGTCCTTGCTTGAATCATCGGTTGAATACGTAGGGCCAAAAAATATAGGGCTCGATCCGTCACAATATCCAGCTGATGTTATCTTATTGTTCCCCTATATCAGCGGCGGCATTTTTGGTTCACCGCAATCAGACCCGCTGTTTGCCATAAAGCTCAACACACAACACCAAACTTTTACACTTGATTTAATATCTAAACTTGAAGAACTTAATCAAAACGCAAAGCCTTTGAATGACAATTGGCGAACGTTGGGCATGAACATCGTACCGGCAGAAACGCACATAGCTAGAATAGGTACCTTCCCCTTTAGCAGCACTGGCGACAGTATTGGTGGTGGCGGCTTTATTGATCCATCAGATCGCCAAAGTGCCATTCTGGTTTACGTGGACCGCCCCTGCCAAATTACTGGGGACATGCAGTTAGATGCAGAGGAATATACCCATAATATTGCGCTACCCTCAGCCGGATTTCACTGGCTAAAAATTATAGAAACGTCACCCGACAACTATTATCTGCAGTACGTAGAACCCCGAAATATGTTGTTCTCCATTCATATTTACAATCTGATCAATACCTGATGCAGTCGCACTAGTACTACCCACTGCATCATCTCACCGCTTTTGGCTATTAAGCTGCACCGCCTCCTCCCACGGCACCTGGCACAACCAGCACAGACATGCTGGCAACGTGAACTGACATATCTAAATACAACAATTTATTAATCGCTATTGATAACAATTATCATATAGATTAAGATCCGCACCGCTTCACACCTATAACAACAATCATTGTGAGCCCTAATAATTTACGCACTTAGAGACGAGCAAAAATGAAAAAAGCACTCGCAATTGCTATCGGCCTGGCTTCGTTAAACGCCGCAGCCCAACAAGCCCCTTCTGCTGAAGAGATGTGGAAGATCATTCAACAGCAGCAAGCTGAAATTAAAGCCCTGAAGAACCAACTCAACAACGCAGAAAACAAGGTTGAAGAAATAGACCTTAAGGTTGTGGCCACTGCCGACGCTGTTGAAAAGAACAACGGCTCCGCTGCTACTGCTAGCGGTTGGGCCAGCAAAACCACGGTAGGTGGTTACGGTGAACACCACTACAACAATTTTCAAGACAGCGATAACCAAGTGGATGCCCACCGGTTTGTGCTGTTTCTGAGCCATCAGTTCTCCGACACTGTGCGCATGTTTTCTGAACTGGAAGTAGAGCACGGCTTTGCGGGCCCAGATGATGAAGCCCCAGGTGAAGTGGAACTGGAGCAGGCTTACATCGAATGGGACTTTGCCAAACACCATAGTTTGGTTGCCGGTCAGTTCTTGATTCCTGTGGGCATTCTTAACGAAACCCACGAACCAAACACCTTCTACGGTGTTGAGCGCAATCTGGTCGAGAAAAACATTCTGCCTGCCACCTGGTGGGAAACCGGCGCCATGATCAAAGGTGAAATTGCACCTGGCTTCACCTACAACGCGGCTATTCACAGCGGCCTGAACATTGAAGACGGCTTCAAAGTGCGCGGCGGTCGCCAGAAGTCTGCCAAAGCGACGGCGGAAGACCTGGCTTACACCGCGCGCCTGAAATACACCGGCCTGCAAGGGCTGGAACTGGCCGCCACATTGCAATATCAGGAAGACGTAACCCAAGGTGCAGGTTTCGATACCAACTCAGCCCTGTTGACCGAAATCGATGCGATCTACACCGCCGGTAATGCCCAGGTTCGCGCCCTGTGGGCCCAATGGGATATTGATGGTCAGCAGTTTGAGACAGCCGGTTACGACGAGCAGTCTGGCTGGTACATCGAGCCTTCTTATAAACTGAGTGAGCAACTGGGTTTGTTTGCCCGCTACAGCACCTGGGACAACCAAGCCGGTAACAGTGCAGACACAGACGCTAAAGCCTGGGCTTACGGTGTTAACTACTGGTTGACACCAGGCGTTGTATTCAAAGCCGATTACACCGACAACGTCGATGTAGATGGGCCTGACAACGACAGCTTCAATCTAGGCCTTGGCTGGTCGTTCTAATCGGCTTCAGCAACCGATACACGGCAGGAAAACCAGCGCCTGTTAGCACTGAGTTGCCTAGCCAGCAAAAGCCACCTGCATTGCGGGTAGCTTTTGTGTGTAACCCTTATTGATAAAACATCATGTATTGATAAAACGCCATGCGACATTCCCTATACTGCTTAATACTGCTTGGCTGCCTGTTTTGGCAACCCTTGGCCAATGCGCAAAAAGGTGAGTTTTTAACCCTGCAACAGCTTCACCAGCTTGCGTTTGCCGACCAACCCATGCAATGGCAAACGCTCTGGGTTAACCAGCAGCAACGAGAGATTATCGAAAACATTCTTGGGCACAACGCTCCCGCCTTGCGTATTCGTTACTGGGGGCAAGGCAGCAAAACCGCCTGGATTTTTGAAGAAATTGGCAAAGAACTTCCCATCACGGTAGGCGTTATTGTTAACGACAATGCGATCGAGGCAATCAAGGTAATGAATTACCGCGAAAGCCGAGGCGGCGAAGTACGCCACCCATTTTTTACCGATCAGTTTCGCGGTGCTGCGTTGACCGGCCAACCAGCCAACCCAACGTTGAATGCACCGATTGATGGCATTACCGGCGCAACACTCTCCGTGCGGGCCTTAAAGAAAATCGCTACACTAGCGCTTTTTTGCCACACGCAAACACCTTTTAATATGCCAGAGAAACCCTAGGGCCTGTGAACAGCTCATCGTCTAATCATGCAAAAAACAATGAGGTAAAGCTGTCGCCCTCGGTGAGTAACGGCAACCTGCACCTGCGGCGTTTTTTTTGGCGATGGCATCGCCGCTTGGGGCTGATTGCGCTGCTTTTGGTGGTGATACTCGCAGTAACCGGTGTGATGCTTAACCATACCGACACCCTCAAGCTCAGCCACACACCGTTACGCAATACACTGCTGTTAACGCTTTATGGTGTTAAGCCACCCACGGTTACCAGTTTTAAACTGGGTGACACTTGGTACAGTGATACAGGCTCTCACCAGCTTTACCGCAACGGCAAGCAAAGCATTTACTGTAACAATACACTGGTGGGTGCTGCACAACTGGCCGACCTGCATGTGATCGGCTGCAGCAACGAACTGCTGTTGCTCACAAACACCGGCGATGTGGTAGAACGTATTGGCAGCACCTACGGTATACCCTCTCCCATTACCCATCTGGGCCAGTGCCAACACACCTTGTGCATCAACACCCCCAACGGCATTTATCACATAGACCTGCAACAACTGGCATGGCAAGCAACAAATGATACTGCCGCACAATGGAGCACACCCGCCACTGCACCCGATGCGTTGCTCACCACACTGCGCAACGACTACCTGGGCAGCGATCTTAACTGGGAACGCGTGATTCTCGATCTGCACAGTGGCCGCCTGTTTGGCACCGTGGGCGTGCTGGCCATGGACGCGGCCGCGGTTTTGCTGGTACTGCTGGGCATTTCCGGCCTGTGGCTCTGGTGGAGCGGCCCAGGCCGCAAGGGACGCCGTTCGAAAAAGCGTGGCTAACGCGTACAATGGGGGTTCGTCGACGAGCTTTTTTTATTGATGCTCACCCAACATGCGCCAACCATGAGCAGTCACTATGAGTAGCCAACCCATTCATTTCGACAACACCTTCGTTAACCTACCCGAAGCGTTTTTCCGCCGGGTAAACCCCGCACAAGTCAGCCATGCCCATGCCATTTGCACTAACACAGCATTGGCCGCCCAACTGGGTATTGATACCCAGTGGTTGCAAACCGATGCGGCAACACAGGTGTTTGCCGGGCAGCGGCTGCTCGAAGGTGCCGACCCCATTGCCACGGTTTACGCTGGCCACCAGTTTGGCGGCTGGAATCCACAACTGGGTGATGGCCGGGCGCTATTGCTGGGCGAGGTGATGGCACCCAACGGGCAGCGTTACGATATTCAGCTTAAAGGCTCTGGCCGCACCCCTTTTTCACGCATGGGCGATGGCTTGTCGCCACTGGGGCCAGTGCTGCGGGAATATATTGTCAGTGAAGCCATGGCGGCATTGGGCATACCCACTACCCGCAGCCTCGCGGCTGTTACTACGGGCGATCAGGTCGTGCGCGATCAGATTTATCCGGGGGCCATTCTCACCCGTGTGGCGCGCAGCCATATTCGCGTAGGACACTTTCAATACTTCTACGCCCGCAACGACTTAAATGCCGTTCGCCAACTGGCAGACCATGTCATTGCCCGCGATTTTCCCGAGGCACAAAATGCACCTAACCCTTATGTCGCGCTGCTGACCCACGCCATAGAACGCCAGGCAGACCTGATTGCCCAGTGGCAGCTGGTGGGTTTTGTTCATGGCGTGATGAACACCGATAACATGCTGGTGGGCGGCGAAACCATCGACTACGGCCCCTGTGCCTTTATGGACGAATACGATCCCGAGCTGTGCTTGAGCTCCATCGACCAGCAAGGCCGCTACGCCTATAAAAACCAGCCTGCCATCGCCCAATGGAATTTGTCATGGCTGGCGCAAGCCTTACTGCCGCTGCTTAACGATGATGAAGCAGCCGGGGTCGAACAAGCCAATCAACTGTTGGGTATGTTTGCCAGCCGCTATGAACAAGCCTATGCCAAAGGCATGGCCCGAAAATTTGGTTTTGAGGATCTCAGCGAGAAACACGCTGATTTTGTACAGGCTTTTTTACCAAGGCTGGCCGAAAGCCGTTTGGATTTCACGCTGGTCTTCCGCCATCTTGCTGATACCGTCGACCCAAACAGCACCCTCTCGCCAGTCGACTTTATGCTGCCAGAGAGCTTTACCGACTTGCTGCAGGTATGGCAGGCCTTTATCGACCAGCAGGCCGATACCAGGGCCGACATTCAAGCCCGCATGTACCAAGTTAATCCCGCGGTGATACCCCGCAACCACCTGGTAGAGGCCGCCATTAATGCTGCCCAGCGTGATAATGATTTCGCGCCGTTCCACCAATTGGTTGATGTGCTGGCAGCCCCGTACGATTACACGCCAGACAATCACCATTACACTCAGCCACCCGCACCACAGGAACGTGTATTGCAAACCTTCTGCGGAACCTGACAGCAGATATTAGGGCACCTTGGCACCAAAGAGAGGCTACCGGTGGCAGGCCCTAGCCATACGTTGGTAGAAAAACATCCACAAACCCCTTTTACCTTCGACACAGGTCGTTATACTGCGCCCTGTTCAAAAATATGTCATTTAGATGACAGCAATACACAAAGGGGGCTCACCTTGAAACTCGAAGATATCAACCAGATTGAACAGGCAGGCAAGTCTGGCGGTGCAGAAAGTTTTCGCTTTGGCATCGCGGTTTTCTTCATTGTCTGCGTCATGCTCTACGTAGGCATGACCCTTGGTGGTATTGAAAACGGCTTCGTACTGATCGCAGCCGCCATGATTGGCGGTTACATGGCGATGAACATTGGTGCCAATGACGTCGCCAATAACGTTGGGCCTGCCGTAGGCTCTAAAGCCCTCACTCTGACTGGCGCCGTCATTATCGCGGCCATCTTCGAAGCCGCTGGCGCCCTGATTGCAGGCGGCACCGTGGTCGGCACCATCCAAAAAGGCATTATCAACCCGCAAACCATTGGCGACGCAGAAACCTTTGTCTGGCTGATGCTCGGCGCCCTGATGGCCGCAGCCTTATGGCTGAATATTGCCACCGTGCTCGGAGCACCAGTCTCAACCACTCACTCCATTGTGGGCGGGGTATTGGGCGCGGGTATCGCTGCCGGCGGCTTTGGCATCGCTAACTGGCCGAAAATGGGCAGCATCGCGGCAAGCTGGGTAATTTCACCGGTGTTAGGCGGTTTGATTGCAGCGGCTTTTCTTTACCTGATTAAACGCACCATTACCTACCAAAGCGATATGCGTGCATCGGCCAAAAAAATGGTGCCGATTCTGGTAGCCATTATGGCGTGGGCATTTGCCACTTATCTGATGCTCAAAGGCGTTAAAAAAATCTGGAAAGTCGACTTTCTTACCGCGCTGGCCATTGGTGCCGCCATTGCTGCTGTGATCTACACCATTGTGCGGCCGATCATTGGCCGTGCCGCCGACGCGTTGGAAAACAACAAATCCAGCGTGAACAGCCTGTTTACTGTACCCCTGATCTTTGCCGCTGCCCTGCTGAGCTTTGCCCACGGTGCCAACGACGTTGCCAATGCGGTAGGCCCGCTGGCTGCCATCAATCAGGCACTGACCGCCGGTAGCATCGGCGAGAAAGCAGCGATTCCTCTGTGGGTGATGATGATTGGCGCTTTGGGTATTGCCGTAGGCTTGATGCTGTTTGGCCCCAAACTGATCAAAACCGTGGGCTCTGAAATCACGGAACTGGATAAGATGCGGGCTTTCTGTATTGCCATGGCCGCTGCCATTACGGTAATTGTGGCCTCACAGCTGGGCCTGCCGGTAAGTTCAACGCACATTGCCGTGGGTGGGGTGTTTGGTGTTGGCTTTTTGCGTGAATACTTGAAGTCGAGCTACGAACAGAAAATCGAAGAAATCAAAGCCCACCACAAAGAGCAAGACCCAGAGGTTATTGAGCAATTTCTACACGATTTTAGAGACGCGCCCATAAAAGAGAAGCGCCTGATGCTGAAACAATTAAAGCAACATTCAGCCGTTGCCGAGCTCACCAAAAAAGAACGCAAAGCCTTGCGTAAAATTTATCGCCAAGAGCTGGTAAAACGTTCTGCGGTCATCAAAATCGCTGCCGCCTGGGTGATTACCGTACCCTGCTCAGCACTCATGGCTGCCATGTTCTACTTTATGCTAGCTGGCATGAATGCTAACTAACATAAGGTTTTTTATGCATCGATATACCGTTACGGGTGACCCACAGCTCAACCGTAACGGTATCTCAGCTATCCTCAAATCTGCTGTCACCAGCCTAATGCTGGTGCTTACCGCCGCCTCAGCACTGGCGCAATCACCCGCGCCGATTGACTGCCCATTGCGTGACAAGCCTTTTAACCTGGAATCGCCACTGCTTGATGTTCTGTTGAGCCCAAGCGCCAGCCGGGTACTGGAATCCCACCTGCCCAGCCTGAAGGAAAAGACACCGGCGATGATGCTACGCACCGAGATACCCACCTTCGGCGCCATTGTGTCGGTGACCAATGTAGCGCACATGCTCCAATTGCCTGCCAACCGCTTCCAGGCATTAGCAGCGGATTTGGCACAGCTCGACGTCACTGACGCCGATCGCCTTGCCCGCTGTGCTCGCTACGATAGCGAGGCACCCGAACTCGAATTCCCCAACGCTGAAACCAACATACTGGTATTCAATAAGATCAACGGCTTTGACCACGGCCCCTCAGTAACTGCCGCCACCCATGCCATCAAGGCACTGGCGGAACAACTGGGCTGGGGTGTAGTGGTGACCACTAACGGTGGGGCCTTCACCCCAGAGATTCTGGCCCGGTTCGACGCGGTGGTATGGAACAACAACAGCGGTGATGTGCTCACCCTCAGCCAGCGCCAAGCATTTGAAGACTACATTACCAACGGCGGAGGTTTTCTAGGCATTCATGGTTCTGGGGGCGATTCGATTTATTACTGGGATTGGTATGCGGATAAACTGCTAGGGGCCCGCTTTATCGGCCACCCCATGAATCCACATTTTCAGCATGCCGACGTGCGCATCGAACCCTCAGCGAGCAGGATCGGTACGGCATTGAAACCGGGCTGGAACATGAAAGACGAGTGGTATTCCTTTGCCGAAAGCCCGCGCAGGAACGGCGCCAGCGTGGTCGCCACCCTCGATGAATCCAGCTACGAGCCCGGCCACAATCTGAGTATGGGCGAAGACCATCCTATTGCCTGGACCCGCTGTGTCGATAACGGCCGGGCATTCTATACCGCTATCGGCCACCGCACCGAAGTTTACCATGTGCCAGAGAATCTGGCGCTATTGCGCGATGGCTTACGTTGGGCAGCTGGCCAAGGCGCCAGTGACTGCCGAGCCAACAAGCCGATCAAACGTCGGCAGCAATGAGCGATGCACCCGAACAAAGGCAAGCCACTAGCTGCGAGTCCAGTGCGTGAAGCGCACGATTTTGGCGGGCTTTGTGCTGCCCTTCGAACTGCCTTGTTCAATGGCTGCGGTGCACGCTCAACATCCGACGGTGGGGCAACAGTGAAAACCCGCTCTATCCCTTTGGTTTCAGCATTAGTTCACGTTCAAATCAGGAGAAGTGCTTCACCAGGCTAATCCGGTTATTCACGCCAACTTTGCTGTAAATAGACTGCAGATGATTTTTGACTGTCCAGGGGCTGATCGACAATTCCTTGCCGATTTCCGTACTGTTTAAACCTTCTTTGACTTTGACGATCACGTCCATTTCCCGCCTGGTCAGGCCGTAACGGCTAGCCTGCGTCGAGGCACCAAGCGAATCATGGTTTGCATTGAGCCATAACAGATGAAACAGTTTGCCATTATGAATAATCACATGATGCTGGAAGGAGCTCGACACTGTTTCACCCTGGTCTTTTATCGGGCTATGAATAAAGCCCATATCCCAGCACGGCATGTGATGTGGTGTATGGCCCGGCTTCGTGAATGTGCGGGCGGGTTCTTTGAGTTTGTCCCGAAGCGACTCCAATATGCGCGGCTGCAGGTACAGACTGTCGGCGACCGAGTCATCGGCGTTATTGCTTTGATAAATGAGCTCCCGGGACTCGTTTAATAGCATAAAGAACCTGCCAGGAAATAACGACGCAAGGATGTCAACGATGTTATCCCGCTTTGCGTACTGCTGCCGCGTGAGGTGCTCCGAATACGCAGCGCTGAGCATGGGGGCCAACAGGTTTGCAAGTTGTACATCTTCGGGGCCAAAGAGCGAGGCATTCTGGTGGCGTGTCAGGCTGATATGGCCCAGCAGACGCTGGTTGACAACAAATAAAATTAACAGGATGTCCTGTTGCTTGTTGGGCTGTAAAATTTGCCGGTAGAGCGTTGTGGTTTTGAGTTCGTTCTGCGACGCAATGGAGCTCATTGCCGTCGCCCCAAAGTGCCTTCGACCATTAACCCATTTTGTTAAAGGGTCATCCCTAAACACATCCTGAAAGTAGATATCCTGATATTCGGAAGATAATTGCCAGAAGAGAATATCGTTTCTTTCGAGTTTCGCGACCTCCCCACGAGCGTCCGCCCAATGAAAAAAAGCCGATGTCGAGGCAGAAAAAAACCGCGATAAACGATCGGCGGTCTGATTGCGGAATTCATGAATATCCGACATTTCCAACAGCTCATGGCCGATAGTCTGAATCCGATGAATTGCCGATTCATTGATGTGCATTAATGCCTCCCCGACTGTACCCAAAGGCTCCAGACAGATTAATCAGGGGTACCCTTAAGTCAAGGTAATTAAAACCTTAATTGCTGCAAATCACAATCACCTCAGCGGAAGTGCCCTGGCATCGAAAAGAAAAAAGAAATAATAAAATTAATTTAAATACTTTTTTAGCATAAAAAGTAGCTCGACCGCATCATCCACCTACCCATCAGGAGACTTAACATCACAAGCTGGGCAATTTTAATAAGTAAGTCCTGCAATTGAGCTCCTCGCAAGGGGGAGTCTGAATCCAAGTATTCAAAAGAAATAACAAATCAAAAACAAAGAAATAGAAAATCACGAGCAAGAGGAAGACAAGACATGTCAAATACAACCAAGCGTCAGTTAGCACTGAGAAAATCCATTGTAGCTGTGCTCGCGGCAAGCGCGGCGGCGGCAAGCACCGCCCAGGGAATGCTTGAGGAGATTGTCGTCACCGCGCAAAAGCGCGCCCAGAGCGTCAACGATGTAGGTATAACCGTTAACGCCTTTACCGGCGGCGCGATCAAAGATATGGGCGTGACGACCGCAACGGACCTGGCAAATTTTACTCCAGGACTATCCGTGAACTCCGCCGGAGCAACAGGTGTACCCGTGTATACCATTCGCGGTGTTGGCTTCCAGGATCTCACCACATCGAGCTCGTCCACCGTAGGGCTGTATTTCGACGAAGTCGCAATTCCGTACACGGTGATGAGCCGGGGGGTTTTGTTTGACGTGGAACGGGTGGAGGTCTTAAAGGGGCCCCAAGGTGATCTTTACGGTCGCAACACCACGGCCGGACAAATTAACTTTATCTCCAACAAACCCACGGAAGAATTCGAAGGAGGCCTTACGTTGAGTCTCGGTCGCTTTGAGAACGTTGAACTGGAGGGTTACGTTAGCGGCAGCCTCGCCGACACCGTGCAAGGGCGCCTGTCGTTCAAGACCAACCAGTCCGGCAAAGGCTGGCAGGAAAGCCTGACGCGTCCGGGGGATACCCTGGGTGAAAAAGATGTTATGGCGGTTCGCACGCTAGTTAACGTTGACTTATCCGATAAAGCTTCACTGCTATTAAACTTCCACTATGTGGACGACCAGTCCGACAACCAGGCGCCAACGGCCTACGACGGACGGGAGGCCGGTTTCGACGAATTCGGCGCGCCCTACTTCCCACTCAACGAATACCGCCTCCCCACAGGCGCAAACTTCGGCGAGACGCCACCCTGGTACTCGACAGGCGACAACCAGGATGCTGACTGGAACAATAGCTGGACCAATCCGGTGACCGGTGAAACGGATAATCTGCGCCCGGCTCGCGACAACCAACTACAAGGCCTTGCCGCAAAGCTGGAATGGGATCTCGGCGGTATGCTGTTGACATCCGTCACCGGCTACGACGAGTTTGAACGCCGGGAAGCCAACGATGTCGACGGTACCTCTTTTTCCGTCCAGGAAAATATCAATGCCACAGACCTGAAGGTATTTTCCCAGGAGTTACGCCTGTCGGGAGAAGGCCCTGAGCTGACCTGGGTCGCGGGTTTGTACTATTCCCACGATGAAATCGACGAACTTTACAACTTCTTTATGGGTGACTCCATTTTCGGTGATGGCTCTGCTGCCTGGGGTCTCCCAACGCCCTTTGCCACGACCCCGATACGCCGCCTGCATACCCGCTACGAGCAGGAAACGGACTCCCGGGCTATATTTGGCCATGTCGAATACAACCTGACCGACAAGGCGCGCCTGACAGTCGGCTTACGCTACACCGAGGAAGAGCGCGACTGGACGGGTTGTACCTATGATGCCGGCGATGGCACCCTGGCGACTTTCATGAATGCCAATTTTGGTACGACGCTGCAAGCCGGCGACTGCGGCACCATTGACGACGACCCCAATTCGCCCGACTACATTTTTGCCGTGATCGGCTCCCCCAATGCGAACAACGCCTTTCACCCCTACTCGACGGATATCAGCACCAAAAAATGGATGGGCAAACTGGGGCTGGATTATGCGATAACCGACGACATTCTGGCCTACGCGACCCTTTCCAATGCCTTCAAGTCCGGCGGCTTCAACGGCAACAACTCCCAGACAACCAGTCAGTTGACCCCCTACAAACCTGAAGAACTGACGTCTCTGGAAATCGGCCTGAAAACCACACTGCTTAACGGCAGCATGCAACTCAATACCTCGGCATTCCACTACGACTATAAAGACAAGCAGGAAGGCGAGTTCGTCTATACCTTTGTCGGCGCCATTGCCGGCCTGGGTAATGTCCCTGAATCTAAGGT